>NZ_LGIU01000090.1 GCF_001187915.1 Arthrobacter sp. RIT-PI-e | reverse complement strand
TGCCGCCGGCCGCGGGAGATGGGAAGAGGAGCCAGCCCCCGGCCCATCCCGCCGCAGGCCCAGGTGCGGCAGGGAAGGAACCGACCAGTGAAGGCGCTGTACAAGGCCGGGGGGCACCCCGGTTTCGAACTCGTGGACCGCCCCGAACCCGAGGCAGGGTGGGGCGAGGTGAAGATCCGCGTGATCACCACCGGTATCTGCGGCACCGATCTCCACATCGAGAGCTGGGACGCGTGGGCGCAGGGCATGATCACCGCGCCGCTGATCCCCGGCCACGAGTTCTACGGCGAGGTGGTGGCGCTCGGCGAGGGCATCCGCGACGTCCGCGTCGGGGACCGCGTGTCCGGTGAGGGCCACATCGTCTGCGGGATCTGCCGCAACTGCCGCGCGGGCCGCCGCCAGATGTGCATCCGTACCTCGAGCGTGGGCGTGCAGCGCGACGGCGCGTTCGCCGAGTTCGTCGTCGTGCCCGAGACCAACGTGTGGGTGCACGATTCCACGATCACCCCGGAGCTCGGCGCCGTGTCCGCCCCCTCCGGCAATGCCGTGCACCCCGCGCTCCGCTTCCCGCTCGTGGGGGAGGACGTGCTCATCCCCGGTGCCGGGCCCACCGGCCTCATGGCCGCCGCCGCCGCCCGCCACGCCGGGGCCCGCAAGATCGCCGTCACCGACGTCTCCGCCCCCCGGCTGGCACTGGCCCGCGGTGTCGGGGCGGACCTCGCGATCGACGTCGGCCGCACCCGGATCGCCGACGCGCAGCGCGAACTCGGCATGAAGGAGGGCTTCGACATCGGCATGGAGATGTCCGGCCACGCCACGGCCCTGCCTGAGATGATCGAGAACATGAACCACGGCGGGAGGATCGCGATGCTGGGTCTGCCCTCCGGCCCCATCGCCGTGGACTGGGGGCGCGTGGTCACCCACATGCTCACCCTCAAGGGCATCTACGGACGCGAGATGTTCGAGACCTGGTACGCCATGAGCGCCATGCTGGAGTCCAACCGGACGCTGCGGGAAGCCGTGGCGTCCGTGGTCACCGACTGCCTGCCGGCCGCCGAGTGGCAGCAGGGTTTCGCGACGGCGCGCGACGGCGGAAGCGGCAAAGTGGTCCTCGACTGGACCACCTTCTAGACGTAAGGAACATCATGTACTCAGCAGTCCGCGACCAGCTCGCCGGTGAACTCGACGACATCCGCAGTGCCGGCCTCTTCAAGAACGAGCGCCGGATCTCCTCCCCGCAATCGAGCGCCATCACGGCCGGGGCGCTCGACGCCGAGGGCGCGAAGGTGCTCAACTTCTGCGCCAACAACTACCTGGGCCTCGCCGACCACCCGGAGATCATCGCCTCGGCGAAGACCGCCCTGGACGAGCGCGGGTTCGGCATGGCGTCCGTCCGGTTCATCTGCGGCACCCAGGACCTGCACCTGGAACTCGAGCACCGGGTCTCGCGGTTCCTCGGCACCGAGGACACCATCCTCTTCTCCTCCTGCTTCGACGCGAACGGCGGCGTGTTCGAGTCCCTCCTCGGGGCGGAGGACGCCGTGATCTCGGACGCCCTGAACCACGCCTCCATCATCGACGGCATCCGCCTCTCCAAGGCCCAGCGGTACCGCTACGCCAACCGCGACCTGGCGGACCTCGAGGCGAAGCTGCAGGAGACCGCAGGCGCCCGCCGTCGGCTGATCGTCACGGACGGCATCTTCTCCATGGACGGCTACCTCGCACCGCTGGAGGGGATCTGCGATCTCGCCGAACGGTACGACGCCATGGTGATGGTGGACGATTCGCACGCCGTCGGCTTCATGGGGGCCACCGGCGCCGGGACCCCGGAGCACGCCGGCGTGGCGGAGCGCGTGGACATCTTCACCGGGACCTTCGGGAAGGCCCTCGGCGGAGCATCCGGCGGGTACGTGGCGGCACGCGCGGAGATCGTGGCCCTGCTGCGTCAGCGCGCCCGCCCGTACCTGTTCTCCAACTCGCTGGCGCCGTCGATCGTCGCCGCGACCCTCACCGCGCTGGACCTCGTGCAGAACAGCGCCGACCTGCGCTCCACCCTCGCTCGCAACGCGGCCCTCTTCCGCCGCCGGATGACCGAGGAGGGCTTCGACCTCCTCGACGGCGAGCACGCCATCATCCCGGTGATGTTCGGCGACGCGGTGCTGGCCGCCCGGACGGCCGATGCCATGCTCACGCACGGCGTCTTCGTCACGGCCTTCAGCTACCCCGTGGTGCCGAAGGGGGCTGCCCGGATTCGGGTACAGCTCTCCGCGGCGCACTCGGACGAGGACATCGAGGCGTGCGTGCAGGCGTTCGTCGCCGCGCGGTCCGAGCTCGACGCCGGTGATGCGGCAGCAGCGGGGATGGGCACCACCGACGCCGGCGGGCACGTGGGCGGAGCGTGATCCCGGACCACCTCGCGGGGTGCTGGAGGTCCTAGGGGCGGACGTCCCCGTCGACATACCTCCAGCGCCCCCGCACCCGGACGAATCGGCTGCGCTCCTGCAGGAGCCCTGGTCGCCCGGCTCTGCGGAACGACGCCCTGTACTCCACCACGCCGGTGTCGTCGGAGGCGCCGCCGAGGGCCGTGTCCACGATCTGCAGCCGCCGCCATTCGACGTCCCCGTCGAGATCGACGGTGTCGGGACGTGTGGAGGGGTCCCACGAATCGAGCAGGTATCCCTCGAGACCGAGGGCGAAGGCCGAGAACCGTGAGCGCATCAGCGCGAGCGCCGTCGGGGCCCCCGCTCCACGGTGGAGCGGCTCACAGCATTCCTGGTACGTCAGCTGGGACCCGCAGGGGCAGCCCTCGTAGGTCACAGGACTCCCTTCCTGGCCGGGGACGATCGATCGCTCAGGGGTTCTCGTCGGAGACGCGAATGAGGACCTTGCCGGTCGCGCCGTTCTCGACGGCGTCGTGGGCGGCGCCCGTCTCCTCGAGCGGGAACGAGGAGAGGGGGAGTCCGGCGGACTCCCCGACGGGCAGCGCCCCGCTGCGCAGTGCCGCCGTGATGTCCTCCGCCGCGGCGGCGAGCGGTGCCTGGCCCACGGTGTAGAGCAACAGGCCCTGCCAGCGGACGTTCTTCGCGAAACTCGCGATGACGGGGGCGGTGAAGTCGTCCCCGTTGTTGTTCGCGTAGTACGCGATGGAGCCATGGTTGGCGATCACCTCGACGTCGAGCGCAGCGTTCTGCCCCGGGGCCACCTCCACGACGTGGTCGACGCCGTCCGGAGCGATCTCGCGGATGCGCCGGGCGAGGGAGTCGTCGGGGTAGCGGAGAACGTGATGGGCCCCCGCGGCGCGGCCGAGCTCGGCCTTCGCGTCGCTGCTGACCGTCGCGATGACGGTGGCACCCGCCCAGGTGGCGAGCTGGATCGCCGCGTGGCCGACGGCTCCGGCGCCTCCCTGGACGAGGACCGTGCGCCCCTCGAGAGCGCCGGGAGCCAGCCGCGACGGCCCGGACTCGTGGACGGTCAGGGCACGGTGCGCCGTCATCGCCGGCACACCCAGGCTGGCTGCCACGTCGAGGTCGACGCCGTCCGGCAGCCGGACGGCCCGTTCGGCGGGAATCACGGTGAACTCCTGGGCGGTCCCCGTCGGGCGGCCGTGGGCCGCCAGGTAGATCCACACGCGGTCGCCCGCCTGCGGCTCGGTGACGCCGTCGCCCACCGCGTCGACGATCCCGGCGCCGTCCTGGTTGGGGACCACCTCGGGGAACGGGAGGTCGCCGTCGGCGCGGGCCTTCCAGTCCGTGGGATTCACGCCGGAGGTGACGATGCGGACCCGTACCTCGCCCGGACCGGGTGCCGCGACGTCGCGGTCGACGAGGGAGAGAACGGAGGAGGGACCGGTGGAGGAGTAGACGATTGCTTTCACGACCAACCGGAACCGTCGACGCCCGGACGGTATTCCCCGGCTCCGGGGTCCACCCGATCGACGGGGGAGCCGCACCGGACGCGCCGGGACGGGGAGCACCACCCTAGGATGACGGCATGAGCCCCCTCGAGTGCGACGTCCTGATCATCGGCGGCGGGATCGCCGGTCTCTCGCTGGCGTCCGCGCTGGCCCCGTTCTCCAGCGTGGTGCTCGTCGAGTCGGAGGCCACGCTCGGGTACCACACGTCGTCGCGCTCGGCCCGGCAGCTCATCCCCGGCTACGGCCCGCAGCCCGTGCTGGAACTCACCCGCCGCACCCTGGAGCTCCTCGACGGCGTCCAGTCCTCCACCGGGCTGCCGCTCACCGTGCCGCGCTCCTTCCTGCTCGTCGGCACGGAGGCCGACGTCGCCGCGAAGGCCAACGCCACCATGCGGCAGCTGACCCACGCCGAGGCCCTGGACCTCTGCCCGCAGCTCCGCCCGGAGGCGTTCGAGGCCGCGATGATCGACACGGGGTGCATGGGCACGGACACGGACCTGCTCCTCGAGTACCACCGCGGCAGGGCGAGCGAGGACGGCGTCATGATCCTCACCGGTGCGCCCGTCACCGCCGCCGAGTACGACGGCGCGCACTGGAGCGTCCGCGCCGGGTACCGGAGCATCCGTGCGGAGACGGTGGTGAACGCCGCCGGGGCGTGGGCCGACGACGTCGCCACGCTGTGCGCAGTGGCACCGCAGGGGCTCGTGCCGCTGCGGCGCACCGCCGCGATCGTCACGGCGGAGAACGCACCACCGGTCGGGACACCCCTGGTGGCGGCCGCCGACGACTCCTTCTACTACCGTCCCGATCCCGACGGCGTGCTCATCTCGCCCAGCGAGGCCGAACCGGCCGAGCCCGGGGACGCCCAGCCGCATCCGGGGCACGTCGAGCGATTGATCAAGCACCTGGGGTCGGTCACCACGCTCGGCATCACCTCGGTGCTGCGGTCCTGGACCGGGCTGCGGACCCAGCGCGGGAACGGTCTGCCCGTCGTCGGTCCCGACCCCGCACATCCGGGGTTCTTCTGGCTGGCCGGGCAGGGCGGGTACGGCTTCCAGACGTCGTCGGGCATCGCCGAGCTGGCCGCGGTGCTGCTCACCGGTGCCGACCCCGCGGATCTCGGTGCCGATCCCGCAGCGGTCGCCGCTGCCGCCACCGCGCTGCGGCCCGGGTGACGCGTGGGTTCACCGGCGGCGTGACGCCGTCAGCGAGCGGGACCGGCACCCGCGTGCACTGCCGCCGGGGGAGCACTCCGTCGGGTCTACGATGAGCGCATGAACGTCATCGAGACACGCCTCCCGGGCATCGGGGTACGGCGCGAGATCGTCACCGGATCGGGCAGGCGCGTGGGCATCGTGGAGCAGCGCGACGGAGACCTCGACCTCATCATCTCGCGGGCCGGGGACCCGGACGCCTGCGTGGCGTCCATCCCGCTCACCCCGGAGGAGGCCACCGCCATCGGGGAGCTGCTCGGGCTGCGTCAGCTCGTGGCCCAGCTCACCGACGAGCACCGGAACCTGCCCGGGGTGTCCACGCGCCAGATCCTCGTCGAGGACGGGTCCCCGTTCGACGGCCGACGCGTCGCGGACACCCGCCTGCGCTCTCGCTCCGGGGCCTCGCTCGTCGCCGTCCTGCGCTCGGGCCAGGTGCAGGCCTCGCCCACTCCGGACTTCACGCTCGCTGCCGGTGACCTGCTGGTGGTGGTGGGTACCTCCGAGGGCCTCGACGCCGCGGCGGACATCCTCTCCCACGGCTGAGCCACCCGTGCACGGCACCGCCCTGACCCTGATCGAGCTCGGCGGGATCCTCCTGTTCCTCGGCGTCCTTGGGCGTCTGGCCGGCAGGATCGGCCTCTCCCCGATCCCGCTCTACCTCGTGGGCGGCCTGTTCTTCGGGCAGGGCGGGCTGGGGGAGCTCCACGGGGCCGTCGAGTTCAGCGAGGTGGCCGGCGAGATCGGCGTGGTGCTGCTCCTGCTGATGCTCGGTCTCGAGTACACGGCGAAGGAGCTGGTCACGGGGCTGCGGCAGTCCTGGCTCGCCGGGGGGGTGGACTTCGCCCTCAACTTCACGCCGGGCGTCCTCGTGGCCCTGCTGCTCGGCTGGGGGCCGGTGGCCGCCCTGGTGATGGGCGGCGTCACCTACATCTCCTCCTCGGGGATCGCCGCGAAGGTGATCGGCGGCCTCGGCCGGCTGGGCAACAGGGAGACCCCCACCATCCTCGCGATCCTGGTGTTCGAGGACCTCGCCATGGCCGTCTACCTGCCCGTGCTCACCGCCGTGCTGGCCGGTCTCAGCTTCGCCGGCGGCCTCGGGACCGTGGGCATCTCCCTGCTCGTGGTGACCCTCGTCCTGGTGATCGCCCTGCGCTGGGGCACCGTGGTGTCCGCCGTGGTGGACAGCAAGGACCGGGAGGTCTTCCTCCTCACGCTGATCGGTGCGGCTCTGCTGGTGGCCGGTCTGGCCTCGGCGCTGCAGGTCTCCGCGGCCGTGGGCGCCTTTCTCCTCGGGATCGCGATCTCGGGGGCGACGGCGGAGAACGCCACCCGTGTCCTCGAGCCCCTGCGGGACCTCTTCGCGGCGATCTTCTTCGTGGTGTTCGGCCTCAACACCGACCCCTCGTCCATCCCGCCGGTGCTCGGGTTCGCGGTGCTCCTCGCCGTGGTCACGGCGGGCACCAAGATCGCCACCGGCTGGTGGGCGGCGCGCCGCCAGGGCATCGGGCGGATGGGACGGGCCCGGGCGGGGACCGCGCTCGTGGCGCGTGGGGAGTTCTCCATCGTCATCGCCGGCCTGGCCGTGGCCTCCGGGGCGGTGCCGGACGAACTCGCGGCGCTCGCCACCACCTACGTGCTGCTGATGGCCGTCGTCGGGCCCGTCCTGGCGCGTCTCGCGGAGCCGGTCATGGAACGGCTCGAACTCCTCGCCGCCGGTCGCCGGTCCGCGGCGGGGGCGGGACGCGTGGTCTAGTCCTCGAGGATCCTCCCGATCGGGTCCTGCTTCTCCGCCTGGAACCTGTCCTCCTCGCGGCCGTACGCCCAGTACCCGGACAGGGACACCTGGGAGCGGGCCAGCCCCTTCTCCTTGAACAGGATGTCCCGCAGCGCCTTCATGGCGCCGCGCTCGCCGTGGACGAACGCGTCCACGCGACCCTCGGGCCACGGCCCGGCGGCCACCGCGTCGGCCAGCAGGGTGGTGGTGCCCGGGGTCCGGCCGTCGCGCAGCAGCCAGTGCAGCTCCACGCCCTCCGGGGCCCGGAGGGCGAGGATGTCCGCGGCGGTGTCCACCTCGAGGTAGGCGTGCCCCACGGCGCCGGCGTGCAGCGCCTCGAGTCCCGCGGCGGTCGCGGGGAGGGCGGAGGCGTCGCCTGCGAACAGGTGCCAGTCGGCGGCCTGGTCCGGCGACCAGGCACCCGAGGGGCCCATCAGCACCAGCGGGTCGCCCGGCACGGCCGCGGCGGCCCAGGGCCCGGCGATCCCGGTGTCCCCGTGGACCACGAAGTCGATCGCGAGGCGCCGGGTGTCACGGTCGATCCAGCGGATGGTGTACGTGCGCTTGACCGGGCGGTCCTCCTTGGGCAGCTCCTCCTTGAGCGCCCCGAGATCGTAGGGCGGCTGCAGCCCGAGCTCCGGCCGCGCGAACAGCAGCTTCGCGTACATGTCCGTGGCCACGCACTCCTGCAGATCCACAAAGCCCTCCCCGCCGGCGATCACCCGGACCAGGTGCGGGCTCAGCCACTGCGTCTGCTCGACGGTGAGCACGGCCTGGGGGCGGGGAGGTTTGCGGGTGGTTCCGGGCGTGCTGGTGGTCATGACGCGTTACTTCTTCCGTGGGTGACAGTAAGGCCAGCCTAACAACCAGCACCCCCGGCAGGTCCCGGCCGCAGGCGTGGGGAGGATCCGTGCCATCCTGGTAAGCCGACCGCCACCACCGGAGGGTGCTCCCCGTGCAGACCGTCTCCTCAGTCCTCGATGCCATCAGCGACATCGGGCGCGACACCGCCCGCGGCGGGTACTCCCGCGGCGTCCACACGCCCGCCGAACGCTCCCTGCGCGAGTGGTTCGCCGCCGAGGCCCACGCCCGTGGACTCGCGGTGGAGACCGACCGCAACGGGATCCTCTGGGCGTGGTGGGACGCGACCGCGAGCCGGGACGGCGCCCTGGTCACGGGGAGCCACCTCGACTCCGTGCCCGGCGGCGGGGCGTACGACGGCCCCCTCGGCGTCGCCTCCGCGCTCGCGGCCGTCGACCTGCTGCGGGAGCGGGGCGTCACCCCGCAGCGCTCGCTGGCCGTCACCGTGTTCCCGGAGGAGGAGGGCTCCCGCTTCGGGGTCTCCTGCCTCGGCTCGCGCCTGCTCACCGGGTCGATCGACCCCGACGCCGTTCGCGCCCTGACCGACGACGACGGCACCACGTTCGCCGAGGCCTCCGCACGCGCCGGGATCGACCCCGCGCACCTCGGCCGCGACGAGGAGGCCGTCCGGCGCATCGGCGACTTCGTGGAGCTCCACGTGGAGCAGGGCCGCGGCCTGATCGACCTCGACTCCGCGATCGCCGTCGGCTCCACCATGCTGGGCCACGGCCGCTGGCGGCTCTCCATCAGCGGGCAGGGCAACCACGCCGGCACCACGCTCATGGCCGATCGCGCCGACCCGATGATCGCCGCCGCCCAGGTGGTCCTCGCCGTACGGAAGCTCGCCTCCGAGCAGGACGGCGCACGCGCCACCGTGGGACGCCTCACCCCGGTGCCGGGCGGCACCAACGTGATCGCCTCCCGCGTGGACCTCTGGCTCGACGTACGCCACGAGGACGACGCCGTGAAGGCCGCGCTGCTCGAGCGGATCCACGGCCAGGCGCAGCGGATCAGCGCCTTCGAGGGCTGCCGTGCCACCCTCACGGAGGAGTCGACGAGCGGCACCGTGCACTTCGACGGCGCGCTCCGGCGCACCCTGGGGAACTCCCTGGCGCGTTCCTTCCCCGGCGCCCCCACCCTGCCCACCGGTGCGGGGCACGACGCCGGGATCCTCGCCGCCGTCGCACCCACCGCCATGCTCTTCGTGCGGAACCCCACCGGCATCAGCCACTCCCCGGAGGAGTTCGTGGAGCGCGAGGACGCCGACGCCGGGGCGGTGGCGCTCGCCGACGTCCTGGAGGACCTGCTCTGACGCATCCCCACCGATGCCCGGGACACTCGCGGGGTCCGGACGGTGTCCGGGGGCGGCCCTGCTGGGAATCGCCAGCTCCCGCTGGGAGGATGTGCTCATGCCGGCCACCTCCGCCCCGCGTCCGCCGGGAAGCCTCCCCGCCACCGGTCACCCCGCTCCACCTCGAAGGATCACGGCGGAGCTGCTGATCGTGTTCGGTCTCTCCCTCGGGCAGTCCGGGGTGTACGCGATCCTGAACCTGACGGAGAAGCTGTCGCGGGGACCGCTGGGCGCGCAGACCAGCACGCTGAACCCGGTGCTGAACAACCGGGAGTACTTCGACCTCGCCTACCAGCTCCTCGGGATCCTCTTCGCGCTGGTCCCGGTGGCCCTGGTGCTGTTCCTCCTCGGCGGGCGCGGGGTCTCCGCGTTCGAGCGCCTCGGGTTCACCTTCACCAGGCCCCTGTGGACCGTCGGGTTCGGGATGGGGCTCGCCGCGGTGATCGCCGTCGGCACCCTCGGCGTCTACGCGGCCGGACGGGCGCTGGGAATCACCACGGCGATCGTCCCCGCAGCCCTCGACGCCTACTGGTGGACCGTCCCGGTGCTGATCCTCTCCGCGATCCGGCACGGGATCCTCGAGGAGGTGATCGTGGTGGGGTACCTCGTCACCCGGCTCCGGGAACTCGGCTGGTCAGCACCGGCCATCATCGTGGTGAGCGCGGTGACCAGGGGCAGCTACCACCTGTACCAGGGGTTCGGCCCGTTCATCGGGAACGTGCTCATGGGGCTGCTGTTCGCCTGGTTCTACACGAGGACCGGCCGCGTCATGCCGCTGGTGATCGCGCACGCCCTGATCGACACCGCGGGCTTCGTGGGATTCGCGCTGCTCGGGCCGGCGATCGGGATCGGCGGCTGAGGGAAGGCTTCCCTTCGCTCTTTGCGCACCGGGATCATGACTAAATTATCCGGTGATCGCGGGGTTATCGTGACTTCACGGTAGAAGAGCGGCCCCCGGCCGGAGGCGCCACCGCATCAGCCAGGAGGAATCATGAGTACCGTCACCAGTGTCTCCGAATGCAGCGTGAACAACTGCTCGTTCAACCACGACGGCTGCACCGCCGTGGCCATCACGGTCTCCGGATCCGCGGACCACGCCTCCTGCGCCACCTTCATCGACACCTCGGTCAGTGGCGGGCTCCCGAAGATGCTCGCGCACGTGGGAGCCTGCCAGCGGTCGGAGTGCCGGTTCAACACGGATCTGCTGTGCAGCGCTCCCGCCGTCAAGGTGGGCCCCGGCGCGGAGGCCGCGGACTGCCTCACCTACGCGCACGCCTGAGCCGGTACGGGGTCGACGAGACCACGCGGGGCATTCCGGGAGCGGATCCATGCGTCGATGCCGCAGTATCCCGTGCACTTCCCGGAGGGAAGAGGAAGGGCCGGACGACGTTCGTCCGGCCCTTCCCGCATCCTGCGACCTTCGTCATCCTCCGAGAAGAATCAGATCTCCACGCGTCCGCTGTCCGTCGTGAAGCTCACCGACATCACACCCGGTGTGCCGTTGGGGGCGATCCACTGCACCTGGACGCCGTCGAGGGTCTGCTCCACCTCGGTGCCGAGCCACTCGGACACCCGCTCGTAGGAGCCGGCGATGGTGAGGCAGGCGAGTTCCACCGAGGCCGGGCGGGCCTGGGACGGGTGCAGGGCCTCGGTGCCGTCGTCCCACCGGAGGAGGTAGGGGACCTGCGGGTCGGCGATCAGACCCTTGATGCCGATCTGCCGCCAGGTGAGCTCCTGGCCGTCCGGGAACTTGCGGTTCCCCGGGACCGCGCTGCGGCCGAGCCGTTCCTCGAACGGGGTGAGGTCGTCCACCGCCACGCACCAGCCCATCCAGCCGCCACCGGCCTCCGAGCGGGCGCGCACGGCCTGACCGAAGGGCGCCTTGTCCGAGGCCGGGTGCTCCAGCACCTCCACCACCTCGAGGTACCGGCCGTTGGCCAGCGGGAAGATCATGTTGCGGGTACCGAAGCGGGGGTGAACACCGCCCTTCACGGGCTCCACACCGAGCTTGGCCGCGATGCGGTCGGCCGTCGCGGCGAGTCCATCTGGTTCGCAGGCATATGAAACGTGGTCCAGGCGCATGCGGACATCTTGGCACTAAGTCAAACGCCTCTCGACTTAGGCTCGCCTTACCTTCCGCGAGGCCGTTTCGGTTGTTCACGGGACGACATCGGGGTTGCCGGATCACCGGGCATGGGTTTGGATGAAGGAAGGTCATGAGTGCCAGCACGGAGCCCCGGCTTGCTGGCCGGCAACCCTCCTTCCGCGGTGGGGTGCCCCGGGTGAGGACCAGGTCCGGTGTCGCGACGACGCCGGTCAAGCGCGGGTTCCGCTGGAGCCGGTCCCCTCAGGTGGCAGCCACCGACCGGGAGGCCGCCCCTCCGTGGAGCCCCTGACAAGGGAGCACCATGTCCGAGAGCTGGTCCTTCGAGACCCGACAGATCCACGCCGGCCAAGTGCCGGACCCCACCACGGGAGCGCGTGCGCTCCCCATCTACCAGACCTCCTCGTTCGTCTTCCCGAGCGCCGAGAGCGCCGCCGACCGCTTCGCCCTGGCGGAGCTCGCCCCCATCTACACGCGCATCGGCAATCCCACCCAGGAGGCGGTGGAGACCAGGATCGCCAGTCTGGAGGGTGGTGTCGGTGCCCTGCTGCTCGCCTCCGGGCAGGCCGCGGAGACCTTCGCGGTCCTGAACATCGCGGAGGCCGGTGACCACATCGTGGCGAGCCCCAGCCTCTACGGCGGCACCTACAACCTCTTCAAGCACACCCTGAGGAAGTTCGGCGTCGAGACCACGTTCGTCGACGACCCGGACGATCTCGACCAGTGGCGGGCGGCCATCCGGCCCAACACCAAGCTGTTCTTCGGCGAGGTGGTCTCCAACCCGCGGCAGGACGTCCTGGATCTCGAGGGCATCAGCGCCGTGGCCCACGAGTACGGTGTACCCCTGATCGTGGACAACACGCTGTCCACGCCGTACCTGATCCGGCCCATCGAATGGGGGGCGGACGTCGTCGTGCAGTCCGCCACGAAGTACCTCGGCGGGCACGGCAACGCCATCGCGGGAGTGATCGTGGACTCGGGGAACTTCGACTTCGCGCAGTACCCGGACCGGTTCCCGGGGTTCAACACCCCGGACGAGAGCTACCAGGGCCTGGTCTACGCACGCGACCTCGGGGTGGGCAGCGAGCTCGGCGCCAATCTCGCCTACGTCCTCAAGGCCCGCGTCCAGCTCCTGCGGGACCTGGGAGCCGCGGTGTCCCCCTTCAACGCGTTCCTCATCGCCCAGGGCCTCGAGACCCTGAGCCTGCGCATGGAACGCCATGTGCAGAACGCGCTGGCCGTCGCCGAGTGGCTCCAGGAGCGCGACGACGTCGAGCGCGTCGTGTACGCCGGGCTGCCCTCGAGCCCCTGGTACGAGCGCGGCAGGAAGTACGGGCCCGCCGGGACCGGGGCGATCGTCGGCTTCGACATCGCCGGTGGTCTCGAGGCCGGTCGCCGCTTCGTGGACGGGCTCGAGCTGCACTCCCACGTGGCGAACGTGGGGGACGTCCGCTCCCTCGTCATCCACCCGGCGTCCACCACGCACAGTCAGCTCGGGGCCGAGGCGCAGCTCACCGCAGGGGTGCGTCCGGGTCTCGTCCGGTTGTCCGTGGGCCTGGAGAACATCACCGACATCCTCGCTGACCTCGAGGCGGGCTTCCGCGCCGCCGAAGGAGCCTGACCTCACGTGATCACCTCCCCTCCTGCTCCGCTGCACCCCGGCACCCCGGTGCATCCCTCGGGCGACGGGCAGCTGCGCATCACCGCACTCGGACCCCTCACCCTGGAGACGGGGGGAGAGCTGCCCGAGGTGCAGCTCGCCTACGAGACCTGGGGCACGCTCGACGCGGAGGGCTCCAACGCCGTCCTCGTGCTGCACGCCCTCACCGGTGACTCCCACGTGGCGCGCGGTGACTCGGGGCAGGACGGCTGGTGGGACACCCTCGTGGGGCCGGGACGCACGGTGGACACCGACGAGTACTTCGTGGTGTCCGTCAACATGCTCGGGGGCTGTTACGGCTCCACGGGGCCGGCCAGCCTCGCCCCCGACGGCGCCCCCTGGGGCTCCCGGTTCCCGTTCGTGACCATCCGCGATTCCGTGCGGGCGGAGGCGCTGCTGGCGGACCGGCTCGGCGTGCACCGGTGGCACTCCGTGATCGGCGGGTCGATGGGGGGTGCACGTGCCCTGGAGTGGGCGCTGACCCACCCGGGCCGGGTGGAGCGCTGCGCCGTCATCGCCTGCACCGCGGCCAGCTCCGCCGAGCAGATCGCGTTCGGGCAGGCGCAGCTGCAGGCCATCCGCCTCGACCCCGCGTACCGGGGAGGGGACTACTACGGCGGCGCGCACCCGGTGGCCGGCCTCGGGCTCGCACGTCGCATCGCGCACATCACCTACCGCTCGGAGCATGAACTCGAAGCGCGGTTCGGCCGGGCCGAGCAGGGCACCGAGCGGCCCTTCGGTGCAGTGCTCCCCGCCGATCGCGGTCGCTACCAGGTGGAGAGCTACCTCGACCACCAGGCCGAGAAGCTCGTGGACCGCTTCGACGCCAACAGCTACGTGATCCTCACCGAGGCGCTCATGGGTCACGACGCCGCCCGGGACCGCGGGAGCCTGGGGGCCGCGCTGGCGGGGTCGACGTCGGAGTTCTTCGTGGCGGCCGTGGACACCGACCGGCTGTACCTGCCCGAGCAGTCCGAGCGTCTCGCGGCGGCCCTCCCGGGGCACGTGCCGGTGCACGTCATCTCCTCACCGGTGGGCCACGACGCCTTCCTCACCGAGATCCGCCAGCTCGACGCCCGGCTGCGCACCGCGTTCTACGGGGCGCGCGGAACGTAGTTGGGTTTCCCCGGGCGTACCCCTACGCTAGGAGCTAAGCCTGCTGAGTATCCACCTGCGGGGCGGCCCGGACCGGGATCCCTGGTCCGGATCGAGCATTCGACGAGAGCTGAAGAGGAGCTGTTCATGGACCTGAGCACCATTGGCTGGAACCAGGAAGCCCGCGACAAGATCCTGCTGGACGCTGACCGCGCACTGCAGGAAGCAGTACGGGAAGCGGCCGAGACGATGGACGGCAAGTCCCGCGACGACATCTACGAGTTCCTGTTCTCCACGCTGAAGCCGCAGTTCGTGGACTTCAAGCCGGGGCCCGACGTCGGAGCGTGCGCCGACGCCGTCGCGAACGGCGAGGTCTCGCTGGACAGCTGAGTGTCACCCGAAACGACAGAAATGACCCGTCAGAGACATTCTGGCGGGTCATTTCTGTTCTTTCGGTGAGGTTCCGTCACCGGGGTGACGGGCGGAGCGGAGAGTGCGCCGACGCGCTACCCACCCGACGCTGGTCCGCCCCGCGTCAGGTCACCCTCACGCAGCGGCAACATCGTCGCCGCCGCACTGGTCCCTACTGCTCCCGGACGCGGAACCCGGTGGGAAGACCTCGATGTGCAGACGGAGGAGCCGAGTACCCACCGCTAGGCCGAGGAGCCCGGGGGCATCCCCGGGCCGAAGATCGGGGCGGGCTCCGGCCGCTTGGCCAGGACGCCGTCACCCGAGGACCGGTGCCGCAGGCGCCGCAGCACCCAGGGCACGAAGTACTCGCGGGCCCACACCAGGTCCTCCGCGCGCGCCTCCCGCCAGGTCCTCACCGTCCGCTCCTTGGGCTGCAGGGGTTCGAGCGTGTGCCGTACCGCGAGGGTGTCCAGCACCATCGCCGCGATGGTGTGGTGGCCGAGCGGGGAGAAGTGCAGGCGGTCCGAGGACCACATCTGCGGGTCGGTGAGCTGACGGAGCGCCCACATGTCCGCGATCACGGCCTCGTGCCGGGCCGCCACGGTCCTCAGGTTCTCGTTGTAGATGGCCGTCTTGGAGCGGATGCTCCCGAGCACGGTCTCCCGCACGTCCGGTCCGGTGAACAGCACCACGGTGGCACCCGAGGCGGCGAGGGTGGCCACCACGGAGTCGAGGCGCCCGGCGAGCAGATCCGGGTCACCGCCGGGACGCAGCAGATCGTTGCCGCCGGCCGAGATGCTGACGAGATCGGGGTGCAGCTCCAGGGCCGGCTGCACCTGCTGGTCCACGATCTGCTGCAGCAACCGGCCACGGACGGCGAGATTGGCGTAGGCGAAGTCGTGCTGACCACGCGAGAGCTCCTCGGCCACGCGGTCCGCCCATCCGCGGTTGCCGCCCGTGCTGCCGGGGTCCGGGTCACCGATCCCCTCGGTGAAGGAGTCCCCCAGCGCCACGTACCGGTGCCAGGGGTGCGGTTCGGGGTTCAGCGTCGGATCCGCCGGGGGGACGGTTCCGGTCTGCGGGTCCGTGCCGGGAGCGGAGGGTGCGGTGTCGGAGGAACTCACCACGTCATTCTCCGCCCGGCGAGCATGCCGCGCCAACCCCGGGGGAGGAGGCGCCCGCCCGCCGGAGCCGTTCCTGCCGTGCCGCCGTCCCGTGCCCGGGCACGGGCGTGGTCCGTGCCAAGATGGGACCATGACTGAATCTGCTCCCGGTACGCCCGCGCCGTCTTGGGACCCCGTGGTGCTCTGGTCGAAGCCGGAGGCGGAACGGGACGGAACCCCCCTGCTGGTCCTGTTCCACGGCTACCTGGCCGACGAGGCGGACCTCATGGGCCTCACGGACCACCTGCCCGCCGACTTCACGGTGGCGTCCGTCCGGGCGCCGCACGCCGTCGGACCCGGGTACTCCTGGTTCCCGCTGGCCTCCGACCCCGACTACTCGGTGGAGCGGGTGGTGGAGAGCGTCGGTGCGGTCGCGGCGTGGCTGGACTCGGTACGGCACCGGCACTCCGGGGTGAGCATCCTCGGATTCTCGCAGGGCATGGCGGTGGCCACCTCGCTGCTGCGCCACCGTCCCACCGACTTCACCTGCGTGGTGGGACTGTCCGGGTTCTGCGTACCGGCCGAGGGCTCCGACTTCTTCCGCGACGAGGAGGCGGCCGCCACGCCGGTCACGTTCTTCTGGGGCCGTGACCAGGAGGACCAGGTGATCACCCCCGACAAGATCGAGTTCACGCACGCCTGGCTCACCACCCACACGGCCCTGACCAAGATCCTGTACTCCAACATGCTGCACGGCATCAACCAGCAGGAACTGGCGCACGTGCGCCAGTTCCTCGAGATGACGGTCCTCGGACGCCGCTGAGCGTCCCGGACTACGCCCGGGTGATCCGGAGGGTGACCCCGTTGACGCCCACGGTGTCGCCCGGGTGCAGCTGGCGTCCGCGGCGCTCCTCGATCTCGCCGTTCACCTGCACCAGCCCGTTGTCGATCAGGGCTTTCGCCTCGACGCCGTCCTCCACGAGGGAGGCCAGCTTCAACAGCTGACCGAGGCGGATCATCTCGTCCCGGATGGGGAGCTCTGTGATGGAGGGTTCGGCGCTCATGCCCCCATTCTGCCCGAGATCCGCACGGTGCCCGGAAGCCGAGGGCCGGGCCCCGGGCCACTAGGCTGGATGGGTGTCGACCACCCCCGCCCTCCCCGCCGTCGTCGGACTCCCACTGGCCCTCGCCGCAGGACTCGCCGTCCCCGTGCAGGGCCGGATCAACGGTGCCCTCGGCGTGGTGCTCGGCGACGGTCTCGCGGCCGCACTGATCAGTTTCGGTACCGGGCTCGTGGTGATGATCGTCGTCACCCTGGTGCTCCCCGGGGCGCGGGCCGGAGCCCGGCAGATCCTGCCCTCGGTCCGCGAGCGACGCTTCCCGCCCTACTACGTGGCCGCCGGTGCCATCGGGGCGTTCTTCGTCTTCTCGCAGTCGCTCACCATCGGGCTCCTCGGGGTGGCCCTGTTCACCGTGGCGGCGGTCATGGGGCAGACGCTCAGCGGCCTGCTCGTGGACCGCGCGGGGATCGGCCCGGGGGGCAGGCGGCCTGCGACGCCCATGCGCATCATCGGCGTGGTGCTCACGGTGCTGTCCGTGGTGTGGGCGGTGTCACCGCGCTTCGGCGCCGCGGGGGAGCTGAGCACGTGGCTGCTCCCCGTGCTCCTGCCCGTGCTGGCGGGTGTCCTGATGAGCTTCCAGCAGGCCATGAACGGCACAGCCGCCCTGCACTACGGCACACCGCTCGCCGCGACGCTCATGAACTTCATCGCCGGCACCGCGGTGCTGCTCGTCGCGTGGCTGATCAAGCTCGCCGTCGCCGGGCCGGGCAACCCGCTGCCCACCGAGTGGTGGTACTACCTCGGTGGACCCATGGGCTGCGTCTTCATCGGCCTCGGTGCGCTCCTGGTGCGCAGCCTGGGCGTGCTGCTCACCGGGCTGTGCATGATCGGCGGGCAGCTCATCGGCTCGCTCCTGCTGGACCTGCTGTTCCCGGCGGCGGGGACCGTCGTGGTACTCGCCACCGTCGCCGGGACGCTGCTCACCCTGGGCGCGATCGTGCTCACCACCCTGCCCTGGCCCCGCCGGACACGGACCGGGGATCCTGTGGACGAGCGGGTGGACGGGCGGGCGAACGGCTGAAGGGGGAGCCGTCCGGGCGGGCCCGCGGCGGCGCCGTCGTCACCCGCACCCACCCGCGGGACGACGACGGGAAGCGCTAGGCTTGCACGGTGGATCCGCCCCGCACCGCGGCCGCATCCCACCCGTACCCGCGCACCCGTGGTGGACCGCGCGCCCATCTGCGGACCGCACCCAGCGGCCAGCACAGAACTGGAGAAGAACCCCATGGCAGCAGCCAAGTCAGCACTCGATCCCATCATCTCCCTCGCCAAGCGGCGCGGCTTCGTGTTCCAGTCGGGGGAGATCTACGGCGGATCCCGCTCCGCCTGGGACTACGGGCCCCTCGGGGCGGAGCTGAAGGAGAACATCAAGCGCCAGTGGTGGCAGACCATGGTGCGCGGGCGCGAGGACGTCGTGGGGCTCGACTCCGCCGTGATCCTGCCCCGCCAGGTGTGGGAGGCCTCCGGGCACGTGGACGTGTTCAGCGACCCCCTGGTGGAGTGCCTCTCCTGCCACAAGCGCTACCGCGCGGACCACCTGGAGGAGGAGTTCGAGGAGAAGAAGGGCCGCGCCCCGGAGAACGGGCTCGCGGACATCACCTGCGCCAACTGCGGCACCAGGGGCCAGTGGACCGAACCCCAGGAGTTCTCCGGGCTCCTGAAGACCTTCCTCGGCCCCGTGGCGTCGGAGGAGGGCATGCACTACCTGCGCCCCGAGACCGCGCAGGGCATCTTCGTGAACTTCAACAACGTGCTCACCACCGCGCGGAAGAAGCCGCCGTTCGGCATCGGCCAGATCGGCAAGAGCTTCCGCAACGAGATCACGCCCGGCAACTTCATCTTCCGCACGCGTGAGTTCGAGCAGATGGAGATGGAGTTCTTCGTGGAGCCGGGCACCGACGAGGAGTGGCACCGGTACTGGATCGACGAGCGCTTCTCCTGGTACACGGGCCTCGGGATCGCCGCCGAGAACCTGCGCCTCTTCGAGCACCCACTGGAGAAGCTCAGCCACTACTCCAAGGGCACCACGGACATCGAGTACCGCTTCGGCTTCTCCGGCTCCGAGTGGGGCGAGCTCGAGGGCATCGCCAACCGCACGGACTTCGACCTCTCCACGCACTCGAAGCACTCCGGCACCGATCTCGGGTACTTCAACCAGGCCACCAACGAGCGCTACACCCCGTACGTGATCGAGCCCGCCGCCGGGCTGACGCGCTCCTTCATGGCGTTCCTCGTGGACTCCTACACCGAGGACGAGGCCCCGAACGCCAAGGGCGGCGTGGACAAGCGCACCGTGCTGAAGCTCGACCCACGGCTCGCCCCGGTGAAGGCCGCCGTGCTGCCGCTCAGCCGCAACGAGGACCTCTCCCCGAAGGCCAAGGACCTCGCCGCCCAGCTGCGCAGGGGCTGGAACATCGACTTCGACGACGCCGGGGCCATCGGCCGCCGCTACCGCCGCCAGGACGAGATCGGTACGCCGTTCTGCATCACCGTGGACTTCGACACCCTCGAGGACCAGGCCGTCACGATCCGCGAGCGCGACACCATGGCGCAGGAACGGGTGGCCCTGGACCAGGTGCAGGGATACCTCGCCGCGCGCCTGGTCGGGGCCTGATGGCCCTCGAGTACCGCGCCTGGCAGGAGGGTGACGACCTCGAGCTGCTCCAGCTCTGGGGCGGCCCGGAATCCGCGGTGGCCGAGCAGTTCCGCGGTTCCTTCCGCACGGCGTCGGAGAGTCCCTGGAACCGCTGCATCACCGTGGTGGACCAGGGTGTGCCCGTGGCGGCCGGGTGCGTCTACGGTGCGGCACTGCACCCGGACCGGCTCTGGTGCTACATCGAGGTCGCCGAGGACCACCGGCGTTCCGGGATCGGGTCCACGCTGCTGACCATGCTCCAGCACGAGGCCGCCGCGTCACCGGACGGTGTCACGGCGCTGCGCTCGAAGGTGACCCCCGGGACCACCGGCGCCGCCTTCGCCGGGGCCACGGGCTTCGGCACGCTGCAGCGCTCACGGCTCGTGACCGTGGCGCCGGGTGCGCTCGCCGCCCCGGGGTTCGAGGACGCCTCCGGCCCGCAGCTCGAGGAGGCCGCCACCGGGTCGGTGGAGCTCACCCGGGCCCTGGCGTCCTTCTACGAGTCAGTCCACGGCTGGGACCGGGCGGACCTCGGCGTGGGGCGCGCGCAGCAGTTGTTCCTCGGGGACGCCAGCGGCGCCGGAGGGGCGATCGTGCTGCGGGACCGCCCGAAGGCCGACGGCGGGACGATCGCGGCCTTCGCCGTCAGCTACACCTCGGCCCGCACGGACGACCCCGCGGACGTGCTGCTGGGCTACGACACCACGCTCCCTGCGCAGGAGCAGCAGGCGGCGGTGGCCACGATGATCGCGATGCTGGTGCACCAGTACCCGATCCAGCTGGAGGTGGACGATTCCATGGAGGCGCTCGCCGCCGTCGTCGACCCGCTGCTCGCCACGGGAGCGGCGCTGCTCGCCGCGCCGGAGACCCTGGTGGTCGCGACGAGGTGAGCGCCGCCCGCCCCGGGCCGGCATGACGCAGGGCCGCTCCCCGGGGGGAGCGGCCCTGCGTCGTTCCCCGTACCGGGGGACGATCAGCCGCGGTCGCGCCGGCCGGCCCCCTTGTCCGCGGGGGCCGCGGCGGCGCCCGCGGCGTCCGGGAGGGCCCCGCCGCCGAGCCGCTCCGGCATCCACCACGCCCCGGGTGCGGGGGTGAGCGGGAAATCGGCGATGCAGGTGTCGATGCCGGCCTGCAGTGCACGGCGCAGCTCCTCGGTGCCCTCCGCGACGTCGTCGTCGGGGGAGTGGCGGGGGGGCCGCCCGGTGTGGACGCGCCCGGGTGCGCGCCACGCGCGTTTCGGCGGGAAACCGTGGCCGCGGGTGAGGAGGCGGTGCGCACCCCATACGGAGATCGGGATCACGGGCACCCCGCCCTCCGCAGCCAGCCGGACCGCGCCGGTCTTGAGCGCACGCACGTTGTAGCTGCGGGACACCCCGGCCTCGGGCAGGATCGCCACGTACTCGCCCTCCCGCAGCCGCGCGAGCGCGTCCTGGTACGCCTCGGCGCCCGCGCTGCGGTCGGTGACCACATGCCCGAGCCAGTGGACGAAGGGGCTCACGAACCAGTGGTCCGTGGCCCGCTTGGAGATCAGGTAGCGCGCCTGGATGCGCGCGTAGTCCCAGAGCACCAGTTCGGCGAAGGCGAAGTCGAGGTACCCGAAGTGGGTGACGGCCACGACGGCACCGCGGCCCGGTACCGCCCGGCGGGAGCGCCCGTTCAGCGGATCTGGGCTCGGGAGGTTCTCGGTGCCCGAGACGGTGACGGGCAGGCGCAGGGCGGCGATGGCCGTCTTGCCCGTGTGCACCACGAACCGGTACATGCGATCGCTCTGCCGCGGCTTCCAGCCCATACCCGGTTCCTCCTCGACCCTGCGGTGGGTACGGTCCGCGCCGTCCCCGCTCGTGTACCTTTCTACCCCGAAAGCGCGCCGTCCGTGCTCGTCGGGGTGCACCACGTCATGAAGTCGGGCATGGTGACGGGCACGGTGACGCCCCGCACACGCACCGTTCCCGCCACGCGGCCACCCGGCCGGAGGCCGCCGGGCATCGGTCAGCGGGTGATCCCGAGCGGATCCTCCGCTGCCCGGAGGACGTCGGCGCGCGCCGTGACCGCGGCGTCCACCGCGGCCCCGGTGTCCTCGGCGAAGCGACGCAGCAGGTACGCCGTGCTCAGGCCGTGCCAGTCGGCGATGCTGCGGACCATGAAGTGCCCGGCCCCGAGTATGCGGACGTAGCGGACGTCCTCGGCGACGCCCCGCGCCCGCCGGGCGAACGCCAGCGACGCCGTCGGGCTGGTGGTGCGATCGGCGTCGCCGTGCTGGATCAGTACACCCCTGCCCCGGACGGGTTCCACGGCGCTCGCCGCACCGAGCCACGGTGCCAGGGCGGCGACGGCGCGCACCTGCGGGTGGTCGGCGGCCGCGAGCGCCGTCCTGCCGCCCATCGAGTGCCCCAGGAGGTAGACCGGCACCCCGGGAAACTGCTCACCGATGCGCTCCAGGGCCCACCGGGCGTCCTGCAGGGCGGAGCGCTGCTCCCCGTTCCAGCCGCGCACCCGGTTCAGCAGGGTCCAGACGGACAGTCCGTGGGGGCCGCCCTCGTGCGACAGCCGCGTGGTGAACGGCCGCATCCGCAGGGGTCCGGGCTGGTACGGGCGGGCGCGGGTCATCCCCGGCACGCTCCCGCCGTGCAGCACCAGTGCCACGCCGCGGACGTCGCGGACGGCGCCGCTCACGGTGACGGTGGGGTCCCGGTCCGACGCCGGGACGGCGGCTCTGCGTGTCATGGTGGTCCTCTCCGTGCACGGGTGCACCCCATCATCCTGCCCCGCGCGGCGTCCGTCGCCGGTCCTGGATCCCGATGCCCCCGATGCCGCCGGCACGCTCCTGGTGCGTACAATCCAGAACGTGCTCTCCCGGACCCGGTGTCCGGGACGACCGACGGGAAGTGGGAGCGATGACGAACGCCTGGCGGAAAGCAGCCAAGGAGCGCAGGCGCACAGCGAACACCGGCACCCGATTTGCCGGTCCTTGCGACAATGGGGGTGTGACCGCAGCTCCCGCATACCCCGCCCCCGCCGTCGTCGACGCGCCCGCCGACCCGTCCGTGGACCCGTGCACGGACCCGCGCACCCACTCGACCGACGCCCTGAAGCTCGACCCCCCGCCGCTCACGCTCGGGAACATCACCGTGGACACCCCGGTGATCCTCGCACCCATGGCGGGCATCACCAACAAGGCGTTCCGCCGGCTCTGCCGCGAGTACGGCGGCGGCCTCCACGTCTCCGAGATGGGGACCTCCCGCGCACTCGTGGAGCGCAGCCCCGAGTCCATGCGCATCATCCCGCACGACGACGACGAGGCGGTCCGCTCCGTGCAGCTGTACGGGGTAGACCCGAAGACCGTGGGCGCCGCCGTCCGGCTGCTGGTCGAGGAGGACCGCGCGGACCACATCGACCTCAACTTCGGCTGCCCCGTGCCCAAGGTCACCCGGAAGGGCGGTGGGGCCGCACTGCCGTGGAAGCTGGACCTGTTCACCGGGATCGTACAGACCGCCGTCCGCGAGGCCTCCAAGGGGGACGTCCCGCTGACCATCAAGATGCGCAAGGGCATCGACGAGGACCACCTCACGTTCCGCGAGGCCGGGAAGATCGCCCGCGACAGCGGCGTGGCCGCCGTCGCCCTCCACGGCCGCACCGCCTCCCAGTTCTACTCCGGGCAGGCCGACTGGAACGCGATCGCCGAACTGCGCGAGGCGCTGCCGGATGTCCCCGTGCTGGGCAACGGGGACATCTGGAGCGCCGAGGACGCCGTGCGCATGGTGCGCCAGACCGGTGTGGACGGCGTGGTCATCGGCCGTGGCTGCCAGGGACGGCCCTGGCTCTTCGGGGACCTGATGAACGCGTTCGAGGGCAGCGCCACGCGCCACCGCCCCGGTCTCGGGCAGGTGGCGGCGACCGTGTACCGGCACGCGGAACTGCTCGTGGAGACCTTCGGCAGCGAGATGATGGGCCTGCGCGACATCCGCAAGCACATGGCCTGGTACTTCAAGGGCTACGTGGTGGGCGGGGAGCTGCGCGCCAAGCTGGCCACCGTGCCCACCCTCGAGGTGCTCCGCGGTCTGCTCGCCGAACTGGACGCCGACTCCCCGTACCCGGGCTCCGACGCCGAGGGCCCGCGCGGCCGTGCCGGGTCGCCCAAGCGCACCGCCCTGCCCGAGCACTGGCTCGAGGGGCGCGTGCTCAACGAGGCGCAGCAGGCGGACATCGCCGCCGCGGAGGTGGACGTCTCCGGGGGCTGAGACCTCCCGGGGGCGCCCGCCGTCCCCGTCCCGCCGACCGGCATGTCCCCGTGCTCGCGCCGGCACCGCCGTCCCCCGCGCCAGAAAGGCACCATGAGCCCGACCGAACTGTCCGCCACCCCCGGGTACAGCCCCGCGGACACCGAGCGCTGGGTGGAGGAGCCGCCCAAGAACTCGCACCGCACCGACTTCGAACGCGACCGCGCCCGGGTGCTGCACTCCTCGGCACTGCGCCGGCTGGGCGCCAAGACGCAGGTGGTGGCCCCGGACACCGACGACTTCGTGCGCACCCGGCTCACCCACTCGCTGGAGGTGGCGCAGATCGGGCGGGAGCTCGGGCGCACCCTGGGCTGCGACCCCGACATCGTGGACACCGCGTGCCTGGCCCACGACCTCGGGCACCCGCCCTTCGGGCACAACGGGGAGACGGCGCTCAACGACATCGCGCACGCGATCGGGGGATTCGAGGGCAACGCCCAGACGCTGCGTCTGCTCACCCGCCTGGAACCCAAGGTGCTGCGCGCCGACGGCGGCCCCGCGGGGCTGAACCTGACCCGGGCCAGCCTCGACGCCGCCTGCAAGTACCCGTGGACGGCCGCCGCAGCACCGGTGATCGCCGGGCACCGCACCACCAAGTTCGGTGCCTACGAGGACGACGCGCCCGTGTTCGACTGGCTCCGCGACGGGGCGCCCGAGGGCCGCTCCTGCCTCGAGGCGCAGGTGATGGATCTGGCGGACGACATCTCCTACTCCGTGCACGACGTCGAGGACGCGATCGTGGCCGGTCACCTGCAGCTGCGCTGGATGGACAGTCCCGATGCCCGTGCCCGCGTGGTGGGCTACACGCAGCAGTGGTCCCTGCCCGGCAGCGCCCCCGCCGCCGTCGACGCCGCCCTGTCCCGCCTGGAGGACACCGTCGTGTGGGTGCGGTACGCGGACGGGACGCGCGCGTCCATGGCGGCACTGAAGAACATGACCAGCCAGCTGATCGGGCGGTTCTGCCTGAGCGCCATGGAAGCCACCCGCTCCATCTACGGGCCCCACGCCCTCACCCGCTACAACGCGGAGATGGTGGTCCCCGAGGAGACCGTCCTGGAGATCGCCGTGATGAAGGGCCTGGCCACCACCTACGTGATGACCACCGACCAGCGGCAGCCGCTCTACGAACGGCAGCGCGAGATCCTCGCGTCCCTCGTGGCGCAGATCCATGCCGACGGCGACCGCTACCTCGAACCGATGTTCGCCGCCGACTGGCGCGCGGCGGACGACGACGACGCCCGGCTCCGCGTGGTGGTCGACCAGGTGGCCTCGCTGACGGACGCCTCGGCGCTCGGCCTGCACGAGCGCATCGTGGGACCCGTGCCCTCGCTCTGGTGAGCGCCGGTGCGCGTTGCGCACATCGGGCCCGTGCCGGTCGGGGGCGGGGGAGCACGGGCCTAAACTGGGAGCCATGGCCGGACTCATCAAGCGCGAAGACATCGATGAGGTCCGGCAGCGGACGGACATCAAGGAGGTGGTGGACGCCTACGTCACCCTGAAGTCCGCCGGCATCGGCTCGTGGAAGGGCCTGTGCCCCTTCCACGACGAGCGCTCGCCGTCGTTCCACGTCCGGCCGCAGATGGGTTCCTACCACTGCTTCGGGTGCGGTGAGGGCGGCGACGTGATCTCCTTCGTGCAGAAGCTCGACCACACCACGTTCTCCGAGACCGTCGAGAAGCTCGCCGCCCGGATCGGCATGGAACTGCACTACGAGGACGGCGGCACCGGGCCGCGCCGCGAGGACGTCGGCAAGCGCCAGCGCCTGCTGGATGCCCACAAGATCGCCGCGGAGTTCTTCCGCGACCAGCTCCTCACCTCCGGTGCCGGCCCCGCACGGCAGTTCCTGCAGGGGCGCGGCTTCGACCGCGCGGCCGCCGAGCACTTCGGTGTGGGCTACGCCCCGCAGGGGTGGGACACGCTCCTGAACCACCTGACCGGACGGGGCTTCACCCTCGACGAGCTGAAGCTGACCGGCATGTTCAGTGCCTCCTCCGGCAACGCCAATCGCTTCTACGACCGCTTCCGCGGCCGCCTGATCTGGCCCATCCGCGGGATCACCGGCGAGACCGTGGGCTTCGGTGCGCGGAAGCTCTACGAGGAGGACCAGGGGCCGAAATACCTCAACACCCCCGAGACCTCCCTCTACAAGAAGTCCCAGGTGCTGTACGGGATCGATCTGGCCAAGCGGGAGATCGCCAAGAACCGCCAGCTCGTGGTGGTCGAGGGCTACACGGACGTGATGGCCTGCCACCTCGCCGGCGTGGGCACCGCCGTCGCCACCTGCGGCACCGCGTTCGGCGCCGACCACATCAAGATCGCCCGCCGGCTCCTCTCCGACGACGGCACCGGGGGCGAGGTGGTGTTCACCTTCGACGGCGACGCCGCCGGGCAGAAGGCGGCGCTGCGCGCGTTCGAGGAGGACCAGCGCTTCACCTCGCAGACCTACGTGGCGGTGGATCCCTCGGGCGCGGATCCGTGCGATCTGCGCCAGAGCGGGGGCGACGACGCCGTCCGCGCGCTGATCGCCGAGCGCCGCCCGCTGTTCGAGTTCGCCATCAAGGCGTCCTTCGAGAACTTCGACCTCTCCTCGGGGGAGGGGCAGGTCAAGGCGCTGCGGCACGCCGCCCCGATCGTGGCCCAGATCCGGGACGTCTCCCTGCGCTCCACCTACACGCGGGAGCTCTCCCGCTGGCTCGGCATGCAGTACGTGGGGGAGGACCAGGTGGCCCGGGCCGTGGCCGCGGCGGCGCGGCGCGAGGGCGGGTCCGCGAAGGCTGCCGGCGGGCGGCAGCAGCACCAGCAGGCAGTGCAGCACCAGCAGGACGGTGCTGTGGACGGGCAGGCCGCGGACGCCGGCGAGCCGTACTACGAGCGCCCGGACCCGCGGGACCCGATCGCCAGGATGGAGCGCGAGGCCCTCGAGGTGGTGCTCCAGCAGCCCACCATGCTCACCCGCCCGCAGTGGGAGAGCTTCTCGACCTCCCGCTTCTCCACGCCCGTCTACGAGGCGCTGCACACCGCGGTGCTGGCCGCCGGTGCAGCGGGTGCCGAGCTGTCGCGCTGGGTGGAGTCCGTGCGCGAGGGGGTGCCGGACGTCCTGCGCCCCCTGGTGAGCGAACTCGCGGTCCGGCCGCTGCCCGCCAAGGACGCCGACGCCATGGTGAGTTACTGCCGCGACATCCTGAACCGGCTGACCGAACTGCGGATCACCCAGCAGAAGGCCGAGAAGCTCGGGCAGCTCCAGCGCATGGACCCGGCGTCCGATCCCGAGCTCTACACGGCGCTGCAGCGGGACCCGATGGGGCTCGAGATGCAGCGGCGCGAGCTCCGCTCGGAGTGACCCGGGGCCGATTTCACTTACCCCCGCATCGTCTGTAGAGTAAGTCCTGCGCTTTCCTCCGTAGCTCAATTGGCAGAGCATTCGACTGTTAATCGAAGGGTTACTGGTTCAAGTCCAGTCGGAGGAGCAACGAGGGCCCTTCCACCCGCGGCGACGCAGGTGGAAGGGCCCTTTCCTTTACCCGGAACAGGCATCGTGGACGGGAGCCGGGTGCTGTTCCCGTGGACGTCAGATGCGGCCCGGACACCGGCGGCGGCATCCTGGACCGCGGTGTCAGGGCCCCGGCGTACGCTGACCCCATGGACACTGACGGCAAGCGCATTCTGGTCACCGGAGCCACGGGATACATCGGCGGACGGCTGGTCACCAAACTGGTGGCGGACGGGCACACCGTGCGCGTCGTGGTCCGGTCTCCCCAGAAGCTGAAGGACGTCCCCTGGGCCTCGGACGTCGAGATCGTCCAGGGCGATCTCCAGCACGCGGACACCATGCGCGAGGTCAGCCGGGACGTGGACACGCTCTACTACCTGGTGCACTCCATGGGCTCCGGCAAGGACTTCGACCAGCGTGAGGCGGAGATCGCCCGGACCGTCGCCGAGGCCGCCACCGGGGCGGGGATCCGCCGCATCGTCTACCTCGGCGGACTGCACCCGGAGGGTGTGGAGCTCTCCACCCACATGCGCTCGCGCACCGAGGTGGGCCGGGTGCTCCTGGAGTCCGGGACGCCCACCATCGCGTACCAGGCCGGCGTGGTGATCGGCTCCGGCTCCGCGTCCTTCGAGATGATCCGCCACCTCTCCGACGTCCTGCCGGTCATGCCCGCGCCGCGCTGGGTGCTCAACACCATCGAGCCGATCGCCGTCCGGGACGTGATCCACTACCTCGTGGGCGCCCTCGACCTCCCGGAGGACCTCAACCGCACCTTCGACATCGGGTCGCGGGAGGTGCTCACCTACGCCGACATGATGAACGAGTACGCCGCGGCGGCGGGGCTCCCGCACCGGAAGATCCTGGCACTTCCCGTGCTCACCCCGCGCCTGGCCGGACACTGGGTGAACCTCGTGACCCCCATCCCGCGCGCTATGGCCATGCCGCTGATCGAGTCGCTCCAGCACGACGCCGTGACCTCGGAGCACGACATCGACCGGTACGTGCCCCTGCCCGAGGGCGGACTCACCGGGTACCGCCGGGCGGTGGACCTGGCCCTCGGCAAGATGCGCGGGGGAGAGGTGGAGACCAGCTGGGCCGGTGCCTCGGTAGTGGACACGGAGGCCGATCCGCTGCCGTCGGATCCCCAGTGGGCCGGGCACACCGTTTTCACCGACGTCCAGACGTACAGTTCCACGGCGTCGCCGGCGAACCTGTGGAACGTCGTCGAGGGGATCGGCGGGGAGAACGGGTGGTACTCCTGGCCGGTGGGCTGGGCCGCCCGGGGGTGGATGGACAAGATCGCCGGCGGTGTGGGGCTACGGCGCGGTCGGCGCGATCCCGACCGGCTCCTGACGGGTGAGGCGCTCGACTTCTGGCGCGTGGAGGAACTGGTGCGGGGTGAGCGGCTGCGGTTGCGCGCCGAGATGAAGGTCCCCGGCAGGGCCTGGCTGGAGATGCGCGTGGAACCGGAGGGGTCCGGCAGCTCCTACTACCAGCGCGCGGTCTTCTTCCCCCACGGTCTGTCCGGGCGGCTCTACTGGTTCGCGGTGCTGCCGTTCCACGGGTTCATCTTCGCCGCCATGGCCCGGAACATCGCGAGGACCGCCGAGGCCCGTGCCGACGCCGTCGGGGCCCCCGCGGCCTGAGCGCAGGCGAACACCGGAGCTACTGCAGGGCGGGGACGCGGCGTGGCCGCACCACCACCCACAGGAACACCACGGCGAGGAAGATGCAGGAGGCCATCACCAGGGCCATCGGCGTCGCCGAGTCGATCCCGTCACCGAGCAGACCCACGAGCGGCGAGATCAGCCCCGCGGTCCCGAACGTCACCGCCCCGAGGAGCGATGCCGCGGTACCGGCCTGGGCGCCGTTGTTGATCAGCGCGAGAACCTGCACGCAGGGGAAGATGAACCCGGTGCCCATGATGTAGAACCACAGCGGTACCACCGTGCCCAGGAGGCCGAGGCCCAGCTGGTCGAAGGCGACGATCAGCAGCGCCATGACGAGCTGCACGATCGTGGCGCCCGCGATGACCCACTGCGGGCCCACGCGCTGCAGCAGGCGGGCGCTGATCTGCACCCCGGCCACGATCCCGAGGGAGTTGATCGCGAACAGCCACCCGTACTGCTGCTCGTCGAGCCCGTAGGGGCCCTGGAAGAGGAACGGCGAGGCGGAGAGGTAGGAGAAGAGCCCCGAGAAGTTCATGCCGCCCACCAGGAGGACCCCCACGAAGATCCGGTCGCCGAGCACGGTCCGGTACCGCTGCAGCGCGGTGAGCCCGGAGCGCCGACGGTTCTCCCTCGGCAGGGTCTCGATGATGAACAGGGAGACCGCGACGATCACCAGGACGCCGTAGCAGGCGAGGAACCAGAAGATCCCGGGCCAGGGGAAGATCCGGAGCAGCTGGGAGCCGATGACCGGCGCGAAGATCGGGGCCATCCCGTTGACCAGCGCCATGTGGGAGAGCATCCGGACGAGCGTGTACCCGCCGAACAGGTCCCGCACCATGGCCATGGCCACCACCCCGCTACCGGCCGCCCCCACACCCTGCAGCACGCGGAAGAGCATGAGCATGTTGACGTCCGCGGAGTACGCCGCGCCGATCGAGGCCGCCACGTGGAGCACGGTGGCGAGGATCAGGGGCAACCTCCGGCCGATCTTGTCGCTGAGCGGACCCACCAGGAGCTGACCGCTCGCGAAGCCGATGATGGTTCCCGTGAGGGTCAGCTGCACGGCGGCCTCGGCCACCCCGAAGTCCTCCTGCAGGGCGGGGAACGCCGGGAGGTACAGGTCGATGGTGAACGGCGCGAGCGCGGTCAGTGCGCCGAGGACGACGACGTAGACGATCTTCTCCCGGCGGGACAGGGCGTCGCCGGGGTGGGTGCTGGTGCTCACGGTGCTGCCTAACGGGACGTGGGGTGGTGGTAATCGTCGTCCGGAGGCCGCAGGGGCGGTGCTCCGGGTGGTCCCGGCGACGGCGGCGGGACGTCAGCAGCGCCGCCCGCATGCAGGTGCGTGAGCAGATGGTTGCTGGAGTGAATCAAAGCCGATCCCATCCTACGGGCGGCGTCAACCCCGGGACCGGGGAGGTGGTGGGGGATCCCGTTGCTCAGCATGCTTCCGATGGACGTAGGGTGATCGAAGTCGTACTGGAGCAGGGAGAGAACCATGAGTGGAACCGACGCCGTCCCGGGAGGGACCCGACCGCCCCGTCACCTCGCGAAGGTGATCGGCATCACCATCGCGGCGGCCGTGGGTGGTCTGCTCTTCGGGTTCGACACGGCGGTGATCAACGGTGCGGTGGACTCCATCCAGGCCGACTTCGGGCTCAGTGCCGGCGTGCTCGGGTTCACGGTGGCCATCACCCTGCTCGGGTGTGCCGCGGGTGCCTGGTTCGCCGGGGGCCTGGCCGACCGGTGGGGACGCAAGAAGGTGATGGTCCTGGCGGCGATCCTCTTCGCCGTCAACTCCGTGGGCTCCGGCTACGCCTTCTCCGAGTGGGACCTCATGCTCTGGCGCCTGGTGGGCGGATTCGCCATCGGGCTCGCCTCCGTGATCGTCCCCGGGTACATCGCGGAGATCGCGCCCTCCAAGTGGCGGGGCGCCCTCGCATCCGTGCAGCAGCTCGCCATCACGGTGGGGATCTTCGCAGCGCTGCTCTCCGACGCCTCCTTCGCGGACGCGGCCGGCGGTGCGGGCAACGAGTTCTGGTGGGGGCTGACGGCCTGGCGCTGGATGCTGCTCGTCGGCGTGGCCCCCGCCGTCATCTACGGCGTCCTGGCCCTGATCATCCCCGAGTCCCCCCAGTTCCTCATCCGGGCCGGTCGGGACGAGGAGGCCGCGGGCGTGCTGTCGCGGGTCTCCGGCGTCCGGGACACCTCGGCCAAGATCGGCCAGATCCGGGCGAGCTTCGAGCGTGAGGACCGCGCGAGCTACCGTGACCTGCGCGGCCCGGCCTTCGGGCTGCAGCCCATCCTGTGGGTGGGGATGGCGATCGCCGCACTGCAGCAGCTGGTGGGCATCAACGCCATCTTCTACTACTCCACCACCCTCTGGCAGTCGGTCGGGTTCAGCGAGAGCGATTCCTTCACCACCTCCGTGATCACCTCCGTCATCAACCTCGTGATGACCTTCGTGGCCATCTTCTTCGTGGACCGCATCGGTCGCCGCAAGCTGCTGCTGGCCGGGTCGATCGGCATGACCGTCGGATTGGCGGCCGCCACCCTGGCGTTCGCCCAGGCGGACGGCACGGGTGCGGACATCGCCCTGCCCGGCGCGTGGGGCCCGATCGCCCTCGTGGGTGCGAACCTCTTCGTGATCTTCTTCGCCGCGACCTGGGGCCCCGTCATGTGGGTCACCCTCGGCGAGATGTTCCCGAACCGCATCCGCTCGATCGCCCTCGGCGTGGCCACCATGGTCAACTGGATCTTCAACTTCGTGGTCACCGTCAGCTTCCCCTGGGTGAGCGAGAACCTCGGGCTGTGGATCATGTACGCGGCCTTCACCGTGTTCGCCGTGCTGTCCTTCGTGTTCGTCCGGACCAAGCTGCCGGAGTTCGCGGGCCGGGACCTCGAGGACAATGCACAGCTGAGCGGCGCCGACCGGTCCTGATCCGCGCACACACCAGGAACGACGACGGCGCGCTACGCCATTCTGCTCCCGAGGGGAAGCGGAACCCGGGACAGCGCCCGATGGTAATTTTGATCCAGCGACTTCACAGCAGAAACTCACGAATGGAGGCAGGGCCTATGAACAGCTCGGCTAGTACACGCGGTAAGCGGTCCACGGGCTCGCTCTCGCTCCTCGGACTCATCAAACTCCTCGCACGCCTGACCCCGCGTCAGATCAGCGACGAGTTCTCGATCGCCCTGGACCAGATGAAGCAGAAGGGCATCAAGGCCGGCATCGCCGCGGCCTTCCTCGTCGTCGCGCTCATCCTGGTGCTGTTCTTCGCCGTCGCCCTCGTGGTGGCGGCCGTCCTGGGCCTCGCGGAGGTCATGCCCGGCTGGTTGGCGGCACTGGCGGTGGCCGTCCTCTTCCTCGTGATCGGCGGCGTGCTCGCCCTGATCGGGGTCTCCCGGCTCAAGAAGCAGCTCCCGCTGGTACCGCAGGACGCCATCCGCGGACTCCGCTACGACCTCGGTGTGCTGAAGGAGGGTCGCAGCTTCGACCCGGCCACCCTCGACGAGAAGCCGAAGGACAAGGACAAGGACGGCAAGGACAAGGACGGCAAGGACAAGGACGGCAAGCCCAAGGAGCCGAAGCCTTCCTACGAGGAGCTGCGCGGACGCACGGGCGAGCGCCGCACCCACATCGCGGACGCCAGGGACTCCCTGGGGGGCCGCGTGGACGTCAAGACCCGTCTCGAGAAGTCCAGGAACCGTTCCGGCGGTCACGGGTCGTCGAAGCAGAGTGCACGCGGACAGCAGGACGTCGCCGCCGTCGCGGTGCGGCGTGAGGTCCCGCTGAACACCACCGTGGTGGATCGCTGGAAGCCGCTCAGCGTCCTCGTGGCCTCCGTCGCGGCGATGATTGTGATGCTGCGCAGGCTCCTGACCAAGTAGCACCACCTCCCGGCGGCCGTCCGCCCGTGATCCCCACCGCTCGCCGGTGCGTGCCACGGGAGGGCGGCCGCCGTACTGCATAATGAGTGGGGAGGCGGAGAGCATGGGATCGATCAGGGGTGCAGTACGGCCCGGCGGTGAGCGCCGCACATCGGTCGTCGCCTCCGTCCCCGCCCTCACCTCCGTCCCCGCAGATCCCCTCGAGCAGCAGTCGTGTCCTTCGTAGCGATCGGGCTGGCATTGCTGGGCGCGGTCTTCCTGGCGTTCGGCGCGCAACGGCAGGGAACCGCCGTCCGTGCAGGCACCGGCGGCCGGTCGCTGGATTCCGCCGGATTCAGGAAGCTACTCACCAATGCGCGCTGGCTCGTCGGGCTCGCGCTCCTCGGTGTGGGCACCGTGCTGAACGTCATGGCACTGAACCTGGCGAGCCTGACCGTGATCCAGCCCGTCGGGGCGATCGCCCTGGTGATCACCACGGTCGTGAACTCCCGCGACCAGGGCATCCGGCTCAATCGCCTCACCGTCGGGGCGATCACCGCGTGCGTCAGCGGCAGTGCGCTGTTCGTCCTGCTCGCCGTCCGGGTGACCAGGGAGAACCATCTCATCGATCCCCGGCAGGAGCTCTCCGTGGTGCTCCTGCTGACGGCCGCCGTCGTCCTGTTCGGTTCACTGGCCCTGATCGGCAGGCGCAGATTGAATGCCTTCGCCTACATCCTGGGCGCCGGGGTGCTCTTCGGGTTCGTCGCCGTGCTCACCAAGATCGTGGTCGGGCACCTCCTGGACCCCAATGGTCGCTTCCTCCTCAACGTCCCGGTCCCCACGCTCCTGGCCCTGGCCGCCGCCGCTGCACTCGGCGCATGGTTCGTGCAGAGCGCCTACGCCACGGGTCCCCCCGATCTCGTGATCGCCGGCCTCACGGTCATCGACCCGATCGTGGGCATCGCCGTGGGAATCACCATCCTCGACGAGCTCCAGCCGGCGGTCGGCACCGCGATCGCCCTCACCATGGGAGGGGCTGCGCTCATTGCTATCGTGGGGGTCGTCGCGCTCTCGCGCCACCACCCGGACATCGCCGGGCGGACGCGCTGACACCCGGCACGAGTCCAGCACATCGACGTAGGGAAGCAACGCGTGAGTTACCCGGCTGACACCGAGCCACTGACCATCCTGATCGCCGCGGACACCTACCCGCCCAACGTGAACGGTGCAGCCCAGTTCGGCTACCGGCTGGCGCGCGGCATGACGGGCCGGGGGCACGAGGTCCACGTGCTGGCCCCCCGCGCCTCCGACGGCCCGAGCTTCACGGAGGGCCGCGCCGCGTGGACCGTGCACCGCCTCCGCTCCCACGGCGTCCCCACCCACGACTACTGGCGCCTGTGCTATCCCTGGGAGATCAGGCGTGACATCAGCATGCTCTTCGACCGGGTGCGCCCGGACGTGGTGCACATCCAGTGCCACTACATGGTGGGGCAGTACACCCTGGACGAGGCCGTGCGGCGGGGTATCCGCGTGGTGGCCACCAACCATCTCATGCCCGAGAACATCAACCCCTTCCTGCCCTTCCCGGAGTGGTTCAAGCGCGTCATCGCACGGAACTCCTGGCGCGACATGGGCAAGATCATGGGACGGGCGGCCGCGGTGACCACCCCGACGCCGCTCGCCGCCGAAGCGATGCGCACGCACGCGAGACTCGACGGCGTGCTGCCCGTCTCCAACGGGATCGACTCGGCCGGCTACGAACCCCGGCCCGGGGAGGTGCTGGAGGACCCCGAGCACCCCACCGTGCTCTTCGTGGGGCGGCTTGCCGAGGAGAAGCACGTGGATGTGCTGATCGACGCCGTGGCACGCACACCGGAGCACCTGGGTGTCCACCTGGAGATCGTGGGCGGGGGCGAAGTGAAAGCGGCACTGCAGGCACAGGCCGCCCGGCTCGGCATCGCGGACCGCGTGAGGTTCCGCGGGCTGATCGACGATACCGAACTCCGCCTGAGCTACCTCCGCGCCTCGGTGTTCTGCCAGCCCGGGACCGCCGAACTGCAGTCCCTCGTGACCCTGGAGGCCATGTCCGCCTCGACGCCCGTGCTCCTCGCCGATGCCATGGCGCTTCCCCACCTGGTGGTGGAGGGGGAGAACGGCTTCCTGTTCCGGCCCGGCGACGCCGCGGAACTCGCACGGCGCATCACGCAGATCCTCGAACTGCCCGAGGAGCGCCGGGAGGCGATGGGCCGTGCGAGCAGGGCCCTGGTGGACCACCACGACATCCGCACCACGCTGGACACCTTCGAGGCCCTGTACTACGGCTCCCGTCCGGTGCGGCAGGGGTCGACCGGGAATACGGGGGCCGCGCAGCGCTCGTGATCCCGCGGGGGATGTCCGTCTACACTGGGAGCTGCGCACGGCCCTCCCGAGCGGTTCCGGGGAGGAGGGCGAGCGTGTGCCAGGGGTGACCCTGCGGGGCTGTAGCTCAGCCGGTTAGAGCAGCGGACTCATAATCCGTTTGTCCTGGGTTCAAGCCCCAGCAGCCCTACCCCCGGGGTCCGTGGCGATCCGGCATCAGGCGTCATCCGCAGCGCGGGTGGCGCCTGATGCGTCCCGGACGATCGATCACCCCTGCCTCGACCCTCCACCGATCCGCGCGAGCGTCTCCGTGGTCTTGACCCGGATGCCTCCCGTGCGAGTGGTACGGAGGTGGACATCTCCGCCGATCGCCTCTGGCGCGCTAAGTTACCGGTGGGTAACATAGTGGGGGAGGGTGCTCCAGCCCTCCTCGAGAATGTGATCCAGTGATGGCCGGTCGCCGATGACCGGAGTGAGGCGGAACCGATGAGCAGGACGTCGATCGATGTCAACGACCTCCCGTACCCGGACGGGGACTTCTACGCCTTCGAGGAACTCCTCTCCGACAAGGAACGCTCCAGGCTCGAGGAGATGCGGACCTGGCTCACCCGTGAGGTACGCCCCCACGCGGTGACCTGGTGGAACCAGGGCAGCTTCCCCCAGGAGCTGATCCCCAAGGTGGCCGAGCTGGATCCCATGAGCCCCGTGCGCCGGCAGGGCTACTCGAACCTCTTCGCCGGGATGGCGCACGCCGAGTTCAGCCGCGCGGACACCTCGATCGCCACTTTCCTCGGGGTGCACGACGGACTGTTCACCGGCTCCATCGAGGCGCTGGCCTCGAAGGAGCAGCAGGAGGAATGGCTGCCCGACATCTACGCGATGAGGAAGATCGGTGCCTTCGGCCTGACCGAACCCCTCGGCGGCTCCGACGTGGCCGGGGGCACGCGCACCACGGCCCGCCGCGACGGCAACAGCTGGGTGCTCAACGGCGCCAAGCGCTGGATAGGCAACGCCACCTTCTCCGACTGGGTGGTCGTCTACGCACGCGATCTCGCGGACGACCAGGTCAAGGGGTTCCTGGTGGACACGACCACCCCCGGGTACAGCGCCACCAAGATCGAGAACAAGATCGCCCTGCGCACGGTGGAGAACGCGGACATCGTCCTCGAGGACGTCGTGGTCCCCGACGACCACCACCTCGCCGGCGCGAACAGCTTCCGTGACACCAACAAGGTGCTCAAGGTCACGCGCCTCGCCGTCGGCTGGCAGGCCGTCGGCCAGCAGCTGGCCGCCTTCGACGTGGCACGGCGCTACGCCGTGGAACGCGAGCAGTTCGGCCGCCCCATCGCGAGCTTCCAGCTCGTCCAGCAGCAGCTCGTCCAGATCCTCGGGAACGCGATGAGCTCGATGGGCATGATGGTCCGCCTCTCCCAGCTGGAGGACGCCGGCCGGGCCAAGGACGAGCACTCGGCGCTCGCCAAGGCGTTCACCACCGCGCGCATGCGCGAGAGCGTGGCCGCGGGACGGAACGTGCTCGGCGGCAACGGGATCGTGGCCGACTACGAGATGGCGAAGATCTTCGCCGACGCCGAGGCCGTCTACTCCTACGAGGGCACGCAGGAGATCAACACGCTGGTGACCGGCCGGGCGATCACCGGTATCGCCGCCTTCGTCTGACCTGTACCCGACCTCTCCGTCGGGTACGGGTGGATCTCACCCGTGCAGCGGCAGCAGCACCGAGGGCCGGCGATCCGTCACGAATCCCAGCGGGTCCACGTACTCACCGTCCACCCGGACGCCCCAGTGCAGGCAGGCCGTGCAGTGGGGTGACCGGGTGCCCTCCGTGGAAGGGCGCGCCACCGTGGCCACGGCCTGACCCTCCTCGACGCGCTGACCCCGGGTCACCGAGGGGTCCACGGGTTCGAAGCTGCTGATCCGCCCGTCGCCGTGGTCGATCGAGACCACGCCCCGGTCCACCACCGTCCCGGCGAACGAGACCACCCCGGCGGCGGGACTCGAGACGATCCCGGGAACCGCCCCGGCCGGTGCGAGATCCACACCGCGGTGCCCCGGTCTCCAGTCCTGCGCAGGTTTGTCGAAGGGCCGGAGGACCTCCGGCACCGGCTCGAGCGGCCAGGACCAGGGCGCGACGAAGCCGGTGCCCGCTGCGGCGTTCCGGTACTCCCCACCCGTGGACGGCCCCCCACCCTCCGGGAGCCCCGCTGCCGACGGCGCGGTGGCTCCCGGCTGGAGGAGTGCCAGTACGACAAGCAACCGGAGAAGCCGCCCGGCACGCCGACCGGCACGCCGACCGGCTCCGCGGTCCGGAGCCTCCGTGATCGGTGACGGCCGTGCACGGGCGCCGCCGCGTCCGGCGGCTGCCCGACGGCGCGCCCCCGCCCGTCGGCCCGCCCGGACACGGTGGGCGTGGGAGCAGGGGATCGGGACCCCGTCCCGGCGGGGTCGTGCGCTGTCGCTGTCCATGGCCCGAGTCTTCCTCGCCGCGGGGCAGGTTCACCTCCGGGGGAGGACCATGTGGACAACCCCCGGCCGCCGCCGTGATCCACTCCCGTGATCCACTCAGGCGCAGGAGCAGGCATCACCGCTGTAGTACACTGGCACGAGCAGTCCGCTGCTTCCCGCTCCGCACGCTCTCGGCGTCGCCGGGTCGTGGAGCCGGTGGGCTGACTACGCGTGCCTGCGATCGAGCGTCCTCCACGGACGCCCGAGCACCCACCCCGCGGTCCGGACCCATCCGGTGGGGAGGGGGTGTCCACCGCGACGACCAGGTGCCAGGACGTACCCACCACCCCGATGGGTACGAAGACAACCGTCAACAAGCCCCGGGTGGCGCGCTGCGCCGGAACCGGAGCTGAAGAAAGGCAGAACATGCCAGTCGTAACCATGCGCCAGCTGCTCGACAGCGGCGTCCACTTCGGCCACCAGACCCGCCGCTGGAACCCGAAGATGAAGCGCTACATCTTCACCGAGCGCAACGGCATCTACATCATCGACCTGCAGCAGTCGCTGTCCTACATCGACCGCGCCTACGAGTTCGTCAAGGCCACCGTGGCCCACGGCGGAACGGTGCTCTTCGTGGGAACCAAGAAGCAGGCGCAGGAAGCGATCGCCGACCAGGCCAACCGCGTGAACCAGCCCTACGTCAACCAGCGCTGGCTCGGCGGGATGCTCACCAACTTCCAGACGGTCTCCAAGCGCATCCAGCGTATGAAGGAGCTCGAGGAGATCGACTTCGACGACGTCGCCGGATCCGGTCACACCAAGAAGGAGCTCCTGCTCCTGAAGCGTGAGCTCACCAAGCTCCAGGGCAACCTCGGTGGTATCCGCAACCTGACCAAGGCGCCCTCGGCGATCTGGGTCGTGGACACCAAGAAGGAGCACCTCGCCATCGACGAGGCGAAGAAGCTCAACATCCCCGTGGTCGCCATCCTGGACACCAACTGCGACCCCGACGAGGTCGACTTCCCCATCCCGGGCAACGACGACGCCATCCGCGCCGTCAACCTGCTGACCCGCGTGGTGGCCGACGCCGTCGCCGAGGGCCTGATGGAGCGCCACAACCGCGCCAATGGGAACGACGCCGCAGCGGCCGAGGAGCCCATGGCCGAGTGGGAGCGCGAACTGCTCCAGGGCAGCACCACCGAGGCGGCCGCACCCGCCACCTCGGAGTCCCCCGCCGCGGACCAGGCACCTGCCGAGGCCGAGGAACTGGCAGCCGAGACGCCCGCGGCAGCGGACGTGCCCGCCGAGGACGTTCCCGCGCCCGACGCCCAGTAGTACCCGTGACAGGAGGAGCGTGGGTGTTCCCGCGCTCCTCCTGCACGTGGTCACCGGGTGATCCCGTGTCGTGGGCCCGGCCCACGACCCCTCTCGTAGATCCACCTCAACTTAGGAGTTCACATGGCAAATTTCACTGCCGCTGACATCAAGGCCCTGCGCGAGCGCACGGGTGCCGGCATGATGGACGTCAAGAAGGCCCTCGACGAAGCCGACGGCAATGCCGACAAGGCCCTGGAACTGATCCGTATCAAGGGTCTCAAGGGCGCCACCAAGCGCGAGGGCCGCTCGACCGCCGAGGGCCTCGTCGCCGCTCGCGTCGAGGGCAACGTGGGTGTCATGGTCGAGGTCAACTGCGAGACCGACTTCGTGGCGAAGGCCGGCCCCTTCATCGAGTTCTCCAACAAGGTGCTCGGCGCAGCCATCGAGTCCGGTGCTGCCGACGTCGAGACCCTGCTCGCCTTCGAGCTCGACGGCAAGCCCGTCTCCGAGCACGTCATCGAAGCCGGTGCCCTGCTCGGCGAGAAGGTCGACGTCCGCCGGATCGCCCGCGTCGAGGGTCCGGTGGTGGACGCGTACCTGCACAAGACCTCCAAGGACCTCCCCGCGCAGGTGGGTGTCCTCTTCGCCGTCGAGGGTTCCGGGGAGGCCGTGAGCTCCACCGCCCACGACGTCGCCGTGCACATCGCCGCGTACTCGCCCACCTACCTGACCCGCGAGGACGTCCCCGCCGAGCTCGTGGAGTCGGAGCGTCGCATCGCCGACGAGACCGCCCGCGCCGAGGGCAAGCCCGAGCAGGCGCTCGCGAAGATCGTCGAGGGACGACTCACCGGGTTCTTCAAGGAGGGCGTCCTGGTGGACCAGGCGTTCGCGAAGGACGCGAAGAAGTCCGTGGCCGCCGTGCTCCAGGAGGCCGGCGCCACGGCGACCGCCTTCGCACGGTTCCGCGTAGGAGCATAGGTTCCCGCCAGGGCCACAGCACCAAGGTGAAGGGCGGCCGCCGATGAGGTGGCCGCCCTTTTCCGCGCCCGGGAGGCGCGCCGTATCCTGGCTCTCGGGTCCGGCACCGACCCACACCCGCACCACCGGCCGCCCATCCTGGACGGCCGACAGCTCTATGCCCGGGAGGCATCTCATGGACACCACTTCCACTGCTCCGACGGGCCACACCGGCCGACGCCGCGTACTGCTGAAGCTCTCGGGCGAGGTCTTCGGCGGGGGCAAGCTCGGTGTGGATCCCGAGACCGTGCGCTCCGTGGCCCGGCAGATCGCGGCCACCGTGGAGGACGTCGAGGTGGCCGTGGTGGTGGGCGGTGGCAACTTCTTCCGCGGCGCCGAGCTGTCGCAGAGCGGGATGGACCGCTCGCGGGCGGACTACATGGGCATGCTCGGGACGGTGATGAACTGCCTCGCCCTCCAGGACTTCCTGGAGCAGGCCGGGGTGGAGACGCGCGTGCAGAGCGCCATCACCATGGGTCAGGTTGCCGAGGCGTACATCCCGCGGCGGGCCATCCGGCACCTGGAGAAGGGCCGCGTGGTGATCTTCGGTGCCGGGGCCGGTCTGCCGTACTTCTCCACCGACACCGTCGCGGCGCAGCGGGCGCTCGAGGTGCACGCGGACGAGGTGCTGATGGCCAAGAGCGGCGTGGACGGCGTGTACACGGCGGACCCCCATAAGGACCCGACGGCGCAGAAGCTCGACACCCTCTCCTACGACGAGGCACTGCGGCGCGACATCCGGGTCATGGACCAGACGGCCATGACCATGTGCAAGGACAACGATCTCACCATGGTGGTGTTCGGCATGGAGGGCGAGGGCAACGTGACCCGGGCCATCCGCGGCGAGAGACTTGGCACCGTGGTCAGCAGATAGCACGCACCGCGCGGTGGGCGGACGGTCCTCCGCCCACCGCGGGGCGGCTCCCTGCGGTTGAACTAGGATTGACCGCGGGACATTGAACACTGGAACGGTTGCCGGGCAGCCGACAGCGGAGCGAAGGAGACATTGTGATCGAAGAGACCTTGCTGGAAGCCACCGACAAGATGGACAAGGCCGTGGAGGTCGCGAAGGACGATTTCGCCACGGTGCGCACCGGCCGGGCCAACGCCTCCCTGTTCTCGAAGGTCGTGGTGATGTACTACGGCGCGCCGACGCCGCTGCAGCAGCTGGCGTCCTTCCAGAACCCCGAGGCCCGCACCCTGCTCATCACCCCGTTCGACCGCGCGTCCCTCAACGACATCGAGAAGGCGCTCCGCGACTCGGATCTCGGTGCCAATCCCTCGAACGACGGCAACGTGATCAGGGTGGTGCTGCCCGAGCTCACCCAGGAACGCCGCCGGGAGTACGTGAAGCTCGTCAAGACCAAGGCCGAGGACGCCAAGATCTCGATCCGCAACATCCGCCGGAAGGCGAAGGACGGGATCGACAGGACGGTCAAGGACGGTGACTCCGGTGAGGACGAGGGTTCGCGTGCCGAGAAGGAGCTCGACGCCCTCACGAAGTCGCGGGTCGAGCTGATCGACGATCTGCTGAAGCGCAAGGAAGCCGAGCTGCTCGAGGTCTGATGCCGGATCTCGACCCCCCCGGGGGGGTGCAGGCCCGGCCCGGCGGGGCGCCGACGGCCGGCCGGGTCCCCGCGGGAACGGCCGGTCCCGCCTCGGCCCCCGCCCCGCATCCCCCCCCCTCCCCCCCCCGACCGCCCCCGCCCGCCGGTGGCCCCTGCGCCGCCGCCCCCGCCGGGAACCCGGTGCGCCGTCCCGGGCCGGCCGGAACCTCCCGGCCGCGATCGGCGTGGGCGCGGCCCTCCTGGCACCGGTGCTGGTGGGCCTGCTGTTCTTCCCGGTGGCCTTCGTGGCCGTGGTGGCGCTCTTCGCCGCCGTCGGTGTGTGGGAGGTGGCACGGGCGCTGGCGATCCGGCACATCCACGTACCGCTGGTCCCCGCG
>NZ_LGIU01000003.1 GCF_001187915.1 Arthrobacter sp. RIT-PI-e | reverse complement strand
AGGGTGGGCATGTCCATCACCTGCAGGCGGACCATCCGGCCCGCGGAGGTCACGGCACCCACCTCACCGCGCGCGGTGGCCGGCAGGACCGAGCGCAGGGCGTCGTGCTTGACGCGCCGGCCGTCACCGAACGGTTCGCGGTCGGAGGTCCGGGCGAGCTGGCCCGAGGCGGAGAGCACCACCCAGCAAGGGTCGTCGGCGATCTCCAGCGGCAGGACCGCCCCGGCGTTCCTCCCGGCGGCGCCCGACGGCGGTGTGCCCTTCAGGGGCGCGGCCGCCTCCGATTCCAGCAGCACGGTGCGCCGCGGTGTGGCGTACTGCTCGGACAGGGCGCCGAGCTCGTCGGAGACGAGGCCGCGGAGCCGCTCGTCCGAGCCGAGGATCGCCTCGAGCCCGGTGATGTCGAGGCGCAGCTGCTCCTGCTCCTTCTCCAGCTCGATCCGCGAGTACCGGGTGAGCTGGCGCAGCCGCAGCTCCAGGATGTGGTTGGCCTGGATCTCCGAGAGGGCGTAGACGGACATGAGACGCGTCCGGGCGGCGGCGGTCTCGTCGGAGGACCGGATGATCCGGATCACCTCGTCGATGTCCACGATCGCCACCAGCAGGCCCTCCACCAGGTGCAGGCGGTCGCGCTTGCGCGCCAGGCGGTAGGAGGTGCGGCGCCGGACCACCAGGACGCGGTGGTCGATGTACACCCGGAGCAGCTCCAGCAGACCGAGGGTGCGCGGCTGCCCGTCCACGAGGGCCACGTTGTTGATCCCGAAGGAGTCCTCCATCGGGGTGTGGCGGTAGAGCTGGGAGAGCACGGCGTCCGGGTTGAACCCGTTCTTCAGCTCGATCACGAGCCGCAGCCCCTTCACGCGGTCGGTGAGGTCCACGATGTCGGAGATGCCCTGCAGCTTCTTGGCCGTGACGGCGTCCTTGATCCGCTCCATGACCTTCTCGGGGCCCACCGTGTAGGGCAGCTCCGTGACCACGAGGCCGGTCCGGCGGGCCGAGAGCTGCTCCACCGTGACGGTGGCGCGCGTCCTGAAGGAGCCCCGGCCGCTCGCGTAGGCGTCGCGGATGCCCTCCAGCCCCACGATCTTGCCGCCGCTCGGCAGGTCGGGGCCGGGGACGAGGCGCATGAGGTCCTCGAGCGCGGCACCTGGTTCGGCGATGAGGTGCCGTGCGGCCGCCACCACCTCGCCGAGGTTGTGCGGCGGCATGTTCGTGGCCATGCCCACGGCGATCCCGCTGGCGCCGTTGACCAGCAGGTTCGGGAACGCCGCGGGCAGCACCTCCGGCTGGGTGAGCTGGTTGTCGTAGTTGGGGACGAAGTCCACGACGTCCTCGCCCAGGTGCTCCGTCATGGTCAGGGCGGGGGCCGCGAGGCGGGCCTCGGTGTACCGGGAGGCGGCCGGGCCGTCGTCGAGCGAACCGAAGTTGCCGTGCCCGTCGATCAGGGGCAGGCGCAGGGAGAAGTCCTGCGCCATGCGCACCATGGCGTCGTAGATGGCGCTGTCGCCGTGCGGGTGCAGCTTGCCCATCACCTCGCCCACCACGCGTGCCGACTTCACGTGCCCGCGCTCCGGGCGCAGGCCCATCTCGCTCATCATGTACAGGATGCGGCGCTGCACGGGCTTCAGCCCGTCCCGCGCGTCGGGCAGGGCACGCGAGTAGATCACGGAGTACGCGTACTCCAGGAAGGACTCCTGCATCTCGGCCTCGACATCGATGTCGATGATCTTCTCGGTGAAATCCTCCGGCGGGACGGAGCTCTGGCGCCTGGCCATGTGCGTGGTGGTTCCTCAACGATTCAGGGGTACGGAGACTCAGGGGTACGGGACAGGTGCGCCGGCGGACCACCGCGACGGGGGCCGAACACGGTGGGACCTCCGCCCGGGGGCATGCCGACTACCCTGAGTCTATGGTGAGCGAGGGACAATACCCCGAATACTGGGAGGCCGACGTCGTCCTGCGTGACGGCGGGACGGCCCACCTGCGGCCCATCTCGCCCCTCGACGCGGACGCCGTGCAGGCCTTCCACGTGCGGCAGTCCCAGGCCTCCGTGTACCTGAGGTTCTTCACCTACAAGGCCAGGCTCAGCGCGAAGGAACTCCGCCGGTTCACGGAGGTGGACCACCGCGACCGGGTGGCCTTCGTGATCACGCGCGGCACGGACATCATCGGCATCGGCCGCTACGACCGCCTCGACGACCCCCTCGAGGCGGAGGTGGCCTTCAACGTCTCGGACCACCACCAGGGGCGCGGGCTCGGCTCGATCCTGCTCGAGCACCTCGCGGCCGCCGCCCGCGAGAACGGGATCCGCCGGTTCTCCGCCGAGGTGCTGCCGGAGAACCGCAAGATGATCACGGTGTTCGCCGAGGCCGGGTACGAGGTGGAGCGGCACTTCGACGACGGCGTGGTGGTGCTGAGCTTCGACATCGACCCCACCCGCCGCTCGCGTGACGTCATGGAGGCCCGCGAGCACCGCGCGGAGGCCAGGAGCATGGCGGAGATCCTGACGCCGTCGTCCGTGGCCGTGATCGGTGCCAGCCGCGAATGGGGCACGGTGGGCCACGCACTCCTCGAGCACCTCGTGGACGGCGGGTTCACGGGTACCGTGCACGCCGTGAACCCCGAGGCCTTCGAGCTGAACGGCATGGTCTCCCACGCCTCCCTCGCCGAGGTGCCCGGGCCGGTGGACCTCGCGGTCATCGCCGTGCCGTACGAGCAGGTCGACGCCGTGGTGGACGAGTGCGCCCGCGCGGGTGTCAAGGGCCTGCTGGTGGTCACCGCGGGCTACGCGGACGACGACGGCGACGGCCTCGCGCGGCAGCGCGCCCTCGTGCACCGCGCCCGGGCGCACGGGATGCGCGTGGTGGGACCGGCGTCGCTCGGGCTGGTCAACACGGATCCCGTGGTGCGCCTCAACGCCTCCATGGCCCCCGGTCTGCCGGAGCGGGGCGCCATGGCCCTGTTCAGCCAGTCGGCGGGCCTCGGTGTGCTCCTCTACGCGAGCGCACGCCGGCGCGGCCTCGGGGTCTCCTCCGTGATCTCCGCGGGCAACAGGGCGGACGTCTCGGGCAACGACGCCATGCAGTTCTGGGAGGACGATCCCGCCACCCGCGCCGTGGGACTCTACTTCGAGTCGATCGGCAACCCGAGGAAGTTCTCCCGGATCGCCCGCCGGCTCGCCCGCACCAAACCCGTGATCGTGGCGAAATCGGACGTGACGGGGCTGCAGCTCCCGCCCGGCCACGCCGTGCGCACCACCGAGGCACCGCCGGGCGCCCTGGACTCCATGCTCCGGCAGTCCGGGGTGATGCGGGTGGGAACCACCGAGCAGCTCATGGACATCGCCACCATCGTGGCCAGTCAGCCGCTGCCCCAGGGTCCGGGGATCGCGGTGTTCAGCAACTCCTCCGCCCTCGGCAAGGTGGTGGCGGACGGCGTGGTGGCCCAGGGCATGGAGGTGGCACGGCTGGAGGTCGGGTTCGATCTCGACGCCGGCCACTCGGTGGTGCTGCCGGCGCTGGCGGCCATGGTGGGTGCGGCGCTGCGCGAGGAGTCCGTGCACGCGGCGATCGTCACCACGCTCCCCGCCCGCGGCCTCACCGCCGAGTCGGTCGCCGCGTGTCTCCAACGGTGCGCCGAGGACGCCGGCAAACCGGTCATCGCCTCCTTCACCGGGATCCTGGACGACCGCCTCCAGCTGGACGGGCTCGTGGCCGACCCCTCACGCCCCGCACCCGGTGCCGGTGCCGGATCCCCCGGGACACCCTCCGGATTGCTCGATCAGGCCGGGGCAAGCGGAGCGGCTAGTGCGGCCGGCACGGCGTCCGGCACGCCCGCCGACGTCGACGCGGAGGGCACCCGGCTGCCCCTCCAGCCGGGTGTCCCGTGCTTCCGCAGCCCGGGCGCGGCGCTCGCGGCGCTCGGCAAGGTGGTGCGGTACGCCTGGTGGCGCTCCCGCGACCACGGGGAATTCACCGACCCCGCCGGCGTCGACGTCGACGAGGCGGCACGCGTGCTGCTGAGGGTGCGCACCCGCGTCTCCGGCGTCGACCTCGTCCGGCTGACCGAGGAGGAGGGCACCGCACTGCTGGCCGCGTACGGGATCGGGCTCCTGCCCTCGGCGCCGTTCGTGTCCGCCGAGCAGGCCGTCGAGGAGGCCGCACGGCTGGGCTGGCCGGTGGCGCTGAAGACCACGGACGAGAACCTCCGGCACCGCCTGGATCTCGGCGGCGTGCGGCTGAACATCGACACCCCGCAGTCGCTACGGCGGAACATCACCCGCATGGAGGAGATCCTCGCGCCCTTCGGCAGCTTCGGCATGGAGGTGCAGTCCATGGCGCCCGCCGGGCAGGCCTGCACCGTCCGCGCCATCGAGGACCCGCTGCTGGGGCCGGTGATCTCCTTCGGGCTCGCCGGCGACGCCGTGAACCTCCTCGACGACTGGGCGCACGCCGTCCCACCCCTGAGCACGGTGGACGTCGCGGACCTCGTCCGGGCGCCGAGGGCCTCCCGCAAGCTCTTCGGGTACCAGGGCCTGCCGCCGGCCGACGTGGCCGCGCTCGAGGACCTCGTGGCGCGCGTGGCCCTGCTCAAGGACAACCACCCGGAGATCGCCCGCCTGGACTTCAACCCGGTGCTGGTGGCCGCCGAGGGGCTCGCCGTGCTGAGCGCGGCGATCGACGTCGGCAATCCGCAGCAGCGCACGGACAGCGCGCGGCGCGCCATGCGCGACTGAGGCCCGCCGGGTTTCGCACAACGAGACCCGGTGGGGGAAACTGGGGGCATGACCCCATCGCTCTCAGCGCCCTGGCGTGACCTCGATGCATCGCTCGAGCGGGCCGGCTTCTACCCGCGGCTCGTGGCCGACGTCGTCCACGACGCCCTGGACGGCCGCGAACCGCTCTCCCACGTGGCCCACCTCGAGACGCACTTCGAGCGCACCGAGGTGCACCGGCACATCACCGTGCTCGTGCTCACCGAGGACATGCTCGTGATCACCCACGTGGACGACCAGCAGCTCGACGACGCCGGCGAGCAGGTGACGGCCCAGGTCTCCACCGAATCGGTGCCGGTCAGCCAGATCCGCTCCGTGGTGCTCAGCTACCTCTACGCGCAGCCGCAGAACTACAAGCCCAGCGACCCGGTGCGGGAGATGACGCTCGCGATCGCCTGGTCCGGCGGACAGCGCCTGGACCTCGGGCCGGCCGGCTGTGGCGACCCCTCCTGCGACGCCGACCACGGGTACACCGGCACGGTGGCCCAGGAGGACATCGTGCTGCGGGTCAGCGCGGAGGCCGACGGCGCCCAGGCGGTGCAGAACGCGAAGGCGTTCGCGCGCGCCCTGCGGAAGGCCAACACGGAGAGCCCGCTGACCGGTGGGGCGCTCGCCGGGTCCGACGCCGTGGAGCGCCGTCAACAGGGCTTCGGTGGGCGGTTCACCCGCGCGCACCGCCAGCGGTAACGGTTGATGCCCGCGCCCTTCCCCGACCCCCTCCCGCCGCCTCCCGCCTACGGTGCCTCCACCCTGGCCGAGGTGCTGCCCAGCGCCGCCGCCGCCCTCGGCGTCGAGGGGTTCACGAACACCCTCGGGCTGCCGTCGGCGCCCCGGGTGGCCGTGGTCATGGTGGACGGCCTCGGGGCGGTGCTGCTGCGCAGACACGCTGCCCACGTGCCGTTCCTCCGGGAGAGCCTCGACACCGCCAGGACCCTGACCTCTGCGTTCCCCTCCACCACGGCGGCCTCGCTCGCCACGTTCGGCACCGGACTGCCGCCGGGATCCCACGGCATGGTGGGGTACGACGTCCTCGACCCCGCACAGGACAGGATCGTGAACATGCTCGGGCGGTGGGACGCCGGCGTGGACCCGCTCGTGTGGCAACCGCACGCCACGGTGTTCGAGCGCGTGGCCGAGCACCTCCCGGTGGTCACCGTGAGCTCGCCCCGGTTCGCCGACTCGTCCATGACCCGGGCCGCGCTGCGCGGCGGGTCCTTCCTCGGCGCGAACACCATCCACGCCCGCATCGACGCCGCCGCCGGCGCGCTCTCCGGTGAGCCGCGCATGCTCCTGTACTTCTACCTCAACGACCTCGACAAGGCCGGGCACCGGTACGGCGTGGACTCCGCCGAGTGGGTGCGGGCCCTCGAGGACCTCGACGCGGCCCTGAGGCTCCTGGCGCGCAGGGTCCCCTCCGACACGCTGCTGCTCCTCACCGCGGACCACGGGATGGTGGATGTCCCTGCGTCGCAGCGGATCGACTACTCCGCGCTGCCGGGGCTCCTCGAGGGTGTGGTGCACACCGGCGGTGAACCGCGCATGCTGCACCTCTACCTCGACCCGGCGATGTCCGACGCCGGGCGGGCGGCGCTGGCGGCCCGCTGGGAGACGGCCTTCGGCAGGTACGCCTGGGTAGTGACCCGCGCGGAAGCGGTCGGGGCGGGGTATTTCGGTGAGGTGCACGCATCCGTGCTCCCGCGCATCGGGGACCTGCTGGTCCTGGCGCGCGAGGGGATCGCCCTGATCGACGGCCGGAAGGCAGGGCCGGCCGCCTTCGGGATGGTGGGTCATCATGGCTCGCTGACGCGCGCGGAGCGGGAGGTCCCGCTCCTGACGCTGACCGGGCCCGCGGACGCGGCAGCACGCCGGCGGGGGAGCGGGAAGGGGGCACGGCGTGGCTGAGCTGCTCTTCTTCTCGGGCACCATGGACTGCGGCAAGTCCACCCTCGCCCTCCAGATGGACCACAACCACCAGGCACGGGGCCGCCGCGGCGTACTGTTCAGCTCCCACGACCGCGCCGGCGAGTCGATGATCTCCAGCCGCCTCGGACTGCAGGTACCCGCCGTCGAAGTGCTCCCGGACACCGATTTCTGGGTGGAGCTGTCCCTGCGGCAGACCCTCGGCGCGCGGATCGACTACGTCATCTGCGACGAGGCCCAGTTCTACACCGTGGAGCAGATCGACCAGCTGGCACGCGTGGTGGACGAGATGGACATCGACGTGTTCGGTTTCGGGATCACCTCGGACTTCCGCACCCGGCTCTTCCCCGGATCCCAGCGGCTGATCGAGCTCGCGGACCGCATCCAGGTGCTGCAGGTCGAGGCCCTGTGCTGGTGCGGGAAGCGCGCCACCCACAACGCCCGCATCGTGGACGGCGTGATGGTGGTCGAGGGGGACCAGATGGTGGTGGGGGACGTCGACCAGCACGCGCAGGCCGCTCCCGGGCAGGAATTCTCCGAGCCGGGCACGGCGTCCTCGCCCGGCTCGGCTCCGGCACCCGTGGTGGGCTACGAGACGCTGTGCCGCCGCCATCATCTGCGGCGCCAGACCTCCGGCAGCTCACCCTCGCTCGGGGCCAACGAGGTCCCGCTGCCGTTCGACCAGGCCGCGGTCACGGACGGCCGGGCCGCGGAGCTGACGCCGACGGCGGAGCACCGCACCGGCTGAGGGCCGCACCGGAGGCGGGACTACTCGCCCTTCCGGCCGAAGACGATGTCGTCCCAGCTGGGGACACTGGAGCGCTTCGGCTTGATGCGCCGCTCAGGGCCCACGGCCTCGGCGTCCTCCGCGGGGGCATCGCCTGCGTCCCGGTTGCCCCCGGAGCCCGGGGTCCGGGCGGCGGTGTCGTCCTTGCCCGACGCCTTCGCGCTGCCGGGTTCCGCCCGCTCCGGTCCGGCATGCCGCTGGTCCCCGGTAGGCCGCTGAGCCCTGGCCGGTCGGTGCGTCGGTCCGGCGAACGCGCTGACCTCGCGGGTCCCGGAGCCCACGCCGTCGCGAGGCCGGGAGGCCCCGTCGTCCTGGCGTCCCGGTGCACCGCCGGGGAACTCCCCGGCCGCATCGCTGCTGTCGCCACCGCTGTCGTCGTGATGGTCGTCGTCGTGGTCCCCGCCGGTCACGCGGTCGGCGCCGGGAGCGAGGGACAGCCTGCGGGCCGCGGGGCCCCCGGTCCCACCCGTGTGCTCGGCGGCGGGACCGTCGGCCTCGTCGACCTCGTCGTTCGGGCGGGCCGCGGGGACGGACCCGCGGGTGAGGAGCACCGCGAGGGCGTCGTCGCCCTCCTCGTCCACCCCGAGCCGCTGCCCGCGCCGCGAGCGGAGTACGTCGAGCAGGCCGTCCGTGTCCGTCCCCGTCCCCGAAGGGGCGTGCTCCTGCTGCTCGGCCTCGACGTCGGACACGCGGTCCGCCACCGCGCTGAGGCGACGGGCTGGCAGGGGGCCGTCCAGCGGCTCGAGCTCGCTGAGCACCTGCGCCCACCGGTTGCCGTTGACCACGGTCTTCCGCGTGGGGTTGTACGTCCACTGCGCGGGGGGCTGCTCCCCGAGGTCCACGGTGGAGGAGTCGGGGAGCTCGAAGGACACCTCGACGTGCCAGGAGCCGTCCGGCCGGCGCCACGAGTCCCACTCGAGGGACGCGGCGTCGACCCCGTAGCCCTGTACCCGGTAGGCCACCATGTCGCCGAGCAGTGCCGGCTCGTCGCCGAACGCGGAACGGTAGCCGTCGTGGCTGGGGATCGGGGTGGCCACTTCCACGCGCTGCGCCAGGTAGGCCACGTAGTCGCGTTCGGCGCGCACCGGGCCCTCGTAGCGCCGTACGGAGGCGAGCTCGACGCCGGACTCCGCGGCCACCTGCTCCGCCGTGGCCCCGGCGCGGATCCGGGCCTGGATGTCGCGGGGTGTCAGCGGGACCGGTGGCCTGGGCTGCTTCTGACGTACCGGTGCGGCGGGTGCCGGGGCCTCGCCGGGGGTGCGGGAGGTGGCCGAGCGCAGTGCGTCGTCGATGGGCAGCGAGAACCTCGCATCCTGGTCCCCGCCCAGCAGCAGGTGCTCGCCGTCCTCGTGGACACTCACCAGGCGTAACTCCTGCATCAATTCCTCCAGCCGACAGTGATTCCTAGGGCAAACTTTGCCATTGAACGGCGGGCATTCCTACTACGGCCCGACGCGTGGCGCCGACCGCCCCGCCTGCAGCACACGGGAGCCGGGCACAAATCGGCCCGCCGCGGCGTTGGGAACGCCGTGGGAACCACCACCGAGACGCCGAACAGCATGGAGCGTGAGAACACAGGTATGAGCACGAACTACGACGTACGCGGCACGACGGTCCCGGCCGACCGCCCGGGCCGGGAGCCGCACCCGGGACGGCTCCCGGCCCCGCAGCACCCCGTGGTGGACGCGGAGGAACTCGCCGCCGCGGACTCCTTCGAGCTGCCCGGCGCCGATCCCTCCACCGAGGAGATCGCGGTGGAGATCCGCCCCGCGCAGGCCGACGAGTTCACCTGCGCGTCCTGCTTCCTCGTGCGCCACCGGTCCCAGATCGCCCTGGACCGCGGCGGGATGCTCTACTGCTCCGACTGCGAGGGCTGAAGGCCCGGGAACGGGCTGCGCGTGCTCCGCCGGCGGGGCACGCGCTCAGGCCCCGAGGGCCTCGACCAGGGCCTCGGGGCGGCGCGAGGAGACGAGCCAGTAGGGTGTGCGGTCCTCCGGGTCCGTCACCTCGATCCGCACCACCGGTGAGATCCAGCCGCGGATACACAGGTAGGCAAGACCGTGGAGGCCGGGTCCGCGCTGGTAGGTGGCGTCCTCGCCCCGGAACGACTCGACGCCCCCCAGGTACTCACGTCCGATCGTGGCCCGGCCCACCGTGAGCGTGGACGGGGTGAGCACGATGCGCGGCGTGGACAGCACGAGCAGGGTGGCCACGATGCCGGCGAACACCACGGCGGCCCCGTACCCCACCTCCAGCGAGATCGGGGCGAACATCACGATCACCGCGGAGGAGACACCGGCGGCGATCACCCAGATCCAGAAGGAGGGCCGCAGCTTCTCCTCGTACAGGACGGTCTGATCGGGTGGGTTGAGGGGAGCTTCCCCTGACGCGCTGGACATGACACCAGCATTCCACCATTCGGGCGCAGTCTCATCCGGGCCGATGACGCTAAAGTGGGGTGCTGGTAACCGGACAGCTTGCGTGGGAGATGCAGTCGATGAGTACACAGCAGGACCTCCCGGTCCAGATCTCGATGCTCGACGACGGCCTGGAACCCCCCACCTACGCCACCGAGGGTGACGCCGGCGCCGATCTGAGGTCCACGACGGATCTCGTGCTGCTGCCCGGTGAGCGTGCACTGGTCCCCACGGGCGTCGCGATGGCCCTGCCGTCCGGGTACGTGGGCCTCGTGCACCCGAGGTCGGGGCTCGCCGCCCGCCACGGCGTCACCATCGTCAATGCTCCCGGCACCGTCGATGCCGGGTACCGGGGTGAGATCAAGGTGTGCCTCCTCAACACCGACGCCCGGGAACCCGTGCGGATCTCCCGCGGCGACCGGATCGCGCAGCTGCTGATCCAGCGCGTGGAGCACGCACGTTTCAGCGTGGTGCAGGAGCTCCCGGCGAGCGCACGCGGCACCGGGGGCTTCGGCTCCACCGGGGGCTTCACGGGCGCCGGGACCGCAGCGCGGCCCGAGGACGGTCCTCCCGCACACCGGGCGGCGACGACCGCCGGCAGCACCACAGAATCCGACCTCCGTCACCAGTGAAAGGGATCCGGACATGGTATTCGGCCGCAGGAAGAAGAATCAGGACGACGCCGCCCAGAGCGTGGCGGAGCAGGAAGCGCAGGCCACGCCCGCGACCGGCGCAGCCGCGGACGGTCCCGCGGCGGGCGCCGCGTACGACCGGGCGGGAGAGGGGCCGTTCGACGAGTCGGAGCAGGACACCGCGAGCGGGTACGTGGATCTCGGTGCGCTGCGGATCCACGCCACCGAGGGTCTGCAGCTGCGCCTGGAGGTGGAGGAGCGCACCAAGCGCGTGATCGCGGTGACGCTCGATCTCGGCGGGTCCACGCTGCAGCTCCAGGCCTTCGCCGCGCCGAGGACCGAGGGTCTCTGGGACGAGATCAGGGAGCAGATCGGCGTGTCCGTGGGCTCCCAGGGCGGAACGGTGGAGGCCCGGCCCGGGCGCCTGGGCACGGAGCTGCTCGCCAAGGTCCCCGCGCAGACCCCGGACGGCCAGGCGGGCTACCGGGTGGCCCGCTTCGTGGGGATCGACGGCCCGCGCTGGTTCCTGCGCGGGGTCTTCGGGGGCCCGGCCGCGATCGACGACGCGGCGGCGGCCCCGGTGGAGGAGCTCTTCCGCAGCGTGGTGGTGATCCGGGGTGACCTGCCCTTGCCGCCCCGCGAGCTCCTGCAGCTCAGGGTCCCGAAGGACGCCGCAGCGGCCCCGGCCCCGCCGCAGGCTCCCGCGCAGCCGGACTTCGACCCGCTGCAGCGCGGCCCCGAGATCACCGAGACCCGCTGACGCCGGTGCCCTCCCGGCCGCGCGCCCCTCGCACCCTCCCTCCCGCGGGGCGGGCGTCCCCCCCGCCCCAGGAGACGGCCGCGCTGCCCGTCCGCGGCAGGGTGGGGGTACGCGGGGTCATCGACCGCATCACGGTGGCTCCCGCCACCGCCCTTCCCTCCTTCACTGCACGTGCGCGGATCGAGGGGGGCGGTGTGCAGCAGAGCATCCGCATCATCTGGATGGGCCGACGGCGCGTCCCCGGGGTCGAGGCCGGCGTGGAGCTACGGTTCGAGGGCATGGTGAGCCGGGTGGAGGGCGTGCCCACCGTCTACAACCCCCGCTACGAGATCATCGGCCGTCCCGAGGAGAACTGAATGAGCCACCCCACGAACGATCCCCGGAACGAGACCGGGCCCCGGGCCGAACCGTCCGCAACCACTCCGGCGGAGGGTGCGCCCGGTGCCGAGGGCACCCCTCCCGGCAGTGTTCCGCGGACCGACGGACGCACAGGCACCGGATCGCGTGCGGGATCAGGGGGCGCGGTCCCTCCCGCCGAGCAGGCGGGAGCGCCGTCGGCCGCGGACTTCGCCACGCAGTACGCGGCCAGGTCCGGGGTGCGGCGCAACGACGCCGGGCAGATCGACGTGCTCTCCTCGATCGGCGGTGTCCAGGGCCTCGCGGAGAGCATCGCCCCGGGGCTGGTCTTCACGGTGCTGTTCACCATCACCCGTGACCTCACCGTCTCCCTCGTGGCGGCACTGGCCGTCTCCGCGGTCTTCACCCTGGTCCGCCTGGTCTCGCGCACCCCTCTCACCCAGGCCGTGGCCGGGCTCGTCGGGGTGGCGTTCTGCGCCTTCGTGGCGCAGCGCACCGGGAACGCCGAGGACTTCTTCCTCCCCGGGTTCTTCATCAACGGCGCTTACATCATCGCCATGGCGGCGTCCGTGGTGTTCCGCTGGCCCTTCGCAGGGCTCCTGTTCGGGTTCATCCGCAACGAGGGCATCGAGTGGCGCAAGGACCCCGCGCGCGTGCGGGCGTACGGCACCGCCACCTGGATCATCGTGTCCGTGCTGGCGCTCCGGCTCGTGGTGCAGGTGCCCCTGTACCTCGCCGGGAACATCACCGCCCTGGGTTCGAGCCGCGTGGCGATGGGACTGCCGCTCTACGCGCTGGGGATCTGGCTGGCCTGGCTGGTCTCCCGCCCGCGGACGGTCCGCGGGGACGCTGACGCCGCACGCCCGGGTCCCTAGTCCTCCGCGACGTCCGTGCGGGCCGCGAGGACCGTGCGGAGCTCGTCCTCCGCGGCGATCGCGGCCAGGAAGAACACCTCGTCGCCGCCCTCCACGACGTCGTCCGGGTTCGGGGTCATCGGCGATTCGTCGCGGAGCACCGCCACCACGGCGCAGTCCTCGGGCAGCCGGATCGACCCGATGGTCTCGCCCACCAGCGGCGAGTCCTGCGGCACGGTGAACTCCACGATCGAAGACACCCCGGTCTGCAGCGTCAGCAGGCGCACGAGGTCACCGACCTCCACGGCCTCCTCCACCAGGGCCGTCATCAGCCTGGGCGTATTGACGGCCACGTCCACGCCCCAGGAGTCGTCGAACATCCAGTCGTTCTTCGGGTTGTTCACGCGCCCCACGGTCCGGCCCACCCCGAACTCGCTCTTGGCGAGCAGCGAGACCACGAGGTTGACCTTGTCGTCACCCGTGGCGGAGACCACCACGTCGGCGTCCTCCAGGCGTGCGTCCTTCAGCGTGGTCAGCTCGCACGCGTCACCGATCAACCAGGTGGCGCCCTTCAGCCCGCTCCGCCCGACCACCTCGGGCTTCTCGTCGATGAGCAGGATCTCGTGCTTGTTGCCGAGCAGCTCGCGGGCTATCGAGGACCCCACGCTGCCGGCACCGGCGATGACCACCCTCATGGCTCCTCCCTCGGTGCCGCGGCGAGGATGCGCCCGATCTCGTCCGTCGCCGTCGTGCTCATCATGGCGTGCACGATGTCCCCCTGCTGGTAGCTGGTGTCCGCGGAGGGGAGCATCCCCTCGCCGAAGCGGGTGAGGTAGGCCACCCGGACGCCGCTGGCGGCCTCGATGGTGCGCAGCGACCGGCCGAGCCACGCGTCGCTGAGGGCAAGCTCGGCGAGGATCAGGCGCCCGGAGCTCTCCCGGAAGTCACCGTTGATGCTCTGCTCCGGCAGGATCCGGCGCAGCACCTGGTCCGCGCTCCAGCGCACCGCGGCCACCGTGGGGATCCCGAGGCGCTGGTAGATCTCCGCGCGGCCCGGATCGTAGATGCGGGCCACCACGTGCGGGACGTGGAAGATCTCCCGCGCCACCCGGGTGGCCAGGATGTTCGAGTTGTCGCCGCTGGACACCGCGGCGAAGGCGTACGCCTCCTCGATCTCGGCGTACGTGAGCGTGTCGCGGTCGAAGCCCACGCCGGTGACCTTCCGGCCCCCGAAGGAGGAGCGCAGGCGGCGGAACGCGCGGTCGTCCTGGTCGATGATCGCCACCGAGTGACCGGACTCGTCCAGGGTGTGGGCGAGGCTCACCCCCACCCGTCCGCACCCCATGATCACGAAATGAGCCACCGCGGGCACCCCCTGGTCCTTGTCCGTCGATCCTGCCGTTCCCTGCCGTTCCAGCCCTCAGCCTAGTGGCTGGGGAGATGGGCGGACGCGCTAGTCTGTGGGCTGTGCTGACATTTCTCGAGGCCGTCAAGCGGGTGCTGGTGGGAAGGCCCTTCGCCAATGACAGGCTGAGGAACAGGAGTCTGTCCAAGCGGTTCGCCATGCCGGTCTTCTCCACCAGTGCGCTCTCCTCGGTGGCCTACGCACCGGACGAGATCCTGCTGACGCTCGCGCTCGCGGGCGTGGCCGCCGTGGCCATCTCGCCCTGGGTGGGTCTCGCGGTGATCGCCGTGCTGCTCGTGGTGGTGGCCTCCTACCGCCAGGCCGTCCACGCCTACCCGTCCGGCGGCGGCGACTACGAGATCGCCAAGCGCAACATCGGTCCCCGTGCGGGCGCCACCGTGGCCTCCGCGCTGATGATCGACTACCTCCTCACGGTGGCCGTCTCGGTCTCCGCGGCGGCGCAGTACGCGGTCTCGCTGGCACCCGGGCTGGCCGACGTGCGGGTGCTGCTCGCGGTGCTCGGCGTCCTCGTGCTGGTGCTGCTGAACCTGCGCGGTGTCACCCGCGGTGTGCGGGCCCGCGCCGTGGTCACCTACGCCTTCCTCACGGGGGTGCTCGCCCTGTGCGTCACGGGGATCGTGCAGGAGCTCTCGGGGACCCTCGCACAGGCGCCGAGCGCCGGGTTCGAGGTGCTGCCGGACGCGGCGCTGGACAGCGGGCTCGTGGGACTGGCCGGGGCGCTGCTGATCCTGCGCGCGTTCTCGGCCGGCGCCGTCGCACTCACCGGGTTGGAGGGCCCGGGCGCGAACGTGCCCCGGTTCCGGGCCCCCCGGAGCCGGAACGCCGCCACCACGCTGCTGGTGCTCGGTGTGGTGTCCTCGATGATGCTCGCCGGCGTGATCCACCTCGCCCGGACCACCGGCGTCCACGTGGTGCAGGACCCGGCGGCGCAGCTGCTCATCGACGGCAGCCCCGTCGCCGCGGACTACCTCCAGGCCCCCGTGCTCAGCCAGCTGGCCTCGACGATCTTCACGGCCGGCTCGCCGGCCTTCTCCGCCGTGGTGGCGGTGACGGCGCTGATCCTCATGCTCGCCGGCCATGCGGCCTTCAACGCCTTCCCCGTGCTCGCCTCGATCCTCGCCGGCGACGGCTACCTGCCGCGCCAGCTCAGCACGCGGGGGGACCGCCTCACGTTCAGCAACGGGATCATCGCCCTGGGCCTCGGTGCGATGGTGCTGATCCTGCTCTTCAGAGCCGATGTCACCGCCCTCGTGCAGCTCTACATCGTGGGGGTCTTCGTCTCCTTCACGGGAGGCCAGCTGGGTCTCATCCGGCACTGGAACCGCGTGCTGCGCAGCACGGTGGGCAAGCAGGACCGGTGGAGGATCCACAAGTCCCGTGCCATCAACTCCCTCGGCTTCGGTCTCACCGCGGCGGTGCTCGTGGTCATCCTGGTCACCCGGTTCGAGTACGGCGCGTGGATCACCGTGCTCGCCATGGCGCTGCTGTTCGTGGTGATGCGCAGCATCAAGAAGCACTACGACGCGGTGGCCGACGAGCTGGCGATCGACGACGTCGTGCGCCTGCGCGCGCTCCCCTCACGGGTCCACGCCGTGATCCTCGTCTCGCACGTGCGCAAGCCCGTGCTGCGTGCCCTGGCCTTCGCCCGCGCCCCCAGGCCCCCCCGGCTCGCCGCCGGCACGGGGGGCGTCGATGCCGAACACCCCCGCCGCACCCTCGCCGACTGGGAGAAGTACGAGATCCCGGTGCCGATCACGGTGCTCGCCTCGCCCTACCGCGACACCGTCACCCCGATCCTCGAGTACGTGGGGACCGTGCGCCGTGATGCGCCGCGGGACCTGATCGTGGTCTACATCCCCGAGTACGTGGTGGGAAAGTGGTGGGAGCAACTGGTCCACAACCAGACCGCCCTGCGCATCAAGGCCCGCCTGCACTTCGTCCCCGGGGTGATGGTGGCCAGCGTGCCGTGGCAGCTCGCGTCCTCCGACGCGGCCCGCATCTACCAGGACATGAAGTAGGAAGACACCGATGAACGACGCTGCACCGACCCGACCCGCCCCCGGACCCGCCACGGGGTCCACCGCCGAGCTCGTCGTCGAGCGCCCGGCGCACGGAGGCCACTTCGTGGCCCGGCACGAGGGGCGCGTGGTGTTCGTGCGGCACGCCCTGCCGGGGGAGCGGGTGCGTGCGCGCTTCACGGAGACGGACGACGCCAGCTTCTGGCGCGCGGACGTCGTGGAGGTGCTCGAGGAGTCCCCGCACCGGGTGCGCCATCCCTGGCCGCAGGCCGATGCGCTGCGGGCCGCCGCGTCCGGACGCCACCCGGTGGGAGGGGCCGAGTTCGGGCACATCGACCTCGCCGAGCAGCGCCGGGTCAAGGCCGCGATCTTCGAGGAGCAGCTCGCCCGCCTGGCGCGGACGGAACGGACCATCACGGTGGAACCGGCCCTCGGTGAGTCCGCCGACGGGCTGGGCTGGCGGACACGCGCGGCCTTCGCCGTGGACCGCGGCGGCCGGCTGGCCATGCACGTGCACCGCTCGCACGACGTGGTCCGCGTCCGTGAGATGCCGCTGGCGGTGAGTGCCGTCAACGGGCTCCGGCTCTGGGAGGTGGATCTCACCGGCATGGCACGCGTGGACGTGGCCGTCCCCTCCGGTGGTGGCGACCCGCTGGTGCTGCTGGTACCGGCCGACGGGACCACGCCCCGTCGCACCGCAGGTGTAGCCTCCGCGATCAGCGGCGCCTCCGTGGGGGTCCTCGACCCGGAGTCGGGCAGGGTGCAGCGGCTCAGCGGGCGCACCTGGCTCCAGGAGCAGGTCCTCGGTACCGGGTACCGCGTCACCGGCGCCGGGTTCTGGCAGATCCACCGCAGCGCCCCCGAGGTGCTCGTGGGCGCCGTGCTCGACGGGCTGCAGCCGGCCGCGGGGGAGCGGGTGGCCGATCTGTACGCCGGTGCCGGTCTCTTCACGGTGGCGCTGGCCGACGCCGTCGGACCGGAGGGCTCGGTGCTCTCGGTGGAGGGCTCCTCCGGTACGAGCCGCGATGCCCGCCGGAACCTGCACGGACGGGACCACGTGGTGATCGAGCAGGGCAGGGTGGACGCGGTGCTCGGCCACCGGCGCGATCCACAGGACGTGGTGCTGCTGGATCCGCCCCGCGCCGGGGCGGGGCGCACGGTGGTCCGGCAGGTCATCGACGCCCGCCCGCGTGCCGTGGGCTACGTGTCCTGCGACCCGGCGTCGTTCGCCCGCGACCTCGGGTACTTCCTCGGTGCGGGGTGGACGCTGGACGCGCTGCGCGTGTTCGACCTCTACCCGCACACCCACCACATGGAATCGTTCGCCCGGCTGCTCCCGCCCGCCGCCTGACCACCCGTACCGCACCCGTACCGCATCCGAACCGCAGAGTGCGTGGCCCGTCGGTGACCCCCCGCAGCACGTCGGGGACGCTAGAGTTAACCCGTTCGAGGGCGCTGGCGCCCTGCCGAGAAACAAGCGAGGAGGTGCCGATGGGACTCCTGGAGACGATCCACGGCCCACAGGACCTGAGCAGACTCAGCGAGGCTCAACTCACCACGCTCGCCGAGGAGATCCGTTCCTTCCTGGTCCGCAACGTCTCACGGACGGGAGGGCACCTCGGTCCCAACCTCGGTGTGGTCGAGCTGACCCTCGGCATCCACCGCGTCTTCGACTCGCCCCGTGACAGCGTCATCTTCGACACCGGCCACCAGTCCTACGTGCACAAGCTCGTCACCGGGCGGCAGGACTTCAGCACGCTGCGGCAGGAGGGCGGGATCTCCGGGTACCCCTCACGGGCGGAATCGGTCCACGACATCGTGGAGAGCTCCCACGCCTCGTCCTCCCTGTCCTGGGCGGACGGCATCTCGCGGGCCCGCGTCCTGAGCGGTGAGGGCGAGCGCTACACCGTGGTCCTGGTGGGCGACGGCGCATTGACCGGCGGCATGGCCTGGGAGGCCATCAACAACATCGCGGCGGACAAGCGACGCCGCGTGGTCATCGTGGTGAACGACAACGGCCGCTCCTACGCACCGACCATCGGCGGGGTCGCGGACTACCTGGCCTCGCTGCGGCCCACGCTGGACTCCGTGCGGACCCACCGCTCCTACGAGCGCACCCTGGACTGGGTGAAGCACCGCATGCAGAACGGCGGCACCGCCGGCGCCTTCAGCTACAAGAGCCTCCACGCCATGAAGAAGGGCATCAAGGACTGGTGGGCACCGCAGGGCCTGTTCGAGGACCTGGGCATGAAGTACGTGGGCCCCGTGGACGGCCATGACCAGTCCGCCGTGGAGCAGGCGCTGCAGCTGGCCAAGAACTACGAGGGCCCGGTGATCGTGCACGCCATCACCGAGAAGGGCCACGGCTACGCCCCGGCCCGGGCCCACGAGGCGGACCAGTTCCACGCCGTGGGCATCATAGACCCCGAGACCGGCGAGCCCGTGGGCGTCGCCGGCGCCGAGTCCTGGACCTCGGTGTTCGCGGACGAGATCGCGGACATCGCGGACGAGCGGCCCGACATCGTGGGGATCACCGGCGCCATGCTCATCCCCGTGGGCCTGCACCGCTTCGCCGCCCGCCACCCGGACCGCGTGTTCGACGTCGGGATCGCCGAGCAGCATGCGGTGACCAGCGCCGCGGGCATGGCCTACGGCGGACTGCACCCGGTGATCGCGCTCTACGCCACGTTCCTCAACCGGGCGTTCGACCAGGTGCTCATGGACGTGGCGCTGCACCGCGCCGGGGTCACGATCGTGCTCGACCGCTCCGGGGTCACGGGACCGGACGGGGCCAGCCACCACGGCATGTGGGACCTCTCCCTGCTGCAGGCCGTCCCCGGGCTCCACCTGGCCGCTCCCCGTGACGCCTCCCGCCTCCGGGAGGAGCTCCGCGAGGCCGTGGCCATCTCCGACGCCCCGAGCGTGGTGCGGTACTCCAAGGGCTCCGTGGGCGCCGAGGTGGAGGCCCTGGAGCGGCTGGACGACGGCGTCGACGTGCTCTCCCGCCGCCCCCGGGAGTCCTCCTCCAACGACGTCCTGATCGTCAGCGTCGGCGCCATGAGCGAACTCGCCCTCGACGTCTCCGACAGGCTGGGCGCCCACGGCATCAGCTCCACCGTGATCGACCCGCGCTGGGTGCTGCCGGTCCCGCACTCGGTGATCGACCTCGCCGCGCAGCACCGCATCGTGATCGTCATCGAGGACGGCGTGCGCGCCGGAGGCGTGGGCTCCAGGGTGCGCCAGGAGATGCGTGCCGCGGGGGTGGACACCGCGCTGAACGAGGTGGGTCTGCCCGTCGAGTTCCTCGACCACGGCACACGCAAGCAGATCCTCGAGCGTGTGGGGCTCACGGCGCAGCAGATCACGCACGACGTCGTGGCACAGGTCCTCGGGACCAAGGTGCCGGTGGCACGCCCGCTCGTCGAGGACCAGGCACCCGTCACGGGGCAGCTGCCCAAGCACTGAGCCGATCCCCGCGCCGGGAGGCGCCCGGAGGTCCGTGTGAGACAATGGCGAAGGCCGGTGCGGGAACCACATTCCCGAGCCGGTCCAGTGACAGGCTTCCGTTCCACGAGCGATGCTTCTGCGCTACCGAGTCCGCCCCGTCGGCGGAAGTAGGCGGAATCCGCTCGAGGGACCCACCGCCCCACCCGGGCGGCTGAGGTGGAAAAGCGCCACTGGTCTCCGAGTGATTCCGCACCCGCACGCCGGTGTGACCTCGGGTGACATGACATCGACTTCCGGCCCGCCGCCGGGCGAAGGGCCCGCGGCAGGCCGACATACCCGCCCTGTCGGGTGCCGGAATGTGGCCGGTGCCGCAGGGCTCGGAATGAGTGCCCATGGTCCAGTCAGAGCAGCAGGGGAACGAACAGGACGAGGCGGGGACCACGGTCCCGGCGCAGGAGCAGACCGCACCGGTGAAGGCGCCCAGGAAGCGCCGCACCGCGAGCGCCCCCGCGGGAGCCCCGCCCAGTGTCCCGGAGCCTGGCGGAGCACAGCCCCCGGCACCGCGGTCCGACGCCCCGGCGTCCCCGGCCGAGGAGGGCGCGGCCGCCGCCCCGACCCGCACCCGGGCCACCCGCGTGCGGAAGTCCGCCGTCGCTGCCACCCAGGACCCCACGCCGGCCGACACCGCGCTGGACGCCGCGCTCGCCGAGCACGCTGCCGAGGCCGCCGGTCCTGCGACCACCGGTCCCGCGGGCAGCCCCGTCGCCGGCGCGGATCCGGTGGCCCCCGAGCCGGCCGGTGCCGCATCCGCGGGTGCCGAGCAGCCCGTCGCGGCAGCCGCTCCCAGCCGTCCCGCCCGAACCCGGCGCCGGGCCGCCACCGCCGAGGCCGGCCCGGCCCGCACACCGGACGCCGTCGTCGCGCAGGAGCCGGGTGCGGCCGCCCCCGCGGAGGGCGCCCCCGCCGTCGGGACGACGACCGACGCCGAACCGACCGCATCGACCGGGACCACGGATGCATCCGGTTCCGTCGCAGGTGCCGCTGCGGACACCGCGGGCGACGCCGCCCGGACGACCACCGATCGCCCGGCGCGGGCGCGGCGGTCCTCCACCCGGAGCCGGCGCGCGGCCGAGCCCCTCGCGGAGCCGGGCCAGCAGCGGGGCGCGGAGCGGGCCGCCACGAGCCGGGCCGGGACGGACCAGGCCGTCACGGAGCAGGACGCCACGAGCTCGAGCGCAGCGGCAGCCGGGAACACCGCCGACGTCGCAGCACCGGAGGAGGACCCCCCCCGGCCGCGCCGCACGCCGCGCCGACGGTCCGCGCGCGGCGCAGCCGCCCCGCAGGACACGCAGCGCGACGACGCAGGAGCGCCGGTCGATCCGGCCCCGCAGGACGTGGACGCGACGGCCGCAGCCGATGCCGCTGCCCCGGAGGGTCCGGCGGCGGACCCCTTCGCCGTACCCGAGTCCCCGCTCTCCCTGCTCTTCCACGCCCCCGACCTCAGCACGGTGACCGTGCCCTCGGTGCAGGTGGCGCCCGCCCCGGAGGACGACGCCGAGGACGAGGAAGGGACGGAGACCGAGGACTCCGGCCGGCGCTCGCGCCGCAGCCGCCGTGGTCGCAGCCGGAGCCGCGGCGGTTCCGCGTCCGCCGAACCCGGGACGGGGGAGGACGGGTCCGAGGCCCCGGAGAGCCGCTCCGGGGCCGCCGGGCCCGAGGGGACGGCGGACGTCACCTCGCGCCGGCGTCGCCGCCGCCGCCGTGGGGACCAGGACCTCGAGCTCACGGGCGGGGAGGACGACGACCCGCCCAACACGGTCACCCGTGTGCGTGCGCCCCGCCAGAACGCGGAGCCGGTGTCCGACCGCGTGACCAGCGTCCGCGGCTCCACGCGCCTCGAGGCCAAGAAGCAGCGCCGCCGGGAGTCGCGTGACACCGGCCGCCGTCGCCACGTGATCACCGAGGCGGAGTTCCTCGCACGCCGCGAGTCCGTGGACCGGCAGATGATCGTGCGTCAGCGCGACGACAGGATCCAGATCGGTGTGCTGGAGGACGGCATCCTCGCCGAGCACTTCGTGTCGAAGACCCAGCAGGACTCCCTGATCGGCAACGTGTACGTGGGCAAGGTCCAGAACGTGCTGCCGAGCATGGAGGCCGCCTTCATCGACATCGGCCGCGGCCGCAACGCCGTGCTGTACGCGGGTGAGGTCAACTGGGACGCCGCCGGCCTGGACGGTCAGCCCCGCCGGATCGAGCTCGCCCTGAAGTCGGGTGACCCCGTGCTCGTCCAGGTCACGAAGGACCCCGTGGGCCACAAGGGTGCGCGGCTCACCAGCCAGATCTCGCTGCCCGGCCGCTACCTGGTCTACGTGCCCGGTGGCTCCATGACCGGTATCTCGCGCAAGCTCCCCGACGTGGAGCGCAACCGCCTCAAGCGCATCCTCAAGGACCGCCTGCCCGAGAACGCCGGCGTGATCGTCCGGACCGCGGCGGAGGGCGCCAGCGAGGAGGAGCTCACCCACGACATCAACCGGCTCCGTGCCCAGTGGGAGGACATCGAGCGCAAGGCCGGCTCCACGAAGACCCTCGCACCCGAGCTGCTGTACGGGGAGCCGGATCTCACCATCAAGGTGGTGCGTGACGTGTTCAACGAGGACTTCTCGAAGCTCGTGGTCTCCGGGGAGGAGGCCTGGGACACCATCGAGGCGTACGTGATGTACGTGGCGCCGGACCTCGTGGGCAGGCTCGAGAAGTGGACGGGCGAGGAGGACATCTTCGCGGCGTCGCGGATCGACGAGCAGATCTCCAAGGCGCTGGACCGGAAGGTCTTCCTGCCCTCCGGCGGCTCCCTGGTGATCGACCGCACCGAGGCCATGACCGTGGTGGACGTCAACACCGGCAAGTTCACCGGTAGCGGCGGCAACCTCGAGGAGACCGTCACCAAGAACAACCTCGAGGCGGCCGAGGAGGTGGTGCGCCAGCTCCGGCTCCGCGACATCGGCGGCATCATCGTGATCGACTTCATCGACATGGTGCTCGAGGCCAACCGCGACCTCGTGCTGCGCCGACTCGTCGAGTGCCTGGGCCGTGACCGGACCAAGCACCAGGTGGCTGAGGTCACCTCCCTCGGCCTGGTCCAGATGACGCGCAAGCGCATGGGGACGGGCCTGCTCGAGGTCTTCGGCGAGGACTGCGAGCACTGTGCCGGGCGCGGTGTGGTGACGCACCTGGAGCCGGTGGAGCACCGTCACTCCGCCACCACGTTCGAGCACCAGCAGCAGGTGCGCCCGGACAGGCCGTCGCGGAGCGAGCGCAAGCGCAACCGCGGACGCAACGGCCAGCAGCAGGACGAGACCGTGTCCCAACCGGCACCTCCCGCACCGGAGGACGACGCCGGGCGTGCGGCTCGCGCGGAGGCCGCCCGTGCGGCACTGGCGAGCATCGCGGCCGCGACGCACCACGCCCACGAGGAACCTGCTGTGCACCACGCCCAGGAGGAACCCGCGGAGCAGCTCCCCGCCGTGCCCGAGGTCCAGGTGACGGAGGCCGTGCTCACCATCAACGGCGAGACGGTGACACTGCCGCGTGCCGATGGTCGCAGGTCCGGGGAACCCGAGGCGGAGGACGCACCGGCCACGCGGTTGACGCTGGACAGCCTCAGTGAGGCGTTCAACCGGAAACCCGCGACGGCCTCGACGGGCGGGACGCCCGTGACCGGGGCCGAGCCCGGGGAGGTGCCCGCCCGGCACGACGGACGGGATGCGCAGCAGGTCAGGACCGGGCTCCCCGAGGTTCCCGCCCAGGCGCCGGCCGTGACGCCTCCCGCCCGGCGGACCCGCCCCCGCCGCGTGGCCCGCAGCGCCCAGGGTGCCGCGGACACCGCGATCGAGACGCAGGCCACGGCGGAGCCCGCCGAGGGCACCGGGACGCGGCACGTCGCCACGGCCGCTCCGGCGCAGCGCACGATCGCGCCCAGCGGTGCCGAGCCGATCATGTTCGGCGTGGGGGTTCCCGCGTCCGAACTGTAGGTGCACGCCTGCGGGTGAGGGAAGGGCCGGGGTCGTGCGACCCCGGCCCTTCCCCGTCCCACCGGGACCCCGCGGTACTGCGGTAGGCTGGCCCGTGACACGGGGTGCCCTCCATCGGGGGCTGAGATCACACCCGTCGAACCTGATCTAGCGGACGCCGCGCGTCCGGTACCTAGCGGAGGGATGTCATCATGCGCACCAGTACCCCGGCGGTCCAGGACAGGGACCTCGTCCCACGGGTTCCCAACATCCTCAGCATCGCCGGTTCGGACCCGAGCGGCGGTGCCGGGATCCAGGCGGACATCAAGAGCATCGCGGCCTCCGGCGGCTTCGCCCTCACCGTGGTGACGGCCCTGACGGCCCAGAACACCCTCGGGGTCACCGGGGTGCACACGCCCCCGCCGGCGTTCCTCCGGCAGCAGCTCGATGCCGTCGGCTGCGACATCCGCATCGACGCGGTGAAGATCGGCATGCTCGGCTCGGCGGCGATCGCGCGGACCGTGATCGAGTGGCTGGACGCCGCGCACCCGGGAACGGGGGTGCTGGATCCGGGCATGGTGGCCACGAGCGGGGCGCGTCTGCTCGACGAGGAGGCGCGCCACGCGGTCCTCGACCTCGCCCGCCGATGCTCGCTGGTGCCCCCCAACATCCCGGAGCTCGCCGTGCTCGTCGGTGCGCCTCCGGCGCGGGCGTGGTCGGGGGCGCTCGCGCAGGGAGCTCTCCTCGCGACGAGGCTCGGGACCCTGGTGCTCGTGAAGGGCGGGCACCTCACGGGGGAGCGGTGCCCCGACGCCCTCGTCCCGCCCGCCGGCCCGGACGACGTCGTCGTGTTCGACGGGGTGCGCGTGGACACGCGGAACTCGCACGGCACGGGCTGCTCGCTCTCGTCCGCGATCGCCACGCGGTACGCGGTGACGGGTAGCTGGACCCGCGCGGTGTCCGAGGCCAAGTCCTGGCTCGAGGGAGCGCTGCGCACCTCGGGGGTCCTCGCGGTGGGGGCGGGCAGTGGGCCGGTCAACCACTTCCACGCGATGTCCGCCCCGCCGTCCCCGGAACGCTTCACGGACCGCGCCTGGCGTGAGTCCGGCGGGATCCGGGCGGAGATCCTCGGGCTGCCCTTCGTCGTCGCCCTGCAGGAGGGAACCCTACCGGCAGCGGACTTCGCCTACTACCTCCATCAGGACGCGCTGTCCCTCCGGGAGTACTCGGCCGTCCTCGCCCTGGCGGCTGCCGCCGCGGGCTCGGAGGAGGAGCAGCTGTTCTGGTTGTCCGCCGCGACCACCTGCCTGAGCACGGAGGCCGAACTGCACCGCACCTGGTCGGCACGGCAGACCGGTGGCACGCAGGACGACGTCGGGGTGGGCCCGGTGACGCGGGCCTACTGCGACCACCTGCGGGCCACCGCCGCCGGGGGCTCCTACGGGGAGCTCGTGGCAGCGGTGCTGCCGTGCTTCTGGCTCTACGCGGCCGTGGGGGAGCACATCCTGGCGGCCACGGCGGGGGCCGGGCCGGAGGGCGGCGGGCCCGCTGGCCCGGATCACCCCTACGCCGCGTGGATCGACCCCTACGCCGATCCGGACTTCGCCGCCGCCACCGCCCGGGCGAGGGACCTCGCGGACCGGGCCTACCGGACCGCGTCCGCCACCGAGCGCGAGGCGATGCTGCAGGCCTTCCACTGGTCCAGCCGCTACGAGCGGGACTTCTTCGACGCCCCCCGGATCCACGGACGTCAGGGCGCGCTCACGGCACGCCCTGATTTGCGGGAGGACGCCGTCCTGACGTAGCCTTGACCCTCGGTGCATTCGTCTGTCACCCGGCATGTCCGGTAGCAACTGCGCAGGATTAGCAACTGTGCAGAATGTCCGTCCGGTACGCGCGGCCCCCGGGTCGCAGCACGGTGGACGTGCGGCGGGAGTCGGCCGGCAGGGCAACCTCCAGGACTGCTGCAGATGCGCACCCAGGTTTTTTCATCAGAAGTCAAGATCGTCGAGAGAAGTGAGTTCCCCAGTGGTGTACGCGATTGTCCGCGCAGGCGGCCGCCAAGAAAAGGTTTCCGTAGGAGACCTCGTTACCCTTGACCGCGTCACCGGTCAGGCCGGAAGCACGTTCGAGCTTCCCGCCCTCCTCCTGGTGGACGGCGCCAAGATCACCTCCGCGGCCGAGGACCTCGCCAAGGTCTCCGTCACCGCCGAGATCGTCGAGAACCTTCGTGGCCCGAAGATCGTCATCCAGAAGTTCAAGAACAAGACCGGGTACAAGAAGCGCCAGGGTCACCGTTCGGAACTGACCCGCGTCAAGATCACAGGTATCGCGTAGTCCTCCCGGACTACCATTTCGGTCAAGCAGCAACTTCAGCGAAGGCAGGCATAACCCATGGCACATAAGAAGGGCGCAAGCTCCACCCGTAACGGCCGCGACTCGAACGCGCAGTACCTCGGCGTGAAGCGCTTCGGCGGCCAGGTCGTGAAGGCCGGCGAGATCATCGTCCGCCAGCGTGGCACCCACTTCCACCCGGGCGCCAACGTCGGCCGCGGCGGGGACGACACCCTGTTCGCCCTCGAGGCAGGTGCCGTCGAGTTCGGTACACGTCGTGGACGCAAGGTCGTCAACATCGTCGGTGCCGCTGCAGAGTAGTTCTGCCGACGCACCAGGCATTCGGGTGGGGTGAGCCTCTACGGCTCGCCCCACCTTTTCGTTAAGCCGGTACGATCCGGCACAGTGAAGCACTTGTAGAAGGAGAACCTCGTGGCGAGCTTCGTTGACCGCGTCGTCCTGCACGTATCCGGAGGTACCGGTGGCCACGGGTGCGTGTCCGTCCACCGCGAGAAGTTCAAGCCCCTGGGCGGCCCGGACGGCGGGAACGGCGGCGACGGCGGCGACGTCATCCTCCGGGTGGACCACCAGACCACCACGCTCCTGGACTACCCCCACGCCCCCCACCGCCACGCCACCAACGGCGGCAGCGGGATGGGCGACTGGCGGGGCGGCAAGAGCGGGGAGACCCTCGTGCTCTCCGTCCCGGACGGCACCGTGGTGAAGACCAAGGACGGCGAGGTGCTCGCGGACCTCGTCGGTGAGGGCACCGAGTTCGTGGCCGCCGCCGGTGGCCAGGGCGGCCTCGGCAACGCGGCGCTGTCCTCCCAGAAGCGCAAGGCGCCCGGGTTCGCCCTGCTGGGCATCCCGGGGGACGAGCGGGACGTCGTCCTGGAGCTGAAGTCCATCGCCGACATCGCCCTCGTGGGCTTCCCGTCCGCGGGCAAGTCCAGCCTGATCGCCGCCATGTCGGCCGCCCGCCCGAAGATCGCCGACTACCCCTTCACCACCCTGGTGCCGAACCTCGGGGTCGTCGAGGCCGGGTCCACGCGCTTCACCATCGCGGACGTGCCCGGGCTCATCGAGGGCGCCAGCGAGGGCCGCGGCCTGGGCCACAACTTCCTGCGCCACGTGGAACGCTGCGCCGCACTGGTGCACGTGCTGGACTGCGCCGCACTGGAGACCGACCGCGACCCGCTGAACGATCTCGCGATCATCGAGCGCGAGCTGGAGAAGTACTCCGTGGACATGAGTTTCGCGGGACCCGACGGCGACGTCGTCCCGCTCAACGAGCGCCCGCGGCTCGTGGCACTGAACAAGGTGGACGTGCCCGACGGCAAGGACATGGCCGGGTTCGTCCGGGCGGACCTCGAGGAGCGCGGGTACCGCGTGTTCGAGGTCTCCGCCTCCAGCCATGCGGGGCTCCGGCAGCTCGGGTTCGCGATGGCCGAGATCGTGGAGCAGGCCCGCGCCGCCGTGGCCGCCACCCCGCCGAAGGTGGAGGCGCCCGTGCTGCGTCCCCGCGGCGTGAATGCCGCGCCGTTCCGGATCCGCCACGAGGAGAAGGACGCCCTGCCCCTGTTCCGGGTGCTCGGGGAGAAGCCCGAGCGCTGGGTCCAGCAGACGGACTTCACCAACGACGAGGCCGTGGGCTACCTCGCGGACCGCCTGGCGAAGGTCGGGGTGGAGGAGGAGCTGTTCAGGATCGGCGCCAAACCCGGGGACACCGTGGTGATCGGTGAGGGCGACGGCGTCGTCTTCGACTGGGAGCCCACCATGATGGGCGGGGCCGAACTGCTCGCCGGGCCCCGTGGTACGGACCTGCGCCTGGCCGAGTACGTGCGTCCCACCCGCGAGCAGAAGCGCGAGGAGTACCAGGCGCGCAAGGACGCCAAGGCCGCCGCCCGCGCGGAGCTCGAGGCGGACCGCAAGGCCGGGGTGTGGACGGAGTCCGTCCAGGACCGCAAGCGGACCGCCCCTGCCCGGCAGGAAGCGGACTCCGAGTCCCAGGGCTAGGGACGATGTCGGCAGGCACGGTGGATCCCGGTCCGTCCACCCGCTCCGGGCTGCCCGGGGCGCGGCGGATCGTGGTCAAGGTGGGGTCCTCCTCGCTGACCTCGGTGACCGGCGGGATCTCCGAGGAGGCGCTCGTGGGGCTCGTGGACGTGCTGGCCGCCTCCCGGACGGCCGGCACCGAGGTCATCCTCGTGTCCTCGGGGGCGATCGCCGCCGGTCTGGCCCCGCTCGGACTCACCCGCCGCCCGGCACAGCTGTCCACGCAGCAGGCCGCGGCGAGCGGGGGGCAGGGACTGCTCATGGCGCGGTACTCGCAGGCCTTCGCCGTGCACGGCGGGACGGTGAGCCAGGTCCTGCTCACGGCGGACGACCTCGTCCGCCGGTCCTCGTACGCCAACGCCCACCGTGCCATGGAGCGCCTGCTGAACTGCGGGGTGGGGCCGGTCGTCAACGAGAACGACACCGTGGCCAGCCACGAGATCCGCTTCGGCGACAACGACCGCCTCGCCGCACTGGTGGCCCACCTCGTGAAGGCGGAGGCCCTGGTGCTGCTCTCCGACGTGGATGCACTCTACGACGGACCGCCGAGCGCCGGGGCCACCCGCATCCCGCTCGTCGCGTCACCCGCCGATCTCGAGGGCGTCACCATCGGGCGGACCGGGGCGGCCGGGGTGGGCACCGGGGGCATGGTCACGAAGGTGGAGGCCGCCACGATCGCCGCCGCCTCCGGCATCCCGGCCCTGGTGACCTCCACCGCCAACGCCGCGGCGGCACTGGGTGGTGCGGACGTGGGCACCTGGTTCACGGCCACGGGCAGACGCCAGCCCATACGGCTCCTGTGGCTGGCCCACCTCGCCCGGGTGCTCGGCACCCTGGTGCTCGACGACGGCGCGGTGCGCGCGGTGGCGGAACAGCGGCGTTCGCTGCTGCCCGCCGGGGTGCTCCGCGTGGAGGGCACGTTCGAGGCGGGCGACCCCGTGGCACTGGTGGCCGCGGACGGCGCCCCGGTGGCGCGCGGCCTCGTCAACTACGGGTCCGCGGAACTCCCGCGCATGCTCGGCCGCTCCACGCAGGAGCTGGCCGGGGAGCTGGGGGCCGAGTACGAGCGGTCGGTGGTCCACGTCAACGACCTCGTGGTGCTCCGGGGGGCATCCGCGGCGTCATGACGTCACACCCCCGGGCGTCCGGGAGGCCCCTGGCTAGACTGGGCGCATGACCGAACTGCAGGACGTCCGCGCCACCCGGAACCACGACGCCGCCGAGGGGGCGCCGTCGCCGTCCGGGCCTGCTCCCCGGGATGCCGCACCGTCCCCGGAGGCACTCACGGCGGCCGTCCACGCCCTCGCCGACCGTTCGCGCGAGGCGTCCCGGATCCTCGCCCGCGCCACGCGCGCCCGGAAGGACCGCCTGCTCCTGGCGGTCGCGGAGGCCCTCGTCGCACGCCGGGACGTCGTGCTCGCGGCCAACAGGACCGACGTCGACCGCGGCCGAGCCGCCGGGTCCTCCGAGTACCTCCTGGACCGGCTCACCCTCGACGCCGGGCGGATCGACGGTCTCGCCGCGGCCCTGACGCAGCTGGCGGCACTCCCGGACCCCGTGGGCACCGCCGTCCGGGCCGAGACGCTGCCGAACGGACTGCGCATGCGGCAGGTCCGCGTGCCCCTCGGCGTGGTGGCCGCGATCTACGAGGCGCGGCCCAACGTGACGGTGGACATCGCCGGCCTGGCGCTCAAGAGCGGCAACGCCGTGATCCTCCGTGGGGGCAGTGCGGCGCAGGCCACCAACGCGGCCCTCGTCGGCATCGTCCGCGACACGCTCGAGGACCACGGCCTGCCGGCGGACGCCGTCCTCACCGTCGACGAGTACGGCCGGGCCGGCGCCCAGGTCCTCATGGAGGCCCGCGGCCGGGTCGACGTCCTGATCCCGCGGGGCGGGCGCGAGCTCATCCAGTCGGTGGTCCGGAACGCCCGGGTACCCGTGATCGAGACGGGGGAGGGCAACGTGCACATCCTCCTGGACGAGAGTGCCGAGGAGTCGATGGCGATCAGGATCCTCCTCAACGCCAAGACCCAGCGCCCCAGTGTGTGCAACACCGTGGAGACCCTCCTGGTCCACAGCGCGTCCGCAGCGGCTCCCGGGGTGCTCGCGGCCCTGCGGCGGGCGGGGGTCACCCTGCACGTCGACGAGCGCTCGGCCGCACTCCTGCGAGAGGAGGACGGCGTCGTCCCGGCCGTCCCGGCCACGGAGGACGACTGGGGCCGGGAGTACATGCAGCTCGACCTCGCCGTCCGCACGGTCGACTCCGTGGGGGAGGCGCTGCGGCACATCCGGCGCTGGAGCACCGGACACAGCGAGGCGATCATCACCGACAGCCTCGCCTCCTCGGAGGAGTTCGTCGCCGGGGTCGACTCGGCGGCGGTGCTGGTCAACGCCTCCACCCGTTTCGTCGACGGCGGTGAGCTGGGTCTCGGGGCCGAGGTGGGCATCTCCACCCAGAAGATGCACGCACGGGGGCCCATGGGACTGGCCGAGCTCACCACCACGCAGTGGATCGTGCAGGGCGAGGGTCAGGTGCGTTCCTGACCCCGCGCACTGGGCGGCCCCGTTTCCCATTGCGGCTACCATGGGAGGGACAAGACAGAACCGGGCAGCAGCTGCCCGGCGACTCCTGAACCGACAGAGGACCACCATGCTCTACTCCCTCGGCAGCGCGCTGCTGGCCACCGAACACGTCGAACTGCCGATGCCGCCGCTCGTGTACGGGCTCGTGGTCATGGGCATCCTGCTCCTCCTCCTCCTCGTCACGGTCTCCTTCGCCAATGTCAGGAACCGTCACGAGGCCACCGAGGAGCACGTGGACCCGCACAAGCAGCACGCCAACAACCACGACCACGGCGAAGCGAACCGGCACTAGCAGATCCGGTGACCGAGAACAGCAGCACACAGGACGCCACGGGGGACCCACGGCCAGGCGGCCGCAGTGGAACCCCGTGGCGCCTGGGCGTCATGGGCGGGACGTTCGACCCGATCCACCACGGACACCTGGTCGCGGCGAGCGAGGTGGCCTCCGTCTTCGACCTGGACGAGGTGGTCTTCGTGCCCACCGGCCAGCCGTGGCAGAAGGCGGACAAGGACGTCACCGCCGCGGAGCACCGCTACCTGATGACCGTCGTCGCCACGGCATCGAACCCCAGCTTCACCGTCAGCCGGGTGGACATCGACCGTCCCGGGCCCACGTTCACGATCGACACCCTGCGTGACCTCAAGTCCCAGCGGCCGGACGCCGAGCTGTTCTTCATCACGGGTGCCGACGCCATGTCGCAGATCCTCACCTGGAAGAACGCGGAGGAACTGTGGTCGCTCGCGCACTTCATCGGCGTGACCCGGCCCGGTCACGAGCTGACCGGCGGCGGGCGCGACGTGAGCCTGCTGGAGGTGCCGGCCATGGCGATCTCCAGCACCGACTGCAGGCGCAGGGTGGGCGACGACAAACCCGTCTGGTACCTCGTACCGGACGGCGTGGTGCAGTACATCGCCAAGTACCGGCTCTACCGGGACCGGCGCAGCCAGGAGGGGGCGTCCTCGAGCAGCGGTGGGGACGTCCTCCTGCCGGAGCGGGAGCACGGGCACGTCCCGAGCCCCGTGGGACCGACCGGGTGGTGACATGAGGAGGACGTGGAGAGGCGCGGCGCGTCCCGCCGCGCCCGGTCCGGCGACGGATCCGGAGGCCCGCGCGGTCCACGAGGAGGACGACGGCGCGGCCGCCGACGGTAGTACGGGCTGGACCCCCGACGCTCCGCGCACCGAACTGCCCACGAGGCGCCAACTACGCCTGCAGCAGGTGGACGGCAGGGCTGTGGCCCCCGAGACCGACCAGCCGGCGCGGGACCTGAAGGAGCCGTTGCCCGGCGGACGGCGGGACCGCCGACTCCAGTACACCGCGAGCATGGCGGCGCTGCAGGGAACCGGGACGGTCCCGGCGCGCATGCCACCGGCCGGACCGAGCACCACGGGTCACCATGGTCCGGACGGCGGCATGACGGTCGAGGAGGCCCTGGCCGAACGCAACGCGCTCGCCTCCGCGACCCGGGAGCACGTCGACGAGGTCATGGCGCAGGGCTCGGACGACCCCTTCGCCGTCGACCCCGTGCTGCTCGAGCGCCAGCGGGTGCTCGCCCAGCGGGCGGCGGCGCTGAACGCCCGGGCCCGGCAGGCGCAGGAGCAGGCGGATCGGCCCGTCCTGGCCCTGCCCGCGCCCCAGGATCCCACGGTGCCCTCCAACCTGTCCTTCCTCGCCCCGCTCCAGGTGCTGCACGTCGCCGGGAGCAACCAGGTGGTCCTGCAGGCCTCCACGTCCCTCATCCCCGTGGTGATCCCGGGTGCGGCACTGCCCGGCGCGATCGCCCCGGCATCGGGACCGGTGGGCGCCAGGAGCGCGTTCGGGCTCGACCCCCTGGATGCGATGACGGCGGGCCAGCGGCGGCTCCGCCGGATGCGGTATCTGCAGTACTCGGTCTTCGGGGTGGGCGCGGCTGCGCTCGCTACCGGGATAATGATGATCGTCAGCTCCCTCAACGGGTAGGGAAGCTGTCCACACACAAGGAGATCAGTGAGCGCCACCGAACAATCCATCGAGATCGCCCGGACGGCCGCACATGCGGCTGCGGACAAGATCGCGCAGGACATCATCGCCATCGACGTCAGTGACCGCCTGGCCATCACCGACGTCTTCCTGATCGCCTCGGCACCGAGCGAGCGGCAGGTGAACGCGATCGTCGACGGCATCGAGGAGGAACTCTCGAAGCAGGACCTCAAGCCGGTCCGTCGCGAGGGCCGCAGCGAGGGCCGCTGGGTCCTGCTCGACTACGCGAACGTCGTGGTACACGTCCAGCACGAGGAGGACCGCGTGTTCTACGCCCTCGATCGGCTCTGGAAGGACTGCCCGGCCGTCGATCTGCAGCTCGCGGAAGCACCGCAGGGCGCGGCGTCCTCCGACTCCGCAGCGGAGTGACACCGCACCCCTACGAGGATCCGGCCGGGCGTCGGATCATCTTCTGGCGGCACGGCCGGACGGAATGGAACCGGAAGGGCCTGTTCCAGGGGCAGGAGGACATCGACCTCGACGCGACCGGCCAGGACCAGGCCGCCCGTGCGGCCGAGGTGCTCCTGACACGTCAGCCCACCAGGATCGTCTCCTCGGACCTCCGGCGCGCCCGGGACACCGCGCTGGCCCTGGCGTCGCTCACCGGACTCGAGGTGCGTCACGACGCCCGCCTGCGGGAGACCGATGCGGGACGGTGGCAGGGTCTGTCCTTCGCGCAGATCGACGAGCGGTTCCCGGAGGACAACGCCGCCTGGCGCGGTGGGGACCCCGAGGTGCGTGCGGGAGGGGCGGAGAGCCGGCTCGACGTGGGCCGACGGATGCTCGCAGCCGTCACGGACGCCGTCGCGGGCAGCTCCGAGGGGGAGACGCTGGTGGTGGTCAGCCACGGTGGTTCCATCCGGGCCGCCCTCGCCGCCCTCATGGGCCTGCCCCCGGAGCGGTGGGGTGCGCTGGCCGGACTGTCCAACTGCCACTGGTCCGAGGTGCACGAGGTGGTGGGCCGGAAGGACGCACTGTTCTCCTGGCAGCTGACCGAGCACAACGTGGGTCTGGGGTCGCTGCCCTCCGAGCCGCTCGAGGGCTGAGGGCACGCGCCGCCGATTTGTCGACGCGCTGACGATCCACTAGGCTGAACGAGTTGCTCCGGCAGGTTAGCCCGAAGGAGCAAGTGCAGGCGAGGGGCTATGGCGCAGCTGGTAGCGCACCTGCATGGCATGCAGGGGGTCAGGGGTTCGAATCCCCTTAGCTCCACCGACAACCGCCGGATCCCGGGGCAGAAGCCCCGGGATCCGGCGGTTCTTCGTCGTCCCGATGATGTTCTCCTCGTCATGCCCCTGCCGCGACCATTTTCCCGGTTCCGGTTCCGGTTCCGGATGCCTGCCCGAACCCGCCAGTAGTGTGGGCGGAGCAAGCATCCCGTTCTGCCGAAGGAGTGGTATCCGCGATGACCCGGAACACCACCTCCGCAGGATCCGGGTCCAGGCGGGCCGAGGTCCGGGCGGCAGGGGTCCAGGACGGTGAGGACGCCGAGCCGGGGCGGGGCTCCCCGCTTCCACACATCGCCGTCATCGGGATCGTCTGCCTCCTGCTCGTGGGGTACACGGGCGCCACGGCCCGGGAGGTGCCGGTCGAGGTCCGGCAGGGTACGGCCCCGCTCCTGGTGAACCGCGAGCACCCGCTGGACCCGGCGTTCGCCCCGACGTCCCTGGTCGACGTCGAGGGCGCCCTGCTCGCACCCATGGCGGCTGCCGATCTGACGGACCTCCTGGCCGCCGCCCGCTCAGCCGGTATCGGTATGACGGCCGTGAGCGGGTACAGGCCCTACGACCAGCAGGCCGGGCTCGTCGAGAGCTACACCCAGATCTACGGGGCCGAGGAGGCCGGGCGGATCTCGGCCCCCGCGGGGGCGAGCGAGCACCAGACGGGACTCGCCGTCGACATCGGCACACCGGACAACGCCTGCGCGCTCCAGGCGTGCTTCGCCCGGACGCCGGCGGGAGCGTGGGCCGCGGAGAACGTCTGGCGTCACGGGTTCATCGTCCGCTACCCCGCCGGGGCCGAGGGACTCACGGGGTACACCCACGAGCCGTGGCACCTGCGCTGGGTGGGCACCGAAGCGGCTGCCGACATGCACGGGCGCGGCATCACCGTGCTCGAGGAGTACATCTCGATCCTCGACCGCTGAGGAGGGTCAGGATCGCGCGGGACCGCCCCTCCTCGGTTCTTCCGCAGGGCAGGAGAATGACGTAGAATCTTTATTGTCAGATTGACAATAAATCAGGAGCGAGACATGGACGCAGTACTGGACTGGATGAACTCCCCGGCAGCCACCCTGCTCGGAGCGCCCGTCAGCTGGATCGAGGTCATCGGGTTCGTCACCGGAGCCGCCTGTGTCTACGGCGTCGCCCGGCAGAAGTCCTGGAACTGGCCGGTCGGCATCGTCAACAACATCGCCTTCATGATCCTGTTCCTCGGCGCCGGTCTCTACGGCGAGACCGTATTGCAGGCCGTCTTCGCCTCCGTGGCCGTCTACGGCTGGTACAACTGGGTCCGCGGGGCCAGGAACACCGAGGACACCGGCGATCTGCCCATCCGGGACGCCGGTCGCACCGAGATCGTCACCGGACTCGGCGCCGTCGTCCTCGCCACGATCGGCATCGCCATGATCCTCACCCACGGCACCGACTCCGAGGTTCCCTGGCCCGACGCCTTCGTCCTCGCAGCTTCCCTGCTGGCGACCTACGGGCAGGCCAAGAAGATCTTCCAGCACTGGTACGTGTGGATCGCGATCGACCTCGTGAGCGTGCCGCTGTACTTCTCCCGCGGCCTGAACCTGACCGCCATCCTCTACATCGGCTTCACCGCACTGTGCGTCTACGGTCTCGTCGACTGGAGGCGCACCCGCACCGGGGCCGCCACCTCCGGCGTCGAGAAGGTGGCGGCATGACCACCGGGCAGGGCGTCGTCATCGGCAAGTTCTACCCACCCCACGCCGGCCACCGGCACCTCATCCGTACCGCCGCCGTAGCCAGCGCGCACCTCGCCGTCGTCGTCCTCGGCAACCGGTTCGAGAACATCGGCGTGGCCGACCGCGTGCGGTGGCTGGCCGCCGAGTTCGACGGGACGGACGTGCAGGTCATCGGGATGCCGAACGACTGCCCCGAGGACTACGACTCCCCGGACATCTGGCGGGCACATGACGAGGCGCTGCGCATCGCCCTGCGGACGAACGGCATCACCGCCGTCGACACCGTCTTCAGCTCCGAGGAGTACGGAGAGGAGCTGGCCGGGCATTTCGGCGCCGCGCACGTCCTGGTGGACGCCGCCCGCACCACCTACCCGGTCAGCGGGACGCTCTGCCGCGACAACCTCACCGCGGCCTGGAGGAACATCATCAAGCCCGCCCGGCAGGACCTGGCCGTGCGCATCATCCTCGTCGGCGCCGAGTCCACGGGCACCAGCACCCTCGCAGGAGCCCTGACCGAGCACTACCGCAGCAGCTACCCCGAGCTCGTCGACGTACCCGAGTTCGGCCGCCAGTACACCTACGACAAGCTCGCCGCGCTGCAGATGACGTCCCCCGGGGCCGAGGTCCCGGACCTCGTATGGACCTCCGAGGACTTCACCGTCATCGGCGAGCGGCAGAACGAGCTGGAGAACGAGGCGGCGGCGCGCTGCCCGCTGGTCATCGCCGACACCGACTCGATCGCCACCTCCCTCTTCGAGAGGATCTACATCGGGGAGCACAGCCACGGCTCGTACCGCGCCGTCCAGCAGCTGCCGCGCCGCGACCTCTACCTGATCACCGACCACCACGGTGTGGCCTTCGAGGACGACGGCTGGCGGGAGGCCGAGCACCCGCGGGCTGAGATGACCGAATGGTTCGAGGAGGAGCTCACGGCCGCCGGCCACTCCTGGATCCTCGTCTCCGGCGACCACGAGCGGCGCATGAGGACCGCGACCGGGATCATCGACCTCGTCATCCCCCGACGTCACCGCTTCACCTCCCCGCCCTGGGCAACACGCACCGTCCTGGCAGGCGTGGAGTGAGCACCCAGGAGAGGTTCCTCGAGGACTACGACCCCGCCGAGTACCCGTCCGTGGCCCTGACCGTGGACCTGGTGGTCCTCGCGGTCACCGGCAGCACCCTGCACGCGCCCTTCATCCGCCGTGGCATGCACCCGTTCAAGGACGCCCTCGCCCTGCCCGGCGGGTTCGTGGGACCCGACGAGGATGCCGAACACGCCGCATGGCGCGAGCTGGCCGAGGAGACCGGTCTGGATCTGGCGACCCACCGCGCCCATGTCGAGCAGCTCGCCACCTACAGCTCCCCGGAGCGGGATCCGCGGATGCGCGTCGTCTCCGTCGCGCATCTCGCCCTGCTCGCCACGGACGGCCGTTCCCTGCCCGAGCTCGCCCCGGGGAGCGACGCCTCCGCCGCCCACTGGAAGCCGGTCCGCGAGGTCCTCGACCACGAGGAGCTGGCCTTCGACCACCGCGAGATCCTCACCACGGCGCTCGAGCGGCTGGCGGGAAAGATCGAGTACACGCTCACCGCCGCCAAGCTCGTCCCGGAGGAGTTCGCGCTCTACCAGCTGCGCCACGTCTACGAGGCCGTCTGGAACACCGAGAAGCTCGACGCCGGCAACTTCACGCGGAAGATGAGCGGTGCCCTGATCGGTACCGGCCGGAAGGTGGCCCGCTCTAAGGGCGCTCCGGCCGCCGTCTTCACCGTCAGGAGCGAGTACCTGAGCCCGCCCATGGCACGACCCGCGGCGACGTCGGATCACTGACGGGTTCTCGCCGGGCTCCCCGGGGATCCGGGCGCACCCGCTGTGGTCGGCCTGGAGGACGTCCTCCTCGGGCCTGGTCCGGGGCCTCCTCCGTGTCGATGACGTGCAGCCGCTCGGCGATCATCATGACCCGGCGGTGGCGTGTTCGAGGGTACGGTCCCGGGGCGTGCTGCTCAGCGGCCGGTGGGGAGGAGCGTGTCCTCGACGGCCTGGGTGACGGAGCGGATCAGCTGGATCTGGTCGACGTCGTCGGTGGCGGGATCCCGCGGGTCCTCGGTGAGCACCACCAGCGCGAAGGTGGCAGTGCCGTCGCTGAGGAGGGCGGCGTCGTGCAGGTTGCCCTCCACCTCCCCGTACTTGTGGTGCACGGTGATGTCCGCGCGGGAGGCCGCAGGGATGAGGTCCTCGTTGTTGGTGTCCTGCATGAAGCCGAGCAGCTGCGCGGTGTCCTCCGCATCGAGCAGCACTCCGTTGTCGAGGCCCCTCAGGACGACCGCGAGGTCGGTCGCCGTGAGGAGGTTCTCCTCCGGGTCGTAGGTGATCCCGATCGACGCGGCGTAGTCGATCAGCTCCGGGTACCCGATCCGCTGCATGAGCAGCAACCATGCATCGTTGTTGCTGTCGTTGATCATGGCCTGGAGCTGGAACGCGGCATCGAAGTCCCCCAGTTGCTCGTCGAGACGCAGCTGCCCGCCCTCCACCAGGTGGTAGTAGGCGGCGGCCGTGATGATCTTGGCCGTGCTGGCGGCGAAGAACCTGGAATCGTCACCGTAGGTCTCGACGACGTCGCCCGAGACATCGGCCACAGCCACCGCCACGCGGCAGTCACCGGCATCCGCGATGATCGCCGCGATCCGGTCGTCCAGGGAGGCGGGAGCCGCTGCCGCGGGCGGCTGCCGGCCCTGCGCGTCGTCCGACGTCGTCCGGGGGTCGGTGGCCGCGAAGTGCACCAGCAGCAGGCCGGCGACCACGAGCACCGGGAGGACAGCGAGGGTGCGGAGGAGGATGCGGCGTCGGCGCAGCGCGGCGGCCGACCGCCGTCCGTTCTGGTATCCGGGAGCTGCGCTCATCCTGTCCACCGGCCGTCCTCGAAGATGCATCCCTCATTCTCTCCCGGACGGACGGCGGTCCGGCGCGGTATCACTACGCTGGGTCGATGATCGTCTGGCTGAACGGAACCCACGGCGCAGGCAAGACCACCACCGCGCCCCTCGTGCAGCACCTGATCCCGGACTCCCTGGTGCTCGACGCCGAGAAGGTGGGGGAGACGCTGATGGACATCCACCCGGGGCTCCCGGAGACCGACAACTTCCAGCACTGGCGGCCGTGGCGGGAGCTCGTGGTCGAGACCGCACGCAGCGTCCTCGACTACACCGGAGGAACCCTCGTGATGCCGATGACGGTACTGGTGGAGGCGTACTGGCGGGAGATCAGCGCGGGGCTGGCCTCACATCACATCCCCGTGCACCACTTCGTGCTCCACTCCGACCAGGACACGCTCAGGGAACGGATACGGAACGACGCCGTGCTGGGGCCTTCCACGTTCCGCTTCACGTACCTCGCCCCCTACGCGGAGGCGTTCCGTACCTGGCTGGGCGACGAGGCGCACGTGATCGACACCACCTCGATCACCCCGGCGGAGGCCGCCGAACGGATCGCGGCGCAGGTCGCCGTGGCTGTCTGAGAGACTGCAGGGTGGCCATGAAGAAGAACGAGTCCTACCGGCACGACGCCTCGCTCCAGTCGATCGGCATGATGGTCCTGCTCCTGCTGGTGTTACCGGCTGCGATCCACGGGGGTGAGGGGCACTGGACGGGGACGGACCAGCTGGTGCTGACCCTCGGTGTCCTCCTCGTTCTCGCGTGGTCCGTCCGGACCGTGGTCCGGGTGACGCACGTGGTCCGGTCCCGGCGGCGGAGGAGCAGGGTCGTCCGCGTGGGGCCCTGACCGGTTCCGTCACCGTCCCCGGCGGAGGTCCACGCGGACGGGTGGCCCGGTCGCCGACACATCCCGGACACGAACCGGAAACGGGAGCCCGTTAGCGTCGTCACTCACCTCGAGCAAGGAGAACATGATGAGTGACACGTTCGGCAGGGACGCAGCGGAGGCCCTCGCGAAGGGTCTCGGGAGAAGACGTTTCATGGGGGTCGTGGCCGCGCTCGGTACCATGACCGCGGCCTCGGCCTGCAGCGGGGCGGTACCGGCCTCCGGTGGTGCACCCGCCGGCGGTGCAGCGGGCGGCTCGCCGTCGCCGACCTCTCCCGGAAGCGGGCCGACGCCCTCCTTCGGCGGATTCGGTGAGATCCTCCAGCCGAACGCGGGCACCATTCTGGGCGACGCCTACCTCGCGTCCACCCCGGACGAGGTGCTGTGGGGGTACGTCCCCACCGTCCATGCCACCCCCGTGATGACCATCGGTTCCGGCCGGACGGTCACGATCGACTCCATGTCCCACGAGGGGATCCTCGAGGACCAGGGCCGGGACCCGCGCGAGTACTTCGGTGCCCTCGGCGTACCGCAGGAGAGCGTCCTCGAGGACGCGGCGATCATCGCCGCGGAGTACAACCGGACACCCCGCGACTTCGACGTCGACGGCCCGCACATCGTGACCGGGCCGGTGGCGGTGGAGGGCGCGGAGCCGGGCGACGTGCTGAAGATCGAGACGCTGGAATCCGTTCCGCGCGTCCCCTACGGTGTGGTCTCGAGCCGTCATGGGAAGGGCGGGCTCGCCGTGCGGCCCGATGTCCAGCCGCCCGCCGGGATCACCCTGGACGAGGTCATGCCGCCCGTGGAGACGGACAACCGTTCCTCCGGCATCCCCTCCGACTACGGCAACGTGTCGGTGTTCACGCCGATCGAGGACGGCAAGGGCGTGATGACCAGCGGCGACATGTCCGTCCGGTTCCCGCTGCGTCCCTTCTTCGGCATGATGGGCGTGGCGTTCGCGGACGCCGACGGGCTCACCTCCCCGGAGGCCAACTCGGTCCCACCCACCCTGGGCGGCGGCAACATCGACATCCGCCACCTCGGCCCGGGTTCCACCTTCTACCTCCCGGTCAATGCCGACGGCGCCCTGTTCTACGTGGGCGATCCGCACATGGGGATGGGCGACGGCGAGGTGGCCCTGACGGCCATGGAGGGTTCCCTGCGCGGGACCTTCCGGTTGACCGTCTGCAAGCCCGGCTCCGGCGACGCCCCGTCCGTCGCCTACACCTACCCGTTCGGCGAGACCGCCGACGCGTGGATCCCGATCGGGCTCTCCGATCCCGCCGGACTCGCCGGGGAGATCACCAGCGACCTGAACATCGCGATGCGGCGAGCCATCGTCAATGCGCTGGACTTCCTGCAGAACGATCGCGGCATGGACCGGGCTGTGGCCTACGCCTACCTCTCCGCCGCCGCCGACTTCGCGGTGTCGCAGGTGGTGGACCGGACCGTGGGTGTGCACGGTCTGATCAGGAAGGCCGATTTCTCCTAGGACCACCGGCGCGGGACGAGGAACCCGCCCACCCGAGCGACCCGCTCGGGTGGGCGGGTTCCTCCGTGCCGACGGTCCCGTGCAGCGAGGGTTACAGGGCGCGTCTGCGGACCGCGAGAACGCCGGCCGCCGCGAGCGCGAGTACACAGCCCACGATGATCGCGGGCAGCACCGGCGAGCGGGTGGACACCTGCTGGTCCGCCGTCGCCCTGATCACGATGGGGGCGGCGGTGGACGCCGGGACGGAGACGGCGACGGCGGTGGCCGACGGCGCGGCCCGCGGCGAGGGCCGCTGCGTCGCCGGTGTCTCCTCCGGCTCCTCCTCGAGAGCAGGCTCCTCCTCGAGGACGGGCTCCTCGAGGGGCGCCTCCACCGCGGGCAGTTGGGCTGCGGTCTCGTCGACGACGGTCTGCTCGGGAAGGACGGGCGCAGGCGGCAGCGGTGCCGGAGCGGGAAGCGGAGGTGCCAGGACCGGGGGTGCAGGGGAGGCCGGGGCGGGTTCGGCGGGGTGCGGACCGACCGGTGGTGCAGGTGCGGGTGCCGGTACGGGTGCGGGGGGCGGGGGCGTAGGCGGCGGAGCCGGTGCCGGCGCGGGTGCGGCGGGTTGCGGCGTGCCGGCGGTGCCGGCGATTCAGGTGCCGGCGTGCCGGGTGCGGGGCCCGGGGACCCCTACGGCGGTGGGGTGACGGGCGTGGGGGGCGTCGTCCTCACCGCCGCGGCGCCGATGATCTCCCCCGCGGACACCTCCGCGTCGTCGAGGGGGAGGCACAGGGTCGAGTCACCGGCGGAGGATCCCTTCACCGGGCCCGGGGCGCAGGTGGCGTGCGCAGACCCGGCGGCGCCGAGCACGAGCCCACCCGAGACGGCGACGGCGAGAACCGGACCGGTGATCCGACGTACAGCAGAACAAGCCCCAGCGGCCATCATTTCCCCTCGTGGTCGATCGACGAGACCCAGCGTAGGCGCGGTGGTGCCTCCTCCAGGGGAGGCCCGGGAAATCCTGACGAAGCACTGCGGAGAAACAGTCGATCGAGCCCGCCCCCAGCCCGCCCTCGGCGCACGGCAGGTGCGGTTCCGGCAGGGTCCCCGGTCCTGCGCCGGGCCCGGCGGTCCGGCTCGGGTGTCAGAGCCGCCAGGTGGGCTGCCCCGCCCACAGGCCGAACTCGGGGAAGGACCTGATGAGCTCGATCACCCCGGGAGCGAGGGCCGGGGTGCCGTCCTGCACGGCGATCAGTGGAGCGTAATGATGCAGCTCTGCCATCTCGTTGGCGAAGTGGAGTGCCCTCGCGTGATCCGCGGTCAGCCCGGCCTCACCCACCACGAGCTGCTCGAGGGCCTCCTGTGCCCGCCCGAACCGGATGGCGTGGGCGAGGTCCATCGCGGCGGACCCGGGATCCTGTGCGGCCGCGGTGTCCCATGCCCGCAACTCCGGCTCCTCCTTGAGGAGACGCGATGCCGTTCCCGAGGTCTGTCCCATGATTCCTCCTACGATGCTCGTGCGATGGACCGAGTCCTCAGGGTCGCATCCGCCCCGCACTGCTCCGCCGTCCGCCACACGGTGGCGAGAAGTTGTTAGCCCCCCGTGACCTCGGCGGACACCGCCCGGCACACGTGGAGGGGGATCACACCTCCTTCCGTCACCCGACCGTGCCAGACTGGGGGCATGCAGCCAGATCCCGCGACACCGAGTCCTCACCGCGACACACCTCCCAGCGGTGGGACCGAGGCGGAGAGCCGACATCTGGCCATGCGCCTCAATGATGCCTGGCTGAGCTTCCAGACGCGCATCGCACTACGCCGCGGCAAGGTGGAGACGGTGATCCCCTACACCGGGTACGGGACCACCTCCTGGGTGCGTGTCCTTGCGCGTGTGGTGCGCAGCGACGCACGTGACCAGGGCGAGGGTGCAGTGGCCGGTCCGCTGAAGCCGATCCAGGAGGGGCTCCGCGGGTGGCGCAACTTCACGAGCGCGCCCGTGGCCCACGCCTCGGTGCAGGTGACCGTGGGGGACACGGTCCACGAGGTGAAGGCGGACCGCGGCGGGGTGGTCGACGTCCGCATCCCGTCGTCGCTCTGGCCGGGATGGCACACCATCACCCTGAGTTCCGGCGGGTCCGAGACCGTGAAGAGCCCGGTCCGGGTGTTCGAGGAGGACGCCGATTTCGGTGTGGTCTCGGACATCGACGACACCGTGGTGGTCACGGCCCTGCCGCGCCCGTTCCTGGCGGCGTGGAACACGTTCGTCCTCGACGAGCACGCCCGTACCCCCACCCCGGGCATGGCGGTGCTGTACGAGCGGATCGTGCGCAGCATCCGGTCCGCGCCGGTGCTCTACCTGTCCACCGGCGCCTGGAACGTCGCACCGACCCTCTCGCGTTTCCTGTCCCGTAATCTCTACCCCGCGGGGCCCAAGCTGCTGACCAACTGGGGCCCCACCCAGGACCGCTGGTTCCGGAGCGGGCAGGACCACAAGCGCAGGTCCCTGGAACAGCTGGCCGAGGAGTTCCCCGACATCAAGTGGCTGCTGGTGGGCGACGACGGTCAGCACGACGAGCAGATCTACGCCGAGTTCGCGCAGCGGCACCCGGGCAACGTCCGCGCCATCGCCATCCGTCAGTTGTCCGCGGGAGAGGCGGTGCTGGCAGGTGGCCGTTCGCGGTCCCGCGGCCATTCCACTCCCGGCATCCCCTGGATCTACGCACCGGACGGCGCAGGGATGTCGGCCCAGCTGGAGGAGCTGGGCATCATCGACGCCGATTCGCGATCCGGCGGAGGACCGACGGACGCGCACTGACGCGTCCGTCGGTCCGTCCCTTCCCTTCCCGCCGAAACCCCACCGCGCCACCCGTCGGATCCGGGGGGTGACACGTCGTCCCCGGAGGAACCTGATGTCGCCGTCGGCCTATCCCGCCCTCTCCTTCGAGTTGTACCCGCCCCGGAACTCGGAGGCGCAGGAGTCCCTCTGGACCACCGTCCAACGTCTGGAGGAGACGCGCCCGGACTTCGTGTCCGTCACCTACGGTGCCGCCGGGAGCAACCGGGAGGCGGCGATCGGCCTGCTCCGGCACCTGCTCACGGACACCACCCTGAAACCGCTCGCCCACCTGACGTGTGTGGGCAGTACGCGTGTCGAGCTGGTGGAGATCGTGGAGCGGCTCCTGGACGGGGGAGTGCGCGGGCTCCTCGCCCTCCGCGGTGACCTGCCGGAAGGCCGGACGGAGCCGAGCGGGGAGATCCGGTACGCCGACGAGTTCGTCCGGCTGATCCGAGAGGTGGAGTCGGGGCGCACCGCCCAGCTGGCGGCGGGCAAGGTCTCCGTGGGGGTCGCGGCGTACGCCATGCGTCACCCGGAGTCGGAGAGCCTGGAACAGGACGTCGCGGTGCTCCTCGCGAAGGAGGCGGCGGGAGCGGACTTCGCCATCACCCAGATCTTCTTCCGCCGCTCCGACTACGCGGGTCTGCTCACCCGTGCCCGGGATGCCGGCGTCACCATCCCGATCATCCCGGGGCTGATCCCCTTCACCAGTCCGCGGCGCCTCACGAAGCTCTGCGACCTCGCCGGGATCGAGCCGGACCGGGACCTGATGGCCCGGCTCGAGGAGGCGGAGGACGACGACGCCCGCCGCAGCCTCGGTGTGGGCGCCACCGTGGAGCTGGGGCGCGCGGTGCTGGACGAGGGCGCACCCGGCATCCACCTCTACACCTTCAACCAGCCCACCGCCGCCCTGGACGTGCTGGAGGCACTGGACCTCGCGCGTCCGCCGGAGGCCGGATCGGCCGTGACGCTGTAGCCCTGCAGCGCGGTGCACTGCCGTCCGTCCCTCCGTGTCGCCTGCCCCGGGCCCCGTCCCGGGGCAGCTCCGGGCCACCTGCGCGACACGCCGAACAATCCCGACACGGAAGTTTTTCTGCCTGTGCGGAACCGCCCTCCACATCCTGTGGACGGGGCGTGATCCCGGGGCCGGACCCCCGCCCGCCGGGGGTCCACGGGGGTCCTCACCGGGGTGGTCCTGTGGACATCCTGTGGACGATTCCGTGGGTAAATGACATAGTTGTAATACATCATCTAGGGGTCCGCTCCACGGCGGTGCACTAGATGTAGTATCGAAGAACAGAATCAACCGCTGGACGCCGTGAGCGCCGCAGCCGCGGGAATCCCCGGATTTCTTCCCCTGTCCGGGGCCGCGCTGCGGTCTTGGCGCAGTACACGAGCAGTAGAGGAAAAGGGGATCAGGACATGACTGTCACGGTTTACACCAAGCCGGCATGCGTGCAGTGCAACGCGACCTACCGTGCGTTGGACAAGAAGGGCATCGCCTACCAGAGCATCGACATCACGCAGGATCCTGCCGCACTGGAGCGACTCCGCTCCATGGGCTACCTGCAGGCACCGGTGGTCATCACGGACAACGACCACTGGTCCGGGTTCCGCCCCGACAAGATCAGTGCTCTCGCCGAGTCGGCCGTCAGCTCGGTAGCCTGAGCGGACCCCTTCAGGGGCCCGCAGGTGGAGGTCGATCCCATGACCACTCCCGCCATGGAACACCGCAGCATTTACCAGCCCGACGACGCCGGGACCGAGGTGGAGGGGCCGCTCACCGAAGCCCCGCTGATCTACTTCTCGTCGGTCTCCGACAACACCCACCGTTTCGTCGGGAAACTGGGGCTCGAAGCGGCCCGCATGCCGCTTCTGACCAGGGAGCCCACGCTGCGGGCCCTTCGCCCCTACGTCCTGGTACTCCCCACCTACGGTGGCATCACCGGTCACGGGGCGGTACCCCGGCAGGTCGTGAAGTTCCTGAACAACGAGCAGAACCGCAGCCTCCTGAAGGGGGTGATCGGGGCGGGGAACACCAACTTCGGTGAGACCTACTGCCTCGCCGCCGACATCGTCGCAGCAAAGTGCGACGTGCCGGTTCTCTACAGATTTGAAGTCATGGGTACGTCCGAGGACGTGGACCGAGTAATTACAGGATTGGAAGAGTTTTGGACATGAGTGTTGCAGAGACGGAGACGCCCGCAGCGGCGGTGGATCGGTTCAAGGACATGGGGTACCACGAGCTCAACGCGATGCTCAACCTGTACGGGCCGAGCGGGGAGATCCAGTTCGACGCCGACCGCGAGGCGGCCAACCAGTACTTCCTGCAGCACGTGAACAACAACACCGTGTTCTTCCACGACCTCGAGGAGAAGCTCGACTACCTCGTGAAGAACGAGTACTACGAGCGCGAGACCCTCGACCAGTACACGATGAACTTCATCCGCGACCTCTACAAGCGCGCGTACTCCAAGAAGTTCCGCTTCGAGACCTTCCTCGGCGCCTTCAAGTTCTACACCTCGTACACGCTGAAGACGTTCGACGGCAAGCGGTACCTGGAGCGCTACGAGGACCGCGTGTGCCTGGTGGCACTGCACCTGGCGCGCGGCAACGAGGAGCTCGCCGTCCAGATGATGGACGAGATCATCGACGGCCGCTTCCAACCCGCCACCCCCACCTTCCTGAACGCCGGCAAGCGCCAGCGCGGCGAGCTGGTCTCCTGCTTCCTGCTCCGCATCGAGGACAACATGGAGTCGATCGGCCGCTCGATCAACTCCGCGCTCCAGCTCTCCAAGCGCGGCGGCGGCGTGGCCTTCGCACTCACGAACATCCGCGAGGTGGGTGCGCCCATCAAGCAGATCGAGAACCAGTCCTCCGGCGTGATCCCCGTGATGAAGCTCCTCGAGGACAGCTTCTCCTACGCCAACCAGCTCGGTGCCCGCCAGGGTGCCGGTGCGGTGTACCTGCACGCGCACCACCCGGACATCAACCGCTTCCTCGACACCAAGCGGGAGAACGCGGACGAGAAGATCCGCATCAAGACCCTCTCCCTCGGCGTCGTGGTCCCGGACATCACCTTCGAGCTCGCCAAGCGCGACGAGGACATGTACCTGTTCTCCCCGTACGACGTCGAGCGCGTGTACGGCATGCCGTTCTCCGACATCTCGGTCACCGAGAAGTACTACGAGATGGTGGACGACGCCCGGATCAAGAAGACCAAGATCAAGGCCCGAGAGTTCTTCCAGACCATCGCGGAGATCCAGTTCGAGTCCGGCTACCCGTACATCATGTTCGAGGACACCGTGAACCGGGCCAACCCGATCGACGGCAAGATCATCATGAGCAACCTGTGCTCCGAGATCCTGCAGGTCTCCGAGCCCACCACGTACAACGAGGACCTCTCCTACGACACCGTGGGGAAGGACATCTCCTGCAACCTGGGCTCGCTGAACATCGCGAAGACCATGGACTCCCCGGACTTCGGCCGCACCATCGAGACCGCCATCCGCAGCCTCTCGGCCGTGTCCGACATGAGCCACATCAGCTCGGTGCCCTCGATCGCCGCCGGGAACGACGCCTCGCACGCCATCGGCCTCGGGCAGATGAACCTGCACGGGTACCTGGCACGCGAGCGGGTCCACTACGGCTCCGAGGAGGGCCTGGACTTCACGAACATGTACTTCTACTCGGTGGTGTACCACTGCCTCCGGGCCTCGAACCTCATGGCCATCGAGACCGGGCGCACGTTCGGCGGGTTCGAGCGCTCCACGTACGCGAGCGGCGAGTTCTTCGACAAGTACACCGACCAGGTGTGGGAGCCGGCGACGGCGCGCGTGCGTGAGCTGTTCGCCGACGTGCGGATCCCCACCCAGGAGGACTGGCGTGCGCTGAAGGCCTCGGTCATGGAGCACGGCATCTACAACCAGAACCTGCAGGCCGTCCCGCCCACCGGTTCCATCTCGTACATCAACAACTCGACGTCCTCCATCCACCCGGTGGCGTCGAAGATCGAGATCCGCAAGGAGGGCAAGCTGGGCCGCGTGTACTACCCGGCGCCGTACCTCACCAACGACAACCTGGAGTACTACCAGGACGCGTACGAGATCGGGTACGAGAAGATCATCGACACCTACGCCGCTGCCACGCAGCACGTGGATCAGGGGCTCTCCCTGACGCTGTTCTTTAAGGACACCGCCACCACGCGTGAGATCAACAAGTCGCAGATCTATGCGTGGCGCAAGGGCATCAAGACCGTCTACTACATCCGTCTCCGCCAGCTCGCGCTGGAAGGGACGGAAGTGGAGGGCTGCGTCAGTTGCATGCTCTAGGCAACTAAATTGGCCAGGTCGGGCGTAGGCCCGACCTGGCTTCCGGCACACCAGGCAGTACCCACGCAGAGAAGGAACACACCATGAGCGAGAAGCTGAAGCTCGTAGACCAGGTCCAGGCCATCAACTGGAACCGCATCCAGGACGACAAGGACGTGGATGTCTGGAACCGGCTGGTGAACAACTTCTGGCTGCCGGAGAAGATCCCGCTGTCCAACGACGTCCAGTCCTGGGCCACGCTGACGCCGGAGGAGCAGCAGCTCACCATGCGCGTGTTCACCGGTCTCACGCTGCTCGACACCGTGCAGGCGACCGTGGGAGCGGTCAGCCTCATCCCGGACGCCATCACGCCGCACGAGGAGGCCGTCCTCACGAACATCGCGTTCATGGAGTCGGTGCACGCCAAGAGCTACTCCTCCATCTTCTCCACCCTGGCCTCCACCAAGGAGATCGACGAGGCGTTCCGCTGGTCCACGGAGAACGTGAACCTGCAGAAGAAGGCGCACATCGTCACCGACTACTACCGCGGTGACGACCCCCTGAAACGCAAGGTGGCCTCCACGCTGCTGGAGAGCTTCCTGTTCTACTCCGGCTTCTACCTGCCGATGTACTGGTCCTCGCGGGCCAAGCTCACGAACACCGCCGACCTGGTGCGCCTGATCATCCGTGACGAGGCCGTGCACGGCTACTACATCGGCTACAAGTTCCAGCGCGGACTGGAGAGTGCGACGCCGGAGCGCCGTCAGGAGATCAAGGACTACGCGTTCGAGCTGCTCTTCGAGCTGTACGAGAACGAGGTCCAGTACACCCACGATCTCTACGACGGCGTGGGTCTGGCGGAGGACGTCAAGAAGTTCCTGCACTACAACGCCAACAAGGCGCTGATGAACCTCGGCTACGAGGCGATGTTCCCGTCGTCGGTGACCGATGTGAACCCGGCGATCCTCTCGGCGCTGTCCCCGAACGCGGACGAGAACCACGACTTCTTCTCCGGCTCGGGTTCCTCGTACGTGATCGGCAAGGCCGTGAACACCGAGGACGAGGACTGGGACTTCTAGGTGTTGTGGGTCATGACGTTGCTAACGCGCCAGGTGGTGTGAGCGTGCGAAAGGGGTAGGTCCCCGAGCGCAGGATGGAAGTACCTCTACAACCCATCCGCGCGAAGGACCTACCCCTCATGA
>NZ_LGIU01000054.1 GCF_001187915.1 Arthrobacter sp. RIT-PI-e | reverse complement strand
CCGGGGCGCTCGGGCCCGTACGCCCTGGCGCCCCGCCCGAGGGACTGCGGTCGGGGGATCGCTCGGGGTCAGACCAGGCGGGTGAGCCAGCCGTGGGTGTCCTCCACGACGCCGGTCTGGATCCCCAGCAGCTCGGTGCGGATGGACATCGTGACCTCCCCCGCGGCGGAGTCCGGGGCACCGATGAACTCGTCGCCGTCGCGCAGCCGGCCGATCGGGGTGATCACCGCGGCCGTGCCGCACGCGAACACCTCGGTGATCTCCCCGGAGGCCACACCCCCGCGCCACTCCTCGAGCGTGATCGTCCGCTCGGTCACGGTGAGCCCGCGATCCCGGCCCAACTGGATGATCGAGGAGCGCGTGACACCCTCGAGGATCGTCCCGGAGAGCGCCGGGGTGACCAGGGAGCCGTCGCGGAACACGAAGAACACGTTCATCCCGCCGAGTTCCTCCACCGCGTTGTCATTGGCCTGGTCCAGGAACAGGACCTGCTTGCACCCGTGGGCCTCCGCCTCGAGCTGGGCCGCCAGCGAGGAGGCGTAGTTCCCCCCGGCCTTCGCCGCACCGGTACCGCCGCGACCTGCGCGCGCGTAGTTCCGGGACACCCAGATGTCCACCGGGCGCACCTCACCGCCGAAGTAGTTCCCGGCGGGCGAGGCGATCACCCGGTAGGAGACCTCGCGCGCGGGGCGGACGCCGAGGAAGGCCTCGGTGGCGATCATGAAGGGGCGCAGGTACAGGCTCTCGCCGTCACCGGAGGGGATCCAGTCGACGTCGACGCCGACCAGCTGGCGCAGGGACTCCAGGAACAGCTCCTCCGGGAGCTGCGGCAGCGCGAGGCGGACCGCGGACCGGTTGAGCCGGGCCGCGTTGGCGTCGGCGCGGAACGTCCACACCGATCCGTCGGCATGGCGGTACGCCTTCATGCCCTCGAAGATCTCCTGACCGTAGTGCAGGACGGCGGCCGCCGGGTCCAAGGCGATCGGACCGTACGGTTCCAGCCGCGCGCCATACCAACCACCCTCGCCGGACTCGTCAGCACGGAAGTCCACGATCGCGGTGTGGTCGGTGAAGAAATTACCGAACCCCGGGTTCGCCAGCATGGCCTGGCGCTCCGCGACCGGCGTCGGCCGCGTGGTCAGCTGCTGCGTGAAACTCGGGTCGGTGGGTGTCATGGTTCCTCCGTGCTGGAACGGACTGCAGCAGAGCCGCCGCGGCCCGTCGGTGGTCAGTGCGCCGGCACTGGGTTAGCGATGTGTAACCACCTTAGGACACGGCGGCGGCGATGGCATCGCCGACGGCGGCGGTGGACCGGGCCCCGGTGCGCGCGGCGATGTCCGCCTCCACCGCCTGCTCGATCCGCTGTGCGTGCCGGTCATGACCCAGGTGGCGTAGGAGGAGCGCCGCGGAGAGGATCGCGGCCGTGGGATCGGCGATCTGCTGCCCGGCGATGTCCGGTGCTGAGCCGTGCACGGGCTCGAACATCGAGGGCGCCGTCCGCTCCATGTTGAGATTGGCGGAGGCCGCCAGGCCGATCCCGCCGGACACGGCCGCGGCGAGATCGGTGACGATGTCCCCGAAGAGGTTGTCCGTCACGATCACGTCGAAGCGTGAGGGGTCGGTGACGAGGAAGATCATCGCGGCGTCGACGTGCAGGTAGTCGTGGGTGACCTCGGGGAACTCCGCGGCGACGGTCTCGACCGTGCGCTTCCACAGGTGCCCCGCATGGACGAGCACGTTGTGCTTGTGGACCAGGGTCAGCTTCTTCCGGCTGCGGGCGGCGGCACGGGCAAAGGCGTCGCGGACCACGCGCTCCACCCCGTAGGCGGTGTTGAGGGACACCTCCGTGGCCACCTCCTGAGGCGTGCCGCCCCGCAGCGTGCCGCCGTTGCCCGTGTAGGGCCCCTCGGTCCCCTCGCGGACCACCACGAAGTCGATCTCACCCGGGGCCCCGAGGGGGCTCGGTACCCCCGGGTACAGCTTGGAGGGGCGCAGGTTCACGAAGTGGTCGAGGGAGAAGCGCAGCTTGAGCAGGAACTCGCGCTCGATCAGGCCCGAGGGGATCCGGGTGTCCCCGGGCGCCGCGCCGACCGCCCCGAAGAGGATGGCGTCGTGGCGCCGCAGCTCGGCGAGGGTTGCATCCGGCAGCGTCTCCCCCGTGGCGAGCCAGTGCTCGGCCCCGAGCCGGTACTCCGTGAGGGCGAGCTCGACGTCGTCGCCCACCACGGCGTGCAGCACCTTGACCGCCTCGGCGGTGACCTCGGGGCCGATCCCGTCCCCGGGGATGACGGCGAGATCGATGCGGTGCGGGGCAGCAGTCATGGCTCCAGCGTAAGAAAGTGCCGGGAGCGCTCACAATCGGTCCGCAGGGTGAGACGGGTCAGCCCCTGGTAGGACGCCGCCGCCGCGCTCCGAGTCCTAGAGTGGGGGCTCATGGACCTCCATCATCGGATCGCGCGCTGGGTGCGTACGCACCCGCGGGCGATCGACACGGCGCTGGTGCTGGTGATCCTGCTGCCCCTGGTGCTGGTCTCCGCCGTCGACCGCGATCCGGACGGCCTCCGGATCGCGCTCCGGTCCGCCGTCCTCGTCGTCCCGCTGATCTGGCGCCGGTCCCACGTGGTGCTCTCCGCGGCCGCCGTCGCGACGATGTGCATGGGACAGCTGGTGCTGGGGGTGGCGCCGGTACCCACCCAGTTCGTCGTCCTGATCACCGTCTACACCCTGGCTGCCTACGGACCCCGGTGGGCGAGCGTGACGGGTCTGGCGCTGGCCGCCGTCGGCCTGGCTGCCGGGCTGGCCCGTTTCGGGGACCCCGTGGGCGTGACCACCGGTGGGTCCGTGCTGGAGCGGGTCCCCCTGTTCCTCGTCCTGCTGTTCCTCGTCGAGTCGGTGGTTCTCCTCGCCTGGACGCTCGGGGACCTGGCCCGATCACGGCGGAGGACCCTGCAGGCGCTCGAGGATCGCGCCCGGCGCCTCGAGATCGAGCGGCAGCAGGAACGCGACCTCGCGGCGGCGGACGAACGCAGCCACATCGCGCGCGAGATGCACGACATCGTGGCGCACTCCCTCTCGGTGATCATCACCCAGGCCGACGGCGCGCGGTACGCGAGCGCCCGGTCCCCCGAGCTCGCGGTCCGGACGCTGGGCACGATCGCCGACACGGGCCGCGGTTCGCTGCGGGAGATGAGGCGCCTGCTCGGGGTGCTGCGCGGCGACGAGACCGTCTCCACGCGCCCGCTTCCCACGCTCGACGACGTCGACGCGCTCATCCAGTCCGTCCGGCGCTCCGGTGTCCGGATCGCCTGTCGGCGCATCGGTGCACCCAGGCGCCGGCTGCCGCTCGGTGCGGAGCTGACCGCGTACCGCGTGATCCAGGAGTCGCTGACCAACGTGCTCAAGCACGCCGGGGCGTACAGCACCACCGAGGTCACCCTGGACCACGGCGCGCGCGGACTGACCATCACGGTCGACGACGACGGCCGCGGCGCCTCCCCCGACCCCGGCACCAGGGGGGCGGGGCAGGGTGTCGCGGGGATGACGGAGCGCGTGCGACTCTACGACGGCACGGTCCGGGCGGCGCCGCGGGCCGGGGGCGGGTACCGGGGGGAGGCGTTCATCCCCTACACGGAGGCCTAGCACCACCCGGTCCTGCTCGTATCCGCGACCGGGTCCCACAGCACACCACCGAGGAGAAGAGGATCCATGGACATCGACCCCGCAGCGAGGACGGGACGGGCCACGGCGGACCCGCACGAACCAGTGCGGCCCGGCCGGGTGGTCATCGTCGACGACCAGCCCCTGGTGCGCAGCGGTTTCGCGATGCTCGTCAGCAGGCAACCGGACCTCGCGGTGGTCGCCGAGGCGTCCGCGGCGACGAGGCGGTGCGGGCGCTCGCGAGGACGTCCGCCGACGTCGTCATGATGGACGTGCGAATGCCCCGCATGGACGGCATCGAGGCCACGCGCCGGATCCTGGCGCACCACGGCGCCGCGGGGAGCGGCGGGCCCGCGCCGAGGATCGTGGTGCTGACCACCTTCGACCTCGACGAGTACGCGCTGTCCGCGATCAACGCCGGTGCCAGCGGGTTCCTGCTCAAGGACGCGCCGCCGGAGGAGCTGCTCGAGGCCATCCGCACCGTGCACCGCGGCGACGCGGTGATCGCCCCGTCCACCACGCGCCGGCTCCTCGACCACGTGGCGCCGCTCCTGCGCAGCCCCTCGGCCGCGCAGGATGCGGCGGCTGCCGCCGTCGCCCGCCTGACCGCCCGTGAGCGGGAGGTCTTCGAGCTGATCGCCCAGGGCCTGTCCAACCCGGAGATCGCGGGACGGTTGTTCCTCTCGGAGGCCACGGTGAAGACCCACGTGGGCCACATCCTCGCGAAGCTGGAGGCCCGCGACCGCGTCCAGGCCGTGGTGCTCGCCTATGCCACGGGCGTGGTCCGCCCCTGACGACGCAGGGCCCGGCTCATCCCGGGGTATGAGAGATCCCCGGGCAGGACGGGCCCCCCCTCCGACCCGGTGGCCCCGCCCCGATCCCTCCCGTGGGCCCATGACCACCTCCACGAATCTCCCGGGCCCCTCCGCCGGGTCCCCGCCATCGCCTCCGGCCCCCTCGGGAGCCGTCGCCGCGCACGCCGTCTCCAAGAGCTACGGACGGGGCGAGACCACCGTGCAGGCCCTCCGGAACGTGAGCGTCGAGGTGGACCGCGAGCGCTTCACCGCCATCATGGGGCCCTCCGGCTCTGGGAAGTCCACCCTGATGCACTGCCTCGCCGGCCTGGACGGCATCGACTCCGGGCGGCTCTGGCTGGGCGGCACCGAGATCACCTCCCTGCCCGACGCCGAGCTGACCCGGTTGCGGCGCGAGCGGGTGGGGTTCGTCTTCCAGGCCTTCAACCTCGTGCCCACCCTCACCGCCGAGCAGAACATCACGCTGCCCGTGGCGCTCGCCGGCGGCACGGTGGACCGGACATGGCTGCAGCAGGTCACCGCCTCGCTGGGGTTGACCGACCGGCTCTCGCACCGCCCCCACGAACTCTCCGGCGGGCAGCAGCAGCGGGTCGCCGTCGCGCGGGCGCTGCTGACCCGACCGGACGTGATCTTCGGTGACGAGCCCACCGGCAACCTCGACTCCGCCACCGGGGCGGAGGTGCTCTCCCTGCTGCGCAGAAGCAGCCGGGAGATGGGGCAGAGCATCATCATGGTCACCCACGACCCCGTGGCGGCCTCCTACGCGGACCGGGTGCTCCTCATGGAGGACGGTTCCCTCGTGGGCGAGCTCGAGCGGTCCACGCCGGAGGAGATCCTCGGTGCCCTCGCGAAGCTGGGGGCGTGACGTGCTGCAGGTGGCTCTCGCCCAGGTGCGCACCAACGCCCGCCGGTTCGTCGCCGTGGGACTCGCCGTGATCCTCGGCGTGTCCTTCCTCTCGGCGCCCCTCATGGCCGGCTCGACCACCACCGCGAGCCTCACCCGCAGTGTCGGGGCCTCCTCCGCCGCCGCCGATCTCGTGGTGACGAACCAGTACGGCTGGGTGCCCCCGGGGGTGGGGGGCGACCTCGGGGGGGGGGAAGGGGGGGGGTCCGTCCACGGGTTCGAACGGGGGTACACGCGGTGGTCACCGGCGCGGGGCCCGCCAGCGCGGTGCTGCCCGCGACGGCTCCCGCCTCCCTGGAGACCGCCGACGTGATCGAGGGTTCCTACCCGTCGATGCCGGACGAGGTGGCACTCGACGTCGCCTCCGCGGACCGCCTCGACGTCTCCGTCGGGGACACCGTGGCGGTCGACAGCGCCGGCGGGTCCCCCCCGCTGGGCGAAGCGCTCACCGTGACCGGTCTCCTCGCACCGAGCTCCGACCCCACGGTCGCCGGGACCGTGCAGGTCCTCGCCTCGCCCGCGGTGCTGCGCGAGACGACCGGCGGTGAGGCCTACCCCGCCAACGTCCAGGTGCACCTCGCACCGGGTGCCGATGCGGATGCGGTGCGCGCGGCCATCGGGGAGATCGTGTCCACCGTCGAGTCCCCCACCGGAGGGGAGGTGACCGTGCGCACCCCCGCCGAGCAGACGGTCGTGGACGTCGCCGCCCTCTCCTCGGGCACCGACGTGCTCACCGGGATCCTGCTGGCCTTCGCGGTGGGGGCGGCGCTGGTGGCCGGCCTCGTCCTCTCGGACACGTTCTCCGTGCTCGTGGCCCAGCGCACACGTGAGCTCGCCCTGCTGCGCTGCATCGGTGCCGAACGTCGGCAGATCCGGGCGTCGGTGCTCGTGGAGGCGGCGATCGTCGGACTCGTGTCCGCCGTCCTCGGCGTCCTCCTCGCCCCCGGGGTGATGGCGGTGCTCGTGATGATCGCCCAGCGGACCGAGCTCGGTTCGTTCGCCGTGCTCTCGGTACCCCCGTCCGCGATCCTCGTCGGGGTGCTGGTGGGCGTCCTGATGACCGTGCTGGCGGCCCTCGTCCCGGCGCGTGCCGCCACCCGGGTGGCGCCGCTCGCCGCCCTGCGGCCGAGCGATCCGGTGCCGGGACGGGGCAGGAGCGGGCTCCTCCGGCTGGTCCCCGGGCTCATCGCGCTGCTGGCGGGTACCGGCCTGCTGCGGTCCGGGGCGCTCGGCGCCTCCCTCCTCCCGGGGGTGGCCGGCGGCGTCCTGTCCTTCCTCGGCGTCGTGCTCCTGGCCCCGTTCTTCGTCCCGGCGAGCGTGGCCCTGGTGGGCCGGATCGCCCGCCCGCTCGGGGTGCCCGGCGTCCTCGCCTCGGTCAACGCCGTGCGCAACCCGGCCCGCACGACGTCGTCCTCGGCCGCCCTCATGGTGGGTGTCACCCTCGTGACCATGATGATGGTGGGTGCGGCGACCGCCCGCACCACCTTCGACGCCGAGCTGGACGAGAACTACGCCGTGGACCTGCAGGTCGCAGCGCTGGGCGCCGAGGTCCCCGGATCGGCAGGAACCGGGCCCGACGACGTCGCGGGCGTGTCCGCCCTGCTCCGGGTGGACGGCGTCGAGAGCGCCGTCGAGCTGACGCCCGCCCTCCTCACGGACGAGGACGGCGGGGCGCAGCCGGTCTACTCCGTGGATCCGCAGGAGCTCGCCGGTGTCCTCCGGGCCGAGGACGCCGCCCTGACCGACGACATGGTGCTCGCCCCGCAGTCCTGGGAGCAGCGGGAGGTCACCCTCGACACGCGGGACGGGCCGGTGACCCTGCCGGTCACGGCTACCGATTCCGTCTTCTTCGTGCCCCTGGTCTCCACCGCCACGGCGGAGCGGCTCGGTGCCGCCCCGGATGCCCTGGAGGCGTACGGCGGGGAGGAGTCCGTGGCCGCCGGAGCGCTGGAGGGCGTGGCGGCCACCACCCTCGACGCGTACCTGGGGACCACGGTGTGGCTCAGGCTCGACGACGGGCTGGACGCCGACGCCGTCACCGGCGTGCAGTCCCGGATCGTGGCCGCCACCGGACTCGAGCAGTACCAGGTGCAGGGTGCCGCCACCGAACGCGCGGCCTACAACCAGATCATCGACGTGATGCTGCTGATCGTCACCGCACTGCTGGCCGTGGCCGTGCTGATCGCCCTGATCGGGGTGGCGAACACGCTCTCCCTCTCCGTCCTGGAACGGCGGCGCGAGAACTCGCTGCTGCGGGCCCTGGGGCTGACCCGGGGCCAGCTGCGCGGCATGCTCGCGGTCGAGGCCGTGCTGATCGCCGGTGTGGCAGCCCTGCTCGGCTCCCTGCTGGGTGCCGTCTACGGGGGGGCGGGGGCGCGATCGGCGCTGGGCGGGGTCACGGCCGTGGTACCGGCGGTGCCGTTCGGTCAGCTCGGGTTGGTGCTCGCGGTGGCCGTGGTGGCGGGACTGCTCGCCTCGGTGCTGCCTGCCGGGCGCGCGGCGCGGCCCCCCCCCGGGGCGGGGCTGGCCACGGACTGACGACGGCGGGTCGTGCCGTCGGTCCCGCACCGGCGTCGACCGCCTATATTGGGGAGCAGTGCAGCGGGAGATCGGGAGGGCGCCGTGGTGCAGCAGGAAGCAGCGCCGGGAAGCGGTGGGGACGTGGCGGTGGTCGCCTCGCCGTCGGACGGGGACTGCAGGGCGCTTGCCGCCGTCCTCACCTCCGGTGGACTCGCCGCGGACGCCGTCACCTCCGTGGAGCTGCTCCTCGAGCGGATCCTCCGTGTGAGACCGCACGTGCTCCTCGTGGACCTGGACATGGCACTGGAGTACGCGGGCTCCCTCACGGGGATCGTCTCCGAGCACCCCTGGCTCCGGGCCCTACCCGTGATCCTCCTACTCCCGGCGGACGGCACGGTCCCGGCCCGGCTGGAGCCGTACGTCTCGGACATCCTCTTCCGCCCGGTGCGGCCCACCGAGCTCCTGCAGCGGACCCGCACCCTGATCTCCCGCCGTCGGGAACGCCAGGAGCACCGCGAGTCCACCGCCCGTCTCCGGGAGCACATGCGGCGCATCTCGGCCCGCGTACGGTCCACCAACGATCCGGACGTCATGGTCGACCAGTTCCTTCCGGACCTCGGGGCCGCGCTCGGGGCGGACCACCTCGCACTCCAGGTCTTCGAGGACGACCGCGTGGCCGCCCGCAGCAGCAGCTGGACGAAGGAGGCGGCATCGCGTGGTGCGACGCCCGGCGCCCCGCTGGACCAGGACGCCGCCCTCGCGCTCGCCCTCACCCTGTGGAAGCAGTCCTCCACCGCGGATTTCGGTGGGGACAGCCCCGGGACCGCGACGGCTCGGACACCGGTGCCGGAAGGGCTGAGGACCGGCGCCGGGGAGGACTGGGGCGTCGGCGGGGTGGTGGCCGCGCTCGGGGAGGGGGACACGCCGTTCGGCCTCCTGTGGATCGTCGGCGATGCCGGGGACCTCGGGTGGTCCGGTGCCATGAACGGCCTGACCCAGCACGTGCTCGGCAACCTCGCCCACGGCCTGATCCAGGCGCAGCTGATCTCCCGGCAGCACGAGGCGGTGCGGAGACTGCGCGCCCTCAACGTGGCGAAGAGCGACTTCGTGGGCACGGTCAACCACCAGCTGCGCACGCCGCTGGCATCGATCACCGGCTACATCGAGATGATCAACGACGGACTCGGTGGTGAGCTGCCACCCGCCGCGAGCACCATGCTACAGGCCGTGGAACGCAACACGGCCAGGCTGAGCGAGCTGATCGAGAACATCTCCGCGCTGTCCTCCGAGGAGCCCGATCCCTCCGACCACGGCCCGGTGGATCTCGTGCACCTGATCTCGGAGGTCACGGGCCGGGCCGTGCTGGAGGCCTCCGCCGGCGGGATCGGCCTCGACCGCGAGCTGCCCGACCACGCCGTCACCGTCTCCGGCCACCGGGCCCAGCTCGCCACGGCCCTGGGGGTGGTGCTGTCCAACGCCATCAAGTTCACGCAGGAGCGCGGCCGGGTCTTCGTGGGGCTGCACCTGGGACCGGGGGACGGGCGCGCCGTCGTGGAGGTGCGGGACACGGGGATCGGCATCCCCGCCGAGGACCTCCCCCACCTGTTCGACTCCTTCCACCGGGCGTCGAACGCCGATCGTGCGCTGCCCGGCGCCGGCGTGGGCCTGTCCGTCGCGAAGCGGACGATCGAGGCGCACCACGGCAGCATCACCATCGATTCCACCCTGGGTACCGGGACGTCCGTGGCCATCGCGCTACCGTTGCTCGATCACGCTCACGTAGGCTGACAAGCCCGTCACCTCCTGGAAGGAACCCTCCATGCAGCACGCCGAGAACGGCATCGCGCTGAGTCAGCTCGACCTGGACACCGTTCTGCCCTACCTGGACCTGCACCTCATGGGTGCCACCAACGGTGTCCGCCTGTTCGACGCCGCCGCGAGATCCTGGGCCGGGACGCCGTTCGAGCCGGTGTTCGAACGGCTGCGGCAGGACATCCACGAGGAACGCGAGTACCTCAAGCGCATGATCCGCGCCCTGGGGCACCGACCCAACGTCGTGAAGATGACGGTGGCCCGGCTGCTGACGATGGTCTCGGAGTGGAACCCGCTCAACCCGGGGCGGCGTCAGGCCACCGCCGGCGCCCAGCTCGAGCTCGAGGCCCTGCAGTCCCTCCTCAAGGTCAAGGAGGGCATGTGGGCCACCCTGCACGCCCTCTCCCTGCACAGCACGGCGGTGGCCGGGGAACCGGTCCTGAACCACTCGGTCATCGAACAGCTCCTCGCGTCCTCCCGGGAACAGCAGCAGACCGTGGCCCGGGTGATGACGGAGACCGCCTCCGGCCGCTTCCTCCGGGCCTGACCTGCAGCATCGAGCCGGTGGGTCTCAGTTCTCAGCGGGCTCCTCGTACTTGGGGAACACCGGCGTCGGCCCAGGCAGGGGTGTGCCCGGCTCGATCCGCGTGTCCAGCGCGGCGAAGCGACGCCGGACGTCGTCGTCGCCGGCGCCCTGCCCGAGTGCGGTGAGGATCCTCCCCGCGCTGCCCGGCAGCACCGGTTGCGCGAGGATCGCCACCACGCGGAGCACCTCCAGCGTCACGTACAGCACCGTGGCCATGCGCTCGGGATCGGTCTTCCGCAGCACCCACGGCTGCTGGTCGGCGAAGTACGCGTTGGTGTCGCCGAGCACGCCCCACACTGCTTCCAGCGCCCGGGAGAACTCCTGGCGGTCGAACGCCGACCGCGCGGTGTCCGGCAGCGCGTCCGCCCGCCCCAGCAGCTCCCGGTCCACGGGCAGCAGCTCCGCGGGTTCCGGGACCGCGCCACCGCAGTTCTTGGCCACCATGGACAGCGAGCGCTGGGCGAGGTTCCCGAAGTTGTTGGCGAGATCCGCGTTCATGCGGCCCACCAGCGCCTCGTGGCTGTAGGAGCCGTCGGCGCCGAACGGCACCTCGCGGAGGAGGAAGTAGCGCACCTGGTCGAGCCCGTACTGCTCCACCCAGTCCGCGGGTGCCACCGTGTTGCCCAGGGACTTGGACATCTTGACGCCGCGGTTGTGCAGGAAGCCGTGGATCATCACGCGCCGCGGCACCTCGAGGCCGGCGGACATGAGGAACGCCGGCCAGTAGATGGCGTGGAAGCGTGAGATGTCCTTGCCGATGATGTGCACGTCGGCGGGCCAGAACGTCCGGAAGGCCTCGGAGTCCGTGTCCGGGAACCCCACACCGGTGAGGTAGTTGGTAAGGGCGTCCACCCACACGTACATGACGTGACGCTCGTCGCCCGGCACCGGGACGCCCCAGTCGAAGGTGGTGCGGCTGATGGACAGGTCCTCGAGGCCGCGGCGCACGAACGAGATGACCTCGTTGAAGCGCGACTGCGGGGCGCCGAACCCGGGCTGCTGCTCGTAGAGGTCCAGGAGCCGCTGCTGGTAGGCGGAGAGCCGGAAGAAGTAGCTCTCCTCCTCCGTCCAGGTCACCTCGGTGTCGGTCTCCCTGGCGTAGCGCACGCCGTCCTCGCGCACCTCGGTCTCGTCCTCCGCCCAGAAGGCCTCGTCACGCACCGAGTACCACCCGGCGTACGTGTCCAGGTAGATGTCCCCGTTGGCCTCCATCCGCCTCCAGATCTCGGTCGCGGCCGCGTAGTGGTCCTCGTCCGTGGTGCGGATGAAGCGGTCGTAGGAGGTGCCGACGACGTCGTTCATGTCGCGGAAGGCGAGCGCGTTGCGCGTGGCGAGCTCGCGCACGGGGATGCCCTCGCGGTCCGCCGCCTGCTGCATCTTCAGTCCGTGCTCGTCCGTCCCGGTCAGGTACATCACGTCGAAACCGTCGAGGCGCTTGAAACGCGCCAGGGCGTCGGCGGCGATCGTCTCGTACGCGTGGCCGATGTGCGGGACACCGTTCGGGTAGGAGATGGCGGTGGTGAGGTAGAACGGGGGGCGCACGTCGGCTGGAGGGGTCACCCTACGAAATTACCCCGGTGCCCGGTGATTTGCCCAAGCAGGGGCGTCATCCGCTCCGGACGGCGTCGAGACCGAGGACGGCGTGGACTCCCCAGGTCTGGTTGGCGATCTGGGTGACCCGGAGGTCGACGACGGCGCTGGCGAGCCCCAGCGCGGCCTTCCGCTCCAGCGAGTACAGCTCCTGGAGCCAGGTCAGCATGGCCCCGAGGGCCTCGGCGGTGGCCACGTTGAGGTCGGCGGAGAAGCCGAAGGTGATGCGCGAGGTCGGGGTGACGGCGTGGATGCTGCCCAGCGGGGCGTCCCGGACGAGGTCGAGGGTGACCGTGGAGGTCATCGAGCACTCGATCGCCGTACCGCCCACCTCGCCGTCGCCCTGGGCCGCGTGGCCGTCCCCGAGGTGCAGCAGGGCTCCCGGGACGGTGACGGGCAGGAAGAGGGTGGAGCCCGCGACCAGTTCCCTGCAGTCGATGTTGCCGCCGCCCCCGGCCCGCGGAGGCGTGGTGGAGAACTCCCCCGCCTCGGCGGGCGGGAGTCCCACCACACCGAGGAACGGTGCGAGGTCCACGGTGTGCCCGTACTGGTTGGTGCCGGTGCGGGCGTCGCGGTCCAGGTCCCACAGCAGCCAGGCCGGGCCGGTGCCCTCGAGCCCGAGGCTGCGGGTGAACGCGTCGTCCCTGCGGCCGGCGGCGGTCCAGCCCCAGTCGGCGGGTTCCAGGGCGTCGAAGCGGACCGCGAGGACGTCCCCGGGAACGGCGCCCGCCACCTCGACGGGGCCGGTCAGGGCGTGCCCGCGCCGGTCCTCGAAGCGGTAGGGCGTCACCGCTCCGGGTGCGGCCTGCCGCTCGAGGTGCCCCCAGGCGTCCAGCGATCCGACCACCACGGTGTCGCCCGGCTCCACGGTGAGCACGGCGGGGGTGTCCCGGGAGAGCACCTGGACGGCGGTCCCGGGTGCGATGGGCAGCTGGTGCGTGGTCATACGGTTCCTCCTTCGCGGTGCGGGTCAGTCCTGCAGATCCACTTCCCGCGCCACGGTGGCACCGATCTCCTCGCGGATGGCGTCCAGCACGTCCTGCGGCACCGAGCTGTCCACGGTGAGCAGGGACAGCGCCTGGCCGCCCTCCTTGTTCCGGGCCACCTGCATCCCGGCGATGTTGATGCCGCGCTCCCCCAGGAGGCGCCCGAGCGCGCCGATCACCCCGGGGCGGTCGGCGTAGAGCAGCACCAGGAGGTGGTCGCTGATCGGGATCTCCAGCTCGTAGCCGTTGACGCCCACGAGCTTCTCCACCTGCTTGGGGCCGGTGAGGGTACCGGCCACGGAGATCTGGCTGCCGTCGGAGAGCGCACCGCGCAGGCGCAGGACGTTCCGGTACTCCTCCGACTCCGGGGTGGTCACCAGGCGGGAGGTCACACCGCGCTGCTCGGCGAGCACGGGGGCGTTGACGTAGGAGACCTGCTCCGAGACGACGTCGGTGAACACGCCCTTCAGTGCGGCGAGCTCCAGCGCCTTGACGTCGAGGGCCGCGATCTCCCCCGCCACCTCGATGTCGATCTGCGTGAGGGAGTCGTGGGTCAGTGCGGTGAAGATGCGTCCCAGCTTCTCCATCAGCGGGATGCCGGGGCGCACCGCGGGGTCGATCACGCCGCCGGCCACGTTCACGGCGTCGGGCACCAGTTCCCCGGCCAGGGCCAGGCGCACGGACTTCGCCACGGAGATCCCGGCCTTCTCCTGCGCCTCGGCGGTGGAGGCACCGAGGTGCGGGGTCACCACCACACTGTCGTGCGCGAAGAACGGGAGATCGGTGCTCGGCTCGGTGACGAAGACGTCCACGCCGGCCCCGGCGATCGTCCCCTGCTCCAGGGCGGTGTGCAGGGCGGCCTCGTCCACGAGCCCGCCCCGGGCGACGTTGACCACGTACGCGGTGTCCTTCATGAGCTCGAAGGCCTCGGCGCCGAGCATGCCCACGGTCTCCGGGGTCTTCGGCATGTGGATGGTCACGAAGTCGGACTCGCGGAGCAGCTCCTCCAGGCTCACCAGCCGGACGCCGAGCTGGGCGGCGCGCGCCGAGGTCACGTAGGGGTCGTAGGCGAGGATCTGCGTGCCGAAGCCCTGCAGCCGCGCGGCGACGAGCGCGCCGATGCGCCCGAGTCCGATGATGCCGACGTTCTTCTCGTAGAGCTCCGTGCCGGCGTACTTCGAGCGCTTCCACTCCCCCGCCTTCAGGGCGGCACTGGCCTGGGGGATGTTGCGGGCGAGGGCGAGGATGTGACCCACGGTCAGTTCCGCGGCGGAGATGACGTTCGACGTCGGCGCGTTGACCACCATGACACCGGCCTGGGTGGCGGCCTTGATGTCCACGTTGTCGAGGCCCACCCCGGCGCGCGCGATCACCTTGAGCCTCGGGGCGGCCGCGATGGCCTCGGCGTCCAGCTGCGTGGCCGAGCGCACCAGCACGGCGTCGACGTCGGCCAGTGCGCCCAGGAGCTGGGAACGGTCGGCGCCGTCGGTGGTGCGGATCTCGAAGTCCGGGCCCAGTGCTTCGACGGTCGCGGGTGAGAGTTCCTCGGCGAGGAGGACGACGGGCTTGGGGGTCACGGGGATTTCCTTCTGTGCTGGCGCGGACGGGGCGGGTGATGTGCGGCAGGGCGGACCGGCCGGACACGGATCCGGCAGGACACCTGCTCGTCGGTGAGCGTCGAGCAGGTGCCCTGCCGGGAGGGGGTGCGCTAGCGCGCCACGGACCCCTCGGTGTAGTCGTCGCTCGTCTTGATCCACGAGAAGAGCTTGCGCAGGTCGCGTCCCGTGCTCTCGATGGGGTGGTCCTCGCCCTTCTTGCGCAGCTCGGCGAACTCGGGCGCTCCGGCGTCCTGGTCGTCGATGAAGCGCTTCGCGAAGGCACCGTTCTGGATGTCCGCGAGCACCGCCTTCATGTTCTCCTTCACCTCGGGGGTGATCACGCGCGGCCCGGAGACGTAGTCGCCGTACTCGGCGGTGTCGGAGACGCTCCAGCGCTGCTTGGCGATCCCGCCCTCCACCATGAGGTCCACGATGAGCTTGAGCTCGTGCAGCACCTCGAAGTAGGCCACCTCGGGCTTGTACCCGGCCTCGGTGAGGGTCTCGAAGCCGTACTGGACGAGCTGCGAGGCACCACCGCAGAGCACGGCCTGCTCGCCGAAGAGGTCGGTCTCGGTCTCCTCGGTGAACGTGGTCTCGATGACACCTGCGCGGGTGCCGCCGATCGCCTTCGCGTAGGACAGCGCGAGCTCGCGGGCCGTGCCCGAGGCGTCCTGCTCGACGGCGATCAGGTCGGGGACCCCGCGGCCCGCCTCGAACTCGCGGCGGACGATGTGCCCGGGGCCCTTGGGCGCCACGAGGGCCACGTCCACATCGGCCGGCGGCTGGATGTAGTCGTACCGGATGTTGAAGCCGTGCCCGAAGAACAGGGCGTCACCGGCCTGCAGGTTCGGGGCGATGTCCTCCCTGTACACGTGGCGCTGCACCTGGTCCGGGGTGAGCACCATGATCAGGTCCGCCTCGGCCGTGGCCTCCGCCACGGAGAGCACCCGGAGGCCCTCGGCCTCGGCCTTGGCGCGCGACGCCGATCCTTCCTTCAGCCCGACGCGCACGTCGACGCCGGAGTCACGCAGGCTCAGGGCGTGGGCGTGGCCCTGGCTGCCGTAGCCGATGACGGCCACGGTACGGCCCTGGATGATGGAAAGGTCTGCGTCGTCGTCGTAGAACATCTCGGTCACGGGTCTTCTTCTCCTTGGGGTGGGTGGTGCTGGGAAAGTCCGGGCGGCTCGGTGAGCCGCGGGTCAGGCGCTGCGCAGCGCGCGGTCGCTCATCGACTTCGCGCCGCGACCGATCGCGAGGGTGCCCGACTGCACGATCTCACGGATGCCGAAGGGCTCGAGCACGGAGAGCAGCGCGGCGAGCTTCTCCGGGGTCCCCGTGGCCTCGATGATCAGGGCGTCGATCGCGACGTCCACCACGGAGGCACGGAAGAGATCGGCGGCCTGGGTGACCTGCAGGCGCGTGGCGGCGTCGGCCCGCACCTTGATCAGCACGTGGTCGCGCTGCACCGACTGCTCGCTGGTGAGCTCCACGATCTTGATGACGTTGATGAGCTTGTTGAGCTGCTTGGTGACCTGCTCGAGCAGGTCACCCTCGGCCTCCACCACCACGGTGATCCGGGACATGCCGGCCACCTCGGTGGGGCCCACCGCGAGGGAGTTGATGTTGAAGGCGCGCCGGGCGAACAGGCTCGCCACGCGGGTGAGGACGCCGGGGACGTCCTCCACGAGGACGGAAAGGGTGTGCCGTGCCATGGTCAGTCCTCCTGCTCCCAGGTCGGGGTCATGTTGCGGGCGATCTGGATGAGGTCGTTGCTGACCCCGGCGGGCACCATCGGCCACACCATGGAGTCACGGCTGACCACGAAGTCGATCACCACGGGGCGGTCGTTGATGGCGAGCGCCTGCTCGATGGTGGCGTCGATGTCCTCGTCCCGCTCGCAGCGCAGGCCCACGCAGCCGTAGGCGTCGGCGAGCTTCACGAAGTCGGGCACGCGGACGGTGTCGTGCCCGGTGTTGAGGTCGGTGTTGGAGTAGCGGCCCTCGTAGAAGAGCGTCTGCCACTGGCGCACCATGCCGAGCGAGGAGTTGTTGATCACCGCCACCTTGATGGGGATGTTGTTGATCACGCAGGTGGCGAGTTCCTGGTTGGTCATCTGGAAGCAGCCGTCGCCGTCGATCGCCCACACCACGCGGTCCGGGTCCCCCACCTTGGCGCCCATGGCCGCGGGCACCGAGTACCCCATGGTGCCTAGGCCGCCGGAGTTCAACCAGGAACGGGAACGCTCGTACTTGATGAACTGCGCGGCCCACATCTGGTGCTGCCCCACGCCCGAGACGAACACCCCCTCGGGTCCGGTGAGCTCCCCGATCCGCTTGATCACCTGCTGGGGCGCGGACAGGCCGTCCTCCGGCTGGGTGAAGCCCACCGGATAGGTCTTCCGCAGGTGGTCGATGGTCTTCCACCAGGCGGAGATGTCGGGCCGGCCGTTGGCCGCGAACGCGTCGGTGACGGCCGCGGTCAGCTCGGGCATGATCTCCTTGACGGAGCCCACGATCGGCACGTCCGCCGTGCGGTTCTTGGAGATCTCGGCCGGGTCGATGTCCGCGTGGATGACCTTCGCCTGCGGGGCGAAGCTGGAGAGCACGCCCGTCACGCGGTCGTCGAAGCGGGCTCCGAGGGTGATCAGGAGGTCCGCCTGCTGCAGCGCCGTCACGGCGGAGACGGATCCGTGCATACCGGGCATGCCCACGTGCTGGTCGTGCGAGTCGGGGAACACGCCGCGGGCCATGAGGGTGGTGACCACGGGTGCGCCCACGAGTTCCGCGAGCTCCATCAGCTCCTCGGCCGCGTTCGCCTTGATCACGCCGCCGCCCACGTAGAAGACGGGACGCCGGGACTCACCGATGAGCCGCGCCGCTTCCCGCGCCTGCTTGGCGTGGCCGCGGAGCACCGGCCGGTACCCGGGGATCTCCACGCGGGGCGGCCAGGAGAACGTCATGGTGGACTGCTGGGCGTCCTTGGCCACGTCCACCAGCACGGGGCCCGGCCGGCCGGTGGTGGCGATGTGGAACGCCTCGGCGAGCACGCGGGGGATGTCCTCCGGGTCCGTGACCAGGTAGGAGTGCTTGGTGATCGGCATGGTGATGCCCACGATGTCCGCCTCCTGGAAGGCGTCGGAGCCGATCACGCCGCTGGAGACCTGCCCGGTGATGGCCACCAGGGGCACCGAGTCCATGTTGGCGTCGGCGATCGCGGTCACGAGGTTCGTGGCACCGGGGCCGGAGGTGGCGATGCACACCCCGGGCCTTCCGGTGACCATCGCGTAGCCCTGCGCGGCGTGCCCCGCTCCCTGCTCGTGCCGCACGAGGACGTGGCGCAGCTTCGTGGAGGCCATGAGCGGGTCGTAGGTGGGGAGGATCGCGCCGCCGGGGAGGCCGAAGACGTCGTCCACGCCGAGTTCCTCGAGGGACCGGACGATCGCCGCGGAGCCGAGCATCTGCGTGGGAGCCACCACGTTGTTGGGCCCGCGGACAGCACCGGCCTGGACCGCGGGGACCACGTCCCTGACCTGGGGTGCGGACGGTGCTGGCCGTGCGGCCAGCAGGGCTGGACTGATGGGCGATCCCTTGGACATCTTCGACTTCCTTCGGAACATCTCGCTGGAGTGTTACAGCTGGTGCTGCTGACTGGGTGTCACGCACCCGATCGTCGACAGGTCGTGTCAACAAAAAAACCCCTCGGCCCGGTGAGGCTCCGTGAGGGGTTGCGCGTGACTGAAGTCGTCTACCGGTCGGGCTTCAGGCCACGCGCTGGATAACGATGACGACTACGGGTTCGAGCTGCATACCTGTAGTTTCCTCGCCCTCGCGAAAGGGTGTCAACCGGCGCAGCACGCGTCTCACATGGTGGACAGGGTGTCCGCTGGGTGGACCATCCCGTCCGGGTCGTACCCGGGGCGGGACTCACGTCCCCGCCCCGGGTTCCGCCCGCTCAGCCGCAGAAGGCACCCTGGGAGGCCGAGTGGACGAGCTTGGCGTACTTGGCGAGCACGCCCTTGGTGTAGCGCGCGGGGAGCGGCTCCCAGCCCACCTTGCGCTCCTCCAGCTCCACGGGGTCCACCAGGAGATCGAAGCTCTTGGCGGCGATGTCCACCCGGATGCGGTCGCCGTCGCGCACGAAGGCGATGGGCCCGCCGTCCACGGCCTCGGGTGCCACGTGACCGATGCACAGGCCCGTGGTGCCCCCGGAGAAGCGGCCGTCGGTCAGCAGCAGCACGTCCTTGCCGAGACCGGCGCCCTTGATGGCGCCGGTGATGGCGAGCATCTCGCGCATCCCCGGCCCGCCCTTCGGGCCCTCGTAGCGGATCACGACGACGTCGCCCGCGTGGATCCGCCCCTCGTCGAGGGCGTCGAGTGCCCCCTGCTCGCGCTCGAACACGCGTGCGGTGCCCTCGAAGACGTCGGCGTCGAACCCGGCGCTCTTCACGACGGCACCCTCGGGTGCGAGTGACCCGTGGAGGATGGTGATGCCCCCGGTGCTGTGCATCGGGTTGTCGAGGGCGCGCAGGATCTTGCCGTCGAGGTCCGGCGGATCGATGTCCGCGAGGTTCTCCGCGAGCGTCTTCCCGGTCACGGTGAGGCAGTCGCCGTGCAGCAGGCCGGCGTCGAGCAGCGCCTTCATGATCACCGGCACCCCGCCCACCTTGTCGACGTCGTACATCACGTAGCGCCCGAACGGCTTGAGGTCACCCAGGTGCGGGATCCGATCGCCGATGCGGCTGAAGTCCTCGAGCGTGAGGTCCACCTCGGCCTCGCGCGCGATCGCGAGGAGGTGCAGCACGGCGTTGGTGGAGCCACCGAAGGCCATGGTCACCGCGATGGCGTTCTCGAAGGCCTTCTTGGTCATGATGTCGCGCGCCGTGATGCCGAGACGCAGCAGGTTCACGACGGCCTCGCCGGACTTCTGCGCGAAGGTGTCGCGTCGTCGATCGACGGAGGGAGGAGCGGCCGACCCGGGCAGGGACATGCCGAGAGCCTCGCCGATGCAGGCCATGGTGTTCGCCGTGTACATCCCGCCGCAGGCGCCCTCGCCCGGGCAGACGGCGCGTTCGATGCTGTCGAGGTCCTTGAGGCTCATGGTGCCTGCCGCACAGGCGCCCACGGCCTCGAAGGCGTCGATCAGGGTGACCTCCTTCTCGGTGCCGTTCTCGAGCTTGGCGAAGCCCGGCATGATCGTGCCCGCGTAGAGGAACACCGAGGCGAGATCCAGGCGGGCCGCCGCCATCAGCATGCCCGGCAGGGACTTGTCGCAGCCGGCCAGGAGGACGGAGCCGTCGATGCGCTCGGCCTGCATGACGGTCTCGACCGAGTCGGCGATGACCTCGCGGGAGACCAGCGAGAAGTGCATGCCCTCGTGACCCATCGAGATGCCGTCGGAGACGGAGATGGTGCCGAACTGCATGGGGAACCCGCCGGCCTCGCGGACGCCCTCCTTGGCACCCTGGGCCAGCCGGTTGAGGGACAGGTTGCAGGGGGTGATCTCGTTCCAGGAACTCGCGACGCCGACCTGGGGCTTGGCGAAGTCGTCATCGCCCATCCCTACGGCGCGGAGCATACCGCGAGAGGGGGCCGCATGGATGCCGTCCGTGACGACGCGGCTCCGGGGTTTGATGTCTGGGGTTGTCTCCACGCTCATGGGTCGAGTCTAGGCCCGTGCAACGATCATGTTTTCCCGGATGACCTGCCTGTTACATGCAGGTCGCGGGCCGTGCGGCCGGGCGCGGGCCGGAGCGGATCCCCTCTCGTGCGGCCTCCGTCCCCTCCGGTACAGTGTGGATCTCCGCGGCGGGGACGGCGGCGCGCCGCACGGTCAGCGGCGGCGATCTCCCCGCGGGGGTCCGACGACACCTACCGCGATGGCCCCGAGATGACCCACGACGAACCGCACCAGCCCGCCCAGCCGCTCGACGGCGGTCAGGACCTGAAGGATGCCCTGCACCACGTCTTCGACGGGCAGATCCCGAACTTCGGTGCCTACAACCTGGTGTTCGCCGATCGTCTGCCGCACGACGGCCCGGCGCCCGGCACCGGATCCTCCACCGGCGCTCCGGACGCGCTGACCGCCTTCGTGGTGGGCTACCGGTGGCGGCCCACCGAGCTGATGATCGCACCGGTGCACCTCGGGGCGATCACCGCCGCCGGCGTGCCCGCCGAGGTGAACATGACCAACCTGGCCCACGCCCTGCAGTGGGACGAGGACGGCAGCTACGAGGTGGGCACCAGCACGGGCCGGATCTTCCGCTTCGACGTGCGGGCGGAGCACGTGCTCGACGTCGGTCCGGGCAGGCCGCTGAGCCTTGGCCAGGAACTGGACCTGATCGACTTCTCCGCCTTCATGGAGGAGTTCATCGCGCGGGCCTGACGCCCTGCCGTCGCGGACCCCGCGGGGAGGCGGGGGCGTCAGCCCTGGGCCCACGGCCCCCGCCGGACGAGGTTCCCGGGCTCCCGCCCTGCGCCCAGGGCCTCGACCTGCCGGCGCAGCAGGGCCAGGATGCGGGGGGCGAAGGCATCGGTGTTCCCGCCCACGTGCGGGGTGATGATCACGCCCGGGGCGTGCCAGAGCGGGTGCCCCTCCGGGAGCGGCTCCGGGTCCACGACGTCGAGCGCCGCCTTCAGCCGGCCGGCACCCACCTCGCGCGTCAGGGCGTCCGTGTCCACCACGGCCCCCCGGGCCACGTTGACCACGAGCGCGCCGTCGGGCAGCGCCGCGAGGACCTCGGCGTCGACGAGCCCCCGCGTGGAGTCGGTGAGCGGGGTGATCAGGATGACGACGCGTGGTGCGGCGCCAGCGCCCCCAGTTCGTCGCTGCCGTGCACGTGGCCGTGCTCGTCGCCGCGCGCCGCGCTGCCCCCCCGCGCCACCTCGGCCTCGAACGCCCCCAGGCGCCGGCGGATCCCCCCCCCGATCCCGCCGACCCCCACGAGCAGCCCCCGGCGGTCCGCGAGCCCCGGGTACCGGTCGCTGCGCCACACGCCCGCGGCCTGCCGGCGGACGGCGTCGTCGATGCCCCGCAGCGAGGCCAGCGCGAGTCCGACGGCGAGCGCGGCGGTCGCGGCGGCGTGGACACCCGACGCCGTGGCGATCGCGACGTCGGGGCCGACGAGGTCCGCGACGCCGTCGTAGCCCGTGGACTGCGTCTGGACCAGTGCGAGCCGGGGCAGGTCCCGGAGGGCCTCACCGACGCGGTCCCGGCCCGTGTACGGCAGGACGACGGCGTCCAGGTCCGCCGGGTCGCAGCCCTCGGGGGCGTCCCGGAAGTCCCACAGCACGACGTCGACCTCGGACGACACGTCCGTCAGGGCCTCCAGCAGTTCACGGGAGGGCACGCTGAGCGTTCGGACGGAGGGAACTGCGGCGTTCGTCATCCCGCCAGCCTAGTTGTTCCGCGTCCTGGGGTTGCCCGCCCCGCCGGGCCCCCTGATCGGTGGAATCTCCACGATTTCGGGTTTCCGCAGGACTGCTGGTAGAGTTCAATGCTGTTGCGGATGACCCCACCGGTACTCACCGGGAAGGAAAACGCCTCGCACCTCTAGCTCAATTGGCAGAGCAATTGACTCTTAATCAATGGGTTCCGGGTTCAAGTCCCGGGGGGTGCACCTCGAAACCCCGTACTCCAGGTCTCGCCGCCCGGAGTGCGGGGTTTCGTTCTGTCCGCCCTCCACCGGGAGGCGTCGGAGCGGGAAGCGATCCCCTCCGCCCCCGGGAGCCGTCGTCGTTCTCGCCCGGGGAGCTCTCCGCCCACCGCAGGGCACGCAGGGAGCTCGACGGTCTGATCGTCTGCCCGCTGCCACCGTCGCCTCCCTCGGGGAGAAGGTGGCCGGTGCCCTCGGGCCCGCGGTCCGGATCCACATCGTCGTGAGGCTGCAGTACAGCTCTTCCACCCGAGGTCCGGGTCGGAGATAATCCCTCCTATCAGCGGACAGGACGTGGCGCGAGCCACCCGGCAGGAGGTCACCCATGGCAGCGACGATCACCACCTACCTGAACTTCAGGGACACGGCCAGGGATGCCATGGACTTCTACCGGTCGGTGTTCGGCGGTGAACTGCAGGTGGCCACCTTCGCGGACTACCGGGTGAGCGAGGACCCGGCGGAGCAGGACAAGGTCATGCACTCGATCCTCACCACACCCTCGGGCCAGGTGATCATGGCGGCGGACACCCCGAACAGCATGGAGTACACCGCGCCGGCCGGTCACGCGCTGTCCGTCAGCGGCGACGACGAGCAGGAGCTCCGGGGGTACTGGGAGGCCCTGGCCGCGGGCGGGACCGAGATCATGCCGCTCTCCCCCGCACCGTGGGGGGACAGCTTCGGCATGTGCAGGGACCGCCTCGGCGTCGACTGGATGGTCAACATCCCCGGTTCACCCGACGACGGCGGCCCCCCCGCCCCCGCAGCCCCGCCGGCGCCACCGGTGGACACCCCGGGGGATGCGACGGGCGTCTAGTCGCGCCCACCGCCGTGCACGGGAGCGGGTGCGGCGGGGCCGCGCCCGGGCGTCGGCTCGTCCGGGGTGGAGGGCGTGAGGACGGCCTCCTCGATGTGCTCGTGCTCCTCGACGGCCCGCCCCCCCGCCCGGAGCGTCACGGCGACGTCGTGCCCCACGTGGTCGCCCACGAGGCCCACCGCCGCGACGAGGTAGAGCCGTCCCGGCCCCACGTACTCGAGATGGAGGTAGGTGATCCGCTCGATGCTCGGATGGGCGCCGAGCCGTCCCGCCACCAGGTCCAGCAGGTCCGGCGACACCGCCTGCCCGACCAGGAAGCGCCGGTTCCGGTCGATCAGGATCACGGCGACCACCCCGAGCAGCACCCCGACGAGGATGGACCCGATGGCGTCCGGCACGGGTGAACCGGTCACCTGGTGCAGGAGGATCCCGGTGAACGCGAGCACGAGCCCCACCAGTGCCGCGGAGTCCTCGGCGAAGACGGCGCGCAACGTGGGGTCGGAGGAGTCGGACACGGTCCGGAGCGTGCTGGTACCGCGTTCCCTCCCGGCCTTCCTCGCCTGCCGGTAGGCCTGGAGGAAGGAGATGCCCTCCAGCACGAACGCGAAAGCGAGGACGGCGTAGGCGATGCCGTAGTCACCCGCCGACTCCGGCTCGAGGAGTTGCTGGATGCCGTGCGTGATGGAGACCACGGCGCCCGCCGTGAACAGGCCGAACGCGGCGAACATGGACCAGACGTAGGCCTCGCGTCCGTAGCCCATGGGGGGCGAACGGTCCCGGTGCCGCCTCGACTTGCGTTCGGCGACCAGGAGGAAGATCTGGTTGCCGGTGGCCGCCCGGGAGGGCGCGGCCTGGGGGGTCAGGGCCGCCGCCCCCGTGACGAGGGCGGCGAACGACTTGGCCCCCGCCACGAGGAGATTGGCGGTGAACGCGATGATGACCGTCACCGGCCCCTCCCCGCCCCTCTTCCGGCCCGTCGAACCGGAACGGACCGGGGCGCTCCCACGCCCCGGGGAGGGGACCGGCCTCTTCATGGCATACCTCTCCGCGCCTCGTGCCGGTCCGGGAACGGCGCCCCTCCCGGGGAGGGGCGCCGCACCCGGGGTCCTCCTAGTTGGAGGCTTCCTTGTTCACGTCCGTGGGCGAATCGTACTCCCGGTCCGGGAGACCGTTGAGGGCGTCGAGGACGGCGTCGTCGGCGCCCTTGTCCTTCGCGTGGGAGACGATGTCCGCCTTGGACGCCGGGTACTCCATGCCGCCCAGGGCCTTCTGGATGTCGATGGGACTCGGATCTGCCATGGTGTGCTCCTTCGTGTCGCTTCGGTTCCGCACGGCACTCCCGGACGGGAGGGCCGTCACTGGCCCGGGGACCACCCGGGCAGTGTCTGTGTCACGGTCCGGCACCGTGATGAGCATCCCGTCCGGGTGCAGCGCACCCGAGGGGAGATCCATGCCTGGCGCCTCACCGGAGGCGTCGGGGCCCCTGTCCCCGAGCGATGTCAGCTCACGGGGCGTCCTCGGCGAGCGGTGTGGCCCGGATCCGCCGCACCACGGCCGCCGTCGACCGCTCGGGCACGTAGTCGAGGATGCTCACCCTGCCGCCGCACGCCTCCACGGCGGGGGTCTCCTCGAGCATCTGGGCCGTGTAGTCGCCGCCCTTGGCGTACACGTCCGGCCTCAGCTGCTCGATCAGGGGTACCAGGGTGTCGGTGTCGAACACGGTGACGTAGTCCACGCAGCTCAGGGAGGCAATGACCCCCGCGCGGTCCGCGATCGGGTTGATCGGGCGGTCCGGGCCCTTGAGCCTGCGCACACCGGCGTCGTCGTTGAGGGCCACCACCAGGATGTCGCCCAGCTGCTTGGCCTGGTTCAGGTACCGGGTGTGGCCGCGGTGCAGCACGTCGAAGCACCCGTTGGTGAGCACGATCCGCCGCCCCGCCGCCCGGTGGGCCGCGACCTCGCGCAGGAGCTCGGGGGTGGATAACGCCGTGTCGGCGACCTGCTGCAGGTGGGAGGTGAGATCGGCGGTGGTGCACACCGAGGTGCCGGGGCGGTGGACCACGACGTCGGCCGCGGCCTGGGCCAGGTCCAGGCTCGTGGTGAGCGGCAGCCCCACAGCCCTGGCCGCCGTGAGGCTCGCCACGAAGGTGTCGCCCGCCCCGGAGGCCTGCTTCTCGGTGGCCGGACGCGCCCAGGTGCGGTGCACCTCGCCGTCGCGGGCGAGCAGGACCGTGCCGTCACGGTCCAGGGTCACCACCACGGCCGCCGCGTTGGTCGCGGCGAGCAGCCGCTCCCGGTGCTGCCCCACCACGGCGGAGCGGTCCGTGCGCGGATCCAGGCGCAGGGCGAGGACCTGCTCGGCCTCCTGTGCGTTCGGGGTGACGATGTCCGGGTTCAGGGAGCACCACGCCGCGGTGTCGTGGGCGTCCACCACCACGAGGGTGGCGGGAGCGATCATCCCGGCCCGCCCGAGGACCTCCCGCACCGGTCCGCCGAGCGCGCCGGAGCCGTAGTCGCAGACCATCACCGCGTCCGCACCGGCGACGGCGTGCGGTACCCGGGCGGCCAGGGCCTCGACCGCCGCCACCGGCACCCGGTCCTGGGTGTCGTCCAGCCGCAGCATCACCTGGTCACCGCCCAGGATCCGGTACTTGGTGGTGGTGGACACCCGCGGATCCTGCAGCAGGTCGGTGGTGTCCACACCGGCGGAGTCGAGGAGGGCCCGCAGCCGTGTACCGGCGTCGTCGTCCCCGATCAACCCGCACATGCGCACGCGTGCGCCCAGCGCCGCGAGGTTCATGGCCGTGTTGGCCGCCCCACCGGCGGCGTAGTCCCGGCGGGTGATGTCCACCACCGGGGCCGGTGCCTCCCGGCAGAAACGCTCGATGGTGCCGCTCCACCAGCCGTCCAGCATGGCGTCGCCCACCACGGTGACGCGGGGTGCGCGGTCGGCGATGGCGGCCGGCAGCCAGGCCGCGGGTCCGCGGACCTCGGACAGCTCACCGTGCGCGCCGTCGACCGCCTCCTCCATCAGTGCGCCCTCGCCGGCGGTGTGCTGATGTGGACCACCTTCACGAGGGCGAACTCGTCCAGCAGCTCCGGACCGTACCCGAAGCCCGCACCGCTGATGCCGCGCGGCTGCGCGGCGCCTCCGGGTGCCCCGCCGAAGACGGCATTGACCTTGACCGTCCCCACGCTCAGGCCGGCGATCGCCTGCTGCGCGTGCGCGATGCTCCCGGTGAGGACGGAGGCCGCCAGCCCGTACGGGCCCGCGGCGGCGAGCCGGAGCCCGTCCTCGAAGCTGTCCACCACCGTCACCGGGGCCACCGGGCCGAAGGTCTCCTCGGTCATGAGGGTCATCGCCTCGGTGCAGTCGGTGAGCACGGTGGCCGGGTAGTGGGCGCCCGGTCCGTCCGGGACGGCACCGCCCTCCAGGCACGTCGCTCCGAGGGTGAGTGCCTCACCCACCTGCTCGTCCACGACACGGCGCATGCGCCGGTCCACCAGGGGGGCGAAGCTCCCGGCGTTCCTGCTCCGGGCCTCCTCGGTGAGCGCCGCGAGGAATGGCTCGGCGATGTCGCGGTGCACGTAGATGCGCTCCACGGACGTGCAGATCTGGCCGCTGTTCGCGAAGGCACCCAGGGCGGCCTGACCCGCCGCCCACACCGGATCCACGTCGGCGTCGACGAGCAGGGGGTCGTTGCCGCCGTTCTCCCTGATCACGTGGGCGCCGGTCAGGGCCGCGGCCCGCGCGATCCGCGCACCGGTGGCACTGGAACCCACGTGCGCGAAGACGTCCACGCCGGATTCCGTGGTCAGCAGGTGTCCCGTCCCCGCATCGCCGGTCAGCGTCGTGAACACCCCGGGAGGGAAGGCCGGCTGCAGCAGGCGTCCGAGCAGCGCACCCACGTGGGGGCAGCGTTCGCTCGGCTTGTGGATCACAGTGTTGCCGGTCACCAGCGCGGCCCCGATCAGCCCTGCCGCCACGGCCACCGGATCGTTCCACGGTGTCAGCAGCACGGCGACGCCGCGTGGTTCCGCCACGGTGTAGTCGGTGGCGAGGACCGCCCCGCGCAGGCTCAGCCCGCGATGCACGGGGCCCAGTTCCGCGTACTGCTCGAGGGTGGAGATCCCCGCCTCGATACCGCCCAGTGCGTCCTCGAGCGGTTTGCCGGTCTCCCGGGTGTTGAGTTCGGCGAGGTCCTGCGCACCGGCCCGGAGCGCCGCCGCTGCACGCCGGAGCGCCGCTCCGCGCTCGGCGGGGCTGGTGGCCGCCCATTCGGGGTGCACGGTGCGGGCGAGGGGGACGGCGAGCGCCACCTGCTCACGGTCGGCGCAGGCGAGCGTGCCCACGTCGCTGCCGTCCCGGGGGTCCTGGATGGTGATGGACCGCTCGCCCTCCACCTGCAGCAGGGGGCTCTCCTGGGTCATGCCGGACATGGTGCTCCTCGTCGTCGTCCTGCCTGTGGCCGTGCCACCCGCCGCAACCGGGTGCACGGCTACTCTTCCCATACCCAGGCCGCCGATCCTTCACACAGTCCGGGGGCAAATACCCGGGCCGAGGGCGGGACATGGTCGGGACTCCTCCTCGGCGCGCCTGGCATAGTGTGGCCGGGGAGCCGGGCGGATCCGCGGCTCCGCCGGCACGACACCCGGCACCGCGGTGCCGGGTGCGGGACACGGCACGGGATCGGCAGCGGCCGGGAACGGACCCCGGAACACGGGCCAGGACAGGAACGGGAAGGACATCATGCGCCAGGAGACGACGGCGGACCTCGGCGGGCGCCACGGCACGGCCCGTTCCGTGGGCCCCGTGTTCGCCCCCTTCGAGGACGTACGGCACATCGCCGTGCTGCGCGGGGGCGGCCTCGGGGACCTCATGTTCGCCCTACCGGCCATCGCGGCGCTGAAGGACCGCTACCCGGAGGCGGAGATCACCCTCCTGGGGATGCCCGCGCACGCGGCGCTCCTGAGCGGCCGGCCCGGTCCGGTGTCCGCCGTCGTGGAGCTACCCGTCTCCCCCGGCGTGCGGCCCGGTGAACCCGATCCGGCGGCGGTCGAGGCGTTCTTCGAGGACGTGCGCGGCCGGTTCGACCTCGCCGCGCAGCTGCACGGGGGCGGCCGCAACTCGAACCCGTTCCTGCTGCGGCTGGGCGCCCGGCACACGATCGGTACGCGGACGCCCGATGCGGCGGAGCTGGAGCGCACCGTCCCGTACGTCTACTACCAGCACGAGGTGTTCCGCGCCCTGGAGGTGGTGGGTCTGGCCGGCGCCGTGGCCGTGGACCTCGAACCGCGCGTGGAGGTCCGCCCCGAGGAGGTGGATGCGGCCGCCGCGCTGACCGGGGACGGCACCGTGGTCACCCTGCACCCCGGCGCCACCGACCCCCGGCGCCGCTGGCCGGCGTCGTCCTTCGCGGAGGTCGCCGTCCGGGCCGCCGCGGAGGGGTGCGAGGTGGTGGTGGTGGGGGACGCCACGGACGTGCCGATGGCCGAGGAGATCGTTCGGCTGGCCCTCGAGGTGTCCCCGGGCGCGGACGTCCGCTCCCTCGCCGGGACGCTGGGCCTGGGTGAGCTCACGGGGGTGCTGGACCGCAGTGCGGTGATGGTGGGCAACGACAGCGGACCGCGCCACCTGGCCCAGGCGGTGGGCACGCCGACGGTGGGCGTGTACTGGGTGGGCAACATGATCAACGCCGGGGCGATCGGCCGTACCTTCCACCGCGTCCACCTCGCCTGGGTGATCGCGTGTCCCGTCTGCGGGGTGGACGTCACCCAGGTGGGCTGGACGGCGGAACGCTGCGAGCACGACGACTCACTGGTCTCCGCCGTCCGGCCCGACGCCGTCTACGCGGACGTCGCCGAACTCAGGGCCACGAGCCTTCTTCTGCGTGGGCGATGACCATCTCGCGGATCTCGCAGCTCCTGGGCTGTGAGAGCGCGAAGAGAATCGCCTCGGCCACGCGCTCGGGGTCGTTCAGGCGGGAGTCGTCCTGCGGCTTGTACTGCTCGTCGCGGTCGTCGAAGAAGCGGGTCTTCATGCCGCCGGGGATGATCGTGGTGACGCCGATCTGACCGGTGGTCTCGGCGGCGAGGGCCTGCGAGAAGCCCATGACGCCGAACTTGGACGCGCAGTACGCGGTGGCGTCGCCCACGGCCTTGATGCCGAGCGTGGAGGCGATGGTGACCACGCGGCCGTGGGTCTGCTTGAGGTAGGGCAGCGCCGCGCGGGCGGTGGACGCCGTGCCCATGAGGTTCACGCCGATCACCTTCTCCCACTGGTCCGCCGGCACCGTGTCCAGCGCCCCGCAGCGGTCGATCCCGGCGGCGGTGACCACGGCGTCGAGTCCGTCCAGGGTCTCCGCGGCCTCCTTGACCGCCTTCTCCACGGCCTCGCGGTCGGCGACGTCCACCTCGTAGGCCTTGACCCCGCTGACGCGGCTGATGTCGCGGTCCAGGACCACCGGGGTGCCGCCCGCGGCGAGCACGCCCTGGACGATCGCCGCTCCGAGACCGGAGCCCCCTCCGGTCACCAGGACGCGTCCCGGGTTGAAGCCACTGGCCGATGCGTTCTCCGTCATGTTCGTTCCTTTCGTTGCGTCCGCCCGATGACACCGGGCGCAGGTCTGCAGCCGCTCAGCCCACGCGGGCGAGGGCGGCTGCGAGTTTCGTGGTGGAGCGGGCGGGGATGTAGGGCACGGTGACCGTCCGCCCACCCCAGCTGCTCATGAGGGTGGCCTCCGGGAGGTCCTCCGCGGCGTAGTCGCCGCCCTTGACCCAAATGTCGGGCTGGAGGCGGGAGATCGCGTTCTCCGGTGTCGACTCGCCGAAGACCAGGACGGCGTCCACGCACTCCAGGGCAGCGAGGAGCTCGGCGCGGTCCTCCTGCTTGATGATCGGCCTGCTCTCCCCCTTGAGCCCGCGCACGGACTCGTCGGAGTTCAGGCAGACGATCAGGCCGTCCCCGAGGCCCCGCGCCGCCGCGACCGTCCGGGCGTGCCCGGCGTGGAGGAGGTCGAAGCACCCTCCGGTGGCCACCACTGTGCCGCCGGCCTCCCGGGTCCGGCGGACCACGTTCAGCGCGTCCAGTCCGTCCACCGGCAGCTGCTCCGGCGCCTTGTCGCGCCTGCGGCCCATGGCACCCACGCCCCCCGAGCCGAGGAACAGGGCGGCGGCCTCCGCGGCCTGCTGCGTGGCGGCGTCGACGGCGGCACCGCCGGCGAGGGCGACGGCGAGCGCGGAGGCGAAGCGGTCCCCGGCCCCGCACGGGTCCGCCGCCGTCACCTTCGGCGCGGGGACCACCTGGGGCAGGAGTCCGGCGGCGGAGACCAGGGCCCCCTGCTCCCCCATGGTGACGAGCACGGCGCGGCTGCGCCAGCGGTCGAGCAGCACCTCCGCCGCCGCGGCGGCCGCGGAGGTACCGGAACCCTCGACGCCGGAGAAGCGCAGCGCCTCGCCGATGTTCGGGGGGACGGCCGCGGCGCCGGGGCCCGGCTGCGCGCCGGCGGGGTGGGGGTCCCAGACCACGGGGACGGACGCCGCGAGTGTCTCCAGGCGTGCCCGGAGCTCGTCGTTGGCGAGCAGACCGCGACCGTAGTCGGCGGCGACGACGGCGGCCGCCCCGTCGAGTGCTGCGAGCAGTGCTGCGGGGACGGCGGGGACCGGTGGTGTCGCGCATCCCTCGTCGAAGCGCACCACCGGCTGCCCGGAAGCCCGCACGCGGGTTTTCACGGGGGTCGGCGCGCCGGACGGACCGGACACCACCGTCACGCCGTCGAGCTCCGTGCGGAGCAGGGTCGCGGCGTCGTCCTCCCCGAGCACCGTGACCAGCACGGTGTCATGACCGTCCGCGGCGAGCATCCGTGCCACGAGCCCGGCACCCCCGGCACGGCGCTGCACGCGGTCGACGTCCACCACGGGCACGGGCGCGTCCGGTGAGAGCCGCCCGGCGCCCCCGGACAGGTCGGTGTCCAGCAGCACGTCCCCGACGACGACGATCCTCATCGCTGCGCCTCCCGCCGGTGGGCGACGGCGGCGTCGAAGGCACGGCACATCGCGTGGAGGGCGATCAGATGGCCCTCCTGCGCGTTCGCCGAGCGGGCGTCGATCGCCACGTGCTCGTCCACGCGATCGGTCAGCGGGTTGGGGCCCGCACCGGTCAGCGCCCAGGTGGTGATGCCGATCGCGCGTGCCGCATCCACGGCGTGGAGGAGGTTCGCGCTCCTGCCGCTCGTGCTGAGCAGCACCAGGACGTCACCGGCGCGGCCGTGGGCCTTCACCTGACGCGCGAAGAGGGGGTCGAACCCGTAGTCGTTGGCGATCGCCGTGACGGCGGAGCTCTCGGCGTGCAGCGAGATCGCGGAGAACGGGTCGCGCTCGCCGTCGAACCGACCCACGAGCGCGGCGGGGGGGTGCGGGGCCGGGGCGGCGGCCCCGCCGTTCCCGGCCGCCAGCAGGCGCTGACCGGCCAGCAGCCGTTCGGCCAGCTCCACCCCCCAGGTAGCGAGCGTGTCGGCGTTGGATGCGAGGGACTCGAGCGCGGGCGTGACCGCGTCGAGGTGCTCCAGCACGAGCCGGCGCGGATCGAAGCGGGCCGCCCCGGCGTCCTGTACCGGTTGCACCGGCTCGGCCGTACGGCCTTCCGGTGTCACCGGGATCGCCGATCCCGCCGTCCGGACCTCTGGAAGATGCGTTGTCACAGTGCCCTGCCCCCCGTGCTCTCGAGTCGACGCGCGGCGCTCCGCCGCGCGGTGGCCCTTTCGGCGGGCGCTGCCGCACCGAGGGCGCTCTGGTACGCCTTCTCCGTGTCCGCCGCGATGCGGCTCCACGAGTACCGGGCCCGGACCCGGCGGTAACCGTCGTCGCCCAGCCGGCGGCCCCAGTCCGGATCGGCCACCACCCGCTCGATCGCCGCGGCCAGCGCGGCGGGATCCTCGGGAGGCACGTGCAGACCGGTCGTGCCGTCCACCACGGTGTCCACCAGCCCGCCGACGGCGGCCGCCACCACGGGCACACCGCAGGCCATCGCCTCGAGCGGCACGATGCCGAAGGGCTCGTACCAGGGCGCGCACACCACGGCGTCGGCGCTGCGCAGCACCGCCGGCATCTCGGCGCGGGAGACCTGACCCCGCAGGACCACGCGGTCGGACACCCCGAGGTCCGCGGCCAGGGCGAGGAGCCGCCGCGCCTCGGGATCCTCCTCCAGGCGCACCGCGTTGCCGGCACCACCCACGATCACGAGCTCGACGTCGGTGCGGCCGAGGTCCGCCAGCTCGCGCAGGGCCCGGATCACGAGGTCCATGCCCTTCCGCGGCACCAGCCGGCCCACGCTGACGATCCGGTGCGCCCGCCCGCGCGACTCCACGGGCCCCCGGGGCATGAAGAGGTCCAGATCCACACCGCACGGTGCGATCGAGATCTGGCCGACCGGTACGCCGAGCGCCTTCAGCTCGAAGACCTCGTCCGAGCAGGTCGCGATCACCCGGTCGGCGCTGCGTCCCACCATCGTCTCGAGCATCAACCGCTCGGAGGGGCTGGTGTCCTCCGCGCCCTGGTGGCGCCGCTTGACGGAGCCGAGGGCGTGGAAGGTCTGGATCACCTGGACCTGCCGGCCGGCGGTCCTGGCCTGCCGGGCGGCATCGAGGGCGGCGAGGCCGGACATCCAGAAGTGCCCGTGCACGATGTCCGGCGGATCCTCGCCCCAGTCGGCCACGATCCCCGTCGCGAACTCGGCCATGTAGGGCAGCAGCTGGTCCTTCGGCACGTTGTGCGCGGGCCCGGCGGTGACGTGCACCACCTCGAGCAGCGGGTCGGTCCGCACCCGGTCCGGCAGCGCGGCGTCGTCCCGGCGCGTATATACGGTCACCTCGTGGCCGCGGCGGGCCAGGGCGAGCGAGAGCTCCGCGACATGGACGTTCTGCCCACCCGCGTCCACGCCTCCCAACGCCGCGAGCGGGCTCGCGTGCTCCGACACCATCGAGATCTTCATCGTGCTCCCCTTTCCGTTACCGCCAGCACCGGTCCCCGTCCCGGTTCCTCCGCGAGGACCTCGTCCCAGTCGGCGAGGAAGCGGGCCAGTCCGTACCGGGCGAGTGCCGCCTCCCGTGCCACCAGCCCCCGGGCCCGGGCTGCCCCCGGATCCTCGATCATGCGTGCCGCGGCCCGCACGAGGTCGTCGATCCTGGTGGAGATCGCCCCCGCCTCGGGCGGCACGGCGCGGGCGGCCTCCGTGGTGGCCAGTGCCAGCACCGGCAACCCCACGTGCATGGCCTCCAGGAGCGAGAGCCCGAGCGAGGTCCACCGCAGAGGGTGGACGTACGCCCGGGAACGGCCCAGCCGCGCGTGCAGTTGTGCCATGGGCAGGTCCCCGCCGATCAGCAGTTCACCCGGGCCGAGGTCCAGGGCGTCCGCGAGACCGTCCGTCCCCATGCCGAAGACCTCCAGCGGGGCCACCCCGGCGAAGCGCGGCAGCAGGTCCGTCCCGGTGATCCGGCCCCGCCGCACGGGTTCGTTGATCACCGCGGCGAACTGCTCCAGGTCACCGGTGTAGAGGTACCCGGGATCGACGATGCCGTGCTCGATCACGCGGGTGCGCGCGCTCCCGTTGTCCCAGAACAGCTCGTTGAAGTGCGTGACGTGCAGCACGGGGATCTCCGTCTGGTCCGCCAGCGGGTGCACCGTGCCCACGATGTCGCGGCGCGGGGTGTTGTGCTCGAGGAACACCGCCGGCAGATCCCGGCCCGGGGTCCGCCCGAGGAGCCGCTCGCACTCGGCGATCTCCTCGACCCGCTGCAGCACGACGACGTCGACGTCGGCGTCCGCGAGATCGGCGGGGTGGATCTCGACCACGGAGCCGGGCCAGTCCCTGCCCGCGCGACCGAGACCCCACGCACCGCCGTCGGGCGTGGTGGGCAGCAGGTAGGTGTGCGTCCCCCGCACGAAGGCGTCGGTCCAGCCCCCGTGCACGTGCCACAGCAGGATCCTCATCGATCTCCCCTCACGGTTCTGCGGCCGTCCGTACGGCCGATGGTGCGGCGTGACCCCAGGGACGACACCCCGGAGCTGAGCCGGAGGACGGCGTCCACCACGTTCTCGGGCGAGACGTCGGACAGGCAGGGATGGCCCTGCACCGGGCAGATGCGCGCCCGGCTGAGGGCGCAGGCGGCGTCCTGGTCGCCGAGCAGCTCCACCGGCACCCGGTAGGGCGCCCCGCGGACGGCCGGCACCACCGGGGGGAAGAGGCACACCACCGGTGTTCCCACGGCGGCGGCGAGGTGCGCCGGGCCGGTGTTGCCGGTGATCACCCCGGACGCCCCCGCGAGGACGGACCCCAGCAGCGGCAGCGCCGTCCGCCCGCCCAGGTCCAGCGCCTCCGGACCGGCGACGGTGGAGGTCAGCTCCGTCTCACCGGGGCCACCGGTCACCACCACGCGGAAACCCGCCGCGGTGAGCAGCTCCACGGCCGCGGCGTGGGGCAACGGCGGCCAGGCGCGTGCCGGGACGGCCGCCCCGGGGTGCACCGCCCCGTAGGGGCCCGCGCCCACGAGGTCCGAGGCGTCCTCCAGCCGGGTGACCTGCAGCCGGCCGTCGTCCCCGGACGGCAGGGCGTACCCGGCGGCCTCGGCGATGCCGAGCGCGCGTTCGGCCTCGGGCTGGTCCTCCGGGAAGTCCTCGCCGGGCTTCAGCCGGACGTCGAGGAGGGACCCGGCGTAGTCCACGGACGCGCCGGCGATCCGCCGCACACCGGCCAGCCTCAGCTGGAGCGCGAGGGGCAGGGGGGACTGGTGGAACGAGGTCAGGATCACGGCCTCGTCCACGTCCAGGGCCACCACGGCGTCGTGCAGTTCCGCCATGTGCTCCGCGGTGGGCGCGGGTGCGGGGTCCACGGTCCAGGGGGCCGCCCAGGTGATGACGTCGACGACGCCGGGCAGGATCCGCGCCGCGGCGGCACCCTGCGGCCCGCACAGCATGACGACGTCGTTCGGTGCGTCCCCGTGGTCACCGGCGGCCACGGCCCGGACGGCGGGGCCGGCGAGGAGCACGTCCCCGGCGCTGTCCAGGCGCGCCACCAGCACGCGTCGCCTCACGAGGCCCCCACCCCGAGGAGGCGGACGGCTCCGGCGAGGTCCCGGGCCACCGCCGGGGCCGCGAGGACCTCCTCCTCGAGCGTGATGTCGGTGGGCACCAGCACGCTCCTGGCGCCGGCCGCGACGGCGGCGCCCATGTCCGCGCCGATGTCCCCGATCAGGGCCACCTCGGACGGCTCCAGCCCCAGGCGTGCGCAGGCGGAGAGCACCATGCCCGGACCGGGTTTCCGGCATCCGCACCCGTCCTCCGGGCCGTGCGGGCAGACCTCCCACACCTCGAACGGGCCGAGCAGCTCCTCCACGCGGGCATTGACGGCATCGACCTGGTCGCGGGTGACGTAGCCGCGGGCTATGCCGGACTGGTTGGTCACCACACCGAGCCGGACACCGCGGCCGCGGAGCCCGTCGAGCACCTCGCGCGCACCCGGCATGGGCTGGACGAGGTCGGGGTCACCGTTGTAGGGGACGTCCACCACGATGGTGCCGTCCCGGTCCAGGAGGACCGCCTGCGGCGCCGGGGGCGCCGGCTCGGGCGAAGTATGCATACAGGCTTAGTTCCCGGGAAGGAGCACTACTAAACACTTTGCACCGAACTTCTTCTCCCCCGCCTGCCCTCCGCCTCCCCGCCGCACCCGGAACGGGGCGCTCCCGCCAACCTCTGGCAGGATGAGGCCCATGACTCCCGAGGGCACCTCCACCACGAGCGCCCGGCCTGCGCCGGAACAGACCGCCACCGTCCCGGCGTCCACACCCGCACCCGACGGACGCCCCGAGATCCTCGCCCTGCGCGCGCTGAAACTCGGCGACCTCCTGGTGGCGGTCCCGGCGCTCAAGGGACTCCGGCGGGCCTTCCCGGAGCACCGGATCCTCTACGCCGCCCAGGAGTGGCTCCGCCCCGTCATCGCCCTCACCGGGGCGGTCGACGATCTCCTGCCCACCCACGGCCTCGACGACCCGCTGCCCGTCGAGCACGGGCGGATCGAGATCGCCGTGAACCTCCACGGCAACGGCGCCGAGAGCAGGGGCCGGCTGGAGGCGATCGGTGCGCAACGGCGCATGGGGTACCGCGCGCCCGGGTGGGACGGCCCTCGGTGGCACGACGGCGCCCTCGAGCGGGAACGCTGGGCCTCGCTGGTCAGCTGGCACGGGGTACCCGCCGATCCCCTGGACTGCGGGCTGCTCGTACCCGAGGGCGGGAGCCCGGCGCCCGGCGCCGTCGTCATCCACGTGGGTGCCGCCTACGGCAGCAGGCTCTGGCCGGTGGAGCGGTTCGCCGCGGTGGCCCGCGTGCTGGCGGATTCCGGCCACCGGGTGCTCTTCACCGGCAGCGAGAAGGAACGCCCCCGCGCGCTCGCCGTCGCGGACGCGGCCGGACTGCCCGAGGACTCCGTCGCGGCGGGCAGGCTGACTCTCGATCGGTTCGCCGGGCTGATCTCCGGCGCGGCCCTGGTGATCTCCGCCGACACCGGCGCCGCGCACCTGGCCTCCGCCTACGCACGCCCGTCCGTGGTGCTGTTCGGGCCGGCGCCGCCATCGGCCTGGGGGCCGCCGCCCGGACCCCACACGGTGCTCACGGACGAGTCGGTGCGGGTGGGCGAGACGTTCTCCCCCCTGCCCGATCCCGCACTGCTGGCCGTCACCGTGGAGCAGGTCCTCGCCGCCGCGGCCGACCACGGGATCTCCTGATCCCGGGACCTGGCACCGGATCCTCCCCCGAGGGAGCCGGCCCGGGTGTCAGCCGGTCCGCGACGAGTGCACGCCCTGCGGGGCGGGTGCCTCCAGCAGCCGCTTCTGCAGCGTTACCAGGATCCGCGCGAGCATCCGGGAGACCTGCATCTGCGACATCCCGAGGTCGTCGGCGATGGCCTGCTGCGTCTGCTCCATGAAGTACCGGCGGTACAGGAGCTCCTTCTCCGCCCCGTCCAGCTCGTTGACGGCCCCGCGCAGCGAGATCATGTCGTCGCTGCGCTCCGTCCCATGGAGGTCCGCGGCGAGGGTGTCGCCCCAGCTGCGGCCCTCGAACGGGACGTCGAGGGAGTCGGGGCGGAGGCTGGTGTGGGAGATCTGCGCTTCGAGGACCTTGCTCTCCGGACACCCCAGCTCCACCGCGAGCTCACGTGCGGTGGCCTCCCGGCCCAGCCGCTGTGCCAGGGCGGGGGCCGTCCGCGTGATCTCCGTTCTGAGGTCCTGGACGTCCCGCGGCGGGCGGATGACCCAGCAGGAGTCGCGCAGGTAGCGCTTGATCTCCCCGGTGATGGTGGGCAGCGCGAAGGAGGCGAAGGGCACCCCGCGGGAGGGGTCGAAGCGCTGCACCGCCTTGATGAGGCCGAGGTAGGCGACCTGCCGGATGTCCGGGGCCTCGGGACCGGCGACGGCGAAGGAGCGCGCCACCGATTCGGCGATCTCCAGATGACGCAGGGCGATGTCGTCCCGGAGGGCTGCTTTGAGGGAAGGCCCTGCGGGGGCGCCGTCCGTCGTGGTGCACGCCGTCGCTGCCGGCGTGCCTGCGGGCGGACGCCTGCGCGTACTGGTTCCTGCATCATCGAGGCTCACGATCCCCAACAGATCATCAGCCTGCTGGTCGCGCAAGTGGATCATGCTGCAGCGGTGCTACCCGGCCTACGGTTCCCTTCCCGGGAGAAGCAGTGTAAAGAGCGCAGTAGGCGCCGGGTCGTCACGAGGGTGGGGACGAGTCGTCACCGGGCCCGCTCGGGCGTTCTGCGTGCCGCAGGACGTCGAGCTCCTCCGGAGCAGGCTCGCTCCTAGCGGAGTACCGGGGTCACGTCCCCGGGGACGTCCGACTGCTCGCCCGCGGCAGTGGAGAATTCCTGACCGCCGCTCACGGGGTTCCAGCGCGGCGCACCGAGTTGGCGGATCACGCCCTGGAGATGCTTCCTCAGCTCCTCGGACACGAGACCGCCGCCGGCGATCAGCGTGCGCTCGATGTCGGCGGCGGCCACGAGGACCTCCCGCCCCGCCGGCGAGATGGACACCAGGTGCGAGCGCCGGTCGAGATCGTTGCGCACCCGCTGCACGTGCCCCCGGCCCTCGAGCCGCGCGAGCGTCTTGCCCATGGTCTGCGCCTGCACCCGCACGATCTGCGCGAGGCTCGCCTGCGTCATGGCACCCTGGTCGCCGAGGACGCCGAGGGCGATCACCCCGGCATGGGTGACCCCGATGTCCACGAGGCGCTCGTTCCAGGCGTGCTCGACAAGACGCGCTGCCGTCGTCAGCAGTCGGCCCGTGGGCCATTGCTCCAGATCGGGCATGGTGATGTGCACTTCCTCTCGATCGACTGCACGGCGACGTCGGTCGTCGCCGGGCATCCCACCATGATAGCTAGACTGGCTAGGAATGCCCTCCGTTGCCCCGACATGACGTCCGCCGCGGCAGCGACCCGCCCTTCGAGCCACCGGGAGAACCATGACGAACCGACTCGGCGTCGGGGACGACGCCCCCGATTTCACGCTGACCGCCGCCGACGGCGCGGAGGTGACGCTGTCCTCCTTCCGCGGCGACAACGTCGTGGTCTACTTCTACCCGGCTGCATCCACCCCGGGATGCACCACCCAGGCGTGCGACTTCCGCGACAACCTGGCCTCCCTCGCAGCGGCCGGGTACCGCGTGCTCGGGATCTCGCCCGATCCGGTGGACAAGCTCGCCGCCTTCGCCGAGCAGCAGTCCCTCACGTTCCCACTGCTGTCCGACGAGGACCACGCCGTGGCCGAGGCCTACGGTGCGTGGGGTGAGAAGAAGAACTACGGGAGGACCTACGAGGGGCTCATCCGCTCCACCGTCGTCGTCGACCCTGCGGGCACGGTGGGCCTCGCGCAGTACAACGTGAAGGCGACCGGACACGTGGCCAAGCTCCGCCGCGACCTCGGCATCGACGCATAGCGGCCGCGAGCGCGGGTTCGATAGAGTGGTGCACCGCGAGCCCCTGCGGGGTGCTCGGCGGGCGTGAGTGGCGGAATTGGCAGACGCGCTGGATTTAGGTTCCAGTGTCTTCGGACGTAGGGGTTCAAGTCCCCTCTCGCGCACGATCTCGCAGATGACGAAGGCCCCGACCGGATCGATCGGTCGGGGCCTTCGCTGTCGCCGGGCGGGCACGGACCGGAGTCCCGGCGGTTCCCGCACCGGGCGCGGACCACGGCGAAGAAATTTTCCAGGACCGACCCATCCACCCGGAGGGGCGGGGCGAAGTACCCCTGAGACATCGACACGATGTGTTTCACCATCAGCCACAGATCCCGGGCACACCCCGGGTCACGTTCACGGAGGAAGATCTCATGGGAATCACCAAGCGCAGGAACCTCTCCATCCTCGGCATCGCAGCAGTCTCGATGCTCGGCCTCGCGGCCTGCGGCGGCGGCGACGACGAGCCGGAGATGGCGACCCAGGGCGGCCCGAGCCAGGATGCCTCCGAGGCACCCATGGAGAGCGAGTCCGCATCGCCCGAGGCCAGCATGGAATCGAGCATGGAGGCCTCGGAGACCCCGATGGCCGGCGAGGACATGGACGTCATGGCCAACCTCGTGGGTGCCGGCTGCGGCGACTACGCGGCACAGGTGCCGGACGGGGACGGCTCGGTCGAGGGCATGTCCCTCCTCCCCGTCACCGAGGCCGCAGGCGCCAATCCGCTCCTGACGCAGCTCACTGCGGCGGTCAGCGGCCAGCTGAACCCCGACGTCAACCTGGTCGACACCCTCAACAGCGGCGAGTTCACCGTCTTCGCTCCGGTCGACTCGGCCTTCGAGGCACTCGACGCGGCGACGCTCGAGACCCTGCAGACCGACGCCGACACGCTCAGCAGCATCCTGACCTATCACGTGGTCGCCGGCAAGATCCAGCCGACCGAGCTCGAGGGCACCATGCAGGAGACCGTCCAGGGCGGCGAGGTGGAGATCACCGGCTCCGGCGACGAGCTCATGGTCAACGACGCCAACGTCATCTGCGGTGGCGTGCAGACCTCCAACGCCGTGGTCTACCTGATCGACGGCGTGCTCACCCCTCCGGCCGAGTAGAGCCGGCACGCCACCCGGGCGCACCCGCCTCCGTGCAGCATCCTGAGCGGGGCCCCCTCGGCCACGCGGCGAGGGGGTCCTGCTCGTTCCCGCCCCTGCCCGTCCACCTCCCCGGCGGATGCCACCAGGACCATCGCCTAGACTGGGCAGTCGACCCCGCCCGGCCCCGCTGACCGGGACCGCCCCTGCCCGGAGAGCACCACCCCGTGAAGCCCCCAGCTGCGAGCCGCGTCCGCCCCGGCGGCCCCGTCGTCCGCCGCCCCCCGGTGGTCGCGGTCCCCGCCGTGCTCTCGCTCGTCGCCTGCACACCCGCCGAGGTCCCCGCACCGCAGCAGCCCACCACGGCAGCGACCGAGGGCGGGGGCGCCGCAGAGCTCTCCACCTTCACCTTCGGCACGGCCGCGGATCCACGCACCCTCGATCCGGCCCTGGCCAACGACACCGAGTCCTACCGCGTGACGCAGCAGATCATGGAGGGTCTCACCGGGGTGGACCCCCTCACCTCCGAACCCGTCCCCCTGCTCGCCGAGTCCTGGGAACAGGGGGACGGCGGGCGCAGCTACGAGTTCGACCTCCGGGAGGACGTCGTCTTCCACGACGGCACGCCCTTCACGGCCCGGGCGGTGTGCACCAACTTCGACCGCTGGTACGAGCTCCCGAGCGAGGCACGCGGCACCGCGCGGTTGCCGTTCGAGAACGTCTTCCGTGCCTACTCCGACCAGCCCGAACTCAGCCTCTACCAGGGCTGCAGCGCGACGTCCGAGTACACGGCGGAGATCAGGCTCGCGAGCCCGGTCACGGGTCTGCTGTCCGCGCTCGCGTCCCCCGCCTTCGCCATCGCCTCCCCCGCGGCGCTCGAGGCGGAGACCGCCGACGTCCTCTCGGAGACGCGCGACAGCGGTGCGGTGTCCCGCTACGGCCTCGCCCCCGTGGGCACCGGGCCGTTCGTCCTGGAGGACTGGCAGGCCGGCCGGGTGGACCTGCGCTTCTTCGACGCGTACTGGGGGGAGCGCGGTGACATCGACGAGGTCGTGTTCACCACCATCTCCAACCCCGACTCGCGGGCGCGGGCCCTGACCTCCGGGAGGATCGACGGCTACGACTTCGTCTCGGTGGAGAGCGCCGGGGACCTCGCCCGCAACGGCCTCCAGTTCCTGCAGCGCGATCCCTACTCGGTGCTGTACCTGGGGCTGAACCAGGACTTCCCGGGCGTGGACGACCTGCTCTTCCGTCAGGCCGTGGCGCACGCCATCGACAAGAACGCGCTGATCGACGGACGCTTCCTCAACGGGACCCGTTCGACCTCGCAGTTCATCCCGCAGAAGCTCGGCGTCGGCACCGAGGACGTCGAGGACTACGGGTACGACCCCGAGCTGGCGGGGGAACTGCTGGAGCAATCGGGGTACGACGGCCGTCCCCTCCCCTTCTACTACCCGCGCAACGTCTCGCGGCCGTACCTCCCGTCGCCGGAGAAGGTGTACGCGGAGCTGAGCAGGCAGCTCACGGAGGCGGGATTCACCATCCAGCCGGTGCCCGTGCAGTGGAGCGACGACTACCTCGACACGGTGCAGCGTGAGGGTGACCGGGCGTTCCACCTCCTCGGGTGGAGCGGCAGCTACCAGGACCCGGACAACTTCGTGGGTGCGCTGTTCGGGAGCACGAGCGCGGAGTTCGGGTACTCGGACCCCCAGCTCGTCAGCAAGATCAATCGGGCACGGGGGTTGTCCGAGGGGGATGACCGGCGTGCCGCCTACGCGGACATCAGTGCCCAGCTCTCGCGCCGGATCCCCGCCGTTCCCCTCGCGTTCCCGATCTCCGCGCTGGCCATGGGTCCCCGCGTCATCTCCTACCCCACCAGCCCGGTGATGAACGAGGTCTTCAACCGGATCGACCTCGACACCTCCGTTCCCGCCCGCCCCGAGTGACCGCCCTCGGACACCCGGCACCAGGCCGCCGCGGGGCAGTCCTCCGGATTTAAGTAAGGTCACCGGCAGAGGCCACGCTTTCCCTGCTAGGACCTCGCGACTGGAGACGATGTTGACCATGAACAGCCAGGGTTCGCCCGCCAAGACCACCGACGTCGTCCTGATCGGCGGTGGGATCATGAGCGCCACGCCCGGCACCTTCCTCCGACAGCTCCAGCCCGACTGGGACATCTCCCTGTTCGAACGGCTCGACGTCGCCGGGCTCGAGAGTTCCGATCCCTGGAACAACGCCGGGACCGGACACTCGGCCCTCTGCGAGTTGAACTACTCCCCCGCCTCCAAGGACGGCTCGGTCGATCCGACGAAGGCCGTGGCCATCAACGAGCAGTTCCAGGTCTCGCGCCAGTTCTGGTCGCACCTGGTGTCCGAGGGGCACATCAGCTCCCCCCGGACCTTCGTCAACGCGGTCCCGCACATGAGTTTCGTCTGGGGCCAGGCGAACGCCCGGTACCTGCGCCGGCGTCACGAGGCCCTGAGCCCGCAACCGCTCTTCTCCTCCATGGAGTACAGCGAGGACCACGCGAAGATCGCCGAGTGGGCACCGCTCATCATGGCCGGCCGCAACCCGTCCCAGCCGGTGGCGGCATCACGCGTGGCAGGAGGCACCGACGTCGACTTCGGTGCACTCACACGTCAGCTGACCACCTACCTCGACGGCACGGGCGTGGACCTGCACTACGGCTTCGACGTCCTCGACGTGGCCCGCGCCTCCGACGGACGCTGGGACGTGAAGGTCAAGAACAAGGCGACCGGCGAGACCAGCACCGTCACCACCAAGTTCGTGTTCATCGGGGCGGGCGGCGGTGCACTCCACCTGCTGCAGCGCACCGGTATCCCCGAGGGCCGTGGCTTCGCCGGCTTCCCGGTCTCCGGGCAGTTCCTGCGCTGCACGGACCCGGAGATCGTGGACCAGCACCGGGCCAAGGTGTATGGCCAGGCCTCGGTCGGCGCTCCGCCGATGTCCGTGCCGCACCTCGACACCCGCTTCGTCAAGGGTGAGCGGTCGCTGCTCTTCGGCCCCTACGCCGGTTTCTCCACCAAGTTCCTGAAGCGCGGATCCTACCTGGACCTGCCCACCTCCATCCGCAGTTCCAACCTGGTGCCCATGCTGGCCGTCGCCAAGGACAACATGGCGCTGACCAAGTACCTCGTGACGGAGGTACTGAAGAACCGCGAGGCCAAGAACGAGGCCCTCACGGACTTCATGCCGCTCGCGGAGGGGAGCAGCTGGGAACTGATCTCCGCCGGACAGCGCGTGCAGGTCATCAAGAAGGCACCGAAGAAGGGCGGGGTGCTGCAGTTCGGGACCGAGGTCATCACCTCCTCCGACGGGTCCGTCGGAGCACTGCTCGGCGCCTCCCCGGGAGCCTCCACCGCTGCGCCGATCATGGTGGAACTGCTCAAGCGCTGCTTCCCCGGCAAGGTGTCCGAGTGGGAGCCCAAGCTCAAGGACATGCTTCCCGGCTACGGCGTGAAGCTGAACAAGGACGCCGCGCTGGCCGGCGAGGTCCAGGCGCACACCGACCGCGTACTCCAGCTCACCTAGCCACCGCCGGCCACGCCGGTCCGCTGCACTTCCGCTCGTGACAAGAGGCAGGTTCATTGTTCCGTCTGGCTCAGCTGTCGTTGGCCAACCGAGCGCTCATCGCGCTCATCACCGTACTCGCCTCGGTATTCGGCGTCATCACGCTGGGTTCCCTGCGGCAGGAACTGGTCCCGTCCCTCGAGTTCCCGCAGATCACGGTCCTCTCCACCGTGCCGGGCGCCTCCGCGGCATACCTGGACCAGCAGGTGAGCGCACCGCTCGAGGCGGCGCTCACCGGGGTGGAGGGACTCGAGTCGTCCTCGGCGACCTCCCGCACCGGCCTGTCCACGGTGAGCCTGGTGTTCGTCTACGGCACCGACCTCGACCGTGCCCGGGCACAGGTGGACCGCGCGATCTCCGCGGTGCGTCCTGCCCTGCCGAGCGACGTGGAGCCGCAGTCCCTCGCGGGGAGCGTGAACGATCTTCCGATCGTCTTCATGGCGGTCTCCTCGGACCGGTCCCTGAGCGAGCTCAATCTGGATCTCGCCCGGCTGACGGTGCCGCGCCTGCAGGAGATCGAGGGCGTCCGCACGGCGGACATCTCAGGAGGAACGACCCAGCACGTCGCTGTCCTCCCCCGGGAGGAGGCCCTGGCGGACGCCGGGCTGAGCGTCGCCGATCTCTCCTCCACCCTGGAGGACAACGGCGCGCTGTTCCCCGTGGGGACGCTCGAGGCGGACCCGCAGTCCCTGACCATCGAGGCCGGGAGCCGCATCGGGTCGCTCGACGACATCCGCACGCTGCCGGTGCTCCCCGATGGATCCGGGAACAGCGGTGCCGGCACGGACGCATCCGGCGGCGCCTCCCAGGCTGACGGCACGCCACCGGGAGGTGCCACCGCGGGAACCGCGCCTCCCGGTGGACCGGGCGCAGCGGAGGGCGGCACAGGGGTGCCCACGGAGCTCCCGGACGCCGGCGGCTCCGGGACGCCCGCGGCCCCGGCGGCCGTGGTGACGATCGGCGAGGTCGCGGACGTGGACCTCGTCGACGACGACCCGACCTCCGTCACGCGCACCAACGGGGTGGAGACCCTCGCGCTCACGGTGACCAAGGTGCCGGACGGCGACACCGTGGACATCTCCCACCAGATCATCGACCTCGTCCCGGATCTCGAGACCGAGCTCGGCAACGCCGCGGACATCACCGTCATCTTCGATCAGGCCCCGTTCATCGAGCAGTCCATCGAGGACCTCACCACCGAGGGCATCCTGGGGCTCGGCTTCGCCGTCCTCGTGATCCTCGTCTTCCTGCTCTCGGTGCGTTCCACGCTCGTCACGGCCATCTCCATCCCCCTCTCCCTCCTGGTCACCTTCATCGGGCTCTACACCGCCGGGTACTCCCTCAACCTGCTGACCCTCGGAGCCCTGACCATCGCCATCGGCCGCGTGGTGGACGATTCCATCGTGGTGATCGAGAACATCAAGCGGCACCTGGGCTACGGCGAGGAGAAGCGGGAGGCGATCCTCACCGCCGTCCGGGAGGTCGCCGGAGCCATCACCGCCTCCACCCTGACCACGGTCGCCGTCTTCGCGCCGATCGCCCTGGTGGGCGGTCTGGCCGGGGAGCTGTTCCGGCCCTTCGCGGTGACCAGCGGGATCGCCCTGCTGGCCTCCCTGGCCGTCTCCCTCACGATCGTCCCGGTCCTCGCCTACTGGTTCCTGCCCCGGACCTCGGCCGCACCGCCGTGGAAGCGCCGGGCCCGGCACGCCGCCGCGTCGTCCGCGGGAGATCCGCAGGACACCGCCGCCGTGGAGCGCCGCTCGTTCCTGCAGCGCGGTTACCTCCCGGTGCTGGAGAAGACCCAGCGCCACCCCGTCATCACCCTGCTGTGCGGGGTGCTGGTGCTCGGGGCCACCGCCTCCATGATCCCGTTCCTGCCCACCAACCTGCTGGGCGGGACGGGCCAGAACAGCTTCTCCCTCACCCAAACCCTGGCTCCCGGGAGCAGTCTCGCGACCACCACCGCGGCCGCAAGCCGCACCGAGGAGATCCTCGCCGACGATCCGGACATCCAGGACGTCCAGTTGACGGTGGGCAATGCCCAGGGAGGGTTCGCCGCCCAGTTCTCCGGTGGTGCGTCGGTCGCCACGTTCACCGTGATCACGGACGCGGAAGCGGACCAGGAAGCGCTGCAGGACGCGGTGCGCCGCGAACTCGAGGAGCTCGACGACGCCGGGACGTTCTCCCTGACCAGCCAGGGCGGCGGTCTCGGCACGTCCAACACCATCGACATCGACATCACCGCTCCGTCGAGCGAGGACCTCGAGGCCGCGAGCGCCGCGGTGCTCGACGGCATGCAGGGCATCGACGGCGCCGGGGAGGTCAGCAGCAACCTGTCCTCGGACCAGCCGCAGGTGCAGGTGGACGTGGACCGCGCGGCCGCGGCCGCGGCCGGGCTCAGCGAGGGGCAGATCGCGGGACTGCTGGGTGGCACGGTCAGCGCCCTGCCGGCCGGTTCCGTCCGTTTCGACACCGACGACTACCCGGTACTGATCGGTGAGGGGACGCCGATCACGAGTCTGGACCAGTTGCGTGGGCTCCAGATCCCCACGGCCGGCGGCCCCGTACCGCTCTCGGACGTGGCGTCGGTGGAGGAGGTGCAGGTCCCGCTCTCCATCACCAGCTCCAACGGGCAGCGGACGGCGCGGGTGTCGATCGCCCCGTCGGGCGACGATCTCGGCACCCTCTCCTCGGCTGTCGACACGCGGCTGTCCACGATCGACCTCCCGGCCGGTGCGACCGCCACGGTGGGCGGCGCGACGGCGGAGCAGGCCGATTCGTTCGGCCAGCTGTTCCTCGCGCTCTGGGCCGCGGTGGCGATCGTCTACGTGATCATGGTGGCGACCTTCAAGAGCCTCGTCCAACCCCTGATCCTGCTGGTCTCCATCCCGTTCGCCGGGACCGGGGCGATCGCACTGCTGCTCCTCACCGGGATCCCCCTCGGTCTGCCGTCCCTCATCGGGATGCTGATGCTCGTGGGCATCGTGGTCACCAATGCGATCGTGCTGATCGACCTGATCAACCAGTACCGTCTCCCCCGCGACGGCGTGCCCGGGATGCCGGTGCCCCAGGCGATCCGCGAGGGGGCGCGGCAGCGCCTGCGCCCGATCCTGATGACGGCCTCCGCGACCATCTTCGCCCTCATCCCGATGGCTTCGGGGTTGACCGGTGGCGGTGGCTTCATCTCCCAGCCCCTCGCGGTCGTCGTGATCGGCGGGCTCGTCTCCTCGACGGTCCTGACGCTCGTGCTCGTCCCCGTGCTCTACCGGTTGGTGGAGGGAGGACGCGAGGAGCGGGCCCTGCGCAGGGCAGCGAGGGGCACGGATGATGCCGTCCGGGGTTCCCACGTATAGTAGATGCATTCGAATCCATCGGGCGGGCGCACCCAGGCGTCCCGGGAGGACGGCATGACCGAGCAGACGTCGACCACGGCGCAGGACGGGAGTCCTGTACCGGCGGAGGAGTGCGGCACCCGGACGGCCGGACGACCGGCGGGGAGTTCCGCCGGCGCACCGTCGGCACAGCCCTCCGCGCGCCAGGCGTCCGAGACCTGGGAGTCGCTCTTCCGGGCCCAGGTGGGAGTGATGCGTCGGCTCCGTCAGGATCCCGCCTTCCGGGAACTGCCGATCAGCGAGTACGACGTCCTGTTCAACCTGAGCCGCTGCGCGACCGGCTGGACCCGCTTGAACGAACTGAACCAGCACCTGCTCATCAGTCAGCCCAGCCTCAGCCGCATGGTGGATCGACTCGAGTCCAAGCAGCTCGTCGAGAAACGTCCCGCGCACAACGACCAGCGGGGTGTGGAGATCGCCCTCACGGAGGAGGGCCGGGCCGTCCAGCGGCACATCGGCGCCGCCCACGTGCAGCGGATCCAGGACGTGCTGGCACCGGCGCTGACCTCCGGGGAGATGGAGCAGCTGAAGATGCTCACGGATCGCATCAACACGCGTCTGGACCACGCCGGCTGAAGCCCTCCGGGGGCGCTCCGACCCCCTGCGAACCCCCGGCACCCACCGGACCGCTCGCGACCCTAAGCTGAGAGGAGGATCATCCTGACGCCGGCGGTGGACACCGCTCGAGGATACCAGGACCCAGGGAGGGCACATCATGAGCAACTTCACAGCGGAGGCGATCGGCGATCTCACGGGCAGACGTGCGGTCATCACCGGGGCCAACAGCGGCCTGGGTCTGCAGACCGCGATCGGCCTGGCACGGAAGGGCGCCGACGTGGTCCTCGCCTGCCGGGACGCCGGACGCGGCAGGGAGGCGGAGCGGAGGGTGCGCGCGGAGACGGGCAGCTCCTCCGTGGAGATGCGGCAGCTCGATCTCTCCGACCTGGGATCCGTCCGGAGGTTCGCGGCGGACCTCACCGGCCCGGTCCACCTCCTGATCAACAACGCCGGCGTGATGGCGACCCCCCGGGGCACGACGGCGGACGGGTTCGAGCTCCAGTTCGGCACGAACCACCTCGGCCACTTCGCCCTCACGGGGCTGCTCCTGGACCAGTTGCAGGCTGCAGGGCCGGCCCGCGTGGTCACGCTGTCCAGTCTCGCCCACAAGCGCGGGCGGATTGCGTTCGACGACCTGCAGTCGGAGCGGCGGTACAGCCGATGGGCGGCCTACGGCCAGAGCAAGATCGCCAACCTGTACTTCATGACGGAGCTCGACCGCCGCGCACGGGCCGCGGGTCGGGACCTCGTCTCGGTCGCGGCGCACCCCGGGGTCGCCAACACCAACCTGACGGCCGGCATGAAGATCCCGGCGGTGCTCGACGTCGTCTCGGTGGTCGTCAGGATGGTCAGCCAGTCGGACGCCGAAGGAGCACTGCCCACCTTGTACGCGGCGACGGCGGACGGCGTCCGGGGCGGGGACTACTACGGGCCCTCCGGTCCCGGGGAGACCCGTGGCGCACCCGCACTCGTGGCCCCCGTCCCCCGCGTGCTCGACCGCGACGTCGCCGTCCGGCTCTGGAACCGCAGCGTGGAGCTCACGGGCGTCGACTTCTCCTCGCTCCGGCCCACGGACGGGTGATCACCCGGGTTCCCGTGCGCCCTCCTCGAACCGGAGGGACCGGATGACCTGTCCGACGACGTCGAAGTCCGTGGTGGCGTGGTACTCCCCCGCCTCGCCGGGTGGGCCGAGGGCCCCCGTCGCGGGTCCGGTGTCGGCGGGGGTCTTCGGGACCAGGACCGGGAGGTCGCCGAAGCTCACGCGCCCGAGCCTCTCCCCCGCCTCCACGGTGTTCGGGAGCGCACAGGCCAGACCGTCGTCGCTTCCCACCCGGTCCGTGATGCCATAGGAACCGAAGAACCTGAACCCGGTGATGAGCCGGATCACGAAATGGGGCTCCACCCGGTCGGGCCCCGGCGCGCGGCCGGGCCCCCGCGCGCCCCGCGGCGGGGCGCG
>NZ_LGIU01000099.1 GCF_001187915.1 Arthrobacter sp. RIT-PI-e | reverse complement strand
GGGCGGGGGGCCGCCAACCCCCGGTAGCCAGGTGCGCCCACCCCGGGGCGGGAGGGCGGGGGGAGTGGGGGGGGAGAGGCCTGGTGGGGCGTGGCTGGTGCCGGGTTGTGGGGAGGGGTTTTTGTGGAGCGCGGGGCTGGGAGTCTGGGGCGCGCGGCCAGGGAGAGGCAGAGGGTCAGTGCTTTGTTCAGGGGGGACCCACCACATTGTGCCCCCCCCCCCCCCCCCGGCCAGCGCGCGGGCGGGAGAGACTACACCGCCACGTCCCGGGCGGCGTCGTCGTCGGGAGACGCAGTGGCGTCCACGGGGTCCACGGCGGCGAGGAGGAGGGCTGCCTCGAGGGGATCCCGTGGGCTCGTTTCCGCACCTCGGTTCCTGAGCCAGGTGTCGAGCTCCGCTGCGGGAACCGGGCGGGACATGAAGTAGCCCTGCGCGACGTCGCAGCCGAAGTCGGTGAGCGCGCGGTAGGCCCGTGTGTCCTCGACGCCCTCGGCGGTCATCTCCAGACCGAGGCTGTGCGCCAGGTCGATCGTGGAGACCACGAGCGCCGTGGCACGGGCGTCGTCCATCATGGTGAAGATGAAGGACCTGTCGAGTTTGAGCTCGTCGATGGGCAGTTCGCGGAGGTATGACAGCGAACTGTAGCCCTTGCCGAAATCGTCCACGGCGATCCGCACACCCATGTCCCGGAGGGCCGTGAGCGTGGTCCTGGCCCGTTCGCGGTCCGCGATCAGGACGTCCTCGGTGATCTCGAGGACCAGCGCCGAGGGCGGGAGTCCCCGGCTCGCGATCATCTCCTCGATCTCGTCCGGCAACTGCGAATCCATCACCGAGCCGGCCGAGAGGTTCACCGCCACGGACAACGGGCGCCCGTCCGCCGCCCACATCGCGGCCTGGTCGAGGGCCTGCACCAGCACAGCGGTGGTCAGTGCCGGCATGAGACCCGTCTCCTCGAAGCGCTTCAGGAAGGTGTCCGGCTGCAGCATGCCCAGGCGGGGGTGGTTCCACCGCACCAGTGCCTCCACGCCCCGCACCTGCGCCGTGGCCAGATCCACCTTGGGCTGGAAGTGCAGGATCAGCTGGTTCTCGTTCAGTGCCTCGTTGAGCTCCTGGACGTCGAGCAGCTCGTGGGAGGCGATCTCGGCGTTGCCGTCCGAGTACACGGCGTGTCCGCAGTGGTTCGACTTCGCCGCGTACATCGCCATGTCCGCCCTGCGCAGGAGCAGGTTCAGGTCGTCCCCCTGCTCCGGGGCCCAGGCGATCCCCACGCTCGCGTTCACGTGGACGGTGACCCCGCCGAGGTCGAAGGGCCCGGCCAGCGCCGACCGCAGCTCGACCGCCGTCGCCTCGGCCTGATCCGGTCCGCAGTCGGCGAGGTGGACCACGAACTCGTCCCCGCCCATCCGGGCGAGCAGATCCTCCTCCTGGAGCCCGCCGGCGAGGCGTCCGGCCACCTGGACGAGGAGGCGGTCGCCGACGTCGTGGCCGAGGCCGTCGTTGATCTCCTTGAACTTGTCGAGGTCCAGGAGCAGCACGGCACTGCGCCGCCGGCCGTTCGCGTGCAGCCGTGCGGGCATGTCCGTGTAGAGCGCACGCCGGTTCAGGAGCCCGGTCAGCTCGTCGGTCCGTGCCTGGTGGTTGGCGTGCGACAACCGGAGCCGGTGCCGGAAGACCAGCGGCAGCGCAGCCAGCGCCAGTGTGAGAGCGGCGAACACCACGGCGAGCAGCACGACCTCCCGCTGGGACGCCAGGACGAGGACGGCCAGCCCGGCGACCGTGGCCAGTGCCGGCACCGTCTGCGACGGCAGCGCGATCCGCTGCCCCGTCCGATGTCCGCGCCCTCGGTTCTGCAGTACCACCCAGGCGCTGACGAGAGCCAGGGCCGCAGCTCACACCGCGTCCAGGAGTGTGCCGACGGTGTACTGCCCGCTCACCCGCATGAGCACGAAGGCGACGTGACCGCCGGTGAATGTGATGAGCCCCAGGACGAGGAACGCCCACCCCTCACCGATCACGCTCCCGGTGGTGACCACGATGCCGATGACGGCGGCCACCGCCAGGAGGTTCAGCAGTGGGTACCCGACCGCGAGGACCTGACCCGCCGTGGACAGGGCATCCAGGGAGGTTCCCAGCACCGGGCCGATCACGAGGGAGAGTACGGCAGCGGTGCCGAGGGAACCGACCACGCTGTCCAGGATCACCGGCCAGGTCATCTCCCGGACCCTGTCACGGATCACCCCCACGATCGCGGTGATCAGCAGCAGGTAGAACCCGACATACCCGAGGTCCGCCGGCGAGGGAAGCGGCACACTCTCGCCGGCTGCGGCACGCACACCGAAGTAGAGGGTTCCCATCATCCAGCACGAGAGGGCGCAGGCGGCCAGCACGACGACGGGGCGCCTCCCCCACCCGCGACCCACCATCGACCACGCCACGATCACGGGGACGGACATCGCGACGAATCCCACGGCGAAGTCGGTCACGAGGCTGAACCCGTCCGATGTCCGGAACAGCAGACCGAGCGCGTACCCGACGGGAGGGACGAACAGCAGGACACACAGCAACCAGGCACGGCGCCCCTCGGTCTGCCGCCCCGTCCGGATTCGTTCCCGGCGATCACCCACGCAGATCATCCTTCTCGGCCCGGTTCGTTCTTCGAGGAAACTATCGGCCCGTCCTGCGAACCTGTAAGGATCCCCCGCACTACGGCCGCGTTCTCACCCCGGGAGCGGACACGCATGGCACGTCCGCTCACTACACTGGGGACCAGTTCTCTCCGCGACGGCAGGTGCCGAGGTACGAGACACCGATCCCCCAGTCCGAGGAGCCATGCCTTGACCATCGAGTTCGCGCAGTCCGCCCAATCCACCCTCGGCGTGGAGTGGGAGCTGGCGCTCGTGGACCGCTCCAGCGGCGAGCTGGTCCCCGTGGCCACCGAGGTGCTGCGGGAGATCCGCGCCAACCATCCGGCACTGCAGGACGACGACGAGCACCCGCACATCAAGCAGGAGCTCCTCCTCAACACCGTGGAGCTGGTCACCGGCGTCTGCACCACGGTCGGCGAGGCGAAGGAGGACCTCACCCGTTCCATGGCAGCGGTCCGCGAGGTCACCGACCGCCTGGGCGTGGAACTCTTCTGCGCCGGCTCCCACCCCTTCAGCGCCCCGCGGTCCCAGCAGGTCACCGACAAGGAGCGCTACGCGAAGCTGATCGACCGCACGCAGTGGTGGGGGCAGCAGATGGTCATCTACGGGGTCCACGTGCACGTGGGGGTGGACTCGCGGGACAAGGCGCTCCCGATCGTGGACGGCCTCACGAACTACTTCCCGCACTTCCAGGCGCTCTCCGCCTCCTCCCCCTTCTGGTGCGGGGAGGACACCGGCTACGCCTCGCAGCGCGCCCTGATGTTCCAGCAGCTGCCCACCGCCGGGCTGCCGTTCCACTTCGACGACTGGGCCGGCTACGAGTCCTACGTCCAGGACATGTTCACCACCGGGGTGATCGACTCCATCGGGGAGATCCGCTGGGACGTGCGCCCGGTCCACAACCTCGGCACCGTGGAGATGCGGGTGTGCGACGGCCTGTCCACCCTGCAGGACGTGGGCGCGGTGGCCGCACTGACCCAGTGCCTCGTCCAGGAGTTCTCGGACACGCTGGAGGCCGGCGGGAGGATCGCCACCATGCCTCCCTGGCACGTCCAGGAGAACAAGTGGAGGGCCGCACGCTACGGCCTGGATGCCATCATCATCCTCGACGCCGCCGGTAACGAGCAGCTCGTCACCGAGCACCTCGCGGAGGTCCTGAACCGGTTGGAGCCCGTCGCGGCCAGGCTCGGGTGCAGCGCCGAACTCGCCGACGTCGAGGCGATCATGGAGCGCGGCGCAGGGTACCAGCGGCAGCGGCGCATCGCCGAGGAGCACGGCGGCGACCTCCGCGCCGTCGTCCTGGACGTCGTGCGGCAGCTCCGGACGGGGACCTCGCGACCCTAGACCGGTTGCGTCAGGACGGCGGGGCCTCCGTCAGCACCAGGGCGTAGCCGAACGGTTCGAGGGCCACTCCCCGGACGGCCTCGCCGGTGGACGCGTCCCGCCCCTGCACCTCGATCTCCGCGCGCTCCGCCCCGTGATTGATGACCGTGACCAGGCTTCCACGCCGGACGGCCTCGACCATCGGGGGCAGATCGGGCAGCACCGGCGCCACGCCCGCGGCGTCGAACACGTGCTCGAGGAGCTGCCGGGCGCCGTCGGCATCGGGGACCGTGGCCACGTAGTACGCCGTGCCTGCCCCGTGGACCCGCGAGGTGACGGCGGGCCGGCCGTCCTGCCGGTTCCCGCGGAACACCGCCAGCACCTCCGCGTCCAGCACCTCGGCCTCCAGCACCTCGGCCTCCTCCGCGAGGAGGGACCCGGGGAACGCGAATCCGGTGCCACCCACCTCCGCCCGCTGCTGCCCCGGCCCGTCCGTGCCCGGGGACACCAGTGCCCCGAAGTCGTGGACGCGAATTCCCAGGAGGTCACGGAGCTGGGTCCCGAACCCGCCCGCCCGGAACCTGTCGTTGCCGTCCACCACGTCGCTGAACGCCGTGACCAGCAGGTGCCCGCCCTGCTCCACGAACCGTGTCAGGTTCCGGGCCGCATCCTCGGTGAGCAGGTAGAGGTGTGGTGCCACCACCGCGCTGTACCGCGAGAGGTCCGCGGTGGGCGGCAGGATGTCCACCTGTACGTGCAGGCGGTGCGCGGCGTCGTACCAGCCCCGTACCAGCGAGAGGTAGTCGAGCGAGACGGGGTGGTCGGGGCTCTCGATGGCCCACCAGTTCTCCCAGTCCAGCAGGATGGCCACGCGCGTGGTGCCCGGATCCGCGCCGAGCTCGGGGAGCTGTCCCAGTTCCGCGCCGAGCGCCGACACCTCTCGCCAGGTCCGCGTGTCCGTCCCGGCGTGCGGCAGCATCGCCGAGTGGAACTTCTCCGACCCTGCACGGGACTGGCGCCACTGGAAGAAGAAGATGCCGTCGGCCCCGCGGGCCACGGCCTGCATGCTCTGGGCGGCCATCTGCCCGGGTGCCTTCGGTGCGTTGGACGGCCGCCAGTTCACCGCGTTGGCCGCCTGCTCCATCAGCAGCCAGGGGGTTCCCGGCTTCAGGGACCGCATGAGATCACCGTGGAAGGCGCCCTCGCGGAAGCCTTCCGGATCGTTGGGGTCCGGGTAGAGGTCATCACTGATCACGTCCAGTTCGGCCGCCCACCCGGCGTAGTCCACCGGCTTGAACGCGCCCATGAAGTTGGTGGTGATCGGCTGCGCGGCGCCGGCGGCGCGGATGATGTCGCGCTCCATCCGGTAGCACTCGAGGAACATGTCCGAGGTGAAGCGCCGGTAGTCCAGCAGCTGACCCGGGTTGTGGCTGTAGGGGGCGTGCCGGGGCGGGAAGATCTCCGCGAAGGAGCTGTAGCGCTGGGACCAGAACATGGTGCCCCAGGCCTCGTTGACGGCGTCCACCGAGCCGTGGCGCTGCTCCAGCCAGGAGCGGAAGGCGTCCCGGGCGGAGTCCGAGTAGTCGATGTTCAGGTGGCAGCCGTACTCGTTGTTCACGTGCCACAGCACCACGGCGGGGTGTCCCGCGTAGCGCTCGGCGAGCTTCGTCACGAGGTTCGCGGCCAGGCGCCGGTAGTCGGGCGAGGACGGCGCGTAGTGCTGGCGGCTGCCGTGCCAGTAGGGCGTGCCGTGCTCGTCCGCCGCGAGGAGCCCGGGGTAGGCCACGGTGGCCCAGGGCGGTGGTGACGCCGTGGCCGTCGCGAGGTCGACGGCGATCCCGCCGTCGTGGAGCAGGTCGATGACCCGGTCCAGCCACTCGAGGTCGAACTCGTGCTCGGAGGGCTGGATCCGGGCCCAGGAGAAGATCCCGAGGCTGACCATCGTCACCCCGGCCTCCTGCATCCTGGCCACGTCCTCGGGCCAGACGTCCTCCGGCCACTGCTCGGGGTTGTAGTCGGCGCCGTAGTGCACGGGAGTACTCCTGGGATCGGGGGCGGGGGAAGAAGTGGGGTTGCGGGTACGCGAGGGGCGTCGGGCGCGCTGGGGCCGTGCGCGGACGGCCGTGGTCAGGGCGGCGAAGACGAGGCACCCGATGCCGGGGACCACCAGGGGCGGTAGCTGCCACGCCGCCACCACCGTGAGCAGCACCGCGACGAGGAGCCAGAGGACACCGGGCGGGTCGGTCCGCGCATCCTCGAGCCAGGAGCGCCCGGCTGCCCGCCAGGACCGCGCGTCCTGCCAGCGGGCCGTCGTCCCGGTGAGACCCACGAGCAGTGCCACCAGGACCAGGATCCCCCCGCCGAGGACCACCTGCCACCCGGGGAGCAGTTGCGCGTTCGCGATGACGATGTTGACCACCAGGACGGCGACACCGAGCACGGAGATAAGCCCCACGAGCCAGCCCGTGCGCAGCGCCGAGCCGAAGTCCGTGAAGAACGCCCGCGGAGGCGACGTCTCGGCCCGCAGGAAGCGACGCAGATGTGCCGATCCTGCGGCGCAGGCAGCCGGCAGGGTGATGAGGGCGAGGCCGGTGAGGCAGCAGAGCACACCCACCCACAGCACTTCGCCGAACAGGGCGAACTTCGCCGTGGCGCCGGGCCAGCGGAGGGCACTGCCGTCGTGGGCGGCGGCGCTGCGCGCCCTGGCCTCCTCGCGCCGGCTGCGGCTCATCCCTTGAGGCCCTGGGTGGCCACGCCGGTGATGAGGAAGCGCTGGAAGATGATGAAGAAGAGCATCACGGGTACCAGCGCGAGGACGGCGATGGCGACGGTGGCACCGTAGTCCGTGGTACTCGTCTGGTCGTTGAAGATGTTCAGGGCCAGCGGCAGCGGGTACTTCTCCGGGGTGTTCAGGTAGAGCAGCGGCCCGAGGAAGTCGTTCCAGCTCCAGATGAAGGCGAAGATCGAGGAGGTGATGAGGGCCGGCTTGATCAGGGGCAGGGTGATGGAGAAGAAGATCCGCGCGTGGCCGCAGCCGTCGATCCGCGCGGCCTCGTCGAGCTCCCGCGGGAGGTTCCGGATGAACTGCACCATGAGGAACACGAAGAACGCCTCGGTGGCGAGGAACTTGCCCGCGAGCAGCGGCCAGTAGGTGTCGATCATGCCGAGGTTACGGAAGATGATGTACTGCGGGATGATCAGCACGTGGAACGGCAGCAGGAGCGTGCCGATCATCGCGGCGAAGAGGACGGGGCCTCCCCTGAAGCGGATCCGCGCGAACGCGTAGGCCGCCATGGAGGAGGAGATCACCGTGCCGATGACGGCTCCGATGCCCAGCACCACCGAGTTCGCGAAGAACCGCCAGGTGGGGATGCCTGCGATCCCCTGCAGCACCTTGACGAAGTTCTCCACCGTGGGGTTCTCCGGGAAGAAGCCCTGGTTGCTGCCGAACTCCGAGCTCGGCTTGAAGGAGGCCGAGACCATCCACAGGAGCGGGTAGAGGACCAGCGCCGAGAGCGCCAGGATGCCCACGAGCCACACGACGGTGGGGACGTGCCGGCGCATCGGGCGGCGCCGGGGTGCGGGTTGCGTCCCGTACTCGGGATCGGCGGGGACGGGGACCGCAGGGTTCGATTCGATGGTGGTCACTTGGAGTCTCCTGCGTAGTGGACCCAGCTCTTGGACGTACGGAACAGGACGAAGGCGAGGACGCCGACCGCGAGCAGCAAAACCCAGGCCATGGCCGAGGCGTAGCCCATCTGCCGGTCCTGGAAGGCCCGCGCATAGAGGTAGACGGTGTAGAAGTTCGTGGCACCGCCGGGACCGCCCGTGCCCGACCCGATGATGTACGCGGAGGCGAAGATCTGGAAGGCGTTGATCATCTCGAGCAGCAGGTTGAAGAAGATCACCGGTGAGAGCATGGGCACGGTGACGCTGACGAACTTGCGCCAGGCACGGGCCCCGTCCACGGAGGCAGCCTCGTACAGTTCGGCCGGCACACCCTTCAGGCCGGCCAGGAAGATCACCATGGGGGCGCCGAACTGCCAGACCGCCAGGAGGATCATCATGGGCATGATCAGGGAGGGGTTCCCGAGCCATCCGCCGAGGTTGATCCCGAAGAAGCTGAGCGTCCCGTCCACGGGGCCGTCCGTGGAGAACATGGCACGCCAGACGAGGGCGATGCTGACGCTGGCACCGATCAGGCTGGGTGCGTAGAAGGCCGAACGGAAGAACCCCGTACCGCGTGCCCTGTAGTTCAGCAGCATGGCGACGGCGAGCGCGGCGGCCAGCTTGATGGGTGTCCCCACGAGCACGTAGACGAGCGTGATGCGCACCGATCCCCAGAACCTGTCGTCACCGGCCATCCGGGTCAGGTTGTCCATCCCGGTCCAGACGGGGGCACGGAACAGGTTGTAGTCCGTGAACGCCAGGTACAGGGAGATCAGCATCGGGCCGAGGGTCAGTCCGATGAATCCCAGGAGCCAGGGGGACAGGAAGATGTAGGCGGCGACGTTGTCGCGGTTGCGGGCCCTGCGTGTCCCGGGCGCACCCGTCCGGCGGGTGTCCGCCGGACGGGTGCCGGATGCGGCGGTGCTGCCTGATGTTGGCGCGTGCGCCGAATCCGTGGCCATGATCGAGGTCCCTGTCTGCCTAGTTGCCGAGCGTGACGGCGGCTTCGTCGAAGAACTGCTTCGCCGCGTCCTCGGGCGTGATCGCGCCGAGGCCGATCGACTTCCCGAGCGTCCAGAAGGTCTGCTCGATGCTCCCGTAGCCGGACACCGGGGCCGCCGGTGCTTCGCCGAGACGATCCGAGATGGAATCCAGGTAGTCCTGCACGGCCTTGTCCGGGCCTTCGAGGTTGGCCCCCTCGAGCTGGGTGGACGACGCCGGGATGCCCAGGGTGGCACCGAAGATCTCGCCCACCTCGGGGCTGTTGATGAGGAAGTCGACGAACGCCGCGGCCTCCGCGGGGTGCTCCGTCGTCGCGGACGCGGCCTGCATCAGGCCCACCTTGCGGTACAGGTCCTTGACGTCCGGGGCGCTCGTGGGCGGGGCCACGATCGTGATCTCCTCGGCCCCGGAGTCTCCCAGGTACCCGCCGAGGAAGTTGCTCCAGCTCATCTCGCTGGTGGTCAGGCTGCTACCGAACCCGGAGACCGGGTTGATCTCCTCGAGCCTGCTCTGCGGGATGGTCACGTCGTCGCGGTTGTCCTGGCCCTTCTGCCAGTGCTCGACGAGCTCCTCCTGGGTGAAGTTCAACTCACCCTCCTCCGTGAAGAGTTCACGGCCGTCCTGGCGCAGCTCCAGCTCGAGGTCCTGGATGCGCTGGGTGTAGTCGGTGCCGCCCCACACGGATCCTCCACCGGCCTCGGTGACGGATGCCATGTAGGCGTCGTAGTCGTCCCAGCTCGTCCCGCCCTCGTAGGGTTCGACGCCGACCTCGGCCAGCAGGCCCGGGTTCTGGAACACGGACCAGGCGCTGTATCCGGTGGGGATGGCGTAGGTGCCGTCGTCGAGCTGCCCCGTGACCAGGAGGCTCTCGTCGATGTCGTCCGTGGTGATGCCGCTGCCGAAGTAGTCCTCGAGGTTCAGGAGCAGTCCGTTGTCGGCGTACTCACGGAGGTAGGTGAAGTCGAACTGCATGACGTCCGGCAGTCCTCCGCCGGCGGCCTCGGTCTGCCGCTTCTCCCAGTAGGAGGGGTAGTCGGAGAAGGTCTCGTTGATCGTGATGTTGGGGTACTCGTCCTCGAAGGCGGCGATCGCCTCGGTATAACGTCCGGCGCGGTCGTCGTTGCCCCAGAAGGTGTAGTTGAGCGTGATCGCCTCGTCGGTCTCGAGAGCTGCGGGTTCCCCGCCTCCGCCCCCGCACCCGGTGAGGGCCAGCCCTGAGACGGCCAGGGCCGCGACGCCGGTCAGCGTGCGGTGTGAGAGTGTGCGGAACATCGTTGTCCTCCTGGGAAACTTCTTCGTCAGCCATCGTGGAACGCCAGTGGGAAAGCGTTGTCCGCCAGCGTAGGTTGAATCGTATCAATCGTCAACCGAAAAGGTGACCGGCATCACGGTACCGCCGCCCGGATCGTCCCGGGTCGTGGCAGGATGCACCCCATGCCCTTCTTCGACCTGCCCCTGCCCGATCTCCGGCGCTACCTGCCCGAGCGGGACGAACCCGACGACTTCGATGCGTTTTGGGACCGCACCCTCGACGAGCAGCACCCGCACCTCAGGGCGCCGTCCTTCGAGGAGATCGACGCCGGGTACACCCAGCTCGTGACCGAGGACGTCACCTTCGCAGGATACGGCGGGCACCCCGTCAAGGGCTGGATGCTCACGCCGCGTCATCTTCCCGGTCCGCTGCCCACCGTGGTCACCTTCATCGGCTACGGCGGGGGCCGCGGCCTGCTCGGGGAGTGGACGGCACTGCCCAGCGCGGGCTATGCGCACTTCGTGATGGACCTCCGCGGGCAGGGCGCCGGTCATCGCACGGGTGACACCGCGGACGGCCCGCTGGCGGGCCCCCACGCCGGCGGCTTCATGACCCTCGGTGTCCAGGACCCCCGGACGTACTACTACCGCCGGCTCTTCGTGGACGCCGTGCATGCCGTCGCCGCCGCGCGGTCCCATCCCGCCGTCGATCCCGCCCGCGTGGTGCTCTCCGGAGGCAGCCAGGGTGGCGGGATCACCCTCGCCGCTGCGGGGCTCGTGCAGCGCTCCGGGAGCGCAGCCCCGGCCGGGGCGATCGTGGACGTCCCGTTCCTCGCCCACATGCGGCACGCCACCGAGATCACGGACTCCGCCCCGTACGCGGAGATCGTGCGGTACCTGGCGACCCGCAGGAACGATGTCGACGCCGTGTTCCGCACGCTGAGCTACTTCGACGGCGTCAACTTCGCCGCCCGGAGCACCGTCCCGGCGCTGTTCTCGGTGGGGTTGCAGGACGACGTCTGCCCGCCGTCCTGCGTCTTCGCGGCCCACAACCACTACGCGGGGCCCAAGCAGATGAAGGTGTACCCCTACAACGGGCACGAGCAGGGTGGTGCCTTCCAGGACGTGGAGCACCTCCGGTTCCTCCGGGAGGTCCTCGGGCAGTAGGACGCAGCACGCGGCAGGCACGCCACGGGCCGGGGGTGCCGGCATCCGCACCCCCGGCCCGGGACCGGCTGCGGGCTCCTACCGCAGCATCGAGAGGATCACCGTGCCGTGGTGGGTGAGGACGTCCCGCACCCCGGGAGACACGGCCTTGGTCTTCTGCTGGTTCAGCCGGTCGAGGAACTTCTCCATCGCCTGGACGGCCATGCGCGACTGGTCCCGGGCGACGGCCCGCTGCGCCTGGTCCAGTGACGCCTGGAGCTGCCGTGCGACGGGACCGGTCACCCGGCCGTCCGCGATCAGCTGGTCCAACCGCGCCTGCAGGGCGGGCAGCGCACCGGGCAGGAAGACGTCCGGGACGGGGACCTCGGTGAAGTCCGTGTCCGAGGCGAGGTAGAAGCCCGTATACGCGGGCTGATTGTACACCGTGTTCTGCCGGGCGATCTCCGCGCGGTACTGGGGATCGTGCATCAGCGTGTACAGCTTGCGGTCCGTGACCTCGGTGCTCGTGAAGATCCGGATCGCCGAGCTGTCCGCCGTGCGCACCAGCAGCTCCTCGCGCCAGTCGCCGAGGATGTCCGCCACGAGGGACGGATTGCCCTTGGTGCCGTTGTTGGTCCGGGTGCCCGTGGCTGTCAGGAGACGTCCACGCCGTACGTCGTCGATGGTGACGTCCTGGTCCGCCGTCCCGTTGACGAGCTGCGTGGTGCCGTCCGCCGCCCACCGGATGCTCATGTTGGTGCCGGGTCCGTTGCCGGGCAGGAGCTCACCGGAGGCGGAGCGCAGGCCCACCGCCCAGTTCTCCAGCCCGCGTGTGGCGGGGTCGATGTCCCCGATCATGCCGCGACCGGTGTCCTTGCCCGTGTACCCGCCGAAGAGCACCTCTCCGGTGGCGGCGTCCCGCATGGCCCAGCCGTACGGTGCGTACGCACCGCCCTCGTGGACGGTGAAGATCTCCAGGCCCGGGCGGTCCGGGTCGATGTCCGCCACGTGCATGGCGTCCCCGTGGCCGAGCTTGGCCACCGTCCCCGGCGCTGCGCTGCCCTCGGGGAGGACGTCGAACGAGCTGTAGAGCAGGGAGCCGTCGGAATCGATCGTGGCACTGCCGTAGACGATCTCGTGCTTGCCATCGCCGTCGACGTCGGCCGCGCTCAACGAGTGGAAGCCCTGGCCGGCGAGGGTGCCGAACTCCTCGCTGGTACCCGCTCCCCCGTGCGGGCCGTCGTTGAAAGGGTTGGTCATGGGCACGTGCCCGGAGTCCACGTGCCACTGCCGGGTGAGCTTCTTCCCGTCCCACCGGTAGGCCACGATGTTGGAGCGGGTGTAGTAGCCGCGGGCGAAGATCGCCGAGGGGTGCTCGCCGTCCAGGTAGGCCACACCCGCGAGGAAGCGGTCCACGCGGTTGCCCGGCTCGATCCGGGACATCGCGTAGTCGCCCCACAGCAGGCCGTCGTCGCCGCGTCCGGGCTCGTACGGGATGGTCTGCAGCTCGGCGCCGCTGGCGCCGTCGAACACGCTGAGGTACTCCGGCCCGTCCACGACGAAGCCCTCGAAGGCCCGCAGGTTGTTCCGTGCACTACGAGACGGTGCGTACTCGTCCATGAAGTAGTCCGTCATGGCGCGGGCATCGGCGTCGGACAGCGGGTACTGGTACCGCTGCTCGATCCCGAAGGCCTCCTCGAGGGTGGCCGGCCAGTTCCCTGCCACCACCTCCGGGTGGTCCTGCCACCCGGCGAACATGTCCACCACGTGCTCGTAGTAGCCCTCGGTGCTCAACCGGTAGTCGTCGTCGTGCCGTACGCCCGCCCTGGCGTCCGCCTTCGGCAGGGTCACGTAGTTCTCGGCCGTGACCTCCCCGTCCGGCCCGTAGGTGGTGGTCCTCGTTCCCGGCGCGGTCTTCAGCATCAGCTCGGAGCGACCGTCGCCGTCGAAGTCGGAGACCATGAACTGGGTGTAGTGGGCGCCCGAGCGGATGTTGACCCCGAGGTCGATCCGGCTCAGCAGCCGCCCCTCGAGGGTGTAGGTGTCGATGTAGGTGTTGCCCGTGTACCCGATCTGGGAGACGTCCTTCGAGTTGGAGGGATCCCACTTGACGACGAGCTCGTACCGGCCGTCCCCGGTCACGTCCCCCACGCTCATGTCGTTCGCCGTGTAGGTGTAGGCCTCGCCCGCCGGGGTCACGCCGTCGGCGGGCTTCTGCAGCGGCAGGTCCAGGTAGTCCTGTGCCCAGGGGGTCACCTCGCCACTCACCTCGACCTCCACGCCGCCGACGACGGCGCCCACGCTGTAGCGCGCGGCCGCCGCGGCCGAGGGGTCGACCACGTCCGCGTCGAGATAGTTGGTGCTGTCCGTGACGGTGGCGATCGGTTCGCCGTCGCGGTAGACCGTGAAGTCCGCCCCGGTGAAACCGGCTGCAGTGGCCCCCGTGACCTCGGTGGCCGTCAGCCGCCAGCTGAGGTGCACCCCCTCCGGGGTCAGGGCCCCCACGAGTCCGCGATCGAGGTACTCGAGCTGCACTCCCCCGATCGACGACGCCGGGCCGTGCGCCCCGCCGGGGCCCTGCGCCGCGGCGGGGACGGCGAGGGTTCCGAGGGGGAGGATGGAGCTGGTGGCCAGGGCGATGCACGCGGGGACCACTGTTCTCTTGACCGAACTCATCGTTGAATCCTTCATCTGGAAAACGTTTACCTGATCACTCTGTGCACCGCCGGCGCCGTCGTCAAGGGAGTGACACGGAAAAGGGAGCGGCCGTAGCCGCTCCCCCTCCCTGCAGGTACCATCCGCGTCAGCCCGCCCGGACCTCCGATGCACGCGCCGCCACCAGGTCGTGCACCGCTGAGAACAGCGGATGATCGGCGGTGAGACCGGTGATCGACGTCGTGGCCTCGTCCGGCTCCTGCGTGGACAGGATCTCCGCGAGCGCGGTCACCTCGGGATCGTCCTGTGCCGAGAAGGACAGCGCCGCCCGCATGGCCCCCAGCAGCGCCACGGGCTGCACGCCCGCCTCGGCGAGCTCGGCGGCCGGGCCGACGAAACGCTCCCGCCGGCTCAGCTTCCGCAGCGGAGCCCGGCCCACGCGCACCACGGTGTCGGGCAGGTGCTCGTTCGTGAACCGGGTGAGGATCTTCCGGACGTATGCCTCCTGCTCAGCCGGTTCGAACCCGTGCTTGGTGATGAGCAGCTGCTTGGTCTCCCCGAGCACCGCCTCCACCCTGCCCGCGATCCCCTCGTCCGCCATGGCGTCCGAGATCTTCTCCAGCCCCGCGGCGGACCCGAAGTATGCTGCGGCGGCGTGGCCCGTGTTCACCGTGAACAGCTTGCGCTCGATGTACGGTCCGAGGTCGTCGACGTACGTGGCACCAGGGATCTCGGGGGCGTTGCCCCCGAACGGCGTGCGGTCGATGACCCACTCGAAGAAGGTCTCCACGGTGACGTCGAGCCCCTGTCCGGGCGCCTGGTTCGGGACGATCCGGTCCACCGCGGTGTTCGCGAACACCGCCCTGGACTCCAGGTCCGCGGACGGACCCTCGTGGGCCTGCTCCACCTCACGGCGCAGGGTGTCGGTGGCGTTGATCGCGTTCTCGCACGCCATCACCTGCAGCGGGGCCAGCGCCTGGTCCCGCCGCGCGATCGCCCGGGCGATCACCGGGGCCAGGAACTTCAGGACGTTCGGTCCCACCGCGGTGGTGACCATGTCCGCCGTGGCGATCTCCGCGACGACGTCGTCCTCCTGCGAGCGGGAGTTCAGCGCCCGATAGGTGTCCACGGTCTTCACCGCGGGGTTCTCACCGACCTCGTGGACGTCGTAGCTCGGGGTGGAGGCGAGCTGATCGATCAGGGCGTCCGCGACGTCGGCGAAGACCACCTCGTACCCGGCTTCGTGGAGCAGGAGCCCCACAAAGCCGCGGCCGATGTTCCCCGCGCCGAAATGTACTGCCTTCACTAGGCGTTGACCTTCCCGAAGAGTGCCAGGACCTCGTCCACCGTGGTGGCCTCGTCCAGCTTGGCCACCTGCTCCTTGTCCGAGAAGACCCGGGCGATGGCGGAGAGGATGGTGAGGTGCTCGTTGTTGATGCCGGCGACACCCACCACGAACTTGACCTGCTTGCCGTTCCAGTCGATGCCCTCGGGGTAGCGCACGATCGAGACGGCGGAGCGCTTGATGAGGTCCTTCGCGGCGTTGGTGCCGTGCGGGATCGCGAGGAAGTTGCCCATGTAGGTGGGGACTGACCTCTCGCGCTCGTGCATGGCGGCCACGTAGCTGGTGTCCACGGCACCGCGGTCCACCAGCAGGCGGCCCGCCTCGTTGATCGCGTCCTCCTGGGTGGTGGCACGGCCCTGGAGGATCACGCTCTGCTCGGCGAGGACGTCGCCCGAGGCGGCGGCCTCGTCGTCGGCGTCCGCGGCCACCGCGGCGGGCATGGGATTCTTCGGGTCGAGCCCGCCGTCCGCCGATGCACTGGCGCGCACCAGTTCCACGATCTCGTCGTAGCGGGGGCTGCCCATGAAGTTGTCCACCGCGACGTGCGTGGCGCTCTGCGTCAGGGGCTCGGCGCGCGCGGCGAGATCCTGGTGGGTGACCACGATGTCGTAGTCGTCCTTCAGGTTCGCGATGGCGGAGTTGGTGACCTTGACGTCCGGGAACCCGGCGGCCTTGATCTTGTTGCGGAGCACCGAGGCGCCCATGGCGGAGGAGCCCATGCCGGCGTCGCAGGCGAACACGATGGTACGGATGGGGCCGTCCGTCGCCGCGGTGCCGGAGGAGAAGTTCCCGGTCACGGAGCTCTTCTTGCCCTTGAGACCCTCCATCTTCGCGGCGGCACCGGCCATGTCGTCCTCCGTGGACTTGGTGGTCTTCAGGATGACCGAGCCGATGAGGAAGGACGTGGCAGCGGCGAGCAGCACCGAGAGCGTGACGCCGACGAAACTGTCCGACGCCGTCGCGGCGTACACGGCGATGATGCTGCCGGGTGCCGCGGGCGAGCGCAGACCTGCGCCGGTGATCACGAGGGTGAGGATACCCACCATGCCGCCACCGATCACGGACAGGATCATCAGCGGCTTCATGAGCACGTACGGGAAGTAGATCTCGTGGATGCCACCGATGAACTGCACGATGATCGCACCCGGCGCCGAGGCCTTCGCCATGCCGCGGCCGAAGATCGCGAAGGCCAGCAGCAGGCCGAGGCCGGGGCCGGGGTTGGCCTCCATGAGGAAAAGGAGGGACTTCCCGGTCTCGGTGGACTCCTGCGTGGCCAGCGGGGTGAGGACGCCGTAGTTGATGGCGTTGTTGAGGAACAGGATCTTGGCCGGTTCGATCAGGATGCTGGTCAGCGGCAGGAGGCCGGTGTTGACCAGGAGGTCCACGCCGCGGCCGGCCGCATCCGTGAACAGCGTGACCACGGGACCTACCGCGAAGAGCCCGAAGAGGGCCATGAGAGCCGCGAAGATCCCCGCGGAGAAGTTGTTGACGAGCATCTCGAACCCGGGGCGGATCTTGCCGTCCCAGATGGAGTCGATCTTCTTCATCAGGTAGGCCGTCAGCGGGCCCATGATCATGGCGCCGATGAACATGGGAATGTCCGTACCCACGATCACACCCATGGTCGCCGCGGCGCCCACCACACCACCGCGGACGTCGTAGACCATCCGGCCGCCGGTGTAGGCGATCAGGAGGGGCAGGAGATACGTGATCATCGGGCCCACGAGGCCCGTGTTCGGGTCCCCGTCCGCGTTCTCACCGAAGCCACCGAGCACCCCTACGGGGGCGTAGCCGTCCTCGATGAACAGGGCCGTGATGATACCCCAGGCGATGAACGCCCCGATGTTCGGCATGATCATGCCGGACAGGAACGTCCCGAACTTCTGGACGCGGACCCGGGCACTGGTGCCCGATCTCGCTTCTGCTTGTATTGCCACTTTCCGTCCTTACGGTTGACCCCGCAGCACCGCGGGGGATCGGATTCGTTCGGAAGCGTCAGCTTCCGGACCTGCTGGAGATGCGTTGTAGCCATTCGAGGAAGAGCTTCAGTTCGGAGCTCGAGAGCTGGTCGGGGTGGGAGGACTGCAGTGCGGCATTGAGGGCGATCGCCGCCACCACCACCGAGGGCGTACCCTCCGTGTCGGTGGTCGGGTCCGCCTCCGAGTCCGTGGCCACCGCCGAGATCACGGCCTCCCGCGTCATGGCGGACAGTTCGAGGTTCCGCTTCTCCGCCGGTTCCGCGATCAGCATGAGGGTGACACCGATGTTCGCCGCGAGCATGCTGCGCGCCGCTTCCCGCGGTGTCACCACGAGTCGGGCCGCCACGGCGGCCCGTGCCAGTACCTCCTCGAGGAAGGCCTCCGCGCTGCTCACCATGGAGGACCTGCGTTCGGGCCGGATGTTGCCGAACATCACCAGGTAGAGGTGCGGGTTCCCGAGGCCGAACCGCACGTGGTTGTCCCAGTGCAGCCGGAGATCCTCGATGGGGTGACCCGATGCCGGCAGGGCCCGTTCCACGTCCAGGTACTCGGCGAACCCCTCGGCGACGACGGCGTCGAACAGACCCTCCTTGTCACCGAAGTGGTGGTACAGGGTGGGAGCGGTGACCCGTGCGGCCTGCGTGATCTGCCGGGTGGAGACGGCCTCGCCGCCCGACTCGGCGAGCAACGCCGCAGCGGCCCGGAGCAGCCGCTGCTTAGGCGCTGGTTCGCCCACTTTTTTCATGACTGCTACCGTAGCACCTATAGCGGTGTTATATGAAGTGGATCACACGACGAACTTGGCGTGGAGCAGCGCTGCGACGCGCACGGGCCGTGCGCGAGCCACCACGCGGCACTAGGGTGGTGACCGAGGTCACCAGGGCAAGGGATGGAGGACGTTCGATGGAGAATTTCGCAGGGGTCGGGGTCAGTGCAGGTCGCGTGATCGGTCCGGTCCGCCACATGCCGAAGCCGGTGGGTGAGCCCCCCGCCGGGGAGCGCCTCGAGGACCCCGAGGGTACGGACCAGGCGGTCGCCGCACTGAAGTCGGCGTCCAGGGCCGTGCAGGAGGACCTCAAGCGCAGGGCCTCCCTCGCCAAGGGTGACGCCCAGGCCGTCCTGCAGGCCACCTCCCTCATGGCGGCGGACCCCATGCTGCTGAAATCTGCCACCAAGCTCATCACCAAGGGCACTTCCCCGGCACGCGCCGTCTGGGAAGCCGGTGCCTCCGTGGCCGAGATGCTGCACACCCTCGGCGGCTACATGGCCGAGCGCACCGCCGACGTCCTCGACGTCCGCTCCCGGATCGTCGCCGAGCTCCGGGGCCTCCCGGCGCCGGGGATCCCCACGTCGGACACCCCCTTCGTGCTCGTGGCCGAGGACCTCGCCCCCGCGGACACCGCCACGCTCGACCCCACCACGGTGCTGGCCCTCGTCACCTCCGGTGGCGGCCCACAGTCCCACACCGCCATCATCGCCAGGTCCCTCGGGCTTCCCGCCGTGGTGGCGGCCACCGGCGTGGAGGGCATCGACCACGACGCCGCGGTGTTCGTGGACGGCATGGCCGGCACGGTCTCCCTGAACCCTGGCGCGGCGGAGGGGGAGGCCGCCGCGGCCTACCGGGCAGCCGCGGCGGTGCTCAGCGTCTTCGACGGCACCGGCGCGACCCTCGACGGTCACGAGGTACCCCTGCTCGCCAACGTGGGCGGCGCGAAGGATGCCGCGAAGGCCGCCGAGGCCGGCGCCCAGGGGGTGGGCCTGCTGCGCACCGAGTTCTGCTTCCTCGAACGGGACACCGAGCCCACCCCCGAGGAGCAGATCGAGGCGTACAGGGGCGTCTTCGACGCGTTCCCCGGCAAGAAGGTGGTGGTGCGCACCCTCGACGCCGGCGCCGACAAGCCCCTGCCCTTCCTCACCGACGCCTCCGAGCCGAACCCCGCCCTCGGGGTGCGCGGCTCCCGCACGGATCTCCCCCCCCCCGGTGCCCTCGGGCGGCAGCTGAGGGCCATCGCGGCCGCCGGGGCCCGGGCCACCGCCGATGTGTGGGTGATGGCCCCGATGATCTCGACGCCGGAGGAGGCCGCCGCGTTCGCCGGCCTGTGCGCCGCCGCCGGGCTCCGGACCCCCGGGGTGATGGTGGAGGTGCCGTCCGCCGCACTGATGTCCGAGGAGATCCTCGGCGAGGTCTCCTTCGCGAGCCTCGGCACGAACGACCTCACGCAGTACACCATGGCCGCCGATCGTCAGCTCGGCCCGCTGGCCGCCCTCAACAACTCCTGGCAGCCGGCGGTCCTGCGCATGGTCCGGTTGACCGTCGAGGGTTCCCGGGCACATGCCGGGGTGAAGTCCGTGGGTGTGTGCGGCGAGGCCGCCGCCGACCCCGCGCTCGCCGTCGTCCTCGTGGGACTCGGGGTCTCGACCCTCTCCATGACTCCGCGCGCACTCGCGGGCGTCGGGGCCGTGCTCGGCAGCGTGACGCTGGCGGACGCCCAGCGGATCGCCGAACTCGCGGTGACCGCCCCCACGGCGTCGGAGGCACGCTCGCGTGCCCGCGCGGAACTCCCGGTACTGGAGTCCCTGGGGCTCTGAACAGGACGGGCCGCGCGCCGCGCCGGGGGGGGGGGCGCGGGCGCCCCGGGGGGTGAGCGCGCCCCGGGGGCCCCGTTGCCGCGGGCGACAATGGCCCTTTCCCCCCAGTGGCGGGCGGGGGCGGGGGCCCGCCTCCCCCGGTCCCCAGGAGCGCACATGTCGGCACCGGCCAGCAAGAGCCCCACCACCCTGCACGACGTGGCACGGGAGGCGGGGGTGTCGCTGGCGACGGCGTCGAGATCGCTCAACGGGAGCGCCCGGAAGGTGAACGAGTCCTACCGCCTGCGGGTCCTCGAGGCCGCCGAACGGCTCGGGTACACCACGAATCTCTTCGCGCAGGCCGTGGCGAAGGGCAGCACCACCACGGTGGCGCTGCTGGTGGCCGACATCGCGGACCCCTACTTCTCGAGCATCGCCGCCGGGGTGATCGACGCCGCGAGCGCGGAGGGGCTGGTGGTCACCATCGCGGTGACCGGCAGGGACGGCGGACGCGAGCTGGAGACCGTACGGGCCCTGCGCGGTCAACGCCCGCGCGTGATCATCCTCGCCGGCTCACGGACGGCAGGATCCCCCTTCGAGGAGCGGTTGCGGGCCGAGCTGTCCTCCTTCGAGGCCACCGGTGGCAAGGTGGCGTTCATCAGCCAGGACGCCGCACCGTTCGCCACCGTGCTGCTGGACAACCGCGGTGGCGCCCGCGACCTCGCCCGCGGGCTGGTGGGGCGCGGGTACCGGAGGTTCGCCGTGATCGCCGGTCCGCAGGACCTCCGCACGGCACAGGAACGACTCGACGGCTTCCGCGACGGCCTCGCCGAGCAGGGCGTCGACCTGCCCCCGGAGCGCATCGTCCACGCGGACTTCACGCGCGACGGCGGTCACCGCGGTACGCGGGAACTCCTGGCGACGGGCATGCCGGTGGACCTGGTGTTCGCGGTCAACGACGTCATGGCCGTGGGCGTGGTCTCCGCACTGCGTGAGGCGGGACGGGATCCCGGCGGGGACGTCGGGGTGGCCGGGTACGACGACATCCCGACCGTACGCGACATCACCCCGGCACTGACCACGGTGCGGATCCCGCTCGAGGAGGTGGGCCGCCGGGCACTCCTGCTCGCCACCGGGGCGGCGACGGGGGCCGACCCCGGATCCCCACCCCTCCGTACCGAACTCGTGTTCCGCGACAGCACACCCCACCGCGGCTGATCCCGGGCGGGGTGCTCCCGCTCGCTTCCCGGCCGGCGGGCCGGGGTCAGAAGGGAAGAACCGGGTTCATGTCCGATTCCTCGCCGGCGAGCTTCCGGACGTCCTCGAGCGGCAGCTCGGAGATCTCCGCCACCACCGCGGGGTCCTCGCCGTGGTGGAGAGCCTCTGCCACGGCCTCCTGCAGCACCAGCTCGGCCCGGTCCAGCTCGAACTCGACATCCTCCTTGTCCGCCGCGGCTACGCGGATCTTCTGCAGATCGTCGTCGGTCATGACTCTGGCCACCTCACATCTCGTCGATCGGGAGCACGACGCCGGCACGGCCCACCGGCCGGCCGGGAAGGGCACGGACGGGTGGCCGGCGACGTCGTGGCCCAATCCTAACCAGAGAGCCCCACCCCCGGCACGGCTGCCGGAGCACGGCCCTGCAGGACCTCCGGTTGTCGGAGCCGGACCGTACCCTCGGCACATGACACAGACCCCGGGATGGCAGGGGATCCCGCCGGGCGCGGACCGGTTCGTCCCACCGCTGCAGCGGGCCGCTCCGAGCGAGGGCATCACGGAGCCCACGAGATCCCCGGCTCTCTGGGTGGACCTGGACTACCCGGACGGTTCCACCTCCACCAGGAAGGGCTTCGCCATGGCGTGGACCGGGACGCTGGTCCTCGCCCAGTGGATCGAGTACTCACGGGCGCGGGAGGCCTGGGTGGACGCCGCGCGCTGCCGCCGCCGGGATCTCCGCCCCGACGCCTGAGCGGCGCGCACGGCCATCCCCCGTGGCATCCGCCTCCCCCTGGGCTCGGCCTCGTTGCACCGCACTCCTTCCCTCACCGCTGTCTTCCCCTCCGCACCGTCTTCCCCTACACTTTCGGTAAACGCTTTCCAACAGGAGAGCAGTCGACGAGGAGAACCAATGTCAACGAGGACAATCGGCATCATCATGAACGGCGTCTCCGGGCGGATGGGGTACCGGCAGCACCTGATGCGCTCCATCCTCGCGATCCGGGACCAGGGAGGGGTGCTCCTCTCCGACGGCACCCGCGTCCAGGTGGAACCGATCCTCGTGGGCCGCAACGAGGCCAAGCTCGCCGAGCTGGCGGCCAAGCACGACATCGAGCACTACTCCACGGACCTGGACGGCGTCCTCGCGGATCCCCGCTGGGAGATCTATGCGGACTTCCTGGTGACCAAGGCACGGGCAGCCGCCATCCGGAAGGCGATCGCCGCCGGCAAGGCCGTCTACACCGAGAAGCCGACCGCGGAGACCGCCGCCGACGCCCTGGAGCTGGCCCGGCTCGCGGAGGAGGCGGGCATCAAGAACGGCGTGGTGCACGACAAGCTGTACCTGCCGGGCATGCAGAAGCTCAAGCGCCTGATCGACTCCGGTTTCTTCGGCCGCATCCTCTCGGTCCGCGGCGAGTTCGGCTACTGGGTCTTCGAGGGCGACTGGCAGCAGGCTCAGCGCCCCAGCTGGAACTACCGCGCCGAGGACGGCGGCGGGATCGTGGTGGACATGTTCCCGCACTGGAGCTACGTGCTGGAGAACCTGTTCGGCAAGGTGGAATCGGTCTACGCCCGGGCGGTGACGCACATCGACGAGCGCGTGGACGAGCAGGGTGCCACCTACCGGGGCACCGCCGACGACGCCGCCTACGCGGTGTTCGAACTCGAGGGCGGCATCATCGCGCAGGTGAACTCGAGCTGGACGGTGCGCGTGAACCGGGACGAGCTGGTGCAGTTCCAGGTGGACGGCACGCACGGCTCCGCCGTCGTGGGGCTGTTCGGCTGCAAGATCCAGCCCCGTAACGCCACACCCAAGCCCGTGTGGAACCCCGACATCGAGGATTCCCACGACTATGACGCCGACTGGCTGGACATCCCCACCAACGAGGTGTTCGAGAACGGGTTCAAGACCCAGTGGGAGCAGTTCCTGCGCCACGTGCTGGAGGACGCCCCCCACCCCTACGACTTCCTCGCGGGCGCCCGCGGCATGTACCTCGCGGAGCAGGGCCTCGAGAGCTCCCGGTCGGGGCGGCGCCTCGACCTCGCCGATGTGAGCACCACGTCCGCACCCCTCGAGATGGTCACCTCCGTATGATCACGCTCGTGGACGCGGACGGGACGCTCTCCGCCGTCGAGCTGGACAGCGCGCCGTCGTTCTCGAGACCGGCGTCCCCCCTGACGAGCCGCACGGTGTACGCGGCGGCGCACGTGGTGCCGCGGAGCACGGCCGACAACGTCCCCGGGGCACCGGCAGACCTGGACTGGGACGCCACCCTGGCCTTCCGCCATCATCTGTGGTCGTGGGGTCTGGGCGTGGCGGACGCCATGGACACGGCGCAGCGGAACATGGGGCTCGACGCCGCCGCGACCCGCGAGCTCATCACCCGCAGCGCGGCGGAGGCCCGGTCCGTGGGGGGCGGATTGGTGGTGGGGGTGAACACGGACCACGTCGAGGATCCCGTGATCTCCCTCGACGCCGTGATCGACGCCTACAAGGAGCAGCTGCACCTGACCGAGGACGCCGGCGCCTCCGTGGTGCTCATGGCGAGCCGGCACCTGGCCCGCGCCGCCACCACGGCCGCGGACTACGAGCGCGTGTACTCCGAGGTCCTGGCCGCGGCGGGGGCTCCCGTGATCCTCCACTGGCTGGGCAGCGCCTTCGATCCCGAGCTCGGGACGTACTTCGGCTCCGCCGAGACGCCGACGGCGTCCGCCACGCTCCTGCGGATCATCGCGGCCTCCCCGGGGAAGGTCTCGGGCGTGAAGATGAGCCTGCTGAACGCGGACTCGGAGCGCGCCGTCCGCGCCGAGCTCGAGGCCCCGGCGCGGATGTTCACCGGGGACGACTTCAACTACGTCTCGCTCATCGGCGGGGGTGCCTCGGGGCACTCCGACGCCCTGCTCGGCGCCTTCGCCGCGGTGGGGCCGCACGCCTCGGCCGCGGTCCAGGCCCTGGATGCCGGCGACCCGGACGGCTACGCCCGCATCCTCGGCCCCCCCGAGGCGCTGTCCCGCCAGATCTTCGCCGCGCCCACGTTCTACTACAAGACCGGGGTGGCCTTCCTCAGCTGGCTCAACGGGCACCAGCCCGGTTTCGGGATGGTGGGGGGACTGCATGCCGCCCGGAGCCTGCCCCACCTCTCGGAGATCGTGCGCCTCGCCAACGGGTGCGGTGCACTCGAGCACCCCGAGCTCGCCCGCGACCGCTGGCACGGGCTGCTGCGCACGGGCGGGATCACAGTATGACCGCGCCGCACGCACGCCTGTCCCTCAACCAGGCCACCATCAAGTACGCGACGCTCCCCGAGGCCCTGCGGGTGAGCGCCGACGCCGGGATCACGAGCATCGGCCTGTGGCGTGACTCCGTTCAGGCGGTGTCGCTCCCGGCAGCGGCGCAGCCCCTCACCGACTCGGGGCTCCGGCTCTCCACCCCCCGCCGGCGCGGGCTCGTCCCCGCGCCGGGGGGCGGGGCCCGCCGTGCGGCCCGGGCCGACACCCGCCGTGCCATCGAGGAGACCGCCCGGCTCGCCGCCGCCGGTGCGGACGGATCGGCGGCGGTGCTCGTGATGGTGGCCGGCGGTCTGCCGGAGGGGTCCCGGGACATCAGGGGGGCCCGCGCCCTGGTCGAGGACGCCCTCGCGGAGCTCGCCCCCGAGGCGGAGGCCGCCGGGGTGCAGCTCGCGCTGGAGCCGCTGCACCCCATGTACGCCGCGGACCGCGCCGTCATCTCCACCCTGCAGCAGGCCCTGGATCTCGCCGCACCGTTCCCGGCCGCCACCGTGGGGGTGGGGGTGGACACGTTCCACGTGTGGTGGGACCCGCAGCTCACCGAGCAGATCGCCCGTGCGGGTGCCGAGCACCGGATAGCCAGCTACCAGGTGTGCGACTGGGCCACTCCCCTCACCGAGGACGGGCTGCTCTCGCGCCACTACCCCGGCGACGGCGTGATCGACTTCGCCGCGATCACCTCGGCGGTGCAGGCGGCCGGGTACACGGGCGACATCGAGGTGGAGATCTTCAACCAGGCGATCTGGGACACTGCCCCGGATCAGGCGGTGGCGCGCACGATCGAGGGCTTCGAGAACACCGTGGGAGTGCAGCTGCGCCGTACCGGGCAGGACACACGTCCCGAGTAGCATCGGCACATGGAAGCAACAGAGGTGGTGCGGCAGTACTGGCGGTCGGTGTGGAGCAGGGACTGGGGCATGGTGGGGCGCACCCTGGCCGAGGACGTGGAGCTGTTCTGGCCCGTGACCCGGGAGGTCATCCGCGGCAGGGACGACGTGGTGGCGGTGAACTCGGGGCAGCCGAACGGGTGGAGCATCGACGTGCTCAACGTCTACGACGCCGGCGAGGTGGTGGTGTCCGAGGTGCAGGTGCCGCAGGAGGACGTGGGCGTCTTCCGCGTGGTCTCGATCTGGACGGTGTCCGGGGACGTGATCACCGCGGGTCGTGAGTACTGGACCCGCTACGGGGGCGAGGAGGGCCGCGACTGGCGGCGAAAGTACGTGAGCCTGGGCGACATGCCCTCCTGAGCCGCCCGGTCCGCCGACGCACCGTCCGTCGTGTTCCTGGCACCCCGCGGCGCCCGGCCCTAAACTAAGCCTACTGATGATGTGATCGTCATCGGCACCGCAGCCGACAGAGGGAGACATGATGAGCACGAAGGTCGAAGAGACAGTGGTGGTGAACCTTCCGGTGACCACCGTCTACAACCAGTGGACGCAGTTCGAGGAGTTCCCCCACTTCATGGGCGGCATCCACCGGATCACGCAGCTCGGGGACGACCGCCTGGAGTGGGTCGCCGAGATCGGCGGGATACGCCGCCAGGGGGGGGCGGGGATCCTCGAGCAGGTCCCCGACCGCAGGGTCTCCTGGGCCGCGACCGAGGGTGCGACCAACGCCGGGACCGTCTCCTTCGAGGACCTCGGCGGTACCACCCGGGCGAACCTGCTCCTCGAGTACGAGCCTGAGGGCATCGTGGAGAAGGTGGGTGACAAGCTGAACGTCGTGGAGAACCAGGCCAGGGCGGATCTCCAGCGGTTCAAGGAGTTCATCGAGTCCGAGAGCTACGCCACGGGCGCCTGGCGCGGCACCGTGGCCGGGCAGGGCGGGACCCCCGGTACCGACGACGCCGAGCAGTCCCGCGGCGACAGCAGCAAGGCCGGGGTGTCGGGCAAGCTGGCGGCCGGGGTGGGTGTGGCGGCAGCCGCGGCCGTCGCCGGAGTGGCCGTGGCTGCCGCGAGCAGGGACCGGGACGCCGAGCAGCCCGCACCACAGCACCCCGACGCGGCGACCCCGGTGGTCCCCGTGGTGGAGACCCCGGCTGCAGCGCGTCCCGACGACGTGCGGCCCGCCGTACCGGTGGCCGACCCCGCGGTCGGCGCAGCACCGGTGGAGCCGCTGGACGCGGAGAGGGCCCCGGTGGACGACGTCCCGGCCGTGGACGGCGTACCCGGCACGGGTGTCCCGGCCGACAGCGGGATCCTCCACGAGGACGTTCGCACCGGCACCAGGCCGATCGACCCGCTCACCGGAGGGCCGCACATCAAGTAGGGTTCGGCGCCGGTAGTACCACGGCGCGACGACGCCGGCCTCGGGCGATTGCGCCCGAGGCCGGCGGCACGACGAGGATCTCCCCCTCGGGGAAGGGGTCGGCCGATCAGCCGACGATCAGGCTCCTGTACTCCGGGTTCTGCTCGAGGAACATCTGCACCTCCGAGCAGTAGGGAAGCGCCGAGAGCCTGCGCTTGTGTGCAGCGAGGAGCACCTTCCGGATGAGGATGCCCTCCATCCCCGCCCCTTCGAAGGTGGCGGCGACCACGGTGCGGTGCAGACGCAGTACCCCCGCCCGCATGGAGTAGGAGACGTATCCCGCGAGCATCCCGTTCTGGAACAGCTCGAAGCGGTGGTTGAGCGGGTTGTCACGGAAGGCGTCCCGACGGGTGGCGCTCACCGAGCCGTTGCGGGCCTGCTCCTCGCGCAGCTCCAGTTCCGCCGCCACACGGTCGCAGTCCTCGCGGACCCCGAAGGGCGGGAAATCGGTGTCCAGCAGCTTGTACAGCTGGTTGCTCCAGCGCCGCAGCTGTCGGGTCGTGGCGTCGTCGAGCACACGCGGCACGGGCGGCAGTTCGGGCGCGCTGACGGGCGGGACGAGATCGGTGGTGGTGGCCAGTCCGGGCCAGGAGTCCAGCGCGGCATCCTCGCCGAACTCAACTCCTACCGGGACGGTGTGGGTGTCGAGGGCCGAGGGGGACATCTGTGTGAGCGTCATGAGGGTGACCTTCAGGTCAGGGGGCTGGGCCGTTTTCTCGACCTGACACCAACCTAACTGTTGACTCAGATGCTGTAAAGCTAGTTTTTCTAGTAATCAGGAAACTGTCAGGTTCGGCCCGCCCTACAGGGCGGCGAGAGCGAGCAGTCCCTTCCGGAACCCTGCCCGGTCCGCACGGCTCAGGGTGGATGCCGCCGCGTCCACCACGGCCGCCAGCCGATCCCGGATGCGCTGGTGCTCGGCCGTACCGTGCGGTGTGGGGTGGAGGCAGATCTTCCGCCGGTCGGCGACATTGGGCCTCCGCTCCACGAGACCTGCGGACTCCAGCTTGTCGGTCACCGCCGTCATACTGGCCGTGGTGAGGTCGAGGACGTCGGCGAGGGCCGTAGGACTGTAGGCCTCCACTCCCTTGTGCGCCTCCACGATCAGGACGAGCGCCCGGGCCGCGGTGGTGTTCAGGCCCGCTTCCTCCGCCAGCTCCTTCTCCACCCCGGCCAGGTAGATGGAGCTGCGCCGCAGCAGGTCCACGAGTGGCAGCTCGTCCGGCTGGGACAGGTACTTCTCGTGCGGTGGTGTCATGGGCCATCCGTATCACACCCGCACCCCGCGAGTACGGTGTGCGGTTCAGACTTCGGGGAGGACGACGGTGGTGACCGGGAGCCCCGGATCGGTGCCGAAGCCCAACCCGCTCGGGGCGGCGCCGTCCATCACCAGCTGCGCACCGAGGGCGGCCACCATGGCGCCGTTGTCCGTGCACAGCGACGCCGCCGGCACGGTGAGGGTGATCCCGGCCGCGGCGCACCGCTCCCCCGTGAGTTCGCGCAGCCGCCGGTTGGCCGCCACTCCCCCGCCGAGCAGGAGGTGGGTGATGCCGTACTCGGTGCACGCCAGGACGGCCTTGGCCGAGATGACGTCCACCACCGCCTCCTGGAAGGACGCGGCGATGTCGGCCACGGGAACCTGGAGCCCCGCGGCCTCGTACTGTTCCACGCTGCGCGCCACCGCGGTCTTGACGCCGCTGAAGGACCAGTCGTACCGGTGCGGGCCGGGCTGCTCGGCGGACCCCAGGTACTTGGGCTGGGAGAGCCCGCGCGGGAAGCGGATGGCCCGCGGATCCCCCTCCCGGGCCACGCGGTCGATCGCCGGGCCGCCGGGGTACCCGAGCCCGAGGATGCGCGCCGTCTTGTCGTACGCCTCCCCCGCGGCGTCGTCGATCGTGGAGCCCAGCAGCTCGACGTCGTCGGCGAGGCTCCCCACCCGCAGGATCTCCGTGTGGCCGCCGGAGACCAGCAGTGCGCCGAGGTTCTCCGGGAGTCCGTCGGGGAACGTCCCCCCCACCACACCCACGCCCACGTGCGCCACGAGGTGGTTGATCGCGTACAGCGGTTTTCCGGTCGCGACGGCGAGCGCCTTGGCCGCCGACACCCCGACCATGAGGGCCCCGGAGAGACCGGGGCCGGCGGTGACGGCGATGGCGTCGATCTCCTCGAGGGTCACCCCGGCGTCCTCGAGCGCACCGCGGAGGGTAGGCACGAAGGCCTCGAGGTGGGCGCGCGAGGCGATCTCCGGGATCACCCCGCCGAAGCGCACGTGCTCGGCCATGGAGGAGGACACCGTGTTGGTGAGGAGTTCGGTGCCCCGCACCACGCCCACCCCGGTCTCGTCGCAGGAGGACTCGATCCCGAGGACCAGCGGTTCCGTGGTGTTCATGCCCGGGGTCCTTCCTCGGCGGGGAGCAGGAGCCGCATCACCCAGGCGTCCACGCCGTCACGGTAGTACCTGCGGCGGGTGTGGATCTGCTCGAAGCCGAAGCGCGTGTAGAGCTGCTGGGCCCGCGGGTTGTCCGCCCGGACCTCGAGCATCACGTTGTCCGCTCCGCGGGCACGGGCCTCGTGGAGCAGTTCGGTGAGCATCGCGCGCCCGATCCCCCGGCCCTCGAAGGAGGGCAGCACGCCGATGGTCTGGATGTCGGCGGTGGCGCCCAGGACCATCACCCCCGCGTACCCCACCACGCGGTGGTCCACCTCGGCGAGCAGGTAGCGCCGGGTGTCGGGCTGGAAGAACTCGGTGTAGAACATCTCGAGCGGCCAGGCGTCGGTGGGGAAGAGCTCCTGCTCCAGCTCCCCGACGGTCCCGATGTCCTCGTAGGCCAGGTCCCTCAGGGTGAAGCTCATGCGGTGGCCCGCTTCCTCGGCCCGGGGACCTGCGCGTCCGACTCCCGCAGGTACAGCGGCTCCGTGCCGAGCAGGGGCTCGCCCGCGAGGAGGCGCAGGTGCGCCACCCGCCCCAGGGACGCCGCATCGGGGTCCGCGGAGGCGAGATCCGCCGGACCGTGGAGGTCCTCCGGGTACAGGCCCGCAGCTCGTCCTACCAGCGGCACGCCCCTGGGCAGGGACGGCGCCCGGTCCACCCGGGGGCCGTCCAGGAGCCGGGGCAGCACGCCCGGGTCCGCGGGAGCACGGTACAGGGCCCAGTAGACCTCGCCGCGCCGGGCGTCCGTACCCACGAGGAAGTCCGTTCCGGCCGGGACGGTGCCTCCGTAAGCGGCGTCGTATGCGAGGGCGTCGAGGCTCATGACCCCGTGGAGGGGGACGTCCCAGACGAAGGCCAGGGTGCGGGCGGTTACCAGGCCCGCACGGAGTCCCGTGAAGGGGCCCGGCCCCACACCGGCCACGATCCCGTCGAGGTCCTTCCCGGTCGCACCGGCGTCGGCGAGGACGCGCTGCACGGCGGGGGCCAGCCCCGCGGCGTGCGAGCGGGTGTCGGAGCTGCCGAACCGGCCGACGGCGGCGCCGTCCCGGAGGAGGGCCACGGTGGCCGCGGCGGAGGTGTCGAGGGCGAGGAGGAGCACCCGCCAAGCCTAGTCGAGGGACAGGGCGGGATGCCGTCCGTGCCACCGGGGCCCGGAGGCCGTGAGCGTGACGGTGCGCAGCTCGTCCGCGCCGTCGTCGTCGAACTCGGTGACCGGGGCGGACGCGGCGACCGGGAGGGCGGGGGCGCCCGCCGCCGTCCGGGTGCCGAGGGGCCGCTCGATGGTCACCCGCAGGTGACTTCCGCTCAGGTGCTCCACCCTCCCCGCACCCCACTCGATCACCGTGACGTTGGCGTCCAGGGTGGCTTCGAGGTCGAGGTCGTCCACGGCGGCCGCACTCTCCAGGCGGTAGGCGTCCACGTGAATCAGTCCCGGCCCGTCCGCCAGGGAGGGGTGCTGGCGGACCAGCACGAAGGTGGGCGAGATGATGCGCTCCCGGACCCCTAGTCCGCGCCCCAGACCCTGTGTGAACGTGGTCTTCCCTGCCCCCAGCTCACCGGTGAGCACCAGCAGGTCGCCGGGCACCAGGTACCGTGCGAGGCGCTCGGCGAGGCTCTGCAGCTGCTCCGCCGAACCGACGTCGAACGCCTCGGTCCACTCGGGCGCCGTCCGCTCAGGCGAGGTCATCGTTCTCTGGGTCCACATTGAGGTGGACGCGCTCCACCCGGTCTCCGATCCGGGTGATCACCTCGTAGTTGATGGTCTGGGCCGCTGCCGCCCAGTCCTCCACGGCGGGGGCGTCGGCACCACCGAACAGCACGGCGCGTGCCCCGAGCGGGCTCCGCGGCGTGCCCACCAGACCCGTGGCCCCGAAGTCGACGACGAACTGGTCCATCGCGATGCGTCCCACCACCGGGTAGGTCCGCCCACCCACGAGCACCGGCGCCCCGGTGGCGATGCGCGGTACGCCGTCGCCGTAGCCCACGGGGATGAGCCCCAGCGTGGTGGGCTGCTGCGTGCGGTACGCATGGCCGTAGGACACCCCCTGACCGGCCGGGACCTCCTTGCAGTTGGACACCACGGTGCTGAAGGTCATCACGGGCCGGAGCCCCAGATCGGCGGAGTCCTGGTCGGAGAACGGCGAGAGCCCGTACAGGCCGAGCCCCACACGGACGAGGTCGAAGTGGCAGTCGGGGCGGGAGAATGTGGCCGGGGTGTTGGCGAGGTGACGGACCTCGACGTCGATCCCCGCGTTCTCCGCCGCGGCCACGGCGTCGCGGAACGCCCGGATCTGCAGATCCGTCTCGGGCCGTGAGGGCTCGTCCGCCGCGGCGAGATGGGAGAAGACCCCCACCACCCGGATCAGGCCCTCCTCCTGGTGGGCCACGGCCCGGTCGAGCAGCGCCTGCCACTGCTCCGGCGGGCACCCGTTGCGGCCGAGGCCGGTGTCGATCTTCAGGTGCACGATGGCGGGGCGCTCCAGTTCGCGTGCGGCGGCCACCACGTGCTCGAGCTCCCAGTCGGAGATCCCGAGATCGAGCCCGTGCTCCACCCCCGCGGTGAAGTCGGAGGCCGGGGTGTGGAGCCAGGCGAGGACGGGCGCCTCGATCCCCGCCCTGCGCAGTGCCACTCCCTCGGCGATGTGCGCCACGCCCAACCACGCCGCGCCCGCCTCCAGCGCCGCACGGGCCACGGGGACGGCCCCGTGGCCGTGGGCATCGGCCTTGACCACCGCCATGACCCGGGCTGGGTGCGCGACCCGGCGGAGGTGGCGGACGTTGTGCCGCAGGGCCTCGAGATCGATCTCTGCCACGCGCTCGGGATGGGTCACACCCATCATTCTGCCAGCCCCGCCCCGCCGGTCGACCCGCAGCCCGCTTGCGGGCGTCCCCGGCGTGAGGACACAATCGACCTCGTGCCCCACCCCCCACCCCGCTGCATCCTGCCCGATCCCGCCGGGCACGCGTGCGGCCGGGAGACCGGCGCCTCGCCCTTCCCGCTGTGCGACGCCCACGCCGCAGCCGTGGTGGAGTGGGCCGAGGGTGAGCTGGGGCGCACGGATCTGCTGCCCGGCGCCTGCCGGGCGTGCGGTTCACGCCTCGGGGTGCACTACGCCTCGGGGTGGGTGTGCGCGGCGTGCGAGTGGCGTGTGGGCGAGGTGCTCGACGACGGGCTGCCGCCGCCACGGGTGGACGTGGTCTACTACGTACGGTTCCGGGACCGGATCAAGATCGGCACCACGATGAACCCCCGGCAGCGCCTGCGCCGGATCTGGCACGACGACGTCCTCGCCTTCGAGCGCGGCGACCGGCTCGTGGAGCACCGGCGGCACTCCGAGTTCGCGCACCTGCGGCACGGGCGCTCGGAGTGGTTCGACGCCGCCCCGGAGCTCCTGCGGCACGTCGCCTCACTCGCCGCCGGCGTGGAGGACCCGTGGGCGCGCCACGCCCGGTGGCTCGGTGAGGCGGCGATGCTGAGGGGTTGAGGGACCCAGCCGACGTCGTGCGGGGTCAGCGCCCTGACGCCGGCGCACCGAACCCTTCGGGTCGGGTCGACGACGGCGCGGCGTCGGACTGCCGCGCGATGGTCGCGGTGGCCCTGCGCACCGCCTCGGTGGGGACGTCCGAGACGAGGTCCGCGAGGAAGGCGTAGCGCCGCAGCCACTGCTTCCGCACGCCGTCGCGCCCCGCGCCGACCCGGTGCCACCAGTCCGCGATGTCACCCCATCCCGGCGCCGCGAGCGAACCTCCCACGTGCTGCACGGATAGGGAGGCACAGAGATTCGCGAAGCTCAGCCGGTCGGCGAGCGGGAACCCCGCGAGATCGGCCATCACGAACGCCGCCCCGAAGCAGTCACCGGCCCCGGTGGGGTCGTAGGCGGACACCGGCAGCGCCGGTACCCACTCCTCCTCCCCCGTGAGCGAGTCGATCGCCATGGCCCCCTGCTGACCCACCGTCACCACGGCCACCGGCACGCGGTCCGCGAGCGCGTAGAGAGCGGCCCACGGGTCGTCGGTGCGCGTGTACGCCATGGCCTCCACCCCGTTGGGCATGAAGGCGTGGAAGTGCTCCAGCGAGGCCAGGGTCTCCGGCGCCCATTCCCCCGCCGGGTCCCAGCCCACGTCGCCGAAGAGCCTGGTCCCGCCGGCCGCGGCGGCCCGCGCCCACGGTTCCAGTTCCTCCTCCACGCTGACGACGGCGGCGCGGCAGGAGGGAGGCGTGCCGATGAGTTCCGAGGCGCGCAACGGCGAGGGGTGCCCGTGGGTGACCATGGAGCGGTCCCGGTGCACGGAGAGGGACACGGTGACCGGCGAGTGCCACTGCCCGAAGACGCGGGACCTGGACAGGTCCACCTGCTCCTGGTCCTGCAGCACGTCCCAGTTCGACTGCCCGTAGGCGTCGTCGCCGAAGGCCGCGGACAACGTGGTGCGCAGGCCGAGCCTGCTCGCCGCGATGGCCTGGTTCGCGATGCCGCCCGGCCCCGACCCCATGCCGTCCGACCACACCTCGGTGCCCGGGGACGGCAGCTGCTCCAGACCGGTGAAGGTGATGTCGAAGAAGACCTGACCGGCGAGGAGGAGATCGAACTCGGGGTCCTCGGCGGTCCGGGATGCTGCCAGCGGATCGAAGCGGTGCGGGATGGGCATGTACGGCACAATATCCCCCAGGCGGTGTTCCGCAGGACACGGGGACGATCGAGGGGACGGGCATGCCGAGCGGAACCGGAGCACGGCTGGTGGTCGTGGGCGGCGGTGGTTTCCGGGTGCCCCTGGTGTACCGGGCGCTCGCATCGGGCACTTTCTCGGGGCTGGTGTCCGAACTCGGCCTCCTCGACGCCGTCCCGGAGCGCGCCCGGGCGGTCGCGCGCGCCCTCGCCGCCCTGCCCCTGAATGGGGGCGCGGACACCGGGACCGGACCCGCCGTGCGGGTGGCCACCACGCTCGAGGAAGCCCTGCCGGGCGCGGACCTCGTCTTCGCCGCGGTGCGCAGCGGCGGGGCGGAGGGGCGCGTCCTCGACGAGCGTGTGGCGCTCGCCCACGGTCTCCTGGGGCAGGAGACCGTGGGCGCCGGCGGGATCTCCTACGCGCTGCGCTCCATCCCGGACATGCTGCGCGTGGCCAGGATGATGCGCGAGCATGCGCCGGGCGCGTACCTGATCAACTTCACCAATCCGGCGGGCATGGTCACGGAGGCCCTCGGCCCGGTCCTGGGGAACAGGGTGGTGGGCATCTGCGACTCGGCGTCCGGCCTCGTGACCCGCGCCTCGCGTGCCGCGGGCCTCCGTGCCACGGACTCGCTCGCCGGGGTGGACTACGTGGGCCTGAACCACCTGGGGTGGCTGCGCGGGCTCACCGAGGACGGGACGGACCGCCTGCCGGCGCTGCTCGCCGATCCGCTGCGCCTCGGCGGCTTCGAGGAGGGCCGCCTGCTCGGCCCGGAGCTGCCCCGCATGCTCGGCGCCCTCCCGAACGAGTACCTGTTCTACTACTACTTCCACCGGGAGGCCGCGCGGGCCGTCGCCCCCGCGGCCAGGACCCGCGGCGAGACGCTGCGCGACCAGCAGCGGGCCCTCTATCCCCGCCTGCTCACCGCGGCGGACCCCTTCCGCGTGTGGGAGCGCGCGCGGCTCGAACGTGAGGCGGGGTACCTCGCCGAGGCACGCGCGGCGGACGAGGAACGCGACGAGGAGTCCCTGGCGGGGGGCGGGTACGAGGTCGTGGCCCTGAGGGTTCTGCGGGCCCTGCTCACGGACACGCCCGCGGAGCTCGTCCTGAACGTCCGCAACGGCGGCACCTTCCCCGAGCTGCCGCCGGAGGCCGTGGTGGAGGTGCCGTCCGTGGTGGACGCCGCGGGGGCGCGGCCGTTGCCCGCCGGGCGGCTGACGCAGCACCAGCTGGGGCTCATGGCAGCGGTGAAGGCCGTGGAGCAGCACACCGTCCGGGCGGCGGTGCACCGCGACCGCGACGCCGCCCTCCTCGCCCTGGCCGGGCACCCGCTGGTCGATTCGTTCCACGCGGCGGGGCGGGTGCTCCGCGGCTACGAGGAGGCGTTCCCCCGGCTGCGGGCGTCCTGGCGCTGACCGGGGGGATCGCCGCCCTGCGCCCGGGTCAGAGCCGCCGGTGCATGATGTGGAGGCCGGTGTACCCGAGGTCGGGGTGGAGGAACGCACCCGGCACGGTGCCCACGACGTCGAACCCGAGGGAGCGCCAGAGACCCACGGCGCGGACGTTGGTCTCCACCACGGCGTTGAACTGCATGGCCTCATAGCCCGCGCGCCTCGCCTCCTGCAGCACGTACTCGGCGAGGGCCCGTCCCACGCCCCCGCCACCGGCGTCGGCGGAGACGAGGAAGGAGGCGTTGGCCACGTGACTGCCCGGACCGCCGCGGTTCGCGGGCAGCGGCGCCGGGCCCACCCCCGCCCCGCCGTCGTCCACGGCCACGAGGACCCGCAGCGTGGGGTCCGGGCCGGCGGGACCGGGCAGCCACCCGGGCCGCCCGGCCCCCTCGTCCCTCTCCCGGTCCCCGCAGTACGTCTCCCCGGCCCGGACCACGGGTTCCATGATCGCCCACAGTTCGGGCCAGTCGCCGGGCACCGCCGGCCGGACGGCGAGCATCAGGCCTCGAGGGCGCTCGCCCACAGGTTGATGTCGGACTCGACGGCGAACTCGTCGATGGCACGCAGCTCCTCCGGGGTGAACTCGAGGTTCCGCACGGCCGCGAGGCTGTCCTCCAGCTGGCGCACGCTCGATGCGCCGATGAGCGCGGAGGGGACCGGGGTGCCCTTGGGCTGCGGGCGGAGGATCCATGCCACGGCCAGCTGCGCGAGGCTCTGGCCGCGACCCTCGGCGATCCGGTTGAGCCCGCGGACCCGGCGGAGATTGTCCTCGGACAGGTGGTCCTCGGAGAGCGACTTGGAGGCGGCGGCGCGGGAGTCGGCGGGGACGCCGTCCAGGTAGCGGTCCGTGAGCAGGCCCTGCGCGAGCGGGGAGAACGCGATCGACCCGGCCCCCACCTGCTCCAGTGCCTCGTAGAGGTTCGGTGAGCCGTCCTCGGTCCAGCGGTTCAGCATGGAGTAGGAGGGCTGGTGGATGAGCAGCGGGGTCCCGAGGTCCTCGAGGATCGCGGCGGCCTCGAGGGTCTTCTCCGGGGAGTAGGAGGAGATCCCGGCATACAGTGCACGGCCCGAGCGCACGGCGGTGTCGAGGGCTCCCATGGTCTCCTCCAGCGGAGTGTCCGGATCTGGGCGGTGGCTGTAGAAGATGTCCACGTAGTCCAGCCCCATGCGCTCCAGGGACTGGTCCAGGCTGGCCAGCAGGTACTTGCGCGAACCGAGGTCGCCGTAGGGCCCGGGCCACATGTCGTAGCCGGCCTTGCTGGAGATCACCAGCTCGTCGCGGAACGGGAGGAAGTCGTCCTTCAGGTGCCGGCCGAAGTTGGTCTCCGCGCTGCCGTAGGGCGGTCCGTAGTTGTTGGCGAGATCGAAGTGGGTGACGCCGAGGTCGAAGGCGCGGCGCAGGATCGCACGCTGGGTCTCGAAGGGCTTGTCGTCCCCGAAGTTGTGCCAGAGGCCGAGGGACACCGCGGGCAGCTGCAGCCCGCTCCTCCCCACCCGGCGGTACGGCATCGTGTCATAGCGATCGTCAGCAGGCTGATAGGTCATGTCCTCATCCTAGGCGAGCCGGTTCCGGGGACCGGGGGAACCCCGTCCGGGTCACTCGACGTTCTGGATGCTCCGCGGGGCTTCGGCGGCCGATCCCGGCTCCGCCCCGGCAGGGCGGATGGCCCGCACGGTCCTGTCGCGTCCACCGGACTTCGCCGCGTACAGCGCCTGGTCGGCCGCCGCGATGACCGCGTCGAGGTCGTAGTCCCCCGTGTCGACCGCCGCGATGCCGTAGCTCACCGTGGGCATGGCCGGCTCGCCGAGGGAGGCCTGACCCCGCAGCGCGGAACTGATGGCGCGGGTGATCTCCTCGGTCCGTGCGAGGGAGGCACCGGGCAGGAGGATCACGAACTCCTCGCCGCCGTAGCGAGCCACGAGGTCCGTGGACCGCACCGTCTCGTGGGCGGCGGTCGCGAACGCCTTCAGGACGGCGTCGCCCGCGGCATGGCCGTAGGTGTCGTTGACCGCCTTGAAGTGGTCCAGATCCGCCAGGACCAGGGTCCCGGGGCAGCTGGTCCGTCCGAGCTGCGCCATCCGCACCTCTGCGAGGTCCTGGAACCCGCCCCGGTTGAGCAGCCCGGTCAGCACGTCACGGGACGCCCTGGTGCGCAGGTCCGAGGCGATCTGCTCGGCGCTGAGCGCGGCGGCGCTGAAGGCGACGACGACGAGCAGCAGCAGGGTGAGCAGCGCGGTGATCTCGGAGCCGAAATAGGTGGTGAAGACGTGGCCGTCCTTGCCCCCGCCGACGAAGGCGAGGCACCTCCCGAGGTAGAGCAGCGCCAGGCAGCCCGTCGCGACCGCCAGCGGCGTCTGCACCCGGCTGTAGTTGCGCGGGAGCCGCCACAGCTCCCAGGACGCCAGCGCCACGGTCAGGCACATCATGCCCAGGAACACCGGGCCGCCGGACCACGTGTTGGTGGCCGGATCGTCCACCACCGAGGCCAGCAGCGTCAGGACCGGCGCCACGGCGAGCTGCGACCACGCGGGGCTGACGTGACGCAGGCTCCGCGCCCCGGCCCAGACGCAGGAGGTCCCCGCCACCAGGAGGGTGTTGGCCGTCGGGTTGGCCCATATCTGGTGGACCGTCCCGTCCAGCAGGTATCCGGAGGATCCCATGAGGAAGAAGGCCACGGCGGCGCACCACCAGGCGCTGAACACGGATCCGGTCTGCCGGAAGGACACCGAGTAGAACAGGATGAAGAGGGTGATGGAGACGGCGCCGAAGACCACCCTGAGGGTCCCGATGTCGAGCTCCATGGTTCTTCCTGCCGTTCCGTGCCGCCGGGCCCGGTCATGTCCGGGGGGAGGGTCCGATCCTCACCGGTACCGCCGACCACCATCATGGACGGCTCCCGCCCCGCGGACCCCGTGGTTGCCGAAACTCTTGCACAACCCATGCACTACGCTGCGCCCTACGTGGTGGCGAGCTCCACCACGAGGGCTCCGCGGGCAGGCACCCGGACGGCGTCCTCGAGCACGTCGGTACCCTCCACCGTGGCGAGGAGCACCGTGGCATCCGCCCCCCGGAGCGGTACGCGGGCGACGGCGTCGCCGAGGTTCAGGACGACGGCGGTGCCCCCGCGGTGCAGGACCAGCCACCGGTCCTGCTCGTCGAAGTCCACCGAGACGCCGTCGAACGAGACGCTACGGAACTCCGGGCGGGTGTTGCGCAGCGCGATCAGGTCCCGGTAGGTGGCGAGCAGCTTCGCGTGGGAGCCCTGCTCCGCCTCCGCCCAGTCCAGCTTCGCCGAGGCGAAGGTCCCCGGGTCCTGCGGGTTGGGGACGTCCTCGGGCTTCCAGCCCATGCGCTCGAACTCCTTCAGCCGGCCCTCGGCGGTCGCGCGGCCCAGCTCCGGCTCGGGGTGGGAGGTGAAGAACGGCCAGGGGGTGGACGCACCGTACTCCTCGCCCATGAAGAGCATGGGGGTGAACGGACCGAGGATGTTGAGCACCGCGGCCTGCGCGAGCTGCGCCTGGTCCAGGGTGTCGCTCAGGCGGTCGCCGGCGGCGCGGTTGCCGATCTGGTCGTGGTTCTGGGTGCAGACCACCAGCTGGAGGGGCGAGATCCGCGACTCGTCGAGCTCCCGGCCGTGGTGCCGCTCCCGGAAGGAGGAGTAGGTGCCGTTGTGGAAGAAGCCCTTCTCGAGGACCTTCGCGAGGGCGCCCACGGAGTCGAAGTCCGCGTAGTAGCCCTCGGTCTCCCCCGTGAGGTTCACGTGGACGGCGTGGTGGAAGTCGTCGCTCCACTGACCGGCGAGGCCGTACCCGCCCGCGGCCCGGTCCGAGATCAGCCGCGGGTCGTTGAGGTCGGACTCCGCGATGAGGAACAGGGGCTTGCCGAGCTCCGCGGCGCAGGCGTCCGTCCGTGCGCCGAACTCCTCGAGGATGTGCACCGCGCGCTCGTCGTGGAGGGCGTGGACGGCGTCGAGGCGGAGACCGTCCACGTGGTAATCGGTGAACCACATGAGCAGGTTCTCCACCACGTAGTTGCGCACCTCGTCCGACTGCGGGCCGTCCAGGTTGAGGGAGTCGCCCCAGGTGTTCGCCTTGCCCTCGATGAGGTAGGGGCCGAACTGGCCGAGGTAGTTGCCGCTGGGCCCCAGGTGGTTGTACACCACGTCCTGGATGACGCCGAGGCCGTGCTGGTGGGCGGCGTCCACGAAGCGCTGGTAGGCGGCCGGACCCCCGTAGGTCTCCTGGATCGCGTACCAGAGCACGCCGTCGTACCCCCAGTTGTGGGTGCCGTTGAACGCGTTGACCGGCAGGAGCTCCACGTACTGCACGCCGAGGTCCACGAGGTGGTCGAGCCTGCCGATCGCGGCGTCGAGCGTGCCCTCGGGGGTGAAGGTACCCAGGTGCATCTCGTAGATGACCCCTCCGTCCATGCCCGGGGACCGCCAGGACACGTCCTGCCACTCGTGGGCGCCGGGGTCGAAGGTGCGCGAGAGTCCGTGCACCCCCTCGGGCTGCCGGCGTGAGCGGGGATCGGGTACGGGGGTGTCGGAGCCGTCCACGAGGTAGCCGTAGTCGACGTCCTCGGTGGGGGCGGGCGCGTCGGGTGCACTCCACCAGTCGCCCTCGCCCCGGGTCATGGGGTACTGCGTGCCGTCGGCCACGAGGGTGAGGGACTCGGCGCGGGGCGCCCAGACGTCGAAGGTGGTGCTCATGCTGCGTCCTCCTGGACCAGTAGGGCTGCGGGGTAGGTGGAGAAGATGTCGGAGATCAGCACGGTGCCGCCGGTGATGCTCGCCCCGGTGAGCGCGCAGGTGTAGGTGCCGGCCGGGAGCTCCACGGTGGCGTCGCCCCAGCCGTGCTGCGCCAGGCCGTGCGGCAGGCGCGTGATGAGCGTGATCGCCCCGCCGCGGTCGAAGCCGAAGACGTGGTTCCCGGCGCTCCCGGAGGAGGCGACGGCGGTGTACCCGGTGAAGAGCTCGGGGCGGTCACGGCGGAGCTTCAGCGCCCGCGTGGTGACCAGGAGCTTGGCGTGGGCGTCGGCGTCGACCTGCGGCAGCGCTCCGAAGGCCAGATCCGCCAGGGCCTTCTGCCGGGCGTCGTAGTCCACCTCGCGGCGGTTGTCCGGGTCCACCAGCGAGGTGTCCCAGAACTCCGTGCCCTGGTACACGTCCGGTACACCCGGCATGGTCAGCTGCAGCAGCTTCAGGCCGATCGAGTTGGACCAGCCGGCGTCCCGGATGCGCTCCACGAAGCCCTCGAGCAGGGACACCACGGCGTCGTCGTCGAACGCGGCGTCCACGGCGGCGTGCATCCGGGTCTCGAACTCCTCGTCCGGCGCCGTCCAGTGGGTGCTGAGATCGGCCTCGCGCGAGGCCTTCTCGGCGTACGCGTGGGCGCGCTCGCGGCTCAGCGGCCAGGCGCCGATGAGCGACTGCCAGAGCAGGGGTGCGAAGGAGGGATCCTTGACGGGGGCGAGGCGCTCGAGTGTCGCGAGCACCTCGGTCCACTCCTGGGGGACCTCCGAGAGCACGGAGATGCGCGTGCGGGTGTCCTCGCTGCGCTTGGTGTCGTGGGTGCTGAGGGTGGTCATGGCCAGCGGGGCGTCGGCCTGGCGCTCCAGCAGGCGGCGGTGCAGCTCCAGGGGCTCGATCGCGAAGATGGACGGGTCGGCGCCCACCTCGTTGAGGGAGACGAGCCGGGAGTACCGGTAGAACGCGGTGTCCTCCACGCCCTTGGCCATGACCATGCCGGAGGTCTGCTGGAACCGGCGGGCCAGCTCCGTGAATTCGCCCGTACCGTCGTCGAGGAACGGGTTCAGCAGCGGGTGCAGCGCCGTGATGGTGTCCACGAGGTCGGGGCGTCGCACGGAGGCGTCGCGGACGGCCTCGGCGAGGTACTCGGCGCCGCCGGGCAGGTAGCTCCGGTACACGGGGAAGCAGGTCAGCAGCTCGGCGATGGCATCCGCCGCGGCTTCGTGCTCCAGGCCGGCTGCAGCCGGGACCAGGCGTGCCAGCCGGAGTACCTCGGAGCGGAGGATGCCGTCCGCGATGCCGCGCTTGGCGCCGTGGATCATCTCGTGGAACCCGTCCACGGGGACGGCTGCGGTCAGGGCGTGCTCGCCGGTGGGGTCGACGAACAGGCGGTCGATGTCCGCCAGGGCGTCGTACCCGGTGGTGCCCTCGGTGGCCCAGTCCTCCGGGAGCTTCTCCCCGGGTTCGAGGATCTTCTCCACGAGCACGTAGGCCCCGCCGGTGAGGGCACGGAGGTCCTCGAGGTAGCCCTTCGGGTCCGCGAGTCCGTCCGGGTGGTCGATCCGCAGACCGTCCACGAGCTTCTCGTCGAACCAGCGCTTCACCTCGCTGTGGCTCTCCTCGAACACCCACGGCACCTCCACGCGCAGGCCTGCGAGGGTGTTGACGCCGAAGAACCTGCGGTAGTTCAGTTCGGCGTCGGCACGGCGCCAGTTCACCAGCTCGTAGTGCTGGCGTGCGTGGACCTCGGCGCCGGAGTCGCCGGGGTGGGCGGTGCCCTCCGCGATCGGGTACCGGTTGTCGTAGTAGTGCAGCTCGCCGTCCACGAGAGTCAGCTGGTCGAGCTCGTCGTCGCCGTCACCGAGGACGGGGATCCGCAGCCTGCCGCCGTTCGCCTCCCAGTCGACGTCGAACGCCTCGGCCATGCGGGAGGTGCGGCCCTCCTTCAGGAGCTGCCACCACCAGGCGTTGTCCGCGGGGGTCTCGATGCCCATGTGGTTCGGCACGATGTCCACGAGCACGCCGAGCCCTGCCGCCCGGGCGGCCGCGCTGAGGGCGGCGAGGCCGTCCGGGCCACCGCGGTCCGGGTCCACGCTGGTGGGGTCGGTCACGTCGTAGCCGTGGCCGGACCCCTGCTCGGCCGTGAGGATCGGTGAGAGGTACACCCAGTCCACCCCGAGGTTCGACAGGTACGGCACCAGGGCCGCGGCCCGATGCAGGTCGAACTCGCTCCGGATCTGCAGCCGGTAGGTCGAAGTCGGTGTGAGCACGGTGGTCCTCCTGGACGGGCGGTGGGGCTGGGATGGTGGGAGGGTGCACCCGGCCGGACGGCTCGGGTGCACCCGGGTGGTACCGGTGGCGCTACGGGGTACCGGTCTTCGCGCTGACCTCGTTGGCCAGGATCGCCAGGGACGCGGCAACCGAGTGGTCCACGTCCTCGACCTCGGTGTGGGCCCGGAGCACCACCATGGACTTCCCCTCGACGGCGATCGCCGCACCGGCGGGGGTCGCCCCGCCGGCCGCGTACCCGCCGGCGGTGTCGATCACCTCGTCCCAGGACGCGCCGTACTCGTCGGACGGGATGGTGAAGTCCACCGCCTCGTCGTGCGCGTTGAAGTACATGAGGAAGTTGGCGTCCACGATGCGCTGACCGCGGGCGTCGCGCCCCTGGATGCCCTGCCCGTTGAGGAACACCCCGATGGACCGGCCGAACCCGCTGTCCCAGTCCTCCGGTGCCATGAGCTCACCGGCGGTGTCCAGCCACACGATGTCCGGCAGCGCCTCGCCCTCCCCGCGACGGACCGGCCGCCCGTCGAAGAACCGGCGACGCCGGAAGGTGGGGTGCTCCGAGCGGAGCCGGTTGACGGCCGCCGTGAACTCGAGCAGCGGCTGGTCCATCTTGTCCCAGTGGACCCAGCTGATCTCGGAGTCCTGGCAGTAGGTGTTGTTGTTGCCGTTCTGCGTGCGGCCCACCTCGTCACCGTGCAGGAGCATCGGGACACCCTGCGAGAGCAGCAGGGTGGCGATGAAGTTGCGCTGCTGGCGCACGCGGATGGCCAGCACCTCGGGATCGTCCGTGGGCCCCTCGACGCCACCGTTCCAGGAGCGGTTGTGCGACTCGCCGTCGTTGTTGTCCTCGCCGTTGGCCTCGTTGTGCTTCTCGTTGTAGGACACGAGGTCGCGCAGGCTGAAGCCGTCGTGGGCGGTGACGAAGTTGATGGACGCCACCGGGCGGCGCATCGAGTGCTCGTAGAGGTCCGCGGAGCCGGTGAGACGCGAGGCGAACTCGCCGATGCTGGAGGGCTCACCGCGCCAGAAGTCACGGACCGTGTCGCGGTACTTGCCGTTCCACTCCGTCCACTGCGGCGGGAAGTTGCCCACCTGGTAGCCGCCGGGTCCCACGTCCCACGGCTCGGCGATGAGCTTGACCTGGGAGACGATCGGGTCCTGCTGCACGAGTTCGAAGAACGCCGAGAGGCGGTCCACCTCGTAGAACTCACGGGCCAGGGCGGAGGCGAGGTCGAAGCGGAACCCGTCCACGTGCATCTCGGTGACCCAGTAGCGCAGCGAGTCCATGAGCAGCTGCAGGGAGTGCGGGTTCCCGACGTTCAGGGAGTTGCCCGTGCCCGTGGTGTCCATGTAGTACTGCTTGTCGTCCTCCACCAGGCGGTAGTAGGACGCGTTGTCGATGCCGCGCATCGAGATGGTGGGGCCCATGTGGTTGCCCTCGGCCGTGTGGTTGTACACCACGTCGAGGATGACCTCGATGCCGGCGAGGTGCAGCTCGCGCACCATGGCCTTGAACTCCTGGACCTGCTCGCCCTGGTCCCCCGTGGAGTTGTACTTGTTGTGCGGGGCGAAGAAGCCGATGGTGTTGTAGCCCCAGTAGTTGGACAGGCCCTTCTCCTGCAGGGTGCTGTCGTTGACGAACTGGTGCACGGGCATGAGCTCGATCGCCGTGACGCCGAGCTTCTGCAGATGGGCGATCACCGCGGGGTGCGCGATGCCCGCGTAGGTGCCACGCTGCTCCTCGGGGATCTCCGGGTGCAGCTGCGTGAGGCCCTTGACGTGCGCCTCGTAGATGACGGACTGGTGGTACGGGGTCCGCGGCATGCGGTCGCCGTCCCAGTTGAAGAACGGGTTCACCACCACGCCGAGCATCATGTGCGCGGCGGAGTCCTCGTCGTTCACCGAGTCCGGGTCGCCGAAGTTGTAGCCGAACAGGGCCTGGTCCCAGTCCAGGTCACCCGAGATCGCCTTGGCGTAGGGGTCCAGGAGCAGCTTGTTCGGGTTGCAGCGGTGCCCCTCGGCGGGGTTGTGCGGGCCGTGGACCCGGTAGCCGTACTTCTGACCGGGGGTCACGTGCGGCAGGTACCCGTGCCACACGTAGCCGTCCACCTCCTTGAGCTCCACGCAGGTCTCGGTGCCGTCGTCGTCGAACAGGCACAGGACCACCAGGTCCGCCACCTCGCTGTAGAGCGCGAAGTTCGTTCCCGTGCCGTCGTAGGTGGCTCCCAGGGGATAAGCGTCGCCGGGCCATAGTTCCATTGGTTCTCCTTGGTGTCTTTCACCGGCACCGCCCTCGTGGGTGGTGCCGTGGTGATCACGGGCTCCGGGGTCCTGGTGCCCCGTCCGCCTGCTCAATACATAGCGCATGCTGGTGTCGGTCGTGGAACTCGGGGTCTACATCGCCGGGTGGCACCTCTCCAGGAGCTCCCGGATCACCGCACCGATGTCCCGTGGCAGGTCCGGGACCACCACGGGGCCGCGGAGTGCTGCCCGCCGCCCGGCCCTCCCGTGGATCAGGGCCCCCGCGGCGGCCGCGGCGGCCCACAGGTCCTCGGGTGCGACGCCGGCGCGCGAGGGTGCGTCGGGGTCCTCCGCGAGGGTGGCCACGAGCGCGCCCACGATCCCGGACAGCGTGTCCCCGGAACCGGCGGTGGCGAGCCAGGGGGTCGCGTCCATCTGCACGTACAGCGTGCCCGACGGCGCCGCCACCACGGTGGTGAACCCCTTCAGCAGGACCGTGGCCCCGGTCAGTTCGGCGGCCCGCAGGGCGAACCGGGCCGGCTCGGCCTCGATCCCGGACCGCTCGACCTCCACCCCGCGTGCGGCGAGCAACTGCCGGAGCTCCCCCGCGTGGGGCGTGAGGATCACGTGCGGACCCATCCGCCCGGGCAGCTCGGTCAGCGCCCCGGCGTCCGCCACCACGGGCAGCCCCGAGCGCAGCGCGTCGACGGTGCGGCGGCGCTGGTCGTCGTCGTCCACCGCCCCGGGCCCCACGAGCCAGGCCTGGGACCGTGCCTGGTCCACGGAGCCGTCCGACGCCACCACCTCGGGGTTCCGCTGGTGGATCAGGCCGGCCACGGCTGCGGGGCCGAGATAGCGCACCATGCCGACGCCGGTGGCCAGCGCAGCTCCCACGGCCAGGGCGGCGGCTCCCGGGTACCGCGCGGAGCCCGCGGCGACGCCGAGGACCCCCCGGGTGTACTTGTGGTCGTCCGGGCGGGGTACGCGGAGCACGGCCGCGGCGTCGTCGTCGAGCAGGGTCGAGGCGGCGGGTGTGAAGGCGGAGAGGTCCAGGCCGATGTCCAGCACGTCCAGCTCCCCCGCGGCCACGGCCCCGGCGCCGATCAGCAGTCCGGGTTTCGCAGCCCCGAAGGTGACCGTGGCGTCGGCGTTCAGGACCGGACCGTCCACCCGGCCGTCGTCCACCCCGATCCCGCTCGGCAGGTCGCAGGCCACCACGAGGGTGGAACGGGTTCCCCGCGGTCCGGCCGCGTCGTCGAAGGCCGCCACGAACGCGGCGGACGCGCCGCGCAGCCCCCCGGCGGCACCCGTGCCGAGGATGCCGTCGATCAGGACGTCGGCCGCCGCGGCGTGGGCGGCGAGGTCCCGGGTGTTGTCGTCATCCAGCCGCACGGTGGTGCCGCCGGCTGCGACGAAGGCCTCGAGGGAGGGGGCGTGCACGCGGTCCGAGGTGAGGACCGCCGTGGCACCGATGCCCCGGCGCAGCAGCCGCTCCCCGGCGTAGAGGGCGTCGGCGCCGTTGTTGCCGCTGCCGGCGAGGACGACGGCGGTGGCACCGTACGTACCCCGTCCGGCGTCGCGCAGCAGGCCGAGCACGACGCCGAAGAGACCGTGGGCGGCGCGCTGCATCAGGGCGTCGCCCTGACCGGCGTCGATGAGGGTGGCCTCCGCAGCGCGGACGTCAGCACCGGAGAAGGCAGACAGCATGCTTCCGAGCTTAGCGGTAAGCAGGCGAATCATCAGCACGGTTACTAATCAGGTGACCAATCCGTTGACTGATCCGGTGACGGCTATCCGGTGGTGCCGCTGCTCCCCTCGGCCACCACCATCGCGGTGGCCAGGCCGCCGTCGTGGCTGATGGACAGGTGCCACGCCTGTATGCCGCGTGCCCGGGCGGCGTCGGCGACCGTGGCCTCCACCACCACGGACGGCGCCCCGGACTCGTCCACCGCGATGCTGCAGTGCTGCCAGTTCATCCCGGCGGGAGCCCCGAGGGCCTTGGCCACGGCCTCCTTCGCGGCGAACCGCGCGGCGAGCGAGCGCGTGGGCAGCCCGCGCTCCGCCGGGACGAACAAGCGCTCCAGAAGGGCCGGCGTCCGCTCGAGCTGCGCGCGGAACCGCTCGATGTCCACCACGTCCACCCCGATGCCGACGATCATCCGCCGTTCCCGGGCACCGCCACGGCGACCCGCGGCGGTGCCGGAACGGGACTACTCAACCGTGACCGACTTCGCCAGGTTGCGGGGCTGGTCCACGTCGTAGCCCTTGGCGCCGGCGAGGGCGAGCGCGAAGATCTGCAGCGGCACCGTGGTGAGCAGCGGGGCCAGGAGCGTGGGTGAGGCCGGCACGTAGAACACGTGCTCCGAGTAGGCCTCCACCGAGGTGTCGCCCTCCTCCGCGATCACGATGGTCACGGCACCGCGCGCCCGGATCTCCTGCACGTTGGAGACCACCTTCGCGTGCAGCGAGTTCGGCGCGGTGGAGGACGGCATGACCACCACCACGGGCTGGCCCTGCTCGATCAGGGCGATCGGCCCGTGCTTCAGCTCGCCGGCGGCGAAGCCCTCGGCATGGATGTAGGCGAGCTCCTTGAGCTTCAGCGCCCCCTCCATGGCCACGGGGAACCCCACGTGGCGCCCGAGGAACAGCACCGACTTCGCGTCCGCCATGTCGGCACCGAGCTGCTTGATCTTGTCGGCGTCGTCGAGGATCGCCTGGATCTTCGCCGGGATCGCGGAGAGGTCCTCGAGGACGTCGGCGATCTCGTCGCGGTACTTGTTGCCGCGCAGCTGGGCGAGGTAGAGGCCCAGCAGGTACGCGGCGGTGATCTGGGCGAGGAACGCCTTGGTCGAGGCCACGGCGATCTCGGGACCGGCGTGCGTGTAGAGCACGGCGTCGGACTCCCGCGGGATGGTGGAGCCGTTGGTGTTGCAGATGGCCACCACCTTGGCACCCTGCTCTCGGGCGTAGCGGACGGCCATGAGGGTGTCCATGGTCTCCCCGGACTGCGAGATCGCCACCACGAGGGTCTTCTCGTTCACGATCGGGTCGCGGTAGCGGAACTCGTGGGAGAGCTCGATCTCGGTGGGGATGCGGCACCAGTGCTCGATCGCGTACTTCGCCACCTGGCCGGCGTAGGCGGAGGTACCGCAGGCCAGCACCACGATCTTGTCCACCGAGCGCAGGATCGACTCGTCGATGCGCAGTTCGTCGAGCACCAGGTTGCCGTCCACGTCGGAGCGGCCGAGGAGGGTCTGCCCCACGGCGTCGGGCTGGTCGTGGATCTCCTTCTCCATGAAGGAGTCGAAGCCGCCCTTCTCGGCGGCGGCCGCGTCCCAGCTGACGTGGAACTCGGTGCCCTCGGCGGGTGCGCCGGAGAAATCGGTGATGACGACGTCGTCGGGCGTGATGGTGACGATCTGGTCCTGGCCGAGCTCCACGGCGCGGCGGGTGAAGTCGATGAACCCGGAGACGTCGGAGCCGAGGAAGTTCTCGCCGTCGCCCAGTCCCACGACGAGGGGCGAGTTGCGACGGCCCGCGACGACGACGCCGGGCTGGTCCTGGTGGATGGCGAGGATGGTGAATGCGCCCTCGAGACGCCGGCAGGCCTGCTGCAGGGCGAGGGTGAGGAGATCACCCTCCGTGCCGGCCTCGACGAGGCCCCGGTAGATGGTACCCACGAGACCCGCCGCGACCTCGGTGTCCGTGTCCGAGAGGAAGGTGACGCCCTGCTCGGTCAGCTCGGCCTTGAGCTCCGCGTAGTTCTCGATGATGCCGTTGTGGATGAGCGCCAGCCGGCCGTCGTCGGCGAGGTGCGGGTGCGCGTTCTGGTCCGTCGGCCCGCCGTGGGTTGCCCAGCGCGTGTGACCGATGCCCGTGAGCGAGCGCGGCAGCGGGTCCGCCGCCAGCTCCTCCACCAGGTTGGTCAGCTTGCCGGCCTTCTGGCGGGACCCGGTGCCCGCCGGCGTGATGCCCGCCACGCCCGCGGAGTCGTACCCGCGGTACTCGAGGCGCCGGAGGCCCTCCATTACGACGTCGAGGGCGCCGTGCCGTGCCTCCGCCCCCGCCTGGTCGACGGCCGGCGCCACGGAATCGAGCGCCGATGTTCCCTGGCCGTGGTCCCGGCCTACATATCCCACAATTCCACACATGCGCCCAAGCTTACCGGCGGCACTGTTTGTTAATGCGCACGGCAGCGGGCAGAATCGTCGGGTGAATGACAGGAGCTCCGGCACACCGCAGGCCACTGCAGCCGAATCGTTCACCCCCTTCGTGGACCTCGCCCGACAGATGTGGCCCCGCCTCTCCCACGAGATCGAGAGCCCCCTCAACGTCGAGGACGTCCAGCGCCTGCGCGGGCTCGGGGACGCCCTGAACCTCGACGAGGTGCGGGAGGTCTATCTTCCGCTCTCGCGCCTGCTCAACCTCTACGTGGCGGCGGCCGGGGAACTCCACGCGGCCACCAACACCTTCCTCGGTGAGACCACCCGGCGCACGCCCTTCGTGATCGGCGTTGCCGGTTCGGTGGCCGTGGGCAAGTCCACCACCGCCCGGGTGCTGCGCGAGCTGCTGCGGCGCTGGCCCGAGACCCCCCACGTGGAACTGGTCACCACCGACGGCTTCCTGTACCCCAACGCCGAGCTGGAGCGCCGGGGCCTCATGCAGCGCAAGGGCTTCCCGGAGTCCTACGACCGCCGGAGCCTACTGCGCTTCGTCAGCGAGGTGAAGAGCGGTGCCGCCGAGGTCACCGCCCCGCGGTACTCGCACCTGACCTACGACATCGTGCCCGGCGGCGAGATCACCGTCCGGCGGCCCGACGTGCTGATCGTGGAGGGACTGAACGTCCTCGCGCCGGCCCGTCCCCGTGCTGACGGCATCACCGGCCTGGCACTGAGCGACTTCTTCGACTTCTCCATCTACGTGGACGCGAAGACCTCCTTCATCGAGCAGTGGTACGTCAACCGCTTCCGCTCGCTGCGCACCAGCGCCTTCGCCGATCCGGCGTCCTACTTCCACCGGTACGCGAGCCTCACGGACGAGGAGGCACGCAGGACGGCGTCCGGGATCTGGGAGCGCATCAACGAGCCGAATCTGCTCACGAACGTGCTGCCCACCCGGGGCCGTGCGCAGCTGGTCCTGACGAAGGACTCCGACCACTCCGTGCGCCGCATGCTCCTGCGGAAGACCTGATGGCACGCCGGCCGCGGCTCCTGCTGGGCGCCGTCCTCGCCCTGTCGCTGACCGCCTGCTCCGCCGCCGGCCCCGCGACGTCCGAGGACGGCCCGGTGACCTCGCGGGCCGGCGCATCGTCAGCCCCTGCCCCGCCCCCGGGAAGGTGAACAGCTACGGCCCGGTGTCCCCGCGCTGCCCCGCAAGATCGAGGCGACGGCTCTTGCCGCCCACGTACTCCGAGGCCTCGAGCAGGGTGACCCGGTGACCGGCCCGTCCCAGCAGCGCGGCGGCGGTGAGGCCGCCGATTCCGCCGTC
>NZ_LGIU01000043.1 GCF_001187915.1 Arthrobacter sp. RIT-PI-e | reverse complement strand
GCGCCGCGCAGGCGCCGGCGGCCCGGGGGGGCCGGCGCACCGGCCGCGGCCGCAGCTACGTGGGGGAGTACTGCACGTCCCTGGACATGGCGGGTGCCTCCCCCCCCCTGGTGAACCTCGACGACGAGATCGAGTCGCTGCTGCTGGACCCGGCAGAGATCCCGATCCGCACGTTCTAGGTTCCGGTGCACGACGGCGGGCCTGTCACATTGGTGACCGGCCCGCCGTCGTTCTTCGGGTATCGGCTGAACCGGTGCTCTGCCTCTGCGATCAGCAGGGACGGTAGGTCTTGCCGCCGGGTAGGTAGCAGCGAGGACCGGTGTAGCCGGGGTACGGATCCGCAGCAGGGGGTGCCGGGGCCGGTGCTGGCTGAACATACGGCGCCGGTGCGGGTGCGGGTGGAAGATTTGCGATGCGTTCGCGCTCCGCGGCCGCAGCAGCTTCGGCGGCCAGCCGGTCTGCTTCGATGCGGGCATTCGCCTCCGCCTGGACGCGTTCGGCGTCGAGGCGAGCGGCCTCCGCGGCTTCGGCCTGGACGCGTTCGGCCGCGACCCGTGCGGCTTCTACAGCCTTGGCCTCCGCTGCCGCTGCTCGGGCCGCCTTCTCCGCCTCCACGCGTTCCCGTTCGGCGGGAGTTTCAGCGTCCTTCAGCGTGGCGGTCTGGGTATCGGCGGGGGCCAGTGCACGTTCTCCATCCGCGATCCGGGAGTCGAGGTCCCGTAGCAGGGCTGCAGCACGATCGGTACCGAGGGCGACGACCCGAACGGTGTCCTTACCTGCTTCGAGCGATTCCCGCAGAGCTTTCGCAGCCGTGAGAGCCGCGAGGATGCCTGCCGCGGTTGCAGCCGCAGCAGAGCTCGTCTCACCCACGGGGGCGTCGGTTGCCGCGGCGAGAGTCTCGACGACGTCGTCCATCTCGGCGGGGAGGGTGCAACCTGCGGCCGGGTCCAGCAGACCGACGGCCTGCGCCGTGGCTTCCTCATACGCGTCCTGTACTGCGTCGTAGTACTTCCTGTTCGGCTCGACGAGCATCGGAACGCCCAACCCCACACGTGCGAGTTCGGCGTTGACGAGGGTCTGGTCCTCGACGAAGACGGCGGCCAGCACGCGGTCGTACCTGTCGGTCCGCTCGACGTCGAAGTCCAGCCCCACCCGCGTGCCCGGAGGAGTCAGCGATTCGAGCTTCTCGGTGGCCTCCTGGCCCAGGCACTCGACGGGCTTGTCGGGATGCTTCGTCTCGGGGGTGTCCACGTTGAGCAGGCGGACCGTCTGGTCGGCATCGTCGAAGTTGATGACGAGGGTGTCACCGTCGATCACGCGCACCACGGTGCCCGGCTGATAGCCGGCCACTGTTTCGTCTGAAGCCTCGGGAGTAGTGGAGGACGTGCAGGCAGTCAGTGTCGAGGTGAGAACCGCAACGGACAAAAAGCCTGCCGTGGCGAGGCGGGGGAGTCGAACAGGTGTCATCGGTCTTCTTCTGCGGGTACGGGTAGGGCTGAGGCGGCATACGGTGGGGACAGGCTGGAGAGTTGTTCGGTCCACTGCATGGGCAACGTCAGATTTCTAGCACGGAATGATGCTCTTGTTTCCCGCGTGCTTTCTCGGTGCTGAACATGCCAGTTCGTCGTCGGGCGGCGATTCCGACAGGTTGAATCACGTATTCACTGCTCTTCAGCCATTAATTCTCAGGTCAGTACGGGCAATTTGTGCTGACCGGCTTCATTTGGACGTCGGCGGACCTTGACCAACCTTGAGCGAAAGCTGAGGTAAGTGCTTGTCGTCGTCTGGCTGCACCAATTTTCTACGGAGGAGGCGCGAACCCTGCCTGGTGCCACATCAGAGCTCGGGCTCACACTGGGGCAGTCGATCATGCGATCTGGTTGAAGATGTCGTGGCGTGGCTGTGACTCAGCCCGCACGCTTGACGGTGAACTTCATTCTTCCCCGTGGCAATCGGCAAGGAGGTGCGTGGTGGTTTCGTGAATGGTGATTCGCGACAGGGCCCGGAAGTCGAGTTTGTAGGGTGTTGCAGGAAGAATTCTTCCCGAACGGAGGAGCTGCTCGAAGGGCGTGCGCGACGGCGGGAGGGGCGTTGCCATTACTTCGCCATTCTCAGTGACGCTGATGGTCTCGCCGTTCTTGACGCGCTCAAGGATCCTACTGCTCTGATCACGGAATTCACGGTGTGGAGTCGTTGTCATGGGACCTCCACGGCAACTGTAGCAACGTCGTTTTCTACCTACAGCCGTGTCGAACTCTCGGACGAATCCGCTCCTCTTAATCGATACCGTCGCGTACCCATACCATCGGTTGCGACCTTGACCGATGGTATGAGTACCGTCAGCCGTCCCCGCCGCGCAGCACATCGACGTGCACATGATCGAGGTGGCGCAGGATCTCGTTCGCGGGGGCCGGGGCATCATAGGGGTGCCACTGTCCGCGGGCGAGGTGGCTGCTCCAGAACTGGTCGTCGAAGATGACGTACTGGATGTCCAGGTCCTCGGCGTGAGCTACCAGCCAGTGCGCCAGCATCCAGCCCTGCCGTCGATTCTCCTCGGTGACGGGCCGGAAGAACACGTCGATGGCCCGCCCGCTGTAATGCGTCGAATCCCCGCCGTGCCCCTCACCCACACCGCCCGGAGCGAATCCACCGAGGCTCTGGTCGCCGAACACCTCGGCCATCGCCACGCGCACCTGGTCGGCACGGGGTATCAGACCGGTCTCGGTCAGGTCCTCCTCGGGCAGATCGGTGGCCGCGGAGCCTCTGCAACTCAGCACCGGCCCGGCGTCGTCCGCCGGACCCTCCGCGAGACTGCGCAGGACGCCGTCGTCGAGGTCCGAGGTGTCCGGCGCCTCCGCGCCGCGAGCGCGGAGGGCAACCGCCGTCGTCGCCCGCTGGGCCTCGTCGCGGGTGAGTCCCACCTCGCCGTCGAGGGTCCGGACCGTGCACTCCGGTCCGGCGAGGAGGGCGCCTCCCTCCGAGCGCAGGGTGCCGAGCAGCGCAGGGCCGAGGATCACGGCCATGATCCCGAGCAGGCCCAGGACGAGCACTCCGATGAGGGCTGGCAGGGCGCTCCGCCGCATTCTTCCTGTACGAGTGCTGCTCATCGTGCGTACGCCCTCGTGTGATCGTGGGAGACGAACGACGGTTGTGATCCGTCGGCGGTGGTGGCTGGAAGAAAGGTGATGCCTGTCCTTGTCGTCGAGGTGCCTGGCCTCCTGCTGCAGATCAGGAGATGTCCTCCCCTCTCCACGAACGAACTCGGGCAGCCATTCCCGCCGGCACCGTCTCGGCCGACGCGCTGCCCTACACCTGCGGCTCACACAGGGCGATGACCTCGTTGGCGGCGGCCTTGTACCCGTCGGGGTCGAGACTGAAGCGCCGGCCGGCCGCGTAGGCTCGCTGCATCTCCCGGAAGGGCTCCTGCATGACGGTCAGGAGCTCGCGAAGATCCTCCGAGGACGTCTCGCCCACGCCTTCCAGATTCCCGGCGAGGGCCGCGGCCTCCGTGGCCGTGGTGTCGTCGAGCTCGGACACGCCGCTCAGGAACCGCGCGGACTCGGACACCAGCCCGCCGTCGTCGCCGATCAGTGCCCGGCACGGTGCGGCGTCTGCGGTGTCCGCAGCAGGTGCTGCGGAAGAGGGCGGTGCGCCGGGAGCCGCGGCCTCCGGGGCGGGGGAGGAACACCCCACCAGCAGGAGTGTGCACACGATCAGTGCAGTCCTCTTCATCAAGGGTCCTCGCGTTCGGGGGAACTGTTCGCGCCGTGTGTGGCGCCAGGGCCAACCTAGATCAGATCCCCCGAACGAGCACTACCCACCGGGAGGTTGACGTCAGCGCGGAGCTGAGGGGTGAGCCGATGCGATTGCAACTCCGAGGACCACCCCAGGAAGGACGACGTCGAAGCCCGTGAACGTGCGGTTCGCGCTTCCCGGAGGCGCTACGGTCGACTCATGAGCGATCCTTCCCCCAGCACCGCGTTCGTCGAGGCCGTGACCGAGCAGACCCTGCTGACCCTCTCGCCCGAGCGCCTCTCCGCATTGGCTGCTGCAGCGGCACCGACGCACGCGAAGCTGCGCACCCTCGCCGCCGTCGACCTCGGGGAGACCGCCCCGGCCACGTCCTTCGACGCGTCCTGGGACTGAGGAGCACCCGTGCAACCGTATGAACTCCCGCTCACCGAAGCCTCCGCCGCCCTCGCCTCCGGTGAGCTGACACCGCTGGAACTCACGCAGTCGGCGCTGGCCCGCATCGACGCCGTCGAACCCCGCGTCCACGCGTTCGCCACCGTGACCGCCGACCTTGCGCTCGAGCAGGCCGAGCGGGCCACCGCCGAGATCCGGCAGGGCCGGCATCGTGGTCCGCTGCACGGCATCCCCGTGGGCATCAAGGACCTCATCAACACCGCCGGGGTCCCCACCACCGCGAGCTCGAAGGTGCGGCAGCACCACATCCCGGACAGCGACGCCGCCGTGGTGCAGAAGCTCGCCGACGCCGGCATGGTGATGGTGGGCAAGACCCACACGCACGAGTTCGCCTACGGCGGAGTCACCCCCACCACCTTCAACCCGTGGGACCTCACCCGCATGACCGGTGGCTCCAGCGGGGGCTCCGCCGCGGCGATCGCCTACGGCGGGGTGCTGGTGGCGCTGGGGTCGGACACCGGCGGGTCCATCCGTATCCCGGCGTCGTTCTGCGGGACCGTGGGCCTGAAGCCCACCTACGGGCGGGTGTCCCGTACCGGGGTGGCATCGCTGGCGTGGTCGCTCGACCACGTGGGCCCGCTGACCCGCAACGTCACCGACGCCGCCCTGGTGCTGAACGCCATCGCCGGGTACGACCCCCGCGACACCGGGTCCGCGAACCGTGCGGTCCCGGACTTCACCGACGGGATCGACGACGGCGTGCACGCGCTGCGCATCGGCGTCCCCACGAACTTCTTCACCGAGGACCTCGACGCCGACACCGACCAGGCCGTGCGGACCGCCGTGCGGGTGCTCGAGGATCAGGGCGCCGTCGTGGTGCCGGTCGAGATCCCGCACGTCGAGCACCTGGGCGCGGTGATCGCGGGGATCATGATGCCCGAGGCCAGCGCCTACCACCGGCGGGCCCTGCGGGAGACGCCGGAGCTGTTCACGGAGCAGGTCCGCGGTCTGCTGGAGGTGGGGGAGACCATCCTCGCCACCGACTACATCGACGCGCTGCGGTTCCGGCAGCTGATGAAGGAGGGGTGGAAGGAGCTGATGCGGTCGGTGGACGTGATCATCGCCCCCACGGTGCTCTGCCCCGCACTCCCGGCCGAGGACACCGAGCGCTCGCGGCCGGACGGGAGCAGCGAGGATGCGGGGGTGGAGTTTGGGCGGCTGTCCATCCCGGCGAACCTCTTCGGTCTGCCGTCTCTCCAAGTGCCGTGCGGCTTCTCCGCCGACGGGTTGCCGCTGGGCCTGCAGATCATGGGCAGGCCCTTCGCGGAGCAGACCGTGCTCCGGGTGGGCAGGGCCTACGAGCGGGTCGGCGACGCGGTGGGCAGGATCGCGCCGCTCTGATCGTCGGGCCCCGACTCATGTGATGACGAAGGCCGCCGTAGGAGCGCAAGTGCTCCTGCGGCGGCCTCGATGGCAACCGGCTGATGCTGCTTCAGGTGCGATCAGCCGGGATTCATCCGAAGGTCAGACGTGGGCGGACCGACGACGGACCACGAACGTGCCACCTGCTGTTGCGGCCAGGACGAGGCCGGCGCCGAGGGCGAGAGCTGCCGTGTTGTCGGCGGGCTTCTGTGCGATGCCGGTCTCGGCTCCACCCATGGGCATCTGCACGACCTGCGGCCCAACCGGCGTCCCCGGCGCGACGGTCGGAGCCGGGGTCGGGACGGGAGCGCTGTCGTCCGGAACGAGGTCGGGGTTGTACGCGAAGTTGCCGTTCTCGCAGCCGATTCCGTCGAGGTCACGATCGAGGTGCGTGCCATAACCTGGGAACCCGGCCGGGATGTTGTAGACACCGGCGTTGGCTGCCTGTGTGCAGTTCTGGAAAACGATCGGTGCAGCCAGGGCCGGCGATGCGGACAGCAGCGTGAGACCGGCTACGGCGCCGAGCGTGATGGAGGCAGTGCTCTTCTTCATGATTTCCCCTTGGAAGTGTTCTGACGCGCGGATCATGTCGGCGCGGTGACATCCAGAGTTGTAGCACGAATTCATACTTGTCGACGTAAGAGCGAAAAGGGGGACAGGGGGCTGCCGGTGGTTGCTTCCGGCCGTCGATTTCCGTCTACAAGGGGGCGCCACCACGCGGATCCACGGCCGGGATGATAGTCCCGTGGCTGACAGCGAGAGTCTGCTCCGTCGGTTCGTCGGCCAGAATCTTGCGGATAACCTGAGCCGAAGCTGAGGAAAGTAATCCCTTCTCCGGTCAGGAGGAGCCCTAGGCTGAGTGCAGCAATTTCTCAGCGCGCCGAGTCGGCAGCGCTTCATCGACTCCGGGGACCACCATCACCACTCCATCTTTCCCGCCTGCCCAGAACGAGCCGGGCACGAGGACACCGATCCGCTGGTCCACGGCCATCGTGGCCGGTCTCGCCTTCTTCGTCGTGGTGATCGGCCTCATCAGCGGCGGGCTGAGCGGTGGCCTCATCATGGCCGCGCTCTTCGCCCTGGCCACCGGGCTCTACACGGCGGTCACCGACCGTCCCTCGTGGGCGCGTCTCAACGGCCGCAGGGCCGGAGGAATCACCGCGGGGGCCGCCGTCGGCGCCCTCCTGGTCGGAGCGGCCATCGCGCCGGCGGAGGAGACGGTGCCCACCGCCGTCGCCGAGGAGACCGCAGCGGCCGAGCTGAGCACCGAGCCGAGCACCGAACCGACTCCCAGCAGCACCCCGAGCCAGACGGCGACACCTACGGCCTCCGCGACGCCGTCATCGAGGCCGACGTCGTCGGCGACACCCAGCTCGACCGCAACGGCGGACGTGGCCCCGCTCGACTCCGACACCGTGGCCGAGGTGGACGGCGACCCGGCGGCACCGTCGGACCAGCCCGCCGCGAACACCGCCGCGCTCGCCCTGCTCGAGACGCTGCCCATCAAGGGCCGCGCGCCGAAGACTGGGTACAGCCGCGAGGAGTTCGGGCCGGCGTGGGCCGATGTGGACCGTAATGGCTGCGACACCCGCAACGACATGCTGAACCGCGACCTGACGGACGTCGTGCACACCAACTCGGTGCCCTGCAAGGTGGAGTCGGGCACGCTGGACGACCCCTATACGGGGACGGTCATCGCGTTCCAGCGCGGGCAGAACACCAGCAGCAAGGTGCAGATCGACCACGTGGTGGCGCTGTCCGACGCCTGGCAGAAGGGTGCCCAGCAGTTGAGCGCCGACCAGCGCCTGGCCTTCGCGAACGATCCGCTGAACCTGCAGGCCGCCGACGGACCCGCGAACCAGCAGAAGGGCGACGGCGACGCCGCCACGTGGCTGCCGCCGAACCGCGGCTACCGCTGCGAGTACGTGGCGCGCCAGATCTCGGTGAAGGCCACCTACACCCTGTGGGTCACGCAGGCCGAGCACGATGCCATGGCCCGCGTGCTCTCCGACTGCAACGGCATCCTCGCGCCCACCAACCAGGTGGCGCCGTCCGTCCTGCCCCCCGCCCCCGCGCCGCCCCCCGCTCCTCCGCCGGCCCCGGTGGAGACGCCCGCCCCTGAGCCCGTGGTGACGGACATGTTCGCCAACTGCACCGAGGCCGCGAACGCGGGGTACTCCAACATGGTGATCGGCTCGCCCGGGTACTCCCCGAAGCTGGACCGTGATGGCGACGGAGTGGCCTGCGAGGCCGCCGCGCCCGCACCGGCCCCTGCCCCGCCCGCCCCCGCCCTCCGGCGCCCGTGGCCCCGGCCCCCGCTGCTCCGGCGCCGTACTACCAGAACTGCGACGCCGTACGCGCCGCGGGTGCCGCGCCGATCTACGCGGGGCAGCCCGGCTTCCAGCCGAAGTTCGACCGAGACGGCGACGGCGTGGGCTGCGAATAGGTCGGGTCGACGAACAATCCTCGGCCATGCTGCAGACCAGGATCGCGAGGTTGTCCGGTCGCACTCGTCCGCGTGAGGTGGAGTCTGGCTCCTGGGGAGGCGCGGACGAGGTGACCTTGGGGGAACCCGCGTCCTGTCCACAGCGCTCGACAGGTAGGCTTCTCCGGACACTTCATCGACCTGCCAGGGGCCATCATCCCCACGTCATCCTCCCCGTCCGGCCCTGACAGGCCGGGTCCCACCACGCGGGGACCGATCCGCCGGTCCACGATGATCCTGATCGGTCTCGCCCTCCTCGCCGTGGTCATCGGTCTCGTCAGTGGTGGCCTGGGCGGCGGGATCATCGCGGTGGCGCTCCTCGTCCTCGCCACCGGGCTCTACACGGCGGTCACCGGCCGCCCCTCGTGGGCGCGCCTCACCGGCCGGAAAGCCGGCATGATCACCGCGGGGATCGCCGTCGTCGCCCTCCTGGCCGGTGCGGCGATCACCCTGCCGCAGCAGAGCGCCCCGGACACCGCCGCACTCGCCGAGCTGGAGACCCTGCCGATCAAGGGTCGCGCGCCGAAGACCGGGTACAGCCGCGAGGAGTTCGGGCCGGCGTGGGCCGATGTGGACCGCAACGGCTGTGACACCCGCAACGACATCCTCACGCGTGACCTCACGGACGTGGTCTACACGGACCCCGCGAACTGCCGGGTGCAGTCGGGCACCCTGGACGACCCCTACACGGGGACGGTCATCGACTTCCGGCGCGGCCAGGACACCAGCAGCAGGGTGCAGATCGACCACGTGGTGGCGCTGTCCGACGCTTGGCAGAAGGGTGCCCAGCAGCTGAGCGCGGCCCAGCGCCTGGCCCTCGCGAACGATCCACGGAATCTGCAGGCAGCCGACGGACCCGCGAACCGGCAGAAGAGCGACGGCGACGCCGCGACGTGGCTGCCGCCGAACCGCGAGTACCGCTGCGAGTACGTGGCGCGCCAGATCTCGGTGAAGGCCACCTACACGTTGTGGGTCACGCAGGCCGAGCACGACGCCATGGCGGACATCCTCGACGACTGCGGCGACACTCCCACACCGACCGATCAGGGAACGCCGTCGATCCCGCCGTCCTCCGGCCCTGCGCCGGTGGAGACGCAGGAGCCCCCGGCCCCCGCTGCCCCGGAGCCGTACTACGAGAACTGCGACGCCGTCCGCGCGGCCGGTGCCGCCCCGATCCGCGAGGGGCAGCCGGGCTTCCGGTCGAGGCTCGACGGCAACAACGACGGCGTGGCCTGCGGGTAACGCGGCTCTTCCCGTCCGGCTCTTCCTTGCGGCCCGTCTCAGGCGAGGCTGGTTCCGAGCGCCGTCATCACAGCGACATGGCCCCGAGCGTCTCCACGGGGTTCCCTGACGCCAGGGCCGCACGGTAGGTCTCGATCGGCCAGAGCGTCATCCCGCCGAGGGTCACCGTGGTGATCTCCCCGGCCCCATCGCGGGTGAACCGTACGGGCTCGCCCGTGGCGCCGAAGCCGGGCACGCGCTCCGAGCGGAACTCGTCCTCGCCCAGCACCTCCAGGAACTGGTGGGCGACGGCGGGTTCGGGGAACCGGGGGTTGATCGTCACGAGCCGCCCGCCGAGCTCCACGATGTCCGTGACGCCCCACAGGTTGGCGAACCGGCCGGTGTACGGGGCGAGGTCCTCGGGGGAGTGCCGCTCCTCGTCCGGGACCTCCGCGAGCGCGAGCTCGATCAGCTGCAGTAGCCCGGTGGCCAGGGCGTCCGCCGGTCCGTCCACCGCATTGGTGAGCACGCTCAGCACCAGCGAGTCCTTCGGGTCGATCCAGGTGCGCGTGATGTGCCCGGGATATCCGCCGCTGTGCCCCACGACCTCCCGTGAGCCCACCGTGCGGAGCTCGAAGCCGAGCCCGTACCGGCCGAGGTCGCGCCCGTGGGCACGGACGGTGGTCTCCTCGCGCTGCAGCAGCCGCTTGGAGGGATCGGACAGCAGGGTCTCGTCGCCGAACCAGTGTGCGGCACCGTAGCGGGTCAGTTCGGCGGCGGTGGAGAACCAGCCGGTCGCAGCCGCCATGGCGCGCGTGTCCACGTGCTCGATCCGCCGGCGCTCGTCGCCGGCCATGGTGAGACCGGTGTGCCCTGCGGCGTACTCCGCGGCCCGTCCGGCGTCGTACTCCGGCCCGGAATCCACGAGACCCAGCCGGTCCACGATGGTGGCCCGCACGTACTCGTTGTAGGACTGACCGCTCGCGGCCTCGATGGCCAGTCCCAGGAGCGAGTAGCCGACGTTGGAGTACTTGAAGTACTCGTCCGTCCCGTACACCTCCCCGTTCTCGCGGCACTCCGTCAGCAGTGCCTCCCGGTCCAGGAACTCGCCGCCGCGCTGCCAGAAGTCGTTGTCCGCGCCGTCGCGGATCACGCCGGCGTTGTGCCCGAGCAGGGCACGGAGCGTGACGGCGGCGATGGGCGCGTCCGCGAGCTCGGGCACCCAGGTGCTGACGGCGTCGTCGAGCCGGAGGGCGCCCTGCTCCACGAGCTGCAGCACGGCCGTGGCCGTCATGGTCTTCGAGTGCGAGGCGATCCGGAACAGGTGCGAGGTGGTGAGCGCCTCGCCGGTGACGAGGTCCGCGGTGCCCCACGCGGTGTCCAGCACGACGTCGTCGTCCACCCGCAGCGCGGCCTGGATGCCCACCGTTCCACGGTACGCGCCCTGGAAGGCGAGCCAGCTCCCGAGGTAGGGGGCGGCCCGGGTGAGGACGGCGGTGCGGTCGGCGCCGGAGAGGGTCATGGGCGTCCTTCGGGTCGGTGTCACGAGGGGATGCCCGGGAGCATCCATTCCCATCGTGCCCTGCGGCGGGATGGGAGCGTAATCCTCCCCGGTGATCCGCACCCGTGGTGCCACACTGAGGACCATGCTTCCCACACCGGAGTACGTGCTCTCCGACATCCACGAGGTCAAGCGGCTGATCCGCGAGAACCCCTGGGCCACGCTCGTCTCGTCGACGGCCGCGGGGATGGTGGCGTCCCACTACCCGGTGCTGCTGGAGGGGAACGACGACGACGCCATCAGTCTCGTCTCCCATGTGGGCCGCCCCGACGAGGCGGCGCACGAACTCGGGCGGCACGAGGTGCTGGTGATCGTGCAGGGACCCCACGGCTACATCTCGCCCGGCTGGTACCCGGAGGGCCAGATCATCCCCACGTGGAACCACGTCACCGCGCACCTGTACGGCACGCCCGAGCTCCTCTCCGAGGAGGAGAACATCCGGGTGCTCGGGGACCTGGTGGACACCTTCGAGCAGGTCATGCCCTCCCCGAGCTCGCTGGCCCTGGACCCCGGAGCGTCACGGCGGATCGCGCGGGGCACGGTGGGGATCCGCCTGCGGGTGACCCGCGTCGACGCGCGGGCGAAACTCAGCCAGGACAAGGCCCCCGGCGTGGCGGGCCGCGTCATCGACGAGCTCGAGCACGGCGAGCACTACCGCAACCCCGCGCTCGCACGCGAGATGCGCCGGGTGCGGCGATGACGGGCGCTGGCGGTCTCCTGCTGCGCTCGGCGCGACTGGTGGGCGGACCCGGGGAACCACAGGACGTCCTCGTCCGGGACGGGCGGATCGCGCGCATCGGTGCAAGCATCACTCCCGGGGCAGCCGACGTCGTCGACCTCGACGGTCGGTGGGTGTCACCCGGACTGTGGGATTCCCACGTGCACCTGGACCAGTGGGCCCTGGTGCGCCGGCGCCTCGACGTGTCCGCAGCCGGCTCGGCCGCCGCGGCTGCCTCCCTGGTACGGGACCGGCTGCGCTCCGACCCGCCCGGGACCGGGCAGATCCTGATCGGTTACGGATTCCAGGACGGTCTCTGGCCGGATGCACCGGGCAAGGACCTGCTCGACGACGGCACCGCCGGTACCCCCGTGGTGCTGGTCAGCAAGGATCTCCACAGCCTCTGGCTGAACTCGGCCGCCCTCGCACGGTACGGGCACACCGATTCCCCCACCGGGCTGCTCCGCGAGCAGGCGGCCTTCGACGTCAACAGGCGCATCAGCGCCGTCTCCGAGGAGCAGCTCGACGGCTGGGTGGCCGACGCCGCCCGCGCCGCGGCGGCCCGCGGCGCGGTGGGCATCACCGATCTGGAGATGACGCTCTCGGTGGACCGCTGGGCACGGCGGGCGGCCGGCGGCACCCGGAGTCTCCGGGTCCGGACGGGGGTGTACGCGTACGATCTGGACGCCATCATCGCCCGGGGTCTGCGGACCGGCGACGTCATCCCCGGCACCGACGGACTGGTCACCATGGGCCCGTTCAAGCTCATGACCGACGGGTCGCTGAACACGCGGACCGCCTACTGCCACGATCCGTACCCCTCCACGCCGGGAGCGGAGGAGGGCCGGGGACTGTTCCTCGTGGAGCAGGACGAGCTCGTCGAGCACCTGCGCCGGGCGTCCTCCGCCGGCCTGGTCCCCGCGGTGCACGCGATCGGGGACGCCGCGAACTCGGCCGCGCTCGATGCGTTCGAGACCGTGGGCTGCCGCGGCAGCATCGAGCACGCGCAGTTCGTGGCCGCGGGCGACTTCGAGCGCTTCCGGCGACTCGGCGTGATCGCCAGCGTGCAGCCGGAGCACGCGATGGACGACCGCGACGTCGCGGACCACTACTGGGCGGGCCGGACCGACCGCGCCTTCGCCTTCGGGTCCCTGGTCGCCGCCGGGGCGCAGATCACGCTCGGCTCGGATGCGCCGGTGGCACCGCTGGACCCGTGGATCTCGATGGCCGCGGCGATCTCCCGCTCACGGGACGGGAGGGACCCGTGGCACCCCGAGCAGCGCGTCCTCTCCTCGGTGGCCCTCGCGGCGTCGACCGGTGGGCGCACCACGCTCGAGGAAGGGTGCGTCGCGGACCTCGTGGTCACGGGGGCGGATCCGCTCGACGCCGACGACGCCGCACTGCGCTCCTTCGAGGTCTCGGCCACGATGCTCGGAGGGCGCTGGACCCACCTCGACCTCGGCTGATACGCCCCGGTGACGCCGCCGCCGTCGTGCCCCGGAGGATTGGTCCCCGTCCCCGCGTGGGCTAGTTTGGTGAGGACGTGGAGGAGAGCGGCACGCCGTGGCCGATGAGGGAGTCGATACACCGTGCTTGCGGACAACCGCCCTGGGACACCGGGCGCCGGGACGGACCGGGAGTTCCTCGCCTCGATCGTCTCCGCCGCGGACGACGGCGCGAGGTCGCTCCTCGGGAGTGCGCGCGGAGGCATCCGTCATCTTCCGCACCGGGTCCTGGCGAGCCGGGTCAAGCTCCTCGTCTCCTGCCACCGGGCGGACGCCTCCGCGTTCCACCGGTCCGCCGAGGTGCTGGACCTCGCCCGGGACCACCTCGACGGCCTGATCGCCCAGCAGGGCACCTCGGGCCTCTTCGTCGGCGGCGACAACGTCGACTCGCCCCCCGACTCGGCCTTCAGCCTGAACGACCTGGCCGACGCGCAGATCCTGCTCACCGACACGGCACCGCCGTCCACGGACCTGGCCGCCCTGCGAGCACGCCTGAGGACGATCATCGACGCCGCGACGCCGGCCCTGCTCACCGGGGGAGTGCACACACCGAACCACCGCTGGGAGATCAGCGCGGCGCTGGCCCGTCTCCACCGGAACCGGCCCGACCCGGCACTGCGCGCACGGGCCGAGGAGTGGCTCGCGGGGGGGTCGACATCGACCCCGCCGGCTTCTACTCGGAGCGCCGCCCCAACTACGCCGCCCACGTCTCCAACCCGGCACTGCCCGTCCTCCCCGAGGTGTTCGGGCTCCCCGGACTCCGGGATCTCGTCGAGCGGAACCTGACCGCCACCCTCGACCTGATCCGCCCGGACGGATCCGTGGAGACGGTCCAGTCCCGCCGTCAGGACCAGAACGGCACCTACCCGCTCGCGCCCTTCCTGCTGCAGTACCGTCGTCTCGCGATCGAACGGGACCGAGCCGCCTTCGCCTGGGCCGCGACCCTCGCCGCACGGCAGGGCCCGGCCGAGCCCGGGACGCTGCTCACGGAGGCCCTCCTCCACCCGCACCTCGCCCGGGTTCTGCCCGCGCCGGTCCCTCCGGCCGCGGAACGCAGCACCCTGGCCTCCCGGGTGCGCCTGGCCACCGACACCTCACCCGTCCGGACCCTGGTCACCTACGGTGGCTCCGACTACCCGGCCTTCCGCACCATCCGCTCCGGCCTGGCCAACAACCCCACCTTCGCCCGCCTCTTCGCGGGCGGGGCGATCCTCGACTCCGTGCGCCTCTCACGGGACTTCTTCGGTCTCGGGCCGTTCCGCGCCGAGGGACTCGACATCATGGAGGGCGCCGAGGGTCCCGGCGTCGTGGGCGGCTCGGGGGCGGGCAGGCGCTACCGACTGGGCGAGACCGTGAGCGCCGCGTACTTCCAGCCCCTCCCCGCGCACCTCCGCTCACCCGAGGGCACCTACGAGCTCTCGGACGACGGCCGGTTCTCGGCGTCGATGTCCTTCGGTGAGCGTGCCACCACCACGGTGAGCCTGACCACCACCGTGGTGGTGGCGCCCACCGCGGCAGGCGCCGAACTGACGTTCTCCTTCCACGGCCCCGAGGTGGCCTGGGCCCTGGAACTGAGCTTCGTGCCCGGCGGTGTCCTGGAGGGCGTGGAGCCGATCGACGCGGCGACGGGGACGCACCTGGTGTCCGGGACGGGGACGTACCGTGCGGGAGCGGACACGATCCGCTTCGGTCCGGGCCTCGCTGCATCCCCGGACACACCGCCGCTGTACCGGCCGGGGCAGGACTACTCCTTCCTCGGGGGGACCGACGCCGTCGCCGGCCCCAAGGTGTACATCACCGGGCGCTCACCGGGCACGTACACCCTCCAGCTCACCGTCGAGAGGGGATGACGCGTGCACCAGGACCATGAGCAGGCACTCGCGTGGATCGGCCGCTTCCGGCGGGACCACCTCTCGACAGCGATCCGGCGGAGGAGCGCCGAACTGGGTGTCTCCCGGTGGGACGCCCCGGGGGAACCGGTACCGTTCGACGAGGCGTCCGCCCAGGACTTCGCCCCCACGACCCCAGGGGTTCCCTGGGGTCTGCCGTGGGGCACCAGCTGGTTCAGGGGGACCGGCGCCGTCCCCCCGGCCTGGCACGAGGACCTGACGGAGGGCACCCGTCTCGAGGCGTCCATGGATCTCGGGTTCGGTCCGGCCAAACCGGGTTTCCAGTGCGAGGGGCTGGTGTGGTTGCCGGACGGGCGGATCGTGAAGGGCCTGGAACCGCGCAACCATCATGTGCCGGTCGACGCCGCCCCCGGTGACGGGCTCGTGTTCTACGTCGAGGCGGCCTCGAACCCCGACTTCTCGGGCGGCGACGACTTCAAGGGCGCCGCAGCGTTCGCGCCGAACCCGTACGGCGACCGCGCCACTGCCCCGGCACATCCGCTGTACCGGCTGGGGGCGTTCTCGATCTCCGTCGTCGACGAAGCGGTGGAGCGCCTCGACCTGCAGGTGCAGGTGCTCGCCGAGCTGGCCGCGGAACTGGCCCCCACGTCCCCGCGGCGCGCCGAGATCCTGCACGCCCTCGAGAACGTGATCGCCCGGCTCGACCCGGACGACATCCCGGCCGGCACGCCCGCGGCCCTGGCGGCCCTGCAGCCCGTGCTCGACCCCCCGGCGGCACGATCCGCGCACCACCTGATGGCGACGGGACACGCCCACATCGATTCCGCCTGGCTCTGGCCGACCCGGGAGACGGTCCGCAAGGTGGCGCGGACGTTCTCGAACGTCCTCGACCGGATGGACACGGACCCGGAGCTGATCTTCGTCGCCTCCTCCGCCCAGCAGTACGCCTGGGTGAAGGAGCGGTACCCGGACCTCTTCGAGCGCGTGCGGACACGGGTGGCCGAGGGCAGGTTCATTCCGGTCGGAGGGATGTGGGTCGAGTCCGACACCAACATGCCCGGCGGGGAGGCCCTGATCCGTCAGTTCCTCCTCGGGACCGAGTTCTTCCGGCGCGAGTTCGGGGTCCAGACAACGGGAGCGTGGCTGCCCGACTCCTTCGGGTACTCGGCCGCCCTGCCGCAGATCATCCGCGGTGTCGGGGGCACGTGGTTCTTCACCCAGAAACTGTGCTGGAACGACACCGACGACTTCCCGCACAGCATCTTCTCCTGGGAGGGGAACGACGGCACGCGCGTGCTCGGCCACCAGACCCCGGTGAACACCTACAGCTCGGACATCACCCCGCGCGAGCTGTTCAGGGCGGAACGCAATTTCCGCGACCACGGGCCGGCGTCGTCCTCCCTGCTGCCCTTCGGGTTCGGCGACGGCGGCGGCGGACCCACCCGGGAGATGCTCCGGCGGATCGAGCTGCTGCAGGATCTCGACGGATCACCGACCATCGAGATCACCACCCCCGACCGGTTCTTCGCACGTGCACGCGAGGAGTACGCCGCCGCCCCCGTCTGGATGGGGGAGCTGTACCTCGAGTTCCACCGCGGGGTCCTCACCTCGCAGGCGCGCACCAAGCAGGGGAACCGCCGCAGCGAGCACCTCCTCCGGGAGGCCGAGCTCTGGGCGACCACCGCCTCCCTGCGGACCGGCGCCCCGTATCCCCACGACGAGCTCGACGCGGCGTGGCAGACGGTCCTCCTGCACCAGTTCCACGACATCCTCCCCGGCACCGCGATCGCCTGGGTGCACCGTGAGGCCGAGCAGGCCTACGAGCAGGTGGCCCGCGCGCTGGAGGACATCATCGCCGTCGCCCTCCGCAGCCTCACCGGTGACGGTGACACGCTGCTGACCGCCGACTCCTCGCCGTTCGGCGGCCACGGCGTCCCCTCCGGGGCGGTCGGTGTCGCCGAACCGCACCCGACGGCGGTGACGGTCGACGACGTCGACGGCGGCCACGTGCTCACCAACGAGCACCTCGCGGTCACCGTCGACTCCCGCGGTCTGGTGGTCGGCGTGCTCGAGCTGGGCCGGGGCAGGGAGATCGTCCCCGCCGGTACGGTGGCGAACCTCCTCCAGCTCCACGTGGACACCCCGTCGCAGTGGGATGCCTGGAACCTGGACCCGACCTACCGTGCCACGACCCGCGACCTCACCATGTGCGAGGGACTCCGCGTCGAGCGGGGGGAGGACGGTTCGGCGAGCGTCGTGGCCGAACGCGTCTTCTCGCGGTCCACGGTCACCCAGCGCATCACCCTGGAGCCGGGAGCACGCACGATCCGCTTCGACACCACCGTGGACTGGCACGAGCACGACAAGCTCCTGAAACTCGCGTTCCCGCTGGACGTCCACGCCGAGCGTTTCGCGTCCGAGACCGCCTTCGGCCATGTCTGGCGACCCACCCACACCAACACCTCGTGGGACGAGGCACGCTTCGAGGTGTGCGCCCACCGGTGGGTGCACGTCGAGGAGCCCGGCTTCGGCGTCGGGATCGTCAACGACTCCTCCTACGGGCACGACGTGACGCGCGGCACCGCCGGTGGGGGCAGGCCGTTCACGACGGTGCGGCAGTCGCTGCTCCGGGCACCCCTGTTCCCGGATCCCGCCGCGGACGAGGGCAGGTACTACTTCCGTAGCGCCCTGGTGGTCGGCGGGATCCTCGAGACCGGTGCCGTGGGATACCACCTCAACGGACTGACCCGCACCGTGTCCGGGGACCACGCCTGCGCCCCCCTCGTGCAGTCGGTCGGGGAGACGACGGCCCTCGTCGAGGCGGTCAAGCAGGCGCACGACCGCTCGGGTGATCTCATCGTGCGGGTGGCCGAACGCGTGGGCGGCCGGACGAGGATGCGGCTGCGGCTGCCGGAGCACGCGGTGCGGGTCGCGCAGGTCGATCTGCTCGAGCGCGCCCTGACCCCGGAGGATTCGCTCCCCTGGAGCCCAGGGGAACCGGTGACCCTCGACGTCGGTCCCTTCGAGATCGTGACCCTCAGGATCGCCGTCGCCTGACCCGGCACCTGGAAGAGGTGGTGCCGGCGGACTTCCGCCGACACCACCTCGTGGACGCACCCGGAGGTGCCTACTCCTTGAGCCCTGCGTTGATGTCCGCCCCCATCACGTACTTCTGGAACACGATGTACAGCAGGACCAGCGGGACGATCGAGATCACCGAGGCGGCCAGCAGCACCGACCAGTTCACATTCTCGGCACCGACGATGGACTGGATCGCGATCTGCAGGGTGAACTGCCGAGGATCGTTGAGGACGATCAGGGGCCAGATGTAGTCGTCCCACCGCCACTGGAACGAGAAGATCGCCAGGGTCACGATGATCGGTCGCGACAACGGCAGCATGATCCGCAGGAAGATGCCCAGTTCGCCGGCGCCGTCGATCCGGGCGGCATCGACCAGGGAGTCGGGCACCGTCAGGAAGAACTGGCGGAACATGAAGATCCCGGTGGCCGTGATGACGGACGGGATGATCAGTGCGCTCAGCTGGTTGTACAGGCCGAGGTCGCGGATCACCAGGAAGGTGGGCGAGAGGATCACCTCGGTGGGCAGCATGGTGGTGGCGAGGATGCAGACGAAGAAGACCTTCAGCCACGGGTTTGAGTACTTGGCCAGCGCGTACCCGGTGCACGCGCTCGCGAACACGGTCAGGACCGTGGTGACCACCGCCACGATCATGGTGTTGCGGAAGTACTGGTAGAAGTCGTAGTTCTGCCAGGCGGTGGCGTACCCGGAGAAGTCGAAGCGGCTGGGCCACAGGCTCAGCGGGTAGGAGAACAGCTCCCCCGCCGGTTTGACCGAGCTGAGGACGAACCAGATGACGGGGAACCCGAAGGCCGCCACCAGTACCCAGAGCAGGGCCGTGGCCGCCACGGCCTGGGTGCGCTCCTTCGAGCCGCGCAGCGAGTCCTGGGAACTCCGGGTCGAGGCCCGCTTCCTGATCGGTCTCGTGGTCGGCTTCCGCCGGAGGATGGAGCTCATCGGTTCGCCGACCTCCTCTTGTTGACCCACAGCTGGGCCAGCGCGATCACCAGCAGGATGGCCATGAGCACCATCGACGCGGCACTGGCGTAGCCGACCTGACCGTTCTGGAAGCCTGACCGGTAGATGTACTGCACCAGGAGGTTGTTCTCCGTGCCGGGGCCACCGCTGTTGAGCGCCTGGATCATCGCGAACTCCTTGATCGCCCCGAGGGTGGAGAGGAGGATCACGAGGAACGAGGTCGGGGCGATGCCCGGGAGGGTGATGTTCCTGAACTTGGCCCACGAGTTCGCGCCGTCGAGTTCCGCGGCCTCGTAGTACTCCGTCGGGACGTTCTTGATGGCGGCGATGAACAGCAGCATGTTGAACGCCATGCCGCCCCAGGCGCTGGCGAGGACCACCACCATCAGCGACAGGTTCGCGTCGGACTGCCACAGGACGCTGCTGCCGCCCATGCTCTGGATGAGGAAGTTCACCAGCCCGAAGTTCTCCCCGAACATCCACCGCCAGATCACCCCGGTCACGATCGGCGAGAGGAGCCAGGGGATGAAGAAGATCACCCGGGCCACGCCCTTGCCCCGGGTGAACTTGCTGACCAGCAGGCTCGCCACGGCCAGGGAGAGCACGTAGGTCAGCGGTACGGTCATCACCGCGTAGAACAGCGTGCGCGTGAACGCGGCGAAGAACGCGGTGTCCTCGAACAGTGCCCGGTAGTTCTCCAGACCGACGAAGTCCGCGTCACCGATGCCCCGGTAGTCCGTGAACGAGTACATGAAGCCGATGGCCCCGGGCCAGACGAAGAACAGGGCGAACAGGACGACGTTCCCCGAGATGAGGATCAGCGGGGCGAGGCGGTAGCGGTTGAACGAGGATCGCCGCCGGGGCGCCCCGAGGGGCGGTGCCGTCGCCACCGGGGCGGCCGCGGCCTGGCTGATCACGTGCTACTCGCCTCCGACCTGATCGTTGTAGCCGGCGATGATGTTCTCGAGCGTGGTTCCGGCGTCCTGCTGGTCGTTGATGAACGCGCCCATCTGGGGGACCGTGGGGTCGTCCGAGAGCGACTTCCCGTCGAGCGCCCACCTGATCTGCGCGAGTCCGAAGGAACTCGAGATGGGATCGGCCAGCTCGATCTCCTTGTTGTACAGGTCGAAGCCGTCGATGGCCGTCTGGGACTCGAACGGGTACTCGATGTCCAGTCCCGTCTCCACGGGGAGGAACCCGTTGGCCTCGACGAGCACCTTGTAGTTCTCCGGCGTGTACATCCAGTCGAGGAAGTCGTAGGCCGCCTGGCCCCGCTCGTCGGAGTTGTCGAAGGCGACCGCGAGGCCGCCGAAGTTCAGGTCGGTCGCGTGGACCGGCTGTGCGGGAGCCGGCACGGCCGCCCACTCGAAGTCGGTGATGGTGGCGGCGAAGTCGGCGATCTGCCACACACCGGAGAAGTAGGCCGCGACCTGGCCGCTCTTGAACAGGGCGTTCGGGTCCGCACCGCTGGTCCATACGGACCTCGGCATGATGACGTCGTCGTTCATGGTCTTGAAGTACTCGTAGATCCCCAGCGTCTCGTCGTTGGTGGAGAACACGCCGCTGTCGTCCGCCTGGATGGCGTTGCCGCCCATCTGGTACTGCAGGGCGCGCAGCCGCGACGGGGAGCCGTCGAAGATGAGGTTGTACTGGGCGTCGGTGTTCTCCCGGACCTCGGTGGTGGCGTCGAGGAACTCGTCCCACGTCCAGGTCTGCTCAGGATCGGTGGGGTACGCGACGCCCGCCTCGTCGAACAGGGACTTGTTGATGAACATCCCCGATGCCGTGACGTCCGTGGGGATGGTGAGCACCTTCCCGTCGTCGTCCTTCGCCACCACCGAGTCGTCGATGTTGTAGTCCGGGTTGGACGCGATCCCGTCGAGGTCGACGAGGACGTCGGTCCAGATCGGGTCGAGGGCCGGGACGCTGGCGATGTCCGGGAGGGCGTCGGCCTGGGCTGCGCTGCGCAGTCGCGTGGTGTAGCCGTCGTAGGGGAGGTTCACCACCTCGACCGCCACGCCGGTCTCCTCCTCGTACTGCTCCACGATGGTGTCGTATCCGGCCTGCTGCTCCGCGCTCGAGGAGATCCACAGGGTGAGGCTCTCCGGGCTGCCCGCATCGGACCCGGAGCACCCGGACAGCGCGATGATCGTCGTCGCGCTGAGAACCACTGCGGCCGTGCGGGGCGCACGACCGTGACGTGGGAGTCGTTTCATCCTTGAATCCTCCTGAAGCGGGGCCGGCGATCGCCATGATCACTCGGCGTTACGATCTCTCGGTTCCGTCACCGGCAACGGGTGTCCCGGAACATCAGTATCGCCTAACCCTAGTACGGCCGGTGATGCCAACCGCAAGCACCACGGACAGGGTCATCCGATGTCCGCCTACTCCGCTTCCGTCCCCGACTGCACGCCGGTCCCGGGGCTCCCGTACCCGGGCCCGGGGTGGGACGCCTCCGTGAACCGCACCCTGATGGTGCGCGCCTCGGGGCGGAGGGAGAACTCCGGCTCCACGTCCGGACCGCAGGAGCGCGAGCCGAGACCGTGCTGCACGGCGTCGAGGAACAGGTACGTCGTACCGGATGCGGGGAGCTCGTGGGGGTGCGCGGCGGCGGCGACCTGCTGGGGGGTGTGCCGGCTGAGGACGAAACCCGGGCGGCGGCCGCGCGTGTCGGGGAGGACCGTCAGCATCAGGCCGCCGACGGTCAGCTCCCGGACCCCGGCGCGGTGCCCGTTCTCCTGGGGGCGGGCGTAGTCGAACCACAGGTCATGGACCGTGGAGCCGAAACGACCCACCCGGGCCGCCAGGTCGCTGTCCGGGTACGACTCGAGCGGGCCGGTACCGAACCACTCGACCGCGTCCGGCGCATCGCCGTCGTCCGGGAGATCGAACCGGATGCCGATGCGCGGCCACACACTCGGCCACCCCGCCGACGGCGTGATCTCCACGCGGAGCTCGAGTGCTCCGTCCACCACCGTCCAGGTGCTCTCCACCGTCACGTGGTGGGTGCCGGCCGCCGGGGACACCCGCGTGACGGTCTGCGCCGCACCGGGTGCCTCACGGACCCGGACCACGCGGTGCGTCAGCCGGTCCAGGCCCAGCTCACGCCACCGGGCCGCGCTCGACACGCCGGGGATGCCCAGATCGCTGACCGCCGGGGCGACGTCGCCGGCTCCCTCGCCGTTGTCCGTCGGTGCGCGGAAGAGTTCCGGGCGCGGCCCCGCGGTGCGGCCCCCGCCGATCCGGACCAGCCGACCGTCCCGGAACTCGGCGATCCCGAGGTCCACGGTGCCTGCCGCCTCCGCCCAGGTGACGGGCAGCGGGGGAGCCGGGACGGGGAGGACGACGGATGCATCGAGCTGGCTCGTCGCGACGACGTGACCGGCTGCGGCCCACGGCGTGTCGGCTGCGAGGACCGCCTCGACGGTGAACCAGGTCTCCGCGTCCGCTGCGACGGGGAAGGACGGCAGCGCCGTACGGACCCGCCCGCCCGCACTGATGCCGGGCACCTCCAGCGTTCCCGCGGCGGCCGGGCGGCCGTCGTGCTCGGCACGCCAGGTGAACACGAGATCCGTGGTGTCGGCCCAGTGCCGGGCGTTCTCCACCATCACGCCGTCGTCGTCGAACGTGAAGCGGATCGGTTGGGCGACCGCCTTGAACTGGTGCAGACCGGGCGTCGGTACGTCGTCGGAGCGCACCATGCCGTCCATCACGAAGTTGCCGTCGTGGAGCACCTCGCCGAAGTCGCCGCCGTAGGCGTGGAACGGTGTGCCGTCGGCGGTGTGCGTCAGGATCCCGTGGTCGCGCCACTCCCACACGAACCCACCGTGCAGCCGCGGGTACGCGCTCGTGAGGGCCTCGTACCGGTCCAGGGCGCCCGGCCCGTTGCCCATGGCGTGGGCGTACTCGCAGAGCAGGAACGGCTTGGTCCGCTGACGTGCGGCCTCCGCCGGCGTGCAGTTCAGCAGGGGTGCCGACGAGCCGTCGGTGCCGATCTGCTCGGTCTCGAGGAGCGAGGAGTACATCCGCGAGTACACGTCGGTGTACTCGCCCGCATGGTCGCCCTCGTAGTGGACCGGCCGCTCGGGGTCCCGCGCGTGCACCCAGGCCGGCATGGCCGCGAGATTCGCGCCGGTCCCCGCCTCGTTGCCCGGGGACCACAGCACGATGCTGGGATGGTTCTTGTCGCGTTCCACCGTGCGCTGGATCCTGTCCAGGTAGGCGTCCCGCCAGAGGGGATCATCGCTCGGGTTGTCGACCCAGCCGGAGGCCTCGAACCCGTGGGTCTCGAGATCGCACTCCAGGACCACCCAGAACCCGAGTTCGTCGGCCAGGTCCAGGAGTACGGGATGCGGCGGGTAGTGGCTGGTGCGGATGGCGTTCACGTTGAACTGCTTCATGCGCACCAGGTCCGCGCGGGCGTGGGCCTCGTCGAAGACCCGCCCGAGTTCCGGGTGGGTCTCGTGACGGTTCATCCCACGGAAGACGACCCGCTTCCCGTTCACCAGGAAACGGTCCCCGCGGATCTCGACGCTGCGGAACCCGGTACGCAGCGTCACCGTCTCACCGCGCGCCTCCACGGTCACCGTGGACAACGACGGCGTCTCGGCCGTCCAGGCCGGCACCTCGCCCACGTCGATGCGAGCCACGTCGGACCGCGACTCCCACACCGTCTCGACCCCGAGGTCCGGGATGCGCACCACGACCGGGAAGGCCGCGTCCGCCGCACGGATCTCCGGGTCGATCCACCCGCGGCCCTCCCGCCACCCCGTGCGCAACCACACGTCGTCGAGGCCGCCGACCGGGCGCTCGAGCAGGGTCACGTCCCGGAAGATACCGGGGAGCCACCACTGGTCCTGATCCTCCAGGTAGCTGGCGGCGGACCACTGGTGCACCCGCACGGCCAGGAGATTCTGCCCGGGACGGACCATCCCCGTCACGTCGAACTCCTGCACCAGCCGGCTGCCCGTGGCGACCCCCACCTCGGTGCCGTTCAACCAGACCCGGTACATCGACTCCACGCCGTCGAACCGGAGCACCAGCCGTGCATCGTCCGCCCAGGTGTCCGGGAGCTCGAACCACCGGCGGTGGTCGCCGGTCGGGTTCTCGTCGGGGACGTACGGCGGATCCACCGGGAACGGGTACCGGACGTTGGTGTAGGCGGGGCGGCCCCACGCGCCGTCGCCCTCCAGGACCCAGTGGGCCGGGACGGGGATGCCCGCCCAGCCGGAGTCGTCCAGTGCCCTGTCCGCGACGTCGTCGGGGAGGGCGGCATGGGGCGAGAGGCGGAAACGCCACTCCCCGTTCAGGGACAGGGACCGCGCATCGGTGCGCAACCACGACCGCGCCGGTGCACGCGATCCGCGACCGGGTGCCGTGTCGGACAGGTAGGGCGGTGGCAGCATGGCCCGGGGCTCCTTCGATGGGGGTCGGCTCCCCATCGACAGTAGTCGCAACCTCCCGGGTGGACCGGAAGATGCCCGCCGTCGTCCCCGCCGGACGGTCCCCGCCTGTTCGGGTGCGGCAGAATGGAGGCATGGACCGCGCCGCCGAGATCTCCGCATTCCTGCGCTCGCGACGCGCACGGCTCTCACCCACGGACCTCAAGGCGCCGTTCGACGGCCGGGTGCGCCGCGTCCCGGGCCTGCGGCGCGAGGAGGTGGCCCGTCTCGCCGGGATCAGCTCCGACTACTACATGCGCATCGAGCAGGGCCGCAGCGGTGCGGTGTCCCTCGAGATCATCGACTCCCTGGCCCTCGCGCTCCGCCTGGACAATGTGGAGCGGAACCACCTGCTGAACCTCTGCGGCACCCCGACCCCGCACCACGCGCCGGAACTCGACCCGCAGCGCGTCCGGCAGGGCCTGTACGACCTGCTCGCGGTGATGGACTCGGTGCCCGCGATCATCCTGGGCCGCCGTACGGACGTGCTCGCCAGCAACCGCCTGGCCCGGGCCCTGATGACCGACTTCGAAGCCCTCCCCGCCACGCACCGCAACTACGCCCGCTTCATCCTGCTGGACCCGAGGGCCCGGGAACTGTACGAGGACTGGGAGCAGGTCAGCGCGCAGACCACCGCCATGCTGCACCTGGACGTGGGCCGCTTCCCGGACGACCGCCAGCTCGCCGAGCTCATCAGCGACCTCCGGGAGGGCTGCCCCGAGTTCACCAGCTTCTGGGCGGACCAGAACGTGCACGAGAAGGACCAGGGGGAGATCCGCTTCAACCATGCGGTGATGGGCCCCACCGTGCTGCACTACCAGACGCTGCAGGTCCCCGGCGAGGCCGACCAGAGCGTCTGTACCTACTACGGCGCGCCCGGCTCCAGCGGCGAGGCCGCGCTGGCGGCGCTCGCCGCGGCGACGTCGTCGACCGCCACCCGGGCGTGAGGCACCGCCGCTGCGGGGTGGGTGGCGTGCGTCACCGGTACGCCTAGCCCTGCGGGAACTAGGTCCAGCGGGGTAGGTCGTACGGCCCTCTGCGCACAGATCGGGTGATGGACTGGAGTCACGGAACATCCCCGATCCACGAGGAGCGACACCTTGAGCGAAGCACCACAGGACACCTCGGTTTCCGCACAGCTACGCCTCGTCCAGGACGAGATCGCCCGCGCGGCGGACGGCGTGCAGGAGGACCAGCTCTCGGCGTTCGTCGCCGAGATCCAGCAGGCCACCCGCGTGTTCGTCACCGGGGGAGGACGCAGCGGACTCGCCCTGCGGATGCACGCCATGCGCCTCATGCACCTCGGCCTCACCGTCCACGTGGTGGGCGAGACGACGACGCCGGCCATCGGTTCCGGTGACCTGCTGATCGTCGCCTCCGGCTCGGGGACGACGGCGGCGGCGGTCGCGGCGGCCGAGAAGTCGACGTCGGTGGGCGCGCGGGTCGCCGTGCTGACCACGGACGGTGCATCGACGCTCGCCGGGCTCGCCTCCTCGGTGGTGGTGGTCCCTGCCGCGCAGAAGACCGACCACAGCGGCACCGCCTCCCGGCAGTACTCGGGCAGCCTCTTCGAGCAGACGCTCCTCCTGGTGCTCGATGCCGTGTTCCATGCCCTCTGGCAGGCCGACGGCACACCCGCCGAAGAACTCTGGCCGCGTCACGCGAACCTCGAGTGACGCGTCCCCCAACTTCCCATCCCAGCCAGCAAAGGACACACCGTGAAACTGCAACTCGCCATGGACGTACTGACCGTCGACGCCGCCCTGGAACTCTCCGGGAAGGTCGCCGAGTACGTCGACATCATCGAGCTCGGCACCCCGCTCGTGAAGAACGCCGGGCTCTCCGCCGTCACCGCCGTTAAGGAGGCCCACCCGGACAAGATCGTGTTCGCGGACCTCAAGACCATGGATGCCGGCGAGCTCGAGGCCGACATCGCATTCACGGCCGGCGCTGACCTCGTGACCGTGCTCGGCGTGGCCGACGACTCCACCATCGCCGGTGCCATCAAGGCCGGTGAGGCCCACGGCAAGGGCGTGGTGGTGGACCTGATCGGCGTGGACGACAAGGCCGCCCGTGCCAAGGAGGTCACCGAGCTCGGTGCCCGGTTCGTGGAGTTCCACGCCGGACTCGACGAGCAGGCCCAGGACGGTTACGACCTGAACACCCTGCTCACCGCGGGCAAGGCATCCGGCGTCGACTTCTCCGTGGCCGGCGGCGTGAAGCTCGCCACCATCAAGGACGTGCAGGCCTCCGGTGCCGACGTGGCCGTGGTGGGCGGCGGCATCTACAGCGCCGACGACCCCGCCCAGGCGGCGAAGGACCTGCGCGAGGCGATCAACTGATCACGCTGCTCCACCAGTGACAAACCGGAAGGTCGGCCCCTCGGGGCCGGCCTTTCCTGATGTCACCTGCCCTGCATCGTCCTCGAGGATCCCCTCGAGGGCCTGACGATGCGCCTACCGATCATCCGAGGGTCACCCTCGACGGACGGGCTGATCGCCGCACGGGAGTGTCAACGGTGTGCGCGAACCTGCGCCAGTGCTTCTCCGGCGTTCCGGAGACGAGCGGTGGAGGCCAGACCGCCATGGTAGATGTGGAGCTCCTCCGCGCCTGCGTCCACCAACCCCGACCAGTGCGATACGAGGTCCTCCGGGGTCGCGGTGGTGGGCGGGAGGACGGTGGTGTAGGCGCCGACCCGAGCCGGGGTGAGGTTCGCTGCAGCCCGGACCCGCTCCGCACCGGAGGGATCCAGTGCCCATGCGTTCACCACATAGGAATCAGCGCCGCGATCCGTCCCATCGGTGCCGAGCAGGGCGGGCAGTGCCACGTTCGGCCCCACCGCCCACGCGTCCGGGGCTGCGAAGAAGGACAGGTCCTCCACCCCGGAGCTGCGCGCAGCAGCGGTCAAGGTGGTGCGGAGGCGTGCAGTCCAGGCGGCCCTGACCGCGAGAACAGGAGCGGCGTCCTCGCCGAGCACCTCCTCCACCTGCTGAGCGCTTGTCCCTACCCGATGGCGGATCCGCTGCCGCAGATCATCGACGGACAAGCCGTTCTCCGCATACGCGTCCGCACAGCAGTCGCAGAAGCAGATGCTCAGGAGCGATTCGTCCAGCGCGGACCAGTCCGCTCCCGCCGTCTTCTCGTGCTGACTCTGGTGGGAGAACCCCAGCGGGCCGCAACCCTCCACGATCATCGCCTCGACACCACAGAGCTGAGCCGCCTCCGTCACCACTGTCTCTGCGTAGGAGAGGACCTCGGGGTGTGACGGGCAGAGCGCGCAGGTGTAGGTGTTACCGAAGGCGTTCCGGACGCAGAGGTCGGGGGCGGTCCTCCCGACTGCGCTGGAGTGCGTCGCCACCACCCAGGCGCGCACCCTCACACCGGCGGCCCGGAGGGAATCCCGTGCTGCGACGAACGAGCCCGGCGCCGCCCAGGGTGTGCCTTCCCGAGGGGTGAGACGGCGGCCGGCCCAGGCGGAGTCACGTACGGGGAAGTACGTTGCCGCCTCGGCGTCGATCACCTGGTGACGGGGGTGGCGGGGAGTGGCTGCTCGCACGGAGTGGTACGCGGCGGCGACGGTGACGTCGTCGAAGCCGAAGTCCCTCAGCAGTCGGGCCGCGTCCGGATCCCCGACGAAGTCCTAGGGGTAGGTGTAGAGGCTTGCGCCGAGCCCACCCATCAGGAGCCCGGGCCGTCCACGAGCCTGCGTGCATGACGGAAGGCCCTGCTCATGGGTTCATGCCTCCGGCACCTTCAACAGCGCGATCGCCTGTTTCAACCCCTCCTGCATGCTGACGCCCTTGTCGTACAGCCACTGGACCTGGAGGCCGTCGAACACGCCGATCAGCAGTCGCGCCGCCCACGCCGGGTCGATGTCCTGGCGGTACTCGCCCGAGAGCTGGCGCGCCTGCACGTCCACGGCCAGGTCCGCGACGAGGAGCTCGTACCGCTCACGGAAGTACTGGTGCGAGGCGTGGACGGGGTTGCTCGCCGTCGCGGACGCCACCGCGTAGAGGGTAGTGAGGCCCGGCTCCTGCTCGTTCCGGGCGGCGATGCCCGGGAGGTCGTCGATGTCGACGTCCTGATCGAGATCCTGGCGCACCCGCAGGTCCCGTTCGGCCAGCACGGCCTGCTGGAGCTCCTGCTTGGTGCTGAAGTAGTGGAAGAGCGTGGCCTCCCGGATGCCCACCAGTTCGGCCACGTGCTTGAGCGCTGCACCCTCGAACCCCTCGGTCGCGAAGACCTCCGCAGCAGTGCGGAGGATCTCCCGGCGTCGCTCCTCACCCTTCGCGTATGGTCCCCGCACTCCTCTATTGCTCACAGGTTCAGTGTAGGAGAGCCCCTTCTTCTCGATGAGCAATGCCTAGTATCACTCTGTTTTCGCGTGTACGCTCGGGGTGTCCCGATGATGGGCCGATCGAAGGAGCCACGTAGATGACCACCAGCACCTCGAACCAGATCCCCGTCGCCGTCGACCCCCGTATCCGTGAGCTCGCCGAGAAGCTCACCGTCGAGCAGCAGGTCGGCCTGCTGACCGGCGCCGACGTGTGGAGCACCGTCGAGATCCCCGAGATCGGGCTGAAGCGCATCGTCCTCAGCGACGGCCCCGCCGGCGTCCGCGGTGAGGACTTCGACGAGCGCCACGACTCCATCAGCCTGCCGTCGTCGTCGTCCCTCTCCGCCGCCTGGTCCGTGGACCTCGCGCGGCGCTACGGGCAGGTGCTCGGCCAGGAGGCGCGCCGCAAAGGAGTGCACGTGGTCCTCGGTCCCACCATCAACCTGCACCGCTCCCCGCTGGGCGGCCGCCACTTCGAGTGCATGAGCGAGGACCCCGTGCTCACGGCGCAGCTCGCGGCCGGGTACGTGACCGGTGTGCAGTCGGTGGGTGTGGGTGCCACGCCCAAGCACTACATCGCCAACGACGCCGAGACGGAGCGCTTCACCGCCGACTCCGTGGTGGCCGAGCGACCGCTCCGCGAGCTGTACCTCGCGGCGTTCGAGCAGGCCGTCACCGAGGCGAGGGCCTGGCTGGTGATGAGCTCCTACAACTCGATCAACGGCACGACGGCGAGCGAGAACGATCTGCTGGAGACTCCGCTGGCCACCGAGTGGGGTTTCGACGGCGTGGTGGTCTCCGACTGGACCGGCGTGCGCTCCGTCGACGCCGCGAAGGCTCATCAGGATCTCGAGATGCCCGGACCCGTCGGCGCCTGGGGCCCGAAGCTCGTGGCCGCCGTCGAGTCCGGCGAGGTTCCCCGCGAGGCGATCCTCGAGAAGGTCACGCGCATCCTGCGGCTGGCCGCCAGGGTGGGTGTGCTCGACGGTTTCGAGCCAGCGGTCATCGAGCTGCCCAAGGCGATCGACGGCCGGGCCTTCGCCCGTGAGGCGGCGGCCCGCGGATCGGTTCTCGTCCGCAACGAGGACGGCGTCCTGCCGCTCGATCCCTCAGCGCTGAAGCGCGTGGCCGTCATCGGCGACAACGCCTCCGACGCCCGCACCCAGGGCGGCGGCAGCGCCACGGTCATGCCGCTGCAGATCGTCTCCCCGCTGGAGGGGCTGCGCGAGGCACTGCCCGACGACGTCGAGGTCACCTACACACGTGGTGCGAAGGTGAGCGTGGGGCTGCAGGAGTTCCCCCGGGAGTCCCTCTCCAACCCCGTCTCCGACGTCCCCGGCGTGCGGGTCACCTTCCTCGACGCCACCGGTGCGGAGATCTCCGGGGAGGACCGCCTCGCCTCCCATCTCATCTGGTTCGGCGTCGGCATCCCCGAGGGCACCACGACGATCCGCATGCGGACCGCCTGGACCTCGCCCGACGACGGCGTGCACCAGCTGGGTATCGGCACCGTGGGTCACATCAGCCTGGCGCTCGACGGCGAGAAGGTGTTCGACGGCGAACTCGTGGCCGAGCACGCCGTCCTCGGCGCCGCCCTGTTCGCCCCGCCGCAGGAGACCTTCCCCGTCACCACCACCGCAGGCCAGCGCGTGGACGTCGACGTCGTCTTCGCCCTGCCCGAGAGCCAGGCGATCCCGTTCTCCGCCGTGCTCATCGGGGAGGAGACCGTGGTGGACGACGCCGACGCAGAGATCCACGCCGCCGTGGAGGCCGCGCGCGAGGCAGACGTCGCCGTCGTCGTGGTGGGGACCAACTCGGCCATCGAGTCCGAGGGCTTCGACCGCGAGCACCTGGACCTGCCCGGCCACCAGGACCGCCTCGTCTCCGCCGTCGCCGCCGCGAACCCCCGCACCGTGGTGGTGGTGAACTCCGGCTCACCCGTGCTCATGCCGTGGCGGCACGAGGTGGCGGCCGTGCTGCTCGGCTGGTTCGGCGGTCAGGAGTTCGGCGCTGCGATCGCCGACGTGCTCCTGGGCGTCCAGGAGCCGGGCGGCCGGCTGCCCACCTCCTGGCCCGCCGCGCTCGCGGACGTCCCCGTGCTCAGCACCATGCCCGTGGACGGCAAGGTGCACTACGCCGAGGGCATCCACGTCGGGTACCGGGCCTGGCTCAAGCAGGCCGCCGAGGGTGGTGCGAGCCCGGCCTACCCCTTCGGGTTCGGCCTCGGGTACACGTCCTTCGAGCTCGGACAGGTCTCCGCGGGCACCTCTGTGACGGCGGGGGAGGGCCTCACGGTGAGCGTGCCCGTCACGAACACCGGATCACGGGCAGGCCGCGAGGTGGTGCAGGTGTACGTGGCGCGGGAGGACTCCGCCGTGGATCGGCCCGTCCGTTGGCTTGCGGGCTTCGGCTCGGTGGAGCTCGACGCCGGCGCTTCGGGGACCGCGGACGTGTCCGTCCCGGCACGCGCCTTCGCGCACTACGAGGACGGCTGGCAGTACGAGCCCGGCACCTTCCAGGTGCTCGTGGGCCGGTACGTGGAGGACGAGTTCTCCGAGCTCACGGTCACCGTCGCCTGATGCCGCGGCGTCGGCTCCCTCCGCCGCGGCCGTGGGGGCGACGTCGGTGCCCCGGAGTATCGAGGCCCGTCACCTCCGTACGACCCACGCCGCGGCATCCGGCGGCAGCAGCCCGCCGAAGGTGAGCGGCAACGAGGCCAGCACCACGTCGCCCTCCGGCAGGCGCACAGGTTCCTCACCCATGGCGACTGCGACCAGGAAGCGCGCGCTGCGTTCGCAGATCAGCAGCCCGCCGTCGTCCACGCGCCAGGTACCGCCGTCGTCGGGGGAGAGGACGCCTCGTTCGGCGAGTTCCTTCCTCACCCGGAGCGCGGTCCGGACGAGGTGCAGGCTCGAGCCGACGTCGTGCTCATTCGCCTCCACCGAGTGCGAGCCCCAGGCGGCCGGCGTCGGGAGCCACGGCGGCTCGGCGTGGGCAGGGGAGAACCCGAAGGAACCCTCCGGCGCCACCGTCCACGGCAGCGGGATCCGCGCGCCGTCACGGGACACTCCGCCGCGTACCCACATGGGGTCCTGCCGGGCGTCGGGCGGAACCTCGACCTCGGGCAGTCCGAGCTCCTGGCCCTGGTAGAGGTACGCGCCCCCGGGCAGTCCGAGGACGGCGAGCAGACCCGCGCGGGCCCGCGCTGTACCGCGCGTCCCGCCGCCGAAGCGCGTGACGGTGCGGACGATGTCGTGGTTCTCCAATGCCCAGGTCGGGGGTGCGCCGTGCTCGCGCCGTCCTGCCTCGAGCTCGGTACCCACCCGGGCCCAGGCCTCCGGATCCCAGCCCAGCTTCGCGAAGGTGAACGCGAACGCCTGGTGCAGTTCGTCGTGCCGGGTGTACCGGGCGGCGCGGTGCGGGTCGAGATTCACCTCGCCCACCAGCACGCGGCCGGGCGTGTAGGAGTCGGCCACGCGCCGCCACCTCCGGTACACCCCGTGCACCTCCTCCTGGTCCGAGACCTGAGGATTCGAGCGCAGGCCGTCCACCACGGAGCCGGTGCCCGTGGTGTCCGGCAGCCCGTCGGCCTTGAACAGGGCGTGGGCCACGTCCACGCGCACGCCGTCCACGCCGCGATCGAACCAGAACCGCAGCACACCCTCGAAGTAGTCGCCCACCGCCGGGTTCCGCCAGTTCCAGTCCGGCTGGGCGGGTGAGAACAGGTGCAGGTACCACTGGAGATCCGTGGCCGACGTCGGGTCCACCCGGGTCCAGGCCGGCCCGCCGAAGACGCTCCGCCAGTTGTTCGGCGGGGTGTCCCCGTCCGGTCCGTCCTCGAGGTGGAACATCGCCCGCTCCGGGGAGCCGGGAGCGGCGGCGATCGCGGCGCGGAACAACGGGTGCTGGTCCGAGCAGTGGTTCGGCACCACGTCCAGGAGCACGCGCAACCCGGAGGTGTGCGCGGCGTCCAGCACGTAGTCGAACTGCTCGAGGGTGCCGAACAGCGGGTCCACGCCGCAGTAGTCGCTCACGTCGTACCCCTGGTCCACCTGCGGGGATGGCTGGAACGGCGTGATCCAGACACCGTCCACGCCCAGGGACGCGAGGTACGGCAAGCGGGTCAGCAGGCCCGCGAGGTCACCCACGCCGTCGCCGTCCCCGTCCGCGAACGAGCGCGGGTACACCTGGTAGATGACGGCGTCGCGCCACCAGGCGTCGTGGTGCCCGGGGATCGGCATGCTCAGCTCCGCCGGACCCAGGCGGCGGTGTCCGGTGGCAGGAGACCCTCCGGCGTCAGGGGCGACGACGTCAGCACCACCTCACCGTCCGGTAGCGGCACGGCGTCGGTTCCCATCGCGAGGACGACGACGAACTTCTCGCGCTCGCAGACCAGCACGGCGCCCTCGTCGATCCGCCACGCGCCGTCGTCATCGGCGGACAGGACGCCCTCCTCGAGCAGGTGCTTCCGGAGGGTCAAGGCCGTGCGGACGAGACTCAGCGGGGACGTATCGTCGGCATCCTGCACGTCGATGGCCCATTCGCCCCACCAGGCCGGGACGGGGAGCCAGGGCTCGGCGTCCGCACGCGTGGAGAAGCCGTGCGCATCTGCCGACCCGGCCGTCCATGGCAGCGGGATGCGTGCACCGTCGCGGCATACCCCGCCGCGCGTCCACATGGGGTCCACGCGCGCCTCCATCGGCACCGGCACCTCCGGGAGGGCGAGCTCCTGGCCCTGGTAGAGGTACGCGCCGCCGGGCAGGCCGAGGATGGCGAGCAGTCCGGCCCGGGCGCGCAGCGCCCCGAGCTTGCCACCGCCGAAGCGCATCACGGACCGCAGGACGTCGTGGTTCTCCAGTGACCACGCCGGGGTGGCACCGTGCTCGCGGTGCGACCGCTCCAATGCGATCCCCGCCGCGAGCCAGGCGTCGGCGTCCCAGCCGAGTTTCACGAACCCGTAGGCGAAGGTCTGGTGCAGCTCGTCCGGCCGGGTGAAGCGGGCGGCCCGGGGTGGTTCGAGGTTCACCTCGCCCACGAGGATGCGCGGAGGGGCGTAGGATTCGGCGATCCGGCGCCACTCCCGGTACACCCCGTGGAGTTCCTCCTGGTCCGTGACGTGGGGGTTGAAGCGGAGCCCCTTGACCACGGCGGCGGGATCCTCGATGTCCGGCAGTCCCTCGGCCTTGAACAGTCCGTGGGCCACGTCCACCCGCAGGCCGTCCACGCCGCGGTCGAACCAGAACCGGAGCACGTCCTCGAAGAACGCGCCGACCGCGGGGTTCCGCCAGTTCCAGTCCGGTTGCGCCGAGGCGAAGATGTGCAGGTACCACTGGGTGTCCGTAGCGGAGTCCGGCGCTACCCGCGTCCACATGGAGCCGCCGAAGGAGCCGATCCAGTTGTTGGGCGGGGTGTCCGCGTCAGGTCCGTCCTCGAAGTGGAACATCGTGCGTTCGGGGGAGCCCGGCCCGGCGTCGACGGCGGCGCGGAAGAGGGGATGCTGGTCGGAGCAGTGGTTCGCGGCCAGGTCCATGAACACCCTCAGGCCGAGTGCGTGCGCCGCGTCCAGGACGGCGTCGAACTCCTCAAGCGTGCCGAAGACGGGATCGACGTCGCAGTAGTCGCTGACGTCGTAGCCCTGGTCCACCTGCGGGGAGGGCTGGAAGGGGGTGATCCAGATCCCGTCCACGCCGAGGGAGGCGAGGTAGGGGAGGCGGGCGAGCAGGCCGGCGAGGTCACCGACGCCGTCGCCGTCGCCGTCGGCGAAAGACCTCGGGTACACCTCGTAGATGACGGCGTTCCGCCACCACCCGGCGTCGTCGTCGGTGGGGGAGGGGGATCCCGAGGGGATGGACGCCGGCACGGTGGACATGGCTCCAGCCTAGAGGCGCCGCAGGACAGGAATGCACCCGGCTACCGAGGGGCGAACCGTCCCTGTGTGTAGCGGACGAGCACCACGAGCATGGCGAAGCCCGCCAGTACCGCCGAGACCTCGGCAGCACGGGGAACGCCGAGGGCGCCGGCTACCAGGCCCGCTGCGCCGAGCACAGCCACGACACCGCCGAGGAGGGTGAACATGCGCTCGCCGAACGCCCACGCGAAGGGCAGGAAGTGCAGGCCGACGACGGCGGCGATCAGCGCGGGCCGCAGTTCACCCGCTCCGGCGTCGCCCAGTGCTCGTGAACCGACGCCGATGAGCACCACCTCCCCTGCCACGCAGGCGAGGTAGACCAGCACCGCGAGTGCGCGCGGCCGGGCCAGCGGGCCGAGCGCCACCGGCCGGACGAAGAGCAGCACGACGGCGGTGAGTGCCAGGGCGACGGCGGCCACCTCGGCGAACGAGGAGGCGATGGTGCCGAGCGGGTCGGAGTAGCTGAGCACGAACACCAGCCCGCCGGCCAGGCCCACCACACCGCCCCAGCGCCGTGGATCCAGCAGCACCGGTGGTTCGGTGACCCCGGGGCCGGAGGATCGTGGATCCGGCTGCCCAGGTGCCGTCATGGTCTCCCTCCCGGTGCGACGGTCACGTGCTCAGCAGGACGACGGACACGACGAAGGCGTTGTTCGCCGCATGGAGGAGGACCGGTGCCCAGAGGTTCCGGTGGAACCGACGCAGCAGGGCCAGGGACACCCCGAGCGTGAACAGGTAGGCGAAACTCAGGGGAACCAGGTGCACCGAGGCGAAGACCAGGGCGGAGAGGACGACGGCGACCCAGGGGCGGAAGCGCCGGGAGAGGCCCTCGAGCAGGGCTCCACGGAACAGGATCTCCTCCCACAGCGGAGTGATCACGGCGATGAGGACCACGCACAGGACGACGAGCGAGGCGGGCAGAGTTGCGATGTCGTCCAGGGCGCTGTCCGGTGGTTCCGCCGTCAGGTCCAGACCCGTCAAAGCAAGGAGGACGAGGATCTGGAGGATCGCACCGGCGAGCATGGTGGCGGGGATCTGCCAGAGCAGATGGAACAGGCGCATGGTAGGGCGTCGGAAACCGAGATCAGCCGGTCTGAGTGAGTTCCTGCGGATCAGGTGCACGTACAGCGCCAGCACGGCGGCGAGGGTGGCACCGCCCAGGGCCACGGGTAACAGGAGGGTGAGGGTGAACTCGACGAGTCCGGTCACCTGGAGGAGGATGATCAGACCCGTCGCCGCGCCCACGTAGAGCGCCACGAACATGAGGGCCCAGCCGGCCTGCCCGAGGGTCATGGACCCCGGCGGACTAGGAGCCAGCTGCACGGTGCCACCCTGTGTGCAGGGACTGGCCCTCGGCGGAGACGAAGACGCCGCACTTCCTGCAGGTCAGGTGGGCGGCCCGCGGCGCCTTCTCGTAGCCATCGAGCACCTTCACCGCGTCCAGGCCGAGACAGCGCTGAATTCTCACCAGGAATCCCATGCCTCCAGTCTGCCACCGCCATGTACAGGAGGGCCTCATCCGGTTCCTCCACTCTCGCACGGAGGGGTCCCCACCTGATGTACTCGTGAATCAGCGACTCCTTCGAAAGGACACCATGAGCATCGACACCACCGTCTTCGACCTCTCCGACTCCGCCATCACCGCCATGCACGATCTGTACCGGCACTTCCACGCCAACCCCGAGCTCTCCATGCAGGAGACGCACACCGCCGCATTCATCCTGGACAAGCTCGAGCACCTGGGGCTGGAGACCTTCCTGTGCGGTGGCACCGGCGTCGTCGGGATCCTGCGGAACGGCGACGGACCGGTGATCGGGTACCGCGCCGACACCGACGGCCTGCCCATGCAGGAGGACACCGGGCTGGACTACGCGAGCACGGCAACGGGGGCGCTCGCCGACGGGACGGCCGTGCCGGTGATGCACGGGTGCGGGCACGACACGCACATCACCGTGGGCCTGACCGCCGCGCAGCTCCTGGCGGAGAACACCGGGGCCTGGGCGGGCACCGTGGTGTTCGTCTTCCAGCCCGGCGAGGAGATCGGCGCGGGTGCCGAGGCCATGGTGGAGGACGGCCTGTGGGACCGGGCGCCCAAGCCGTCCGTGGTCTACGGGCAGCACGTGTGGCCGGGTCTCGCCGGTACGGTGAACATCAGCAAGGGCACCGCCATGGCCATGGCGGACTCCTGGAAGGTCACCGTGCGGGGCAAGCAGGCCCACGGGTCGCAGCCGGAGCAGTCCATCGACCCGATCGTGCTCGGTGCCCACATGGTGGTGCGGATCCAGACGATCGTCTCCCGCGAGATCCACCCCATGAAGTCGGCCGTGGTCACGGTGGGCACCTTCCACGGCGGGCTGAAGGAGAACATCATCCCGGCGTCCGCGGAGTTCACGATCAACGTCCGCACGTTCGATCCCGAGGTGCGCGACCGCGTCCTGGGCTCCCTGCGGAGGATCATCAGCGCCGAGGCGGCCGCCTCCGGTGCACCCGAGCCGGGGATCGAGGAGATCACGAGCTTCCCCCAGTGCTACAACGACCCCTCCTCCACGGAGGACGTCATGGCGGTGCTCGGTGAGGTCCTGGGTGAGGACGCCGTGATCGAGTCCCCGCCCGTGATGGGCAGCGAGGACTTCGGGCTCCTGGCCGAGGCCATCGGCGTGCCGAGCGTGTACTGGTTCTTCGGCGGGCACCCGCAGGAACTGCTCGACGCCGACGAGCCCGTGGCCGGCAACCACTCGCCGTACTTCGCCCCCGCGATCGAACCCACGCTCACCACCGGTGTCCGGGCCGCGATGTCGGTGCTGCTCTCCAAGGTGGGAACCGGAGCGTGAGCAGCGCGCTCCACGAGCTGTCCGCTGTCGGACTGACCGGTGCCCTCCGCCGTCGTGAGGTCTCCGCACGCGAGGCGCTCGAGGCGCACTTCGAGCGGATCGACGCCGTCAACGGGCCGATCAACGCGGTGGTCACCGAGGACCGCGACGGCGCCGCGACGGCTGCCGCCGCGGCCGACGAGCGCGCGGCCTCGGGCGCCGAGCTGCCGCCGCTGCACGGTCTGCCGATGACCCACAAGGACACCGCCAACACGAAAGGTGTGCGCACCACCCAGGGCTCCCCGATCTTCCGGGACTTCGTGCCGACGTTCGACGACCTCGTCATCGCCCGGCTGAAGCAGGCCGGGGTGGTGACCACGGGCAAGACGAACGTGCCCGAGTTCGCCGCCGGTTCGCACACCTTCAACGAGGTGTTCGGCACCACCGTGAACCCGTACGACACCTCGCGCAGCGCCGGCGGGAGCAGCGGGGGAGTGGCGGCGGCGATCGCGGCCCGGATCCAGCCGCTCGGCGACGGCAGCGACATGGGCGGATCGCTGCGGATCCCGGCGTCGTTCTGCAACGTGGTGGGGTACCGGCCCTCCCTCGGCGTGGTGCCGGCCGTCCCCACCCGCAACGCCTGGGCCTGGCTGGGCCGCAACGGGCTGATGGCGCGGGAGGTCGCGGACATCGCCCTGGGGATGACGGCGATCGCCGGACCGGATCCCGCGGTACCGTACGGCTACCCGGTGCGGGGTTCCTTCGCCGACCCGCTGGAGCGGGACCTCACGGGACTGCGCATCGGCTGGTCGCCGGACTTCGGGCTCGGGGTGCCGGTGGACCGGGAGGTGCTGCGGGTGCTCGAGGGGCAGCTGCAGGTGTTCGCCGATCTCGGCGCGGTCGTGGAGGAGGCGGCCCCCGATCTCCGGGGGGCCGACCGCGTGTTCGGTGCGACGAGGGCGTTCGACTTCCTGCTCGGTCTCGGCGAGCTGGTGCAGAAGCACGGCGAGGCCATCAAGCCCGAGATCCGGTGGAACGTGGAGCAGGGGCGGAGCCTCACCGCGCAGGACCTGGTGGACACCGCCCTGGCACGGACACGGCTGGACACGAGCGTGCGGCGGTACTTCGGGACGTACGACGTCTTCGCGAGTCCTGCCACGCAGGTGCTGCCGTTCGACGCCGCGGAGCGGTACCCGACGTCCGTGAACGGGGTGGAGTTCGGGACCTACCTGGACTGGATGCGCTCGGCATGCCTGATCTCCGCGACCGGTCTGCCCGCGGTGTCCGTCCCGGCAGGGTTCAGCGCGGGCGGCCTCCCGGTGGGGCTGCAGCTGGCCATGCCACCTGGGAGCGACGTGGAACTGCTGCAGGTGACCTATGCCTTCGAGCAGGCGACCGGATGGGCGCGGCGGACGCCAGCAACGAAGGATTCCCGGTAGACCTCGAGAAGCTCGACCCGCGGACCGCCTGCGCTCAGCTCAGGACGTCCTTCGTACTGAACCGGCCGTAGGCAAGGGTCCCGAACACCGCGATGTAGCCGAGCTGCAGCAGGGCGTTGTCGGCGAAGGACGTCCACGCGATCGGTTCCCGCAGGAGGTCCGCGAACCCGAGCCAGTAGTTCGTGAACAACCAGGGGTGCAGCCATTCGAGCTGGGGGAGGGCACCGAGGATCTGCGCGACGGCGGCGAGGGCGGCGGTGGCGGCCATCGCACCCACCGGAACGGTGGTCAGCGTGGAGATGAACAGACCGATGGCGCTCAGCCCCAGCAGCGAGACCGTGACGTAGAGCGCGAGGAGCAGCAGCCGGAGGAAGTACCCGACGATCCCCACGGTGTCCCCGGACAGGAGTGTCACCGGCCCGACGGGGAACAGCAGGGCACCGATGATCGCCCCGGTGACGACGACGGTCAGGGTGGCCACGAGGCAGAACAGGGCAGCGCCCGCGTACTTCACCAGCAGGAGGCGGATGCGCCCGGCGGGTGCGATGAGCAGGTACCGCAGCGTCCCGAGGTTCGCCTCCCCGGCGATGGTGTCACCGGCCACCACCCCGATGGTCAGGGGGAGGAACAGCGGGATGGCCACGGTCAGCGCCGTCAGCGAGACGAACAACCCGTTCTGCGTGATGCTGTCGAGGAACGCTGGGCCGCGGCCGCTCGCCGAGCCGTCGGAGGACACACGGACCACGACGGCGATCAGGATCGGGATGAGCGCGAGGGCACCGATCATGGCCCACGTGCGCAGCCGACGGAACAGGACGGCGATCTCGGAGAGGACCAGGGTGAGCCCGAGGGAACCCCCGGAGCCGATGGGCCGGTCCTGCGCGGATTCAGCCGGCAACGTCGAACCCCTCTCCTGTGAGTGCGACGAAGCGGTCCTCGAGCGAGGCACCGCTGACTTCGAATCCTCGCACCCGGACGCCGTCCTGTACCAGTGCGGCGTTCACCGTCTCCGGGAGGAGACCCTCGACCACGAGCTCGGCGGTGATCGTGTCGTCGCGCCCGTGCACCTGGGGTGGAAGCCCGAGCCGGGCGAGGACACGGGATGCGTCGTCGATGTCGGGTGTGGTCACCCGCACGCGTGCGGTCCCCTCGGAGCGGAGCTCGTCGAGCGTGCCCTGGGCCACGAGCCGTCCGGCGCTCATGACGGCGATCCGCGAGCACATCTGCTCCACCTCCGCGAGCAGGTGGCTGGAGACGAACACGGTGGTGCCGTCCTCGGAGAGCGATCTGATGAGACCCCGGACCTCACGCGTGCCCTGCGGGTCCAGGCCGTTAGTGGGTTCGTCGAGGATGAGCAGGTCACGTGGCGCCAGCAGCGCGTTGGCGATCCCGAGGCGCTGCTTCATGCCCAGGGAGTAGGCAGCCGCCCGTTTCGTCGCGGCGTGCCCGAGCCCCACCCGTTCCAGGGCTGCGTCCACCCTCGTGCTACGGGGGGGGGGGGGGGGGGGGCGATCGGCGGCATCGAGCCGCGGGAGATTCGCCCGCCCCGAGAGGAACGGGTAGATGGCAGGACCCTCCACGAGGGCACCGACGCGAGGCAGCACACCCCGTGCGTCCCTCGGCATGACGCCGTCGAGCAGACGGATCTCACCACTCGAGGCGGAGGCGAGGCCGAGGAGCATGCGGATGGTGGTGGTCTTCCCCGACCCGTTCGGGCCGAGGAACCCGAAGACCGATCCCCGTGGTACGGCCAGATCGATTCCGTTCACGGCTTTCTGGGACCCGAAGACCTTCGTCAACCCGCGGGTCTCGATCGCGAGCCCGTCCGAACTCATCGGCGCGTCCGCTCGTCGGGGATGAGCGAGCCGTGAGCCGCGTCGATCACGTCCGGGAAGCGGCGACGAGCTCTTCGGTGCTCACGGCGCCCACGAGGATCCGCCCGTCATCGGTGATCAGCACCGACACCAGCGAGGTCTGCAGTGCACGTCCGCCGTCGACCTCCGTCAGTGCCTGCTCCAACAGCGCCTGTGCGCCGGCAACGTCCGCCGGGTCCATACCCGGCTTGATGTCCATGATGTCGCTCATACCCGGGGCATCCTGCCCGCTGGGAAGGCCCAGCCCGGTGGCCGTGCCGGCCGGCAGCTCCACGATGGTGCTCCATCCCGTACCGATGACCTCGGGCTCTGCATGTCCATCGGTGGGTGTGCCCGCGGGGGGAGCGTGCTCGGCACCCGACCTGGCGTCGAGGGTGGCCTCGAGCTCGTCCTTCGTGGGGATCTCCGTCACCGTGGCACCGGGAGGTGGTGTGAAGTCGAAGAGAGCGGCGTCCGGTGCAGTGAAGTCGACCGACGTGAATGCTGTCTCGAAAGCCGGTACGTCCTGTCCCTTCGCCTGCACGGTCATGCTCAGGGGAACACCCGTCTCGGAGTCGATGGCCATCGCGACGGAACCGATCAGCGTGCCCGGGTCCGTGGGCTCCAGGCGGAGCTCGTACGCGCTACGGCCGGCCACACGACTGTTGGCACCGACGGTCACCTCGGTGGAGGGGTCGATCCTCGCGAGGAAGAGTCGGGCCAGTTCGGCGGGGGGGCGGGGGACGTCCTGCAGCTCCGGGTACTCGGCGATCTTCTCCTGCAGCTTCGCCTCCGCCTCCGCCTGCACGGACTCCTTGTCCGGCAGCACGGCGTGGGTCACCTCGTTGGTTGCGGAGTCGTAGGTCCAGGCATTGTCCCGGTTGACGACGACGTCGCGCTGGGCCAGCTCGTCGAGGACCTGGACGCGGGCATTGTCCGGGCCGTCGATATAGACGCGCGCGGTGTGGTCGGCGGTGAGGAGCTCGAGGGCGGTGGAGGTGGGGTCGTCACCGGCTCTGCCTCCGGGAGGGGTGGCCATGCCGATGTCCGGTAGTCCGAGCTCCGAGGTCTGCTCCAGGGTTCCCGAGTAGGCGTCGTCCGCACTGGTGGCGATGAACTCGAGCAGCTCCTGGGCGGTCTTGGCCGGGAGCTGCGGCTGGGCCTCGGCAACGGCGGAGCCACTCACGGAAGCGGCCACGATGACGGCAGGGACGATGCCGGCGGGGAGCCAGCGCCAGTTCTTGTTCATGAGTGTGCCTTCCGAGCGGAGGTGGAACTCTGTGTGATGTCACGCTACACCTGGCCACTGACAGTCAGGAGTGCGTTTGCCGGATACTGACCGGGCTTGCCGGTGGGCCGGATCGGCTGCACGATGGGGCGTTACCGGAGTGAGGGAGGTCCGACCATGGCAGCCGATCGACGGACACCGGCGCGTGGTGTCGAGGGTTCGAGTACGGCCGGCCATGCCCAGTCCGGTGGGATCCGCCGCGCCGCGGGCCTGGTCAGCGGGTGGTTGCTGGTACTGCTCGGTCTGGCTGCACTGGTGCTACCGGGTCCCGGTCTGCTCACCCTCGTGGCGGGACTCGCCGTCCTGGCGCCGCACTACGCATGGGCCAGGCGCTGGTTGCAGCCGGTACGTCGCAGGGCATTCGTCGCGGCTGCCCGGGGAGTGCAGAGCCGGTGGAGCATCGCGCTCAGCCTCGGGGGCGTCGTCGTCCTGGTTCTCCTCGGCATCCTGTGGATCGCCCAGCCGGCCGCCCCGGGCTGGTGGCCGATCGACGGGCGCTGGTGGCTGCCGGGAGGCTGGAGCGTCGGCTCCAGCCTGATCCTCTCGGGTGTCTTCGCGGCCACCTTCATCGTCTACAGCATTCGTCGCTTCCGGACACGGACGTGAGCCTCCGGAACTGTATCCGCACGGGTCCGGAGTGCGCGCACGCCTGCACCACCGCGGGAGGGCGCTCCCACGGACCGCAGGACTCGATGTCGTGCCGGTTTCTCGACTGCTCGAGGCACGCCGCACCGCGTGCGGGGCATGCGGGGACCGCCGTGCGGAGCACGCATCGATGCACGCCCGCTGCAGCGTCCGCGTAGACGCGTACCGCCGCTACGAGCACGCGTACGGCGCACTCCTCGTGTCACTCGCCGATGTGGTCCGATTCCCGGGTACGGTCTCCGTGACCGGGTTCCTGCTCCGCGCACCTCGCCGGCACCTTCCGGGAGGACCGGTGCCAGGTGGTCCTCCCGGTCCGCGGGGCGGGGGCCGCACCGGTCGACCGGAGGCCGCCGTCGTTCTCGCGCCCCGTCGGCTCCAGCACGCATCGGGACCGTGTGACATACCCACGGCGATCCCGCGGCTGCACCCACACCTACGAAAGGAACACCGTGACATTCCAGGAGCTCATGGAGGGCGTCGGCAAGGCGGTGGACGCCGCGGGAGTTGCCGTGATCGTGATCGGCGCGCTGATCGCGACGCTCGTCGCCGGTGCGGCGATCCTGCGTCACCGCAGGGAGAACGGGATCTACCACCGGTACCGCCAACGGCTCGGCCGCTCGATCCTCCTCGGTCTGGAACTCCTCGTGGCCGCGGACATCATCCGGACGGTGGCGGTCACCCCGACCTTCGAATCCGTCGGGGTCCTCGCTGTCATCGTGGTGATCCGGACCTTCCTCAGCTGGTCCCTGGAGCTCGAGATCAGCGGACGCTGGCCCTGGCAGAAGGACGCGGAGCCCGTGGCACCCGCGGTCAGTGGGTCATGAGCTCGCGGACCTCGGCCGCGGACTCGGATGCACCGGCCTCCTCGAAGAGCGTGATGGCGCGTCGGAAGTGCTTGCGGCTGCGCAGGGTATCCCCTTGATGCGCGTAATACTCGCCCAGCAGCCGCTCGAGCAGTGATGAGGATTCGAAGTCCACGAGGTCCATCGTCGCTTCCACATCGGCCAGGAGCGGTCCGGCCAGGACCGGTTCGCCGGAGCGGAGGTGGAAGTACGCCTCGTAGAGCTTGATCTCACGGCGTTGCTGCTCCGTGCCGGAGATGCGGAAGCCCAGCTGCGCGTTCTGCAGCGAGGTCCACACCTCCTTGTCGGCGATGCCCGCGTGCAGACGCATCATGACGCTGGCACCATGGAACTGCGCCCAGGACTCGACGTCCGTCCGCGCCAGGAGTAGTTTCGCCGCCAACCGGTGCTGGGTGAGGCCGATCTCCACGTCCCCGCGGCGGAAGGCGATGTTGCCAACCACCCAGGCGCCGTTCCCCACCAGCCGGGACGGCAGGGCCGGGTCCGGTTCGTCCAGGTGCAGCTCCAGCACGATGTCCCACGCCTCGTCCAGACGGCCCTGGACGGACAGTGCCGAGAGGAGGACGAACACCGCCTCGAGGCGCACGGCGGAGTGCATGGGAAGTGCCGCTGAGACCTCGACCGCCTCCCGGGCGATGTCCACTGCCTGGGGAAGTTTGCCCTGTGTTCGCAGCACGGCCGCCTGCCGGCCGAGCACCAGGACGAGGAGCTCCGGCTTCTGGGTGACGAGCGTGCTCTCGCGCAGTGAGCGGAGCACCGCCTCGGCCTCGTCGTAGCGGCGGAGGGCCACGAGTGCTTGGGCATGGAGGGTGGCCATGGACCACCATGCCGCCACATTCCCCTGTTCCTTAGCGATGGAGGCGGCGTTCGCGGCCTCGGCCGCTGTGAGATCGTCGTCCTGCAGGTCGCGGGCATTGCCGACGTCGTGCATGGCGGCGGCGAGGAGCGCGGTGTCCGCGGACGGCGTCGGTTCCACCCACCAGCCGAGCGTCCCCGCGTCCATTCCGAGGACGTGGGCGAAGTGCTGCACCATCTCCGGCGTCGGCTGCCGCTCACCGCGTTCGAGGAGCGAGACGTAGTTGGGGGAGTACCGTCCTGCACCCAGCTCCTCCTGGGTCAGCTCCTTGGCGCTCCGTGCCTCGCGGAGCATGTCACCGAAACGCATACAGATCCCCCTGGAAAAGTTCAGCGGGCCCTTCCTGGCGAGCGCCGGCTGCGACCCGTCATGTCTAGCAGATGGGTCGGACAAAGCGGAAACACCGTAGAAGCCGGGGGAACCGCTAGCGCAGCAGCCGCAGATAGCTGGAGAATCCGGCCGGCACCCTACCCTCGGTACGGGAGGAGGTCAGCACTCGCACCGTCCCTGCGGCCGTCCACCGGACCGCCGCCGCCTTGGCCCGCTGCACGAGATCGACGTCCTCGTCCTGTGCCAACGGTTTGAAGCCGCCGAGCTCCTGGTAGGTGCTGCCCCGCATGCCGAGGTTCGCGCCGTGCACGTGGGGATGACCGTCCTCCGGCACGTACTCCCTGGACCACAGTTCCACGCGCTCCGCGTTCTCCGCCGTGAGCACGGGGTGCACGGTGCCGAGGACGAGATCGTGCTCGAGGGCGAGACGGTACTGGCCCACGAGCCAGTCGCGGGGAACCACGGTGTCCGCGTCCGTGTTGGCGATCCAGGTGTGCTGCGGCAGGCTCCGGGATCGCGCGAGCGCGAACCGGACGCCCGCGTGCCGTGCTGCGCCGACGGAGCCGAAGTCCCCCGAGATGACGGACACCCCGGGGATGCTCCGTGCCGCATCCGCCGAGCCGTCAGTACAGCGGTCGAGCACCACGGTGACGGACACCAGCACCCGGGGGACGGAGTGCAGGAAGTGCAGGCGTGCCTCGTCGACGGCCGCGAGGCAGGTGGGCAACCAGTCCTCCTCGTTGTGCGCAGGCACCACGACGACCAGCTGCCCGGTGTTCACAGCAGGCCCTCCCTGCGGGCCACGGAGTGCGCGGGTGCCGGGACGAGGACCTCCAGGAGGAAATCCTCCTCGGTGTGGAGAACGAGGGTGACGAGATCCGACGAGGCCCGGACCCGCTCGTGCACCGCCTCGCCGTCGAGCTCCCAGCCCTCGATGGGGTGGCGCCAGTGGCAGAACACCAGCACGCCGTCCTCGTCCAGCGACGCCCGGATCAGCCGGATCACCTCGTCCAGCTGGTCCGAGGACAGGAAGTAGCCGGTCTCCGAGAGCACGATCAGGTCGAACGGGCCCTCCTCCCCGGGCCAGTCCCGCGGGACCGTGGCGAGACGTGCCGTCGCGGCGGCGTTCGTGACCAGGGCCTCGTTGGTGCGCCGGACCGCGGTCTCGCTCGTGTCGAGCGCCAGGAGGGTCTCCGAGACGGCACTCAGTTCCCGGGTGAGAGCACCCACCGAGCAGCCGACCTCGAGCGTGCGGTGGAAGCGTGGCCGGGGCAGGCTCGCGATGGTCAGCGCGCGCTTCCGCCGCTCGTAGAACCGCTCGGCCACCTCCCAGGGGTCCGCCTTGTCCCGGTGCAGCCGTTCGAAGGTGGAGGCACCCTCGGTGACGAAGAAGGACTCGTGGCCGCGGTGGAAGTGCTCGAGGACCTCCGGTGCCAGCAGCACCTCGTCGCCGGGCTCCTCCGAGAGGGCGGTGGTCTGCGAGACGTGCGCGGCGAGGGCCGAGCCCTTGCGCGCGGCGTCCTCCGCATCGAGGGTGTGCAGGGCGAGCTCGCCGAGGGCGTCCGCCTGCTCCTCGGGATTCCCCCAGTGCCACAGCCAGATCGGGTACTCCAGCAGTGGGCTCTGCGCCGCCCCGCACACGATCGCGGCAGCGCGGCCGGCGGCGTCGTGGTCGGTGTGCCCGTCGTGCCGCCAGGGGGCGGCCACGAGCGTGCGGGTGGTCTCGCCGTCGGCGAGCTCGCGGCGGAGCACGGTCGCGACGTCGTCGTCGACGAGGCCGCCGTCGGGCAGACCGGCGAAGCTCACGCGTGCGGCCGGGGCCAGGAGGCCGACGGCGGTGCGCACCTCCGTGCGCCGGATCTCCGCGAGGCGCGCGGGCGGGTGCGTGGGGGAGGAGGGGTGGGAGTTCTCACCGTCCGTGAGGACGACGACGTCGCAGCGGACGCCGTCGCGGGCGAGGCGGGCGAGCAGCCCGCCCGCACCGAGCGTCTCGTCGTCGGGGTGTGCGGCGACGAGGAGGAACCGCGCGGGAAGCCGCCCGTCGAACAGCGCCTCGACCTGCAGCCCCCGGCCGGTGCCGCGGTCCTGTTCCCAGCTGCGCCAGACGCTCTCCGGCGTGCCCTGCTGCCGGTGCGTGAAGCTCACCATCCCGCCCCGCCCTGGTCCACCCGGTCGAGGACGCGCCTGCCCAGAGCGGCGTCGTCGCGTTCGGCGTGGTGCTGGCGCAGGTAGAGGTGCAGGTCCGCCACGCGGGCCGCATGCTCGTCGTCGAAGGCGAGCAATGCGGGGCCGAGTCCGTGCGCGGCGGCGTCGAGCACCAGTTCGGCGCAGCGGAACACGGTGGCGCGGACGCGGGCGGCGAGCAGGGCACCGTCCTGTCCGGCTGCCCTGCCGGCGTCGACGGCGTCGGCGGCCTCCGCCAGGACGGTGCGCGCCTCGTGCAGCGCCGCGTCCACGCGGCCCAGGTGCAGCTGCGCGATCTGGTCCGGGGCACGACGGCGGGACGCGGCGAGCAGGGTGCGGGCCACGCCGAGCGCGCCCCCGTACCAGCAGGCCGCGACGCCGATGCCGCCCCAGGCGAAACCGTCCCGCTCCAGGTACCAGCCGTTCGCGCCCACCGGGACGGCGGGGACGGCGTCGAAGTGCACCGAGCAGCTGGTCACAGTGGGCAGTCCCCGGCTGACCCACGCCGCGGCCGGTTCGGGCCGCACGCCGTCCGCGCGGAGGTCCACGGCGAAGGCACGCCGGGCGTCCTCGTCCACATGTGCCGTGACGATCGCACGGTCCAGGTGGTCGGCCAGGGAGCACCAGGGCTTGGTGCCGGTCAGCGTCCAGGTGCCGTCGTCCTGCTGCGCTGCCATGAGCGCCACACCCGGCCCCTCGGCCGCGAAGACGCCCCACGTCCCGACGCCCCCGGTGAGGTGGGCGTCGTCGGCCTGGTCGAGGATGGCGAGCGCGTCCAGGTGCGGTTCCACCACGCGGGCCACGGTGAGGTCCTCGGCGGCGATGGTGGTGAGGAGCTGCCAGGTGACGGCGGTACGGCCGGAGCCCGGGAGGGGAACGGCCGCGCCGAGCTCGGCGGCCAGCTCGAGTGCGCTGTCCAGGGAGGAGCGGGCGGTGTGCACCTTGTCGGCGAGGAACTGCAGGGATGTGTCCTGGCCGGAGCCGGTCGTCGTGTCGGGCGCCTGCAGGTTGGGTGGCAGCATGATCGCAGTCTACTGATCCCCGGGGACGCTCCACCCGTGCAGCACGCTCGTGGGGTGGGGCCGGTCAGGCGAAGGCCGGCGCTCCGGTGTGGACCATGACCACCACCCCGAGGATGCCCACCACCCAGGAGAGACCGTTGACGGAGTGCTTGCTCATCCAGCCCTCGAGCCGGAGGAGGAGCGGGGTGACGTGGCGTGTGGCGGACACCCGGAGGAGCAGCAGGACGACGGCGGGCAGCACCATCACGGCGCAGTACAGAGCGAGCGCCGCGCCGGCCACCGGCACCGTCACACCGGACGCGGTCAGTGCCGCGATGGCAGCGAGGTAGGGCAGCATGGTGGCGAGTTCCGCCAGTCCCGCGAACAGTGCGAGCCCCACGAGGGGGAGCAGACCCCGGCCCCCTCCACCCACGGCACGCGTGCGGAACCTGCTGAACCGTCCTGGCACCTGCCCGGTCAGCTTCTGCTGCTTCGCCTGATGTTCCAGGAGGAAGCTCCACGCCAGCAGTGCGGCCCCGAGGAGGAAGGCGAGCACGAAGGCCGGCCGGGAGGTGAGGAGGTGCCCGTACCGATCGAGCACGGCGTCCGCGCCGAGGAGGATCGCCACACCCACGCCGAAGTAGAACACCGCGATGGTGGCCAGGAACAGGAGGATCCGGCCCGCTCGCACGCGTCCGGGGGCGAGCATCAGCCAGATCGGGATGAGCAGGGTGCCGAAGCTCGTGGAATCGAGCAGCGCGAGGACGAGGAGGCCACCGGCCAGGGGGAGGGTCATGAGAGGGACGCTACGGAGGAGCGTGCGGACGTCGCGCCCGCCGGATGGCCGATGTCGGCACTCCGGGTAGGTCTTTCGGCCGATCCGCACCGCTGGTCCGGTGTGATGGACTTCGGTCATGACATCCGCCGGCCACGAGCACAGGACGGTCCCGGCACGCCGCCATTCCCCGGGGGTCGGGACCACCCGGGGTCAGGACGCACGGGTCGCGGCGGGCACCTTCGTGGCCGGCCTGGGGTTGCTGGCGCTCGGTCTCACCGGCCACGGGCAGCTGCCCGGACTCGCGGTGGTGCAGGACGCCCCGGCATGGTGGTTCGTACCCCCGCTGCTGGTGGGCTGCCTCGCCATGCTCGTCAAGCGGGCGGCCCCGGTGGCCGCGCTGTCGGTCGGGGCGGCCGCCTTCGCCGTGGACACGGCGCTCGGCGGGAGCATCGCCGCGTTCCTCTACGTCGTCGACCTGCTCTACAGGGCGGCCCTTCTCGGGTCGTCCCGGCTGCGCCGAGCGCTGTGGGTCGCCGCCGGCGCGCTCGTGGCCGGACCCACCGTGGTCACGGTGCTCGTCACGTCCGAGGTGCGTTGGGGTGTGCTGATGGCGCTGCAGCAGGCCGTGCTCTACCTCGGGCCGCTGTGGTGGGCCCGGGACGTGCGGACCGGGAGGGAACTCGCCGACGTCGCCGAGGCCCGTGCCGATGCGATCGAGCGGCTCGCCGAGGCGGAGCAGCGGCGCGCAGTCCGCGTCGAGCGTGACGCGTTGGCGCGTGACCTGCACGACGCCGTCGCCTCCCACCTCTCGGCGATCGCCCTGCACGCCGGGGGCGCACTCGCCACTGCGGCCGACCCGGTGAAGGACCGCGCCGCACTCGAGCTGACGCGCAGCTTCGCGCTCGAGTCCATGCAGGAGATGCACGCGCTCATCGCGCTGCTGCGTGAGCCGGAGCAGGCTGCCGTTCGGCTGCCGCGCCTCGCCGACATCCCCGAGCTGGTGGAGCAGGCACGACGTACGGGGAGCGAGGTGCGGTTCGCCGGTCCGGAGCAGATGGTCCGGTGCCCGGCGCCGGTGGGCCTCGCCGGCTACCGGATCGTGCAGGAGGCGCTGACCAACGCGGCGAAGCACGCACCCGGGGAGCGCATCGAGGTGCAGGTGGCGCCGTCGGACTCCCGGGTGCGGCTGCGCATCCACAACACCCGTGCGGCGGCCCCGGTCATTTCCCCGCCCGCCCGGTCCCAGGGCGCAGGGTTCGGGCTCACCACCATGCGGGAACGGGCCGCGGCGCTCGGCGGGACCCTGCACATCGAGGTGCAGCCGGGGGAATGGACCGTGACGGCAGAGCTGCCGCATCCGGCGGGGGGTGCAGCGTGACCGGCGATCCCATCACCGTGCTCCTCGTGGACGACCACGCCGCGATCCGGGCGGGCCTGCGCTTCATCCTGGAAGCCACCCCCGATCTCCGCGTGGTCGGGGAGGCGTCCGACGGCGCCGGGGCGATCACCAATGCCGCGGCACTGCGCCCCGACGTGGTGCTCATGGACCTCCGCATGCCGGGGATCGACGGCATCGAGGCGACCCGCCGCATCGTCTCCGCCGGTGCCGGGCGGGTGCTGGTCCTCACCACGTTCGACGTGGACGACTACGTGTTCGAAGCGCTCCGGGCCGGCGCGGCGGGGGTCCTGCTGAAGACGGTGGAACCCGCGGCACTCGGGGGCGCGGGGCGGCGGGTGGCCGCCGGCGACGCGGCCCTGGCGCCGGAGGTGACCCGGAAAGTGCTCGACGCCTTCGTGTCCCTGGACGCGGACCGGGATGACCGGGGTGCTTCCACTCCTGGGTCCTCGGACGGTCCCGGGTACGGCCTGACCGACCGCGAGCTCGACGTCCTCGGGCTCATCGCGGAGGGGTGTTCCAACCGCACCATCGCCGCCGAACTGCACATCTCGGGTGGCACCACGAAGACCCACGTGTCCCGGGTGCTCGCCAAACTCGGGTGCACCACGAGGACGCAGGCCGCGATCCTGGCCCGGGAGGAGCAGCTCGTGCCCGGCAGGGGCCGACGCTGACGCGGGCCGAGGCCCCGGTCCGGGTCAGGTCAGTTCCGGCTTCGCGATCACCGCGATGTCGGCGTCGCCCGAGCCGGCGCGCTGCGCCTCGGTCAGCGACTGCAGGAGGGCCGTGACCGCGGGCAGCGGATCCGGGGTGGACCGCAGGATCAGGCGCGCGTCCTTGGCGAGCAGGTCGGCGGAGAACTGCGTGTCCTCGAAAGTCCCCTCGGTGATCACCGCGCCCTTCATGCCGGCGATCACGTCGAGACCGGTGCCCTTCAGAAGATCGAGGACCGCCCCGGCGTCGAGCCCGTTGGCCCTCCCCAGCCGTAGCGCCTCCACGAGTCCCTGGAGCGAGACCCCGAGGGCCAGGTTGGCGAGCAACTTGCCGGTGGCGGCATCCTGCGCGGTGTCGACGCGACGCAGGCGCTCGGCGTCCGCCCACAGGGCGGCGAGGGGTTCGACGACGTCGACGTCACCCGGCGCACCGCCCAGCAGGACACCGAGCTGACCTGCACGTGCCGGTGCCAGGCTGCCGATCACGGGGCCGTGCACGTAGCGGATCCCGGCGGCCGTCGCGTAGTCGGCGAACTCCCGGGCGTCCTCGGGTGCCACGGTGGTGACGTCCAGCCACACCGCCTCCGCCGGCAGCTCGAGGCCCGAGAGCACCACCTCGCGCACGGTGTCCGGGCCGAACAGGACCGTCATGACCACCTCGGCGTCGGCGACGGCCTCCTCGGGGGACTGCGCCTGCGCAGCGCCGGCGTCCCGCAGGCGCTCCACGGCGCTCGCCGTCCGGTTCCAGGCGGTCAGCTCGTGGCCCGCCCCGATCAGGTGCAGGCCGAGCTCGTGCCCCATGCGTCCTACGCCGAGCAGTGCGATCTTCATGCGGTGTCCTCCGTGGGTGTCGGGTACCGGGCCCATGCCCGATCCGTGGGTGTCGTCCGTGTGCACGGTGCCCTGCCGGGCACCGTGCACGGCTGGTCAGTCCTGGCTGCCGTGGGCCTCCAGCGCCACCGGCTGCCATTCGTTCCAGGACGCGAGCCTGGACTCGTAGTCCGCTGTCGCGATGCCGAGCGGTGCCTCCCCGAAGAAGGCGCGCAGCGGCGGGTTCTCGGCGTCGACGATCCTCAGGATCGGCCCGCGGGTGGCCCTCGGGTCGCCGGGGGTGCCCGCGCGGCTGGGCCGGTTCGAGGCCTGCTCCCGCACGGCGTCGTACGCGTCGATCGCGGTGGCGTGCTTCGCGGAGCTGCCGCCCCAGTCGGTGGAGAAGCCGCCCGGTTCGATCAGCGTGACCTTGATGCCGAAACCGGCCACCTCCTGCGACAGCGACTGGCTGAGCCCCTCGAGGGCCCACTTGGAGGCGTGGTAGGCGCCCACCGTGGGGAAGGCGCTGATCCCGCCGATCGAGGACACCTGGATGATGTGCCCGCTGCCCTGCTCCCGCAGCCCCGGCAGCACGGCCTGGGTGACCCAGACCGCCCCGAAGAGGTTCGTCTCGATCTGGTCGCGCAGCTCGCTCTCGCTGAGCTCCTCGACCATCCCGAACTGGCCGTAGCCGGCGTTGTTGATGACCACGTCGAGCCTGCCGAAGTGCTCCTGCGCCTGCCGGACGGCCGCGAAGACTGCGGCGCGGTCGGTGACGTCGAGCGAAAGGGGCAGGACCCGCTCCCCGTAGGTGTCCACCAGTGCGGTGAGGCTGTCGGTGCTCCGCGCGGTCGCCGCGACCGAGTCGCCGCGCTCCAGGGCGGCCTCAGCCCACTCGCGGCCGAAGCCGCGCGAAGTTCCCGTGATGAACCAGATCTTGCCCATGCTGTTCTCCTTGCGTGCTACGGATGTCGAGAATGTCGGGGGAGCGGGATCAGTCCGCGCTGACCTGGTGGCGGAAGGTGTCGCGGCGGGTGTGCAGGTCCCAGAGGATACCGGCGAGCACGTCGGGGTCCTTCTCCGGGTCCCCCTCGATGATCTGGCCGCCGATGATGAGCTGGGACACCTGGATGCCCTCCTCGCCGAGCACCTCGTTGAGGAGCTGCACGTAGGCCGCTTGGCCGGCGAAGGCCACGGAGGTCCCGGTGACGGAACGCCCGGGCTTGACGGCGGAGCCGCCGTTGACGAAGAGGATGGTGCCGCGGTTCTCCCCGAGGAAACGCATCCCGGGCACCACCTGGTGCACCGCCGCCACCGGGCCGTAGATGGAGAACTCCACCGGGCCCTTGAGATCTGCCGGGGTGGTCTCGAGGACGGGCCGCATGAAGTCCTTCTGCGGCAGCGGGCTGTACTGGAGGACCTCGATGGGGCCGAGGGTCTCCGTCGCCGCCTCGAGCGCCGCCGCGATGGACTCCGGGTTCCGGACGTCCGCGGTGAAACCGCGTGCGTGCACGCCGTCCTTCCCGAGATCCTCGGCCAGGGCGTCGAGCTTGCCCTGGTTGCGTGAGACGAGGGCCACGGAGAATCCTTCGGCTCCGAAACGCCGTGCTACCGCGGCGCCGAGGCCGCGTCCTGCTCCGATGATCGCGATGGTAGTCATACGGGTTCCAAGACCCTGTGCTCCGCGATAATTCCGGGATCCACCACATTGACACGCCCCGTGTTCCCCCGTAGAGGTAGGAACGGGTATAGCACCGTCTCCAGCAGCCCCACCAGAGAGGAACCTCACCCGTGACTTCCATCGTCGAACCAGGGTCCGATGCCGCCGCCGAGGGCGCTCCCGCGCCGGACGCCGACGCCGTGGCCCGGCGGATGCAGGACCCGGACTGGTGGCGTCAGGCCGCCGTGTACCAGATCTACCCCCGCAGCTTCGCCGATTCGAACGGTGACGGGATCGGGGACCTGAAGGGCATCACCTCCCGGATCCCGTACCTGGTGTCGCTGGGGGTGGACGCCGTGTGGTTGAGCCCCTTCTACCCGTCCGCGCTCGCCGACGGCGGGTACGACGTCGACGACTACCGGGACGTGGACCCGAAGCTCGGCACGCTGGAGGACTTCGACGAGATGATCGCCGGGCTGCACGCGGCGGGCATCAAGCTGATCGCGGACATCGTGCCGAACCACACCTCGGACCGGCACGTGTGGTTCCAGGAGGCGCTGGCCGCCCCGAAGGGCTCGCCCGCGCGGGAGCGGTACATCTTCCGGGACGGGCTCGGCCCGGACGGGGCCACGGCGCCCTCGGACTGGGAGTCGGTGTTCGGCGGCCCCACGTGGGAGCGGGTTCCCGACGGCCAGTGGTACCTGCACCTGTTCGCGAAGGAGCAGCCGGACCTGAACTGGGACAACCCGGAGGTCCGCGAGGACTTCCTGACCACGTTGCGCTTCTGGTCCGACCGCGGGGTGGATGGTTTCCGGGTGGACGTGGCGCACGCCCTGACCAAGGACATGACCGAGCCGCTGCAGCCCTGGGCCGAGCTGGGGGCACAGGACGAGGACAACCAGGGCCTGCACCCGTTCTGGGACCGGGACGAGGTCCACGAGGTGTTCGCGTCCTGGCGTGCGGTGCTCGACGAGTACACACCGCCGCGCTCGGCGGTGGCCGAGGCGTGGGTGCACGCGGACCGGCGAGGCCGGTACGCGAGCCCGGAGGGCCTCGGGCAGGCCTTCAACTTCGATCTGCTCCAGGCGTCGTGGGACCCGGCGAGCTTCCGGGACATCATCACGAAGAACCTCACCGAAGCGAGGAGCTCCGGTGCATCCTCGACCTGGGTGTTCTCCAACCACGACGTGATCCGGCATGCCACCCGCTACGGGTTGCCGCTGGAGCAGGATCGGGACGGGCGGAAGTGGCTGCTGGCCGGGGGCGACGAGTCCGTCCTGGACCGGGAGCTCGGTGAGCGCCGGGCACGGGCCGTGACGCAGTTGATGCTCGCCCTGCCCGGCTCCGGGTACATCTACCAGGGGGAGGAGCTCGGACTGCACGAGGTGGCCGGGATCCCCGACGCCGAGCGGCAGGATCCCACGTTCTTCCGTAGCCCCGGCGTGGACGTGGGCCGTGACGGGTGCCGTGTGCCGCTGCCCTGGACCACGGACGGTGAGTCCTTCGGGTTCGGGTTCGCCGGCGCGCACCTGCCGCAACCTGCCTGGTTCGGGGACCACGCCGTCGAGGTCCAGGAACAGGATCCGGGGTCGACCCTCGCCTTCTACCGGCGTGCCCTGGTCCTGCGCAGGGAACTGCAGGGAGCCGAGGACTTCGACTGGGTGGAGGGGGCCTCCGGGGACGTGCTGCACTTCGTCCGTCCCGGTGGTTGGCACAGCATCACCAACTTCGGCGCCGAGCCCGTGGACCTGCCCGTGGGGAGCGTCCTGCTGACCAGCTCTCCCCTCGAGGCCGGCAGGCTCCCCGCGAACCCCACCGCCTGGATCCGCTGACCCGCTCCTGCTCCTGCTCCTGCTCGCGGCCCGACGGCGGGTTCCCTCCCGAGGGCCCCGCCGACGTCGTCCGGCCTCCCGCCGGTGCAAGAGCCGGCCGGCGGCCGGGGATGCGGTTGCGGCGGGTCTGCGCCCCCCGAAATGCTGGGTCCGAGGACAGCGCGGCCAGCGGGGGTGCCCACGGGGGAGGGCAGCGTCATCAGCAGACCCCCCGAGCACGGGGAACGGCTGCGCGGGGCGGCCCAGTACCGCGCGGCACACGCCGGCACCGAGGGTGCCGGTGACGCACTGGACGAGTTCGGACGCCAGCACGACGACGGCGCACCCGGCGAGCTGGCTCCGTTGCGCGCGGGGGAGGACGAGGTCAAGCGTGCGCGTCTGATCGTGGACCGTGCGGTGGCGGCCGGGGAGTTCGACGACCTGGCACTGGCGGGCAAGCCGATCCCGGGTCTCGGGGAGAGCCACGACCCCGACTGGTGGGTCAAGGGCCTGATCCAGCGGGAGAACATCACGGGACTCGGACCGCGGGCCATCCTGCTGCGGCACGAGGACGCCGAGCTCGACGACCGCCTGGACCGCCTCTACACGGAGCAGCAGGTCCGTGAGGTGCTGGAGGATTTCAACTACCGGGTGATCGACGCCCGCCGCCAGCTCCTCGGCGGCCCGCCCGTGATCACCAAGCTGCGGGAGGTGGCCCCCGAGGGGGAGCGCTGGCGCGAGCGGCGGGCCGCCGCACGCCGGACCGCCGAGGCGCCCGCGCCACCGGAAACACCCCGGGTACCCCTGTGGCGGCGCGTACTGCGCCACAGGGGTCCGCGCGGATGAGTCCCGGCGGTCAGCTCGGGATCACGGAGAACAGGAACTTCCTGCGCACCATGACCCAGATGAGCAGCGTCACCACGGTGTGGACCAGCAGGCCCTGCCAGAAGCTGGTGCGGTCCAGTCCGGGGATGTTGCCCACGGCCAGCACGAAGAACACGTGGACGATGAACACGTAGAGGCTCGCCTGGCCCAGGGGGATGTAGAGCCACCCCACCATCCGCTCCACCGGTTTCCAGAAGCAGGTCAGGATGATGTGCGCGGCCACGACGAAGAACGCGAGGTCGATCAGCCGGCCCGGTTGCAGGAACACGCGCACGTACCCGGCGTCGTACAGGTCCTCGTAGGCGCCGTCGGGGATGAAGGGCAGCTGCAGCCCGAGGGTCGCGTCCAGCCACAGGAGCCCCAGCCCCAGCGCGTAGATCCCTGCCAGGACGCCGATGAGGATCTTGCCCCGGAGACTGCTGAGCGTGTCGATGATCCTGCGGCGGTAGAAGCCGATCACCACTCCGTGCACGAAGACCACCTGCCAGGTCAGCAGCGGGAAGACGTCCTGGAACTGCGCGTCGATCACACGGACGTGGAGCACGGAGTCCACCAGGTACAGCGCCCAGCTGACCACCAGCAGGAGCCACCACAGCTTCCTCCGCAGCAGTTCCACGAGCACCGGGACGGTGAGGGTCAGCACCACGAACAGCCCCATGATGTTGAACGTCCACGGGCCCATGTTCAGCAGCAGCAGGTCGCGGATCGCGTACCCGGGCGGCGGGTAGTCGAAGAGCCTGGCCGCGTTGGGGTACAGGTCGTACACGCGGCCCGCTGCGCCGATCCCGGTGTCCCCCGTCCCGCGATCGGTGAACGTGGTGATCACGGAGGCGTCGATGAACGGCACCAGGGAGAGCAGGTACACCGTGATCACGACGCCGAGAGCCGTCAGGTACAGGCGCACCGCGCGTCTGACGGTGCCCTTCGCCGCTGCTCCCGACCCCAGTTTGCGGACGGCGATCGGGTACACCATGCCCATGACCACCCCCGAGAGGATCACGAACAGTTCGGCCCCGGTGATGGCTCCCACGAGGTTCAGGGCGATGAAGGACCACGGCCCGGCCACCTCGATGTGCGTGATCACCACGGCGGTGATGATCCAGCCGCGCAGCAGGTCCAGGCGCATGTCACGGGGGTTGTTCTCGGCGGGGGAGCGCCACTGCGGCAGGAAGCGGCGCGCCCGGGCGGCCCGGGGTAGGGGACCTGCCACGCCGACCCCGAGGCCACGAGCCAGTTCATGGCCTCGTTCGTGCCACCGCTCGTCTCCCCCCCCTGGGCCGTGGAGCTGTTCGCGTCCTCCTGCGTGATCCCCTCGGTGACGGGGCCGAGCTGCAGGCCGGTGAAGTCGTGCACCGTGTCCCGGAGTGCCGCCGTCGCCGCCGCGTCCGTCAGGAGGCCCCAGTCCACGGTGTTCCCGCCGGCCTCCGGCTCGGGGCGGGCGGCCTCCAGCCAGACCACCATCCCGATCTCGGGGTACTCCTCGGCGAGCGCGGGATCGAACAGCTGGTCCAGCCAGGCCTCCTTGATCTCCGCCTCGGGAGCGCTCTCCTGGTCCTCCGGGTCGAAGAGCGCGGCCGTCTGGACGATCATCCGGTTGCCCCGGTCCGCTCCGTACTCCTTCGCGAAGTCGATGCGCGGCGCCCCCGGGGCCATGCCGTAGGTGCCGGCAAGCTGGTCGGTGAACTTGTCCGGCTCCGGCAGCACCGAGGTGGTGATGGCCCCGGAGTACTCGCGCGTGCCGTCGGCGCTGGTGGTGGCGCCCTGTACGTAGCTCCCGAAGTGGTACATGGACAGGCCCACCCAGTCCACGGCGTCGTCGCCCGGGTAGTACGGGGCGTACGGGTCGTCGCCCGCGTCGATCAGGCCGTTGCCGTTCGTGTCCAGTGCGGTGACGCTGCCCGCGTCCAGCCCTTCCACCGCACCGTACGCCTCGGTGAACGGGTACCCGGCGGCGTACGACGGCGCCCACACCATGGCGGCCGTCGGCACCTGCTCGTGCACGGCGTCCGCGACGGTGGCGAACGCATCCACGTAGGTGTCGGGCTGCTGCCCCCAGTCCACCCACGTGCCGTTCATCTCCGGTGCGAAGCGGATGAAGAATGCCGTGCGGAAGTCCCCGCCCACGCGGGCCAGGGTGGACGCCAGCTGCTCGGCGTCGTCCGTCGTGAGCTCCTCGAGGGGGCCCGACGGCTCGAGGGTCAGTACTGCGACGGCTCCGAGCCGGGACTGCTGCCGCGCGAGGTCGACGAGGTCGCGTTCGGCGGCGGCATCGAGCGGGTAGGGGAACGGGCGGCTGAACACCGACGGGGTGATCCCTGCGCGGTCGGTGTAGGCGCCGGCACTGCTCGCGGACCAGTCGAGCTCCGGGCCGAAGTACCGGCCGTCGGTGAGCGCGGTGGGATCGGGGAGCGGGGGTTCGTCGGTCCGGACCGCGGTGGTGGGCGCGGGCGGGGCCGCCTGCGCCGGTGCTGCTCCGGCCGGCAGCCCGACCAGCAGGGTGACCAGGGTGACGAGCAGGAGCACGATGGCCGCCCGGGTGCCGCGGAGCCCCCGGCTCATCGCCCTCCCTCCCGTCGTTTCTCCTGTCGTCTCTCCTGTCGCGACTTCGCGGCGGCGATGTCGGTCTGGTAGTGCTCGTAGCCGCGGTACCGCACGGCCTCGACGACGACGCTGAAGATCAGGAGGTCGAAGACGACCCAGACGATGTTGATCGACGTCCCGAGGACGTCCGCCTGCCCCACCGCGAGACGGACGAGGCCGATGACGGTGGCCGCCACCAGCAGGCCCATGGCCCAGAGCTGCGGTTTGACCAGGTCCCAGCGCAGTTGTGCGTCCTGCTGCAGGGTCTTCGGGGTGACGGCGAAGTCCAGGCTCCTCCCCAGGTAGACATTGCCGAAGGCCGAGGTGACCGAGCGGATCCAGACCGGGAACAGTGCCAGCGAGTACTGCTGGCCGCGCCAGGTCCTGGTGCCCTTGCCCACGATCGCGAAGAGCAGCTGGTTCACCACGAGGAACGGGATCAACCGTGCGAAGAACTCGATGCTGATGGAGTCGACGGGGAGGATGCCGAAGATCAGGTAGATGATGGGCGCCGCGAGGTAGACGAGGGCGGTGAAGCCGGAGAAGTAGCTCCACATCGTGGCCCAGTACATGAGCTTCTGGGCGAACGTCAGCCCCTTCTGTGCGAAGGGGTTCTCCCGGAACATGACCTGGATGGTTCCCTGTGCCCACCGGAGGCGCTGCGTCAGCATGGAGTTCAGGTCCTCGGGTGCCAGGCCGTCGGCGAGCTTCTCGTGGTGGTAGGCGGATTCCCACCCGAGGGAGTGCAGGCGCATGCAGGTGGCCATGTCCTCGGTGACGGAGATGGTGGCCATCGGCATCACGGCCTGCGCCTCCCCGCTGCGGTCCGCGTTGACCGATTCGATGAGGACGCGGACGGCGTCGATCGCGGCGAGTGGCGACCACGCGCGCTGCGCGAGCTGATCGAGGGCGGCATCGCCGACGACGGCCAGACCGGGGGCCGAGACCGCGGCGTCCTGCAGTCCGGCGTCGAGTCCGGTGAGGCCGAGGTCCTCGAGGGACGAGAGGTCGCCGAGCGAGGCGAGGTCCTCGTGGAACGCCGCGATGTCCGCAGCGACGAGCAACCGGGTGATGGACGTCATCCGCTGCTGGAACTCGTAGGTTACCTCCGAGATGCCGTGCCCCTTCTGCAGGCGGCGCCGTACCCTCCGCAGGTCCTTCGTCACGAGGTCGAGGGCGTCCGACACCCGGTCGTTGTCCTTGCCGAGGCCCTTCTTCGCCTTCGCGATGACCTTGTCGGATGTCTTCAGTGCCTTGTGGAGGGCCAGTTCGATCTCCGTCACGTAGCGCGTGACGCCGAGTTGCATGAGGGCCTCGCGGCGGATGATGGCGTTCGAACCACAGAAGAATGCCGCGTTCCAGCCGTCCTTGCCCTGCTGGATGGGCCCGTAGAACAGCGGTGCCTGGCTGCCGAGCGGGTCCGAGTCCGGAACGTTGACGAACACCTGGGGCGTCTGGACCAGTGCCATCTTCTCGTTCGTGAAGTACCCGAGCGTCCTGTGGAGGATCTCGGGGTCCGGGATCTGGTCCGCGTCGAGGATCACGAGGAACTCGCCGTCCGTCGAGGCCAGGGCGTTGTTCAGATTGCCGGCCTTCGCATGCCGCGGCATGTTCTTCCAGTCGGCGGAGCGGGTGATCCAGTCGATGCCCTCCGCCTCGGCGGCGGCGCGGACCTCGGCGCGGTTGCCGTCGTCGAGGATGTAGGTCCGGTGCGGGTACCGGATGGCCTTGGCGGCCCGCGCCGTGGTGAGCACGAGGTCGAGCGGTTCGTTGTAGGTGGTGATGAAGACGTCCACGGTGAGGCCCTCGGGAGCCTCGGGCGGCTCCCGTTTCTTGAGCCGCCACACGGTGAAGCCGAACAGGAGGGAGTCGACCAGCGAGTACGTCTCGGCCAGCACCAGCGGGATGGCGATCCACCAGGCGTCCCAGTTGATGGAGTAGAGCCAACGCCACACGACGTAGTTGGTGCCCAGGATCGCCGTCACGAGGACGATTCCCCGGATGAGGAGCATCCGTCCTGTCACCGAGCCGTTCGACGCCGGGTGCTGTTCGTTCGCGGGAGGTCCCCCCTGGGACGGCGCAGTCATGCTCCAGCACTCTCCACTTCCAACTCGCGCACGACGGCGCTTCGGTGACTTGTATGCGCCGGGTCGGCAGCACTGAGACACTCACCGGGTCCGAGAGGACCACCGAGCTTGGATTCAAGGTACCCGAGCGACGATACGAAATGGCGCCTGCGGTTCGAATGCGGCAATCCTGACGAATTGTTGTGCCTGTCGGCGGTTCGCGTCCGATCGCGGTGCGGCACCATGGGAAGCCCGGCGACCGCCTCGAGCAGGTTCGCCGGTCCCCGCCGGGCACGTGCTCGTCGACAAGGGCAAACCCGGTGCGAACCGGGGACGCAAAGCCACGGGACCCTCGCGGTTCGCCGGGCTACCGAACAGTGGAGGTTCCTGCCATGTCCGTCACACCTGTCCGTGCCGCCCCACGCCGTGCGGCGCACCTCCGCCGCACGACCCTCGGAACGGTTCTGGCGGCCCTGCTCCTGGGGGCCCTCGTGCCGGCTCCCGGTGTCGCGGCCGAGACGCCGTCCGTCATCGCGGACCCAGGACCCTCGGGCGACTTCTCCTGGAAGGGTTTCAACTGGGAGAAGCGCCGGTACGGAGGCGGCCCGAACTACAACGGGAAGTTCGACGCCGCGAACGTCGGCGACCCCGATGCGAACGGTCACGTGACGTTGACGCTCTCCAACCCGACCGGGCAGGCGCCCGTGGGTGCCGAACTCATCAGTACCCGGCGCGGGTTCGGCTACGGCACCTACAGCACCACGGTGGAGAAGGATCTCTCGAGCCTGCAGAAGGAAGTGGTGTGGGGTTGCCTCTTCACCTACGACGCCTCGGTGGCGCCCGGGTACAACGAGGTGGACCTGTGCGAGGCCAGTGCCTGGGGTGGGGGAACCGGCAAGCAGCAGTGGCCCATCACGCAGGGCCACGGCTACTGGTTCGATGCGAGCCTCCCGCCGGGGGCGGGGAACGACACCACCGTCTTCGACGTGACCGACCACCCGGTCCTCACGCACCGGCTGGTGTGGGAACCGAGGAAGCTGACCTTCGAGACCTTCGCGGGGAAGGACTCCTCCGGGCCGCTGCTCAAGCGCACGGTGCTGGAGGGTGGGAAGGTGCCGACGCCGGCCCGTGAGACCGTCCACTTCAACCTCTGGGTCACCGGAGGTGGAGGGGGGGACCCGGCACGGGTGAGGCCCGAGCAGGTCGTCGTCCGCGACTTCTCCTTCACCCCCGCGGGCGCCGTCGCAGGTCCACTGCCCGCCCCGACCGCGGTGCCTGTTCCTCCGAAGCCGGTTCCGGTCCCGACCGCGGTGCCTGTTCCCCCGAAGCCGAAGCCGGTCCCCGCTCCCATCAAGCTCACCTCGAAGAGCTCCAAGGTCCGTGGCACGATCACGACCACGCTCACCTGGTCCGGGGCGAAGGGATCCACCGTGGCCCTGGTGAGCAACGGGGTCCGGCGGAGCATCGAGAACACCGGGAGCTTCACGACGACGACGAGGACGGCGTCGGTCCGCCACCAGATCTGCGACAGCTCGCGCTGCTCCCCGGTGGTGCGTGGCGGACGGTGACCCTCCGGGGCGGAAGGATCCGCCTCCTGTCCGTCCTCGCTCCCGGGCTCGCGCGTGGGAGGTGACGAGGATGCTCGGCGCCCGCCCGCGCCGCCGTCCCCGCGCAGGTCGGCGACGCCCGGACGAAGGTTCTCCGCAGGTTTCACGTCGGGGTGAGGTCCGGGACGGTCCGGGACGATGCCCGACGGGCAGGATGGAGGTGTTCGTCCCCTCCGGTGCGGATACGACGTCGACCTTCCACCCGAGCGGACATACCCAGTGACTTCAGTGCCCACAGCGCAGCTCCGGAGTTCGCCGGCACCGCCCAGGACCGGTGCGTTCCACGAGGCCGAGCGGTACCGGATCCGTTCGGTCGAGAGATGCGGGTTGCTGGATTCCGGCCGGGAGGAGCGCTTCGACCGCCTCACCCGCGAGGCGCAGAACCGGTTCGGGGTCATGGATTCGATCATCTCGCTGATCGCCGACGACCGGCAGTACCTCAAGTCCTCCACGGGCACCCTGCCCCTGAACCTCCCGCGGGACGTCTCGATCTGCACCGTGACCATCCGGGGCGAGGAACCGCTGGTGGTGCCGGACCTGCTGGCGGACGAGCGGTTCGCACGGAATCCGTACGTCACCGGAGCACCCTTCCTCCGCTTCTACGCAGGTGTGCCCCTGCGGGGACCCGGAGGCTGGTTCGTGGGTACCTTCTGCCTTCTCGGCACGGAACCACGGGGACTCGATCCGCGTGAGTACCGGTACTTCGAGCATCTCGCCCGGGAGGCGGAACTCGAGCTGAACCACGTGGGCGACGCGCGGTCGTAGCCGGGTGCGGTCACCGGGGCCCACTGGGACCGGACCGGGTGTGTGATGATTCACACGGCCCGGTTCCCCGGGGCGCGAGCCTGCACCCGACGTCGGTGCACTGGCGGTGGATCGGCGCCCCGACGGGGATGATCGGCGCTCATCCCCGGTGTCACTGACCCGCACCCACTTCCTCGCCGACAGGTGTCAAGTGGTCCATAGGTGGTGCCTACCGCCCGGTGAGGTATTCCCTCTCGAATCTTGCGTACACCTCACTCGTGTACGGGATCGGTGCCGGAGTCATCCTGAATGAGTACGCACGTCCGGGGGGATACTTGTGCCCTCGTGACGATCCACCGGGGGACAGCACTTCGCGCCCCGCTTGCGCACATCCGGAAGACCACCCCCGTCGCGAGCGCTTCTACCCCGCGGCTTCACCTCATGAGGAGCAGCCATCCTGTCTGCCGTCGTCGATCCCCGACCGTATTCGAGGTCCCTCGTCCGCGGGACCGGCCCGGGGCCGCTGCATCGAGGCGCCCGGGATGCCGGGCTCCTCCCCTCCGGGCGGAACGGAGGCCTGCCGTGCACCTGAGTGACGAGATCCTCGGTACGGGGGTACCGGGGAAGGAGGCGGCGCCGGGTTCCCTGCTGCAGGAGGCCCGGGAGCAGCAACCACCCGCGCGGGTCATCGCGATCATCCCTGCGCACAACGAGGAGATCGGGATCGCGCAGACGATCGACAGCCTGCGTCGCCAGACCCAGGCACCGGACCACATCATCGTCGCGGCCGACAACTGCAGCGACGGCACGGTGGAGATCGCCAGGGCCATGGGGGTGGAGGTCCTGGAGACCAGGGACAACGCCGCCAAGAAGGCGGGTGCTCTCAACCAGGGGCTCGCCCTGGTGCTCCCGGACCTCCAGCCGCACGACGTCGTGCTGATGATGGACGCGGACAGCCGGCTGAACCAGGACTTCGTGGAGATCGGCATGAGGTACTTCGAGTACTGGCCGCAGCGAGGAGGGATCAGTGGCTCCTACGTGGCCGCGGACCACCCCTCACGCGTGGCACTCCTGCAGAAGATCGAGTACACCCAGGGCCTGCGAGCCGTCCACCGGCGTGCCGGACGCATCCACGTGCTCTCCGGGGCGGCCGCCGTCTTCACCGTCGAGGCGCTGCGCAGGGTGGCCGAGATGCGGGGCAGCAAGGTGCTCCCGGGCGTGGAGGGACAGGTCTACGACGAGTCCTCGTTGACCGAGGACTACGAGCTCACCGTCGCCCTGAAACGCGTGGGGTACGATCCCCGGTGCGCCGCGGACTGCATCGTGGACACCGACGTGATGCCCACCTGGCGCGAGTGGAGGATCCAGCGCCTGCGGTGGCAGCGGGGCACGCTCGAGACCCTGCTCACCTACGGGTTCGTGGAGCACACCCGGAAGGCCTGGGGTGTGCAGCTCTGGACCTACTTCCGGACCATCATCCCCCTGTTGATGATCATCATCTGGAGCTACGCGCTGAGTTTCGAGGAAGTGGCGTTCCACCCGTTCTGGCTGCTGATCATCCCGGTGTTCATGCTCGACCAGCTGATCGCCACCTGGCAGGCGGGGGTGCGCGGGCGGATCTACGCCGCGCTCATCGTGCCGCTGTGGGTCTACGAGACGTACCAGTCGTTCGCGTACTGGAAGGCCCTCCGATTGGCGCTGCACGGCGGAGAGAAGGAGTGGCTGACCTGATGGACGAATTCCTGGGCCTCCTCGAGGAGGTCACGCACAACGGCTTCATGGTGGGCGTCGCGGGTCTGACGGCCCTGACCCTGCTGGTGCTCTGCATCGCCGTCCGCCGCATGCTGCCGAAGCACGAGCACGATCCCACCCTGCCTCCGAGGAGGACGGACACATGAGCCACATCCTGCAGCGCCCCGTGGGCGAGTACCGCCGTCCGGCGTGGAACGAGGCCGTCGCCCAGGCGCTGCCGCCCAGGTTCCAGCACGAGAGCACGCCCCGCCGGGTGGCGTACCTCCCGCTGATCGGGCTGCTGGCCGTGTTGACCGTGCTGAGCGTGAGGCTCTCCAACACCGCCTTCGTCGACGAGGCGCTCTCCATCACCATCGGGCACAACTACCTCGACCACTGGTTCTCGGGTCAGGCCGTGGTGGAGTACGGCGAGTCGTTCTCCGGCGTGCCGTTCCTGTACCCCGTCCTCGCCGCCGTCCTGGACACCCTCGGGGGCCTCGGCCTCGTCAGGGGATTCAGCCTGCTGTGCGTGCTGGCCGCGGTCGTCTTCGTCTACCGCGCGGCGGTGGACCTGGGGTACCGCTCCGAAGGGATGCTCGCCCTCGCGGTCCTCGCCCTGACCGGACCCGTGGTGTTCGTCGGTGCTCTCGCCACGTTCGACGCCCCGGTCATGGCGATGCTGGCCGGAGCGCTCTGGGCCGGGGTCCGGAGAGGCTGGGGATCGGCGGTGGTGAGCGGTGTGCTCCTGGGCCTGGTGCCCATGGTCAAGTACGCCGGGGTGATCTTCCTGCCGGTGGTGATCGGCATCGTCCTGCTCACCTCGACGCGACGGCGAGCTGCTCTGGCCGCCGCGATCACGGTGGCCCTCCCCGCCACGGCCTGGCTGATGTGGTCGGACCGGATCGCCTCGGGGATCGCACTCAACACTGTCGACCGGACCGTGTCCGGTGACGCCTCGCCGGGTGACCTGGTGGGGTGGATGGTCCTCGACATCGGCATCCTCGCCCTCCTCGCGCTCGCCGGGATGGTCCTCCTGGCACGCAACGGCCGGCGTCAGGCCGTCCTGGCAGCGCTGCTGTTCATCGGGGGGATGGCGATGCCCGCTGCGCACCTGGTGCTCGGTGAAGCGGTCTCCTTCGACAAGCACATGGCGTACTCCGCCCTCTTCCTCGCCCCGTCCGCGGGGTACTTCCTGGCGAAGCTGTCCAAGGGCGTGTGGAAGTTCCTGCCGGTGACCCTGCTGCTCATGGTCGTCCTGCTGTTCGGGTTCTCCCGCTCGGAAGCCATGTACACCTCCTGGGTGGACGTACGCCCGGTCCTGGACGTCATCGAGGAGGCCCCGCGCGCGGGCAGCTACATCTCCCCGGCCGCGGAGCAGCTCGACTACCACCTGCGTGACCGTCCGGAGATCCGGAACGTGCCGCTCTCCGGCTACGCCGAGAATCCGGACCTCGTGCGGGTGGCCGTGGAGGACCAGCGCTTCGAGACAGCGATCCTGCGCACCGTCGGCACGGGCACGCCCGACCTGGACGCCGTGCAGGACGTCCTGCTCCAGGCGCTCCGGGACAACCCGAACTACGAGCTGACCGCCACCCTCCCCGCCCGTGAGCACTCCGAGACGGATCTGTGGCTCGTGTTCACCAGGGTGGAGGGGCAGTGAGGAACCGTGCGAAGGCGGCGGTGGTCGCCGCCTCCACCGTCACCGTCGTCGCCCTCGCCGGAGCTTCCCAGGCCGTGGTCCAGGAGCACTCCGACCGGATGGTGCCCGTCACCGATGGTGCCGGGACCGGGAGCGGACCTGCGGCGGAGCGGCCCCTGAGCAACGACTGCTCGGGTGGTCACGTCACCTTCACGTTCGACGACGGCCCGGGCAGGAACACCCCCGAGGTGCTCGACGCACTCGACGGGCTGGGCATCGATGCGGTGTTCTTCTGGAACGGGCGGGCGGTCGAGGGCCGTGAGAGCACGGTGGCCCGCGCCGTCGCCGAGGGCCACGTCATCGGCAACCACAGCTACAGCCATCCCGATCTGACCACCGGGGTACTCCCGGACGGCAGCGAGGAGACCGTGACGGCGGCCTGGTTGCGCGGTGAGCTGCAGCGGACCGACGACGCGCTGGTGGCCGCCGGCGCTCCGGACCCTGCGCTCTACCGCCCGCCGTACGGTGCGGTGGACACCCGCGTGGACGAGGTGGCCCAGGAACTCGGTCTGCGGCTCGTGATGCCCTGGGGGCTCCGGGCCGAGGACAACATCGTGGACACGCGGGACACCGAGGGCGTCACGACGCAGCAGATCATCGACACCACGACACCGCGGCTGCGGGACGGGACGATCATCACAATGCACGACGGCCAGGGCCAGGCGACGCTCAACTCGATCGCTGCGCTGCAGGCCATCGTGGACACCATGAACGAGAGGGAGCTCTGCGCCACGGCCGACGTCCGCGAGAACGCCACCGGCCGTGTGCTGGACACCTACGGATGAAGGGATCCTGACATACGCCTGGTCCGGGATCAGGAGGATACCGCGGGGACGGGGCTGCCGGACAAGGTTGCCGCCGTCTACTGGACGCGGTGGAACCCCGAGATTCCGCTCACCGAGATCCCGCAGGCGTACAACGTGATCTACCTGTTCGCGGCCGGCCGCTCCACCGAGGACGGCGCCGTGGAGTGGGGGGCGGACGAGATCGCGGACGACATCAGGACCGTCCGGGCGCGCGGCCAGCAGGTGGTGCTGTCCACCGGTGGTGCGGGCCAGGGGATCGACTTCTCCTCCCGAACCGTGAGCCGGCGTTTCGTGGACAGTGTCGAGCGCATCAACACCGAGCTCGGCGGCACCTCGACCGACCCCGTGATCGACGGCGTGGACTTCAACACGTTCGAGGCGGAACTCGCGCCCGACACCACCGAGTACCTGTGGATGTTCCGCGAGCTGAAGCGCCGGTTCGGCGAGGACTTCGGCATCACCTCCCCACCCGCACCGTGGAACGAGCAGGACAGGGCGATGATCCGCGAGGCGCTGTCGCAGGGGCTGATGACGTATGCCGCGCCGCAGTTCTACGACGGACCGGGGCTCTCCGACCCCGCGTACATCGTCAGGACCACGCGTGAGTGGGTGCAGGACGTGGCCGGCGGCGATGCGAGCAAGATCGTGGTGGGCTTCGGCATGGAGGATGCGGAGAACTACTCGTCGCTGGAGCAGATCCGCTCCGCCTGGCGCGTGATCCAGAGGGAGTTCCCCACCATCCGCGGGGCATTCGTGTGGCAGCACAGGACCGACAGCGAGCGCGGTTGGGCCTTCGCCGACCAGGTGGCACCGCTCGTACTGGCGGCGCCGGTGCCCCTGCACGCACCGCCCGCCGTACCGCCGCCGAGGCCCATGTCCCCTCCCGTCCCCGCGGTCAGGATCGGGGGTGCCTCCTACCCGCTCACGGGCATCGACGTGCCCGGCGGGCCCGATGCCCTGGTGGCCTGCACGGACGACACCGTGCTGGCCTCCCGTGGTCCGTACGGGTGCGACGTGACCGTGCTCGACGGCAGGGTGACCGGCGTGCACGACCGCCGGGGCGGATCCCCGACCGGAGCCGTCGTCCCCGCGGGCGGATTCGTCCTCTCAGGCCACGGGGAGGCGCGGCTGTGGCTCCTGGCCCACGCGAGGATCGGCGAGACGGTCCACGGGATCTCCTGACCGCTCGGTGCCCACCGGTGCCCGGTCCGGGGGTGCTCGCGCTCAGGCGGACGGGCCCTCCGTCCAGAGGTAGAACTTCTCGGGGCGCCCCGCGGACCCGTACTGCGGGACGATCCGCGCCCTGCCCTGCGAGACGAGGAACTCGAGATAGCGCCGCGCGCTGACCCGAGCCATGCCGAGGCGGTTCGCGACGTCGGACGCGGACGTCCCGCCACCGTGCCCCCGGAGGTCCAGGACGACGGCGTCGAGCGTGGGTGCGGAGAGCCCCTTGGGAGTGACGAAGGTCGCCGTGCCGGTGCCGGTGCCGGTGCCCGACGTCGTGCGCAGGAGCTGGTCGATGCGCCCCTGGTCGAGGGCCGCGGTGCCGTCGGTCGCATGGGCGTGGAGCTCGCGCCGGTACGCCACGTAGGAGTCCAGGCGCTGGTTCAGCACGGCAGCGCTGAAGGGCTTCACGAGGTAGTGCAGCACCCCGCCGGCCACGGCGGCCCGCACGGTGTCCAGCTCCCGGGCCGCCGTGATCGCGATGACGTCCAGCGGCTCCCCCGGCCGGTTCCGCAGGGCGCGCAGCACGTCGATGCCCGTCATGTCGGGGAGGTGGATGTCGAGGAGGACGAGCCGGGGCCGCAGCTCGTCCACGAGCTCCAGCGCCCGGGCACCCGAGTGCGCGGCACCCACGACCTCGAACGCGCCGTGCGCGAGCAGGAAGCCGGTGTGGATACCGGCCACTGCGTGGTCGTCGTCGACCACGAGCGCGGGGATCAGCGGTCCACCGGAGGGGGCGGTCATGGCACCTGCAGGGTGGAACGGGGCGCCGCCACGGGGGAGGGCGCCAGCCAGACGGTGAACTCGGCACCGCCGAGCCCGGCGTCGTCCACGACCACGTGCCCGGAGCGCCGCCGGGCGATGCGCTCCACCAGCGCGAGGCCGAAACCGCGTGTGCCCGGATGCCCGGCGTCCTTCGTGGAGTAGCCCGAGGAGAAGATACCGGCCACGTCCTCCGGCGCCACACCGGGACCGTTGTCCGCGACCTCGATGCGCACCGTGCCGGGTTCCTCCCGCAGGAGGACCGTGACGGTGCCGTCGGCGCGCCCGGAGCCCGTGACGGCCTCCATCGCGTTGTCGAGGAGGATGCCGAGCACAGTGACGACGTCGGTGGTGCCGTCGGGCTCGAGCGTCGAGGCGTCGTCGATGACCAGATCGATGCCCTTCTCGGCCGCGATGGTGCTCTTGGTCATGAGCAGGCTCGCCGCGTCGGGGTCCCGGATGCCCGGGGCGATGGTCCCGGACACCAGGGAGCCGCCGTGGCCGGAGCGGGAGATGAAATCCACCGCCTGGTCCGTCCGGCCGAGTTCCAGAAGCCCGGAGATGGTGTGCATGCGGTTCGCGAACTCGTGGGCCTGCGCACGCAGCGCCTGTGTCACGTCGCGCTCGCCGTCGAGGTCGGTCAGCAGCTGGTAGAGCTCGGTGCGGTCGCGGAGGATCATGACGCGGCCCACGCGGTTGCCGTCCACGAGGGCGTCCGAGGTGCGGGCCAGGAGCACCCGCTCGCCGGACAGGACGGTCTCGTCGGTGTCCGCCGGGTCGGTGAGGAGCTGGGCGAGGGCCGGCTCCATGACGTCGTCGATGCGCCTGCCCGTGGCGGAGTCGTCCAGGTCGAGCAGGCGCTTGGCCTCGTCGTTCAGCAGGGCGATCCGGTGCTGCTCGTCGACGGCGACCATGCCCTCGCTGATGCCGTGGATCATGGCGTCGCGGGTCTCCAGGAGGGAGGCGATCTGCTCGGGTTCGAGGCGGTAGATGCGCCGCCAGACGAGCCGGGAGATCCAGATGGCACCGGCGGACCCGACCAGGGCGGCGACGATCAACCACGCCAGCAGACGCGGCAGGTCCTCGTAGAGATCCGCGTCGAGCTCCGACTCGAGCGTCCCCACGGAGGCGGTACCGATGATCCGGCCATCGGCGCCGCGGATGGGGACCTTCACGCGCCAGGACTCGCCGAGCGTGCCGGTCTGCGTCCCCACGAAGGTGTCACCGGAGAGCGGGATGGAGGGGTCGGTGGAGACGGGCTGCCCGATCAGGTCGGGGTTGGGGTGGGAGTACCGGATGCCGTCCGCGTCGGTGACCACCACGTAGGTGACGGCCGTGGACTGCCGGATGAGATCGGCGATGGGCTGGATCTCGGCGCTCGGGTCGGGCTTCCCGAAGGCCTCGACCACGGAGGGCAGCTGCGCCACCGACTGCGCGACCCCGATCATGCGGTCCTCGTACTGCTCACGGATCTGCAGGCGCTGCATGGCGACGGCGGTGGACCCGGCGACGGCCACGATGACGAGCACGATGGACAGCTGCAGGAGGAACAGCTGCGATCGAAGCGACATCGTCCTGATCATGCCCACAGTGTGACACGCCGCCGGACGTCACAGGGGAGCCGGAAGCACGCCATGACGCGGATCTGCCGTGACCACAAAGACCGATACGAGCACTACGACCGCATGCTTCACCGCCGCCCCGAGGTCCTCCTACCCTGAGATCGACGGTGGTGACCCACATCACACTCCCCGCTCGGTACGAGCAACCACTTCTTGAGGAAGAGAACATCATGACGATCGATCGCACAACGGCGCGCCGTTCGACCATCACCGGCCTGGCCCTCGTCTCCGTCCTCGCCCTCTCGGCGTGCGGCTCCATGACGCAGAGCACCACCTCGGGCGGCACGGACGACGCCATCGACAGGCTCAACATCGTGGTCCCCGCCGATCCCGGTGGCGGATGGGACCAGACCGGCCGTGCCATCGAGTCGAACCTGACCGAGAACGACCTCGTCGGCAATGCCTCGGTGGTCAACGTGGGCGGCGCCGGTGGTACCAACGGGCTCGCGCAGCTGGCCACCGAGACCGACCCGAACACCCTCATGGTCATGGGCTACGTCATGGTCGGCGCCGTCGAGACGAACAACGCCGCCAACCGCATCGAGGACACGACGCCGATCGCGCGGCTCACCGAGGAACCACTCGTGATCGTGGTCCCCGCGGACTCCCCGTACCAGGACCTCCAGGACCTGCTGGACGCCATCGAGTCCGAGGGCCAGGGTGTGTCCATCACCGGTGGCTCGGCCGGCGGCGCGGACCACATCCTCGCAGGGTCCGTGCTCAAGGAGGCGGGCATCACCCCCGACAACCTCAACTACATCCCCTACTCCGGCGGCGGCGAATCTCTCGCGGCGCTGCTGGGCAACAAGGTGGACGCGGGCATCTCCGGTGTGGGCGAGTACGCCGAGCAGGTCACCTCCGGCAAGCTGCGGGCACTCGCGGTCTCCGGTGAGGAGGCCGCGCCCCAGCTGCCCGACACCCCCACCCTCACGGACGAGGGGATCGAGCTCGTGCTCACCAACTGGCGCGGCGTCGTCGCCCCCGGGAGCATCGACGAGGCGCAGGCCGAGAAGCTGACGCAGCTCGTCACCGACCTGCACGCCACCGACACCTGGACGAGCACGCTCGAGGAGAACAACTGGTCCGACGCCTTCCTCGCGGGTGAGGAGTTCGACGCCTTCCTCGACGAGGACATCACCAGCGTCAAGACCACCCTCACCGACATCGGGCTGCTCTAGAGCATGAGTACCTCCGTCCAGAACGCACCCGGGAGCGGCACCGACACCGCTCCCGGCAGACCGATCGGTGAGCTGGTCTTCGCGCTCCTCATCGTGAGCATCGGCGTGCTCGGTTTCGTGGCCGGCGCCGGCATCCAGACGCCGCCGTCGGCCAGCGACATCGGGCCCCGCGCCTTCCCCTTCGCCGTGTCCGCGCTGCTCGTGCTGGTCGGCGCGGGCCTGGTCCTCCAGGTGCTCCGCGGTCACCGCGGAGCGGCGGACGAGGGCGAGGACGTGGACCTGGAGACGGGGACGGACTGGGCGACCGTCGGCAAGCTCGCCGGCATCGTCCTGCTCCACGCCTTCCTGATCGTGCCGCTCGGCTGGCCCGTCGCGGCGGCCGTCCTCTTCTTCGGCGCCGCCTGGTCGCTCGGGGCACGCCCCTGGTGGCGCAATCTCGTGACCGCGATCGTCCTGGCCCTGGTGCTGCAGTTCGTCTTCGGCGGTCTGCTCGGGGTCTCCCTGCCCCCCGGCTTCCTGGAAGGGATCGGTGGGTTCGGTGGATAACTTCTTCCTGCTCATGGAGGGCTTCACCACGGCGCTGCAGCCCATGTACCTGCTGTACGCACTGGGCGGCGTGCTGGTCGGGACCGCCGTCGGCGTGCTGCCCGGCATCGGCCCCGCCATGACCGTGGCCCTGCTCATGCCCATCACCTACACCCTCGAACCGACGGCGGCGATCATCGTCTTCGCCGGTATCTACTACGGGGGCATGTACGGAGGGTCCACCACCTCGATCCTGCTGAACACCCCCGGCGAGTCCGCCTCGATCGTCACGGCCCTCGAGGGCAACAAGATGGCCAAGGCCGGCAGGGGAGCGGCGGCCCTGGCGACGGCGGCGGTCGGCTCCTTCGTGGCCGGCACCATCGCGACGGTGCTGCTGAGCTTCGTGGCACCCTACGTCGCGGCGTTCGCCGTGCAGATCGGCCCCGTGGAGTACGTGGCACTCATGGTGGTCGCCTTCCTCACGGTCGGCGCGCTCCTCGGCTCGTCCGTGCTGCGCGGTCTCGCCTCCCTCGGCCTCGGACTGTTCATCGCCCTCGTGGGCTTCGACTCCCTCACCGCGCAGCAGCGCTACACCTTCGGCAGCCCCTTCCTGGCGGACGGGATCGACGTCGTCCTCGTGGCGGTCGCGCTCTTCGCCGTGGGGGAGGCCCTCTACGTCGGCTCCCGGCTGCGGCACGGCCCCATCAAGGTGATCCCCGTGACGGGCGGCTGGACCACGTGGCTCCGCAAGGACGATCTCCGGCGCTCCTGGAGGCCCTGGCTCCGCGGCACGTTCATCGGCTTCCCGGTCGGCACCATCCCCGCCGGCGGCGCCGACGTCGCGACCTTCCTGTCCTACGCCTCCGAACGCAGGCTCGCCAAGGGCGAGAACAAGAAGCAGTTCGGCAAGGGTGCCATCGAGGGCGTGGCCGGTCCGGAGGCCGCGAACAACGCGGCCGCCGCCGGCGTGCTCGTGCCACTGTTGACGCTCGGCATCCCGACCACGGCCACCGCAGCCATGATGCTCGTGGCGTTCCAGCGCTACCAGATCCCCGTGGGCCCGCAGCTCTTCGAGTCCAACAGCGCACTCGTGTGGGCGCTCATCGCGAGCCTCTACGTGGGCAACCTGATGCTCCTGGTGCTCAACCTGCCGCTCGTGGGCATCTGGGTCAAGATCCTCCAGATCCCCCGGCCCTACCTCTACGCGGGCATCCTGGTGTTCGCCGTCCTCGGGGCGTTCTCCGTGAACTTCACCCCGATCGACGTCATCATCCTGCTGGTGGTCGGCATCCTCGGCTTCTTCATGCGGCGCTTCGGCTACCCGATCGCCCCCATGGTGGTGGGTCTCATCCTGGGACCCATCTTCGAGAGCCAGCTGCGCCGCTCGCTCGCCATCTCGCAGGGCGACCCCGTGGCACTGGTCCAGTCGCCGATCGCGGCGACCATCTACGTGGTGCTCCTCGTGATCTTCGCACTGTCCCTGCTGCTCAAGCGTCGGCAGCGCCAGTTCGAGGCCATGGTTGCGGCCAACGCCGATGCCCCCGACGTCGTCCGCGGCACCGTGCAGTCCTCCGGCACCACCCCGGCGGTATCGATCCGCCGGGAGGACACCGACCGATGAGCACCGTCGTGGTGGGCTACGTGCCCAACGCCCTGGGTGGGGCCGCCGTCCTGCAGGCTGCGGAGGAGGCGCGTCACCGGGGCGCCGATCTCGTGGTGGTCAACACCACGCGGGCGGACCGCCTCGTGGATCCGGCCTACGCCGATTCCGCGGATGTCTCCGAGCTCGAGGCGCTGCTGGCCCGGACGGGGGTGGGGTACTCGATCCGGCACAGCATCTCCGAGGCGACGGCGGCCGAGGAGGTCGTGGACGTCGCGGAGGAGGTGGGTGCAGAGCTGATCGTGATCGGGCTGCGGCACCGCACCCCGGTGGGCAAGCTGATCCTCGGCTCGACGGCGCAGACCATTCTGCTCACGGCGCGGTGCAACGTCCTGGCGGTCAAGCTCCCCTGAGCCCACGGGTGCGACGACGGCGCGCCGACCCTCATGGGGCCGGGCCGCCGTCGTCGCGCGGATCAGGCGGCGGGGGTGAAGAGTTCCAGCGCGATGCCGTCGGGGTCGCGGAACTCGAGGATGTGGCCCACGCCGATGTCCTTCACCCCGGCATGCCCGATGACCATGCTCTCGAGCATGGTCGCGGCGTCGTCGAGCACGGCCCTGCCCTCGACCTCGAAGGCGAGGTGGTCCAGGCCCACCCGGTTCTCGTCGAAGCCGTCCTCGGCCACGGGTGGAGACCCAGCAGGGTGGTCCCGAGCTGGTAGATCACCCCTCCGTACAAAAAGGCGAGCTGCTCCCGGGTGGCGTCGTCCGCGCCCTCGGGCACCTCGAACGCGATGGGCAGGCCGAACACGGAGTCGTAGAACGCACGCGAGGCGCGGATGTCGGTGACCGTGAGACGGACGTGGGCGTAGGCCTTGAGGGGGATCGTCGTGGGGGAAGTGCAGCACACCGGCCCGGTGCCCGGCGCGGGAATGGACCGGCGTCGGTGTGCGCTGCACCGGGCATGACGAAAATCGGTTTCCTGTCCTTCGGCCACTACCAGGACGTCCGCGGTTCACAGGTGCCCACCGCGCAGGATGCGCTGCTCCAGGCCGTCGAGCTGGCCGTCGCGGCGGAGGAGCTCGGGGTGGACGGCGCGTACATGCGAGTCCACCACTTCGCGCCCCAGTACTCGGCCCCCTTCCCCCTCCTCGCCGCCATGGCGGCGAGGACCAGCACCATCGAGCTCGGCACCGGCGTGATCGACATGCGATATGAGAATCCCCTGTACATGGCGGAGGAGGCCGCGGTGACCGATCTCATCAGCAACCGGCGGCTGCAACTGGGGATCAGCCGCGGGTCCCCCGAGACGGCCCTGGACGGCTCGCGTACCTTCGGGTACGTTCCCGCGGAAGGGTCCACGGACGCGGACCTGGCGCGGGACAAGACCGCCCTGTTCCGGCACGCGATCGCCGGGAACCCCGTGGCCGAGGCCAACCCCCGGATGAGCCGCAGCAGCGGCGGGCTTCCGATCGATCCGCTCTCACCGGGTCTCCCCGAGCGCATCTGGTGGGGTTCCGGTACCCGTGCGACAGCGCAGTGGGCGGGCGAGCAGGGCATGAACCTGATGAGCTCCACCCTCCTGACGGAGGACACCGGCGTGCCGTTCGACGAGCTCCAGGCCGAGCAGATCGACGTCTTCCGGAAGGCCTGGGCCGACGCCGGGCACGCCTGGAGCCCGCGGGTGTCCGTGAGCCGCAGCATCCTGCCGATCGTCAGCGAGCGCGACGAGTACTACTTCGGGCTCCGCGCCCAGCAGGAGTCGGGTGACCAGGTGGGCATCCTCGACGGCGCGCGGTCGCGCTTCGGCCGCAGCTACATCGGCGCGCCGGACGTCATCGCCGAGGAACTCGCCGCCGACGCGGCGGTGCAGGCGGCGGACACCCTGCTGGTGACCATCCCGAACCAGCTCGGTGTGGAGTTCAACGCGGCGCTGCTCGGCAACATCGTGAAGCTCGTGGCGCCCGGGGCCGGACTGCGCTAGGAGCCGCTGTATCCCCCGGATCACGCCGGTCACGTCCCCGGAGCCGGCCCGGCGTCACGGCGCCAGGTCCTCGAGGCGCCCCGCGGGGAGGGCGATCCACCCCTCACGGAACGCCTGCGCGGCGCACTCGGGCGGCACGGGGTGTGTGAGCCCCAGGGCGTGTGCCCGGGCGGCGAGCGCTGCGACCACGGCGTCGAAGGCGTCGTCGGAGTGCACCATGAGCTCCCGGGTCCCGGCGTCGAACGCCACCCAGGGTGCGCGCGCCGCGAGGGTCTCCAGGAGCATGCCACGCACGGTGGCGTCGGTCTTGTAGCCCTTCGTGTCGAAGCCCCACAGGCGGAGCGTGGCGGCCGGGTACACCTCGACGGCGACCCCGCCACCGGCGCGGTCCACCGGGGATCCCAGGGTCTGCCCGACGTGGTCCAGCAGGACCGCGCAGTGCAGGGCGGTGAGGCCCAACCGGTCCGTGGCGACGCTCAGCGGCCAGCGTCCGGTGAGCTCTCGCACGGCGCGGTCGGTGGCCCGGTAGGCCAGGCGGCGCCGCCAGGCCATGCCCTGGTCCTCGGACGCCGCCACTGGGTGTCCCGCCGCATGGCGGGTGAGGAAGGCGAGGAAGTCGTCGGGCCACCCGAAGGCGCAGTCGATGCCGAGGTTCTGGACGGAGGGCGCGAGGGCGGCGATGTCCGCATCGGGTACGCCGAGACGCACCTCGATCTTCACCGTGGGAGCCGAGAAGTCGAGCAGCGCGCACGCCGTGCCCCTGGTCTCGGCGGCGAGGTCAACCCCTGCGATCAGCACGGTCGATTGTAAGCACCGGTCCCCGCACGCGGACGAACCCGCCCGCACGGCCGGCTACTCCGTGGCGGACGGTACGTCCAGCGGGTACCCGCCGCCTGCCGCAGCGGTGAAGCACCCGCATCCTGGTGTGTACTGGATGCTCCGCGGGCGATGCCCCGGCCCGCTATCGAGAAAGGCGCCGACATGGAAGCATACTGTCCCCGATGCAACACCGGACTGCGGGAACTGGGCGAGGACCAGTGGCCGGCCGAGGGACCGGTTCCCCCGGGGACACTCGCGGTGTTCCAGTGCGAACAGGACCACCGGATCACGGTGGGGGAGACCCAGGTCCAGGCGTAGCGGTTCAGCCGGCATCCGCCGCGCGGATCGCCAGATTGGGGTGCAGGAGCTCGAAGCCCTCGTCCACCACCGCGTTCCGGTCGATGTCATCGGGCAGTAGGACGGCGGTGACCAGGCTGTCGCGGATGACGGCCCCCGTGGATCCGCGTTCCAGGGGAGCACACTCCAGGCCCACGCCGATCCCCTCCTCCACCAGGAGGCAGACGGTGGAGTCCTCGGCGCCGGAGCCGCCCTCCGGTACCGCCGCGAAGTACTCGATGCCGTCGCGCTCGGCCAGGAAACGGGTGCTGGCGAGGTCCACGCCGTCGAGATCCGTGCGGATCCCCGGCAGGTCCCGCTCCGTCTGCTCGGTGTCGAGGATGCCGAGCACGGATCCGCCCGTGCACCCCGTGAGCACCAGGACCACGACGGCGATCCCGGCCGGCCGGAGGCGCGGCGGGCAACGGTCGGTCGAACGGCGGTGCATGGTCCTCCTGACACTGCGACGGGTGTTCCCAGCCTAACGAGACCACCCCTACGCTGGGGTCATGGATCCCACCGCACTGGCAGGCCGTACGTTCGTGGTGACCGGGGTGAGCCGGCATCGGGGGATCGGCTACGCCGTCGCGTCCCGGCTCGCGGGCATGGGTGCCAGCCTCTTCCTGCACCACCACGTCCCCCACGACGCCGGGCAGCCGTGGGGCGCGGACCCGATCGAGGAGGTGCTCGAGGGCGTGCGCGCCCAGCTCGTGGACGGTGCCTCGCTCGCCTCCACCGGGATCGACCTCGCGGACCAGGACGGCGCCCGGCGCCTGATCACGGAGGCGCGGGCGGCCCTCGGTCACCTCGACGGTCTGGTGTGCAACCACGCTCGCAGCGGAGGGGACGGGCGCCTGTCCGAGATCTCGGCGCAGGAGCTCGACGCCCACTGGCAGGTCAACACCCGCTCCACGATCCTCGCCACCAAGTACTTCGCCGAGCAGCACGACGGCCGCGACGGCGGGCGCGTCATCTGGATGACCTCGGGGCAGCTCGCCGGGCCGATGCCGGGGGAGATCGCCTACGCGGCGTCGAAGGCGGCCCTCGCCGGTCTCACGGCCTCCGTGGCGGACGACCTCGTGGAGCGGGGCATCCTGCTGAACACCGTGAACCCCGGACCGGTGAACACGGGGTACCTGGACGAGGCGGCCTCGGACCGCTCGCCCGAGACCGTCCGGTCCGTGCTGCGGCACTTCCCGTCGGGCCGCTTCGGCGAGCCCGACGACCCGGCCCGGCTCATCGCGTGGCTGCTGAGCGAGGAGGGCCGCTGGATGGTGGGGCAGGTGCTCAGCACGGAGGGCGGGTTCCGCAGGGGATGAGCGTGTTCGTGATCGGGGCCGGGCTCAGAAGCCCACGAGCGCGTGCGGCACGTAGTGCTCCTCCAGCGCGGCCACCTCGGTGTCGGTGAGCTGGAGGTCCAGGGACGCGAGGGCGTCCTCGAGGTGCCGGGGTTTCCCCACACCGACGATCGGCGCGGACACCACCGGGTTCCGCGACACCCAGGCGAGGGCCACCTGGGCGCGGGACACCCCGCGCTGCTCCGCCACGGTACCCACGGCGTCGGCCACCCGGCGGTCCGCCTCCGAGGTGCCGTAGAGGGTCTTGCCGAAGGTGTCGGTCTCCGAGCGCGACGTCGTCTCGTCCCACGGGCGGGCGAGCTTGCCGCGTGCCAGCGGGCTCCACGGGAGCACGCCGATGCCCTGGTCCGCGCACAGGCCGTACATCTCCCGCTCCTCCTCGCGGTTGATCAGGTTGTAGTGGTCCTGCATGGTCACGAAGCGGGACCAGCCGTTGGCGCGCTGCAGGTGCAGGGCCTTGGAGAACTGCCACGCGTACATCGACGACGCCCCGAGGTAGCGCACCTTGCCGGCCTTCACGACGTCGTGAAGGGCCTCGAGGGTCTCCTCCAGCGGCGTCGCGGGGTCGAAGCGGTGGATCTGGTAGAGGTCCACGTGGTCGGTGCCGAGCCGGCGCAGGCTGGCGTCCAGTTGCGTGAGGATCGCCTTCCGGGACAGCCCGGCACCGTTGGGCCCCTCGTGCATGCGGCCGTGGACCTTCGTGGCGATCACGGTCTCCTCGCGGCGGGTGAACTCGGCGAGGGCACGGCCCACGATCTCCTCGCTGGAGCCGTCCGAGTAGACGTTGGCGGTGTCGAAGAAGTTGATCCCGGCGTCCACCGCGGACCGGATGAGGGGGCGGCTCTGCTCCTCGGGAAGGGTCCACGCGTGGTTCCCGCGATCGGGTGCGCCGTAGCTCATGCACCCGAGGGCGATCGGCGAGACATCGAGGCCTGTGGAACCGAGTTTGACGTAGCGCATGCGACACCTTCGCTGAGATCGGACTGGTCCCCCCACCCTAGTCCGGTGGAGGGCGGGTGAGCGGTGCGAGGCCGGCATGCCACGGTTCAGGTGGCACGGATGTCCGCGGGCATCCCCGCCCGACCGCCCGGGCAGGGCAGGATTAGCACGTGAGCCGCATCGATCCCGAGAATCCCGAACATCCCGAGCCGTCCGACGCGCCGGTCCCGCCCCTCTCGCCCCCCGGGGAGCGGGGCCCGCAGGACCCCGGCGAGGAGTCCGAGCGCGTACGCCACGGGGCGTCGATCGCCAGCCGGTTCCGGCCCCACGTCTTCGCCGACGGTCTGCGCGCGAGCGCCGCCTGGACGGCACGCAGCATCGTGGTCCTCGCGGGACTGGTGATCCTGTGGTTCCTGACGAAGGCGCTGTGGTCGATCGTCCTGCCCACGCTGTTCGCGCTGCTCCTGGCCTCGGTGCTGTGGCCGGTGAACCGCGTGCTGCGGATGGTGCTGCCGAAGGTCCTCGCCGCGCTCGTGACGGTGCTGGCCCTGCTCGGTTCCGTGGTGGGGATCGGCTTCCTCACCGTCCCGGCGATCGCCGACGGCGTGGCGGAGCTGTCCCTCCTCGCCCAGGACAACATCGCGGATCTCATCGACTTCGTGGACGGCGCGCCGTTCAACCTCGACGCCGTGTCGCTCGAGAACCTCGACCTCGACCGGATCGTGGACACGGCGCTGACGCAGCTGCAGGCGAACGCGGGGAACATCGTCACCGGGATCACCACCGGGCTGAGTGAGCTCACCTCGGCCACCATCGTGGTGCTGCTCACCCTCGTGTTCACGTTCTTCAGTCTGAAGGACGGCGACAGCTTCCTCCCCTGGGCGGCCCGCTGGACCAACTCGAGGACCTTCGCGCACACCGCCCGCATCGCCGTGGGAACCTGGCGGACCCTGGCGCACTACATCTTCGCTCAGGCCACCGTGGCACTCGTGGACGCCTTCTTCATCGGCCTCGGGCTGGTGCTCCTGGACATCCCGCTGGCCATCCCCCTGGCCGTGCTGGTGTTCTTCTCCGCGTTCATCCCGGTGCTCGGGGCCATCACCTCCGGCCTCCTCGCGACCCTCGTGGCCTTCCTGGCGTACGGCTGGGTGACGGCGCTGATCGTCCTCGGGATCGTGGTGCTGGTGCAGCAGGTGGAGAGCAACTTCATCCAGCCCCTGCTCGTTGGGCGGACGCTCGAGATCCACCCGGCGGTGGTCCTCGCGTCCGTCACCGCCGGCGGGACACTGTTCGGGATCGTGGGTGCGTTCCTCGCGGTCCCCGCCACCGCCGTGACGATCGTGGTGCTGCGGTACCTGCGGGACCTCTCCGTGGAGGACCGCACACAGCTGAGCCAAACGGGGGGCGCGGCGCCGGGCGACCTGCCGCCCCGTCCTCGAGCGGCCGATGACTGAGCGGACCGCAACGGGGCGGCCCGCCGGCCGTCCTGTGGTGGCCGTGCTGGAGGGGGCGCGGCCGGTGCGCGGGCTGGAGCGGGTGCGGGAGTTCGCCGAGGTCCGCGTCACCGGCGCACCCGGGTTGGCGGAGGCCCTCGACGGCGCCGACGTGCTCCACCTGTGGGACTACTTCTCCGGCGCGCTGCCCGCCGCCTGGCACGCCGCCGGGTCGCTGCGGTGGCTTCATGTGGCGGCCGCGGGGGTGGACAAGCTGCTGTTCCCGGAGCTGGTCTCCTCCGACGTGGTGGTGACCAACGCGCACGGAGTGTTCGACCAGCCCATGGCGGAGTACGTCCTGGGGGCCGTGCTGCACGCCGCCAAGGGGTTCGGGCGGTCCTCCGACCAGCAGCGCCGGGCCGAGTGGTCCTGGCACGAGGGCCGCACCATCGCCGGTGCACGGGCCCTGGTGGTCGGCACCGGCGGCATCGGACGCCGGACGGCACAGCTCCTGCGTGCCGTGGGCATGCAGGTGGAGGGCGCGGGACGCCGTGCGGTCCTGCACGACGAGGACTTCGGGCGGATCCATGCCTCCTCCGAGCTCGCCACGGTGGTGGGATCCTTCGACTACGTGGTGCTCGTGGCTCCGCTGACGCCGCTCACCGAGAACCTCGTGGACGCCGCCGTGATCGGGGCCCTCGCACCCGGTGCGGTGCTCGTAAACGCCGGCCGCGGGCGCCTCCTCGACGAGGACGCCCTCGTGGCACGCCTGCGCACCGGGACGCTGGGCGGGGCCGTGCTCGACACCTTCGCCGTGGAACCCCTGCCGCCGGAGCACCCGTTCTGGTCCCTGCCCGGGGTGCTGGTCACCCCGCACATGGCCAGCAACGCCGATTCCTGGCTGGATGACCTCGCGGTGCAGTTCGAGCAGAACTTCCTGCTCTGGCGGGACGGACTGCCGCTGCCCGGGGTGATCGACAAGGCCCTCGGGTACGTGCCGTCACGACGCGGAGCCACCGGTGCCGACGCGTCCTGAGACGGCCCCGCCGAGCACGGACCCGGTACTCGGTGACACAATGGACGCTGCCCCCACCCCCTCCACCAGGAGTTCCCCGTGCGTCTGCGCCCTCGTCCACGACTGTTCCACGGCGCGCGCGGTGTCTGGCTGTTCTTCGCCCTCGTCCACGCAGGATTCCTGCTGCGGCTGCTGCCCTTCATCATCGGTGGGGGCGTGCTCAGCGACATCCGCCTGTACCGCGAGTGGGCCTACCGGGCGCTGGCCGACGGCGTGTGGCAGGGCGTGGACGTGGAGTGGGTCTACCCGGTGGGGGCGATCGTCCCCATGGTGCTGTCCGCCGCCCTCGGCAGCTTTCTCTACCAGCTCACCTGGTTCGTGCTGTTCGCGCTCTGCAACGCCGTGGGCGTGGCGGTCCTGGTGCGTCGTGGTACCTCGGCAACCCGGACCGCGGCCGTGTGGTGGCTGGTGGCCACGGCACTGCTCGGCCCGGTGGCGGTGGGGCGCGTCGACGGTCTCACGGCCCCCCTGGTCCTCGCCGCGCTGCTGATCGTCGCGGCCCGCCCGTTCGTCGCGTCGCTGGTGCTCAGTGCCGCGACGTGGATCAAGGTGTGGCCCGCCGCCGTCGTCCTCGCGGCGCTCGTGGTGGTGCGGTCCGGGCGGGCGCGAATCCTCGCCGCCGGTGCGGCACTGACGGCCGGCATCGCCGTCGTCGTCGCCGTGTCCGGTGACATACGCAACCTCACCGGGTTCCTCACCGCGCAGGGGGCCCGGGGCATGCAGCTCGAGGCGCCGCTCAGCACTCCCGGGGTGTGGCAGGCCATCTCCGGGACCGCAGGGGCCTACTTCTTCGAGGACCAGGAGATCAACACCATGGAGGTGCGCGGCGCCCTGAGCGGGGTGGTGGGGGACCTCATGAACCCGCTGCTGGCACTCACCGTACTCCTGGTGGCAGGGTTCCTGGCCCTCGCCCTGCACCGTGGTGCACCCGCCGGCCCCCTGCTGGCCGCCGGGTCGCTCGCCCTGGTGAGCACCCTCGTGGTGTTCAACAAGGTGGGCTCACCCCAGTTCATGCTGTGGATCACCGCCGTGATCGCCGCCGGGCCGGTGCTGGACCGGGCCGCGGCGTGGCGCTACCCGGCGGTGGCGATGCTCATCACCGCGGGGCTGACCACGCTGGTCTACCCGGTGCTGTACGACGCGCTGCGGTACGAGCTGGATCCCGCCGTCGCCGTCCTGCTCACGCTCCGCAACGTGCTGGTGGTGAGCATCTTCGTGTGGTCGCTGGTGCGCCTCGGACGCCTGACCCGATCAGCCGCGCGGCCCGCGACCTCGCTCACGGGTGCCTGACGCCGGTCCCGGCCAGGACCGCCCGGTACCCCTCCCGGTAGGTGGGGTAGGCGAAGGAGAATCCCGAGGCGCGCAGCAGGGCGCTGTCGCAGCGCCTCGCGCCGGCACGGGACGACGACGCCTCGCCGCTCGCCGGTCCAGGGAGTCCCAGCTCCGCCGCGAGGAACCGCAGCACCTCGCCGAGATCCACGGGTAGCTCGTCGCTGCCGAGGTAGACCGGCGCGGGCTCGGCGACGTCCATAGTCAGGTGCACGATCGCCGCGGCGGCGTCGTCCCGGTGGATCCGGTTGGTCCACTGCGGCTCCGCGGGCAGGACGGCGCTGCCGTCCCTGACCGAGTCGATGAGCCGGGTGCGGCCCGGCCCGTAGATCCCGGACAGGCGCAGCACGGTGCCGTGCCCGGACCGCCCGAGCAGCAGCTCCTCGGCCTCGCGGACCAGGCGCGCCGTCGGCGTCGTGCTCTCCGCGGGCGACTCCTCGGTGACCCAGCCGCCGTCGAAGTCCCCGTACACGGCGGTGGAGGAGACGAACAGGATGCGCCGCGGGTGGACGCCGTCGCGCTCGAGCGCCCCCAGCACGTTGGCGGTCGCGTCCACGTACGCACTGCGGTACGCGGCCTCGCTGCGCCCCCCGGCGGCCGCGGCCAGCACGACGACGTCGGTGTCCGCCGGGATCGGCGGGGGCGGCGCGGGGGGCGGCGCCCGCCCCCCCGATCCCTGCCGGGAGGCGCCGGCGGGGCGGCGCCGCCCGACCACGCGCTCACCACGCGCGGCGAGGCGCAGCCCCACCTCGGTGCCGAGGTCCCCGCATCCCGCTATCAGTACGGTCATCGCCCTGGTCCGTCCTTCCCTCTGTCCACCGGTGGCCGTAGCGGCCGATCCTCCGTCAGCGTAACCGGCCCCGAGCGGCAGGGAGGCTTCCGGGGGCGGCGCCGTAGACTGGCGCGCAGGAGCGCACCCGCCCGGGTGCGCCCTTGTTCACGCGGATCGTCGAGGGGAAGCGCATGGGACGGGTCGTGTCGGTCTCGGACAGCGTGCTGATCGCGAGGTCCCCGCTGGAGCTCTACGGAATGGTCGGTGACGTCACCCGCATGGGCGAGTGGAGCCCGGAGAACCGTGGCGCCGTGGTGTCCGGATCGCACGGTGCCCTGACGGCGGGGGACGTCTTCGACGGCGCCAACACCCGCGGGAGGGTGAGCTGGAGCACGCGCTGCACCGTGACGACCGCCGAGCCCGGCCACGAGTTCGCCTTCCGGGTCCACGCCATCGGCGGTACGCACCGGAAGGTGCCGGGCCGGATTGCCACCTGGCGGTACACGTGCCAGGAGCGCGACGGCGGCCCCCGGGGGACCGAGCCGTGGACGGAAGACAGGCCGTGGCCGGCCGCCGGGGCACGCATCTGCGCCCTCGCGGTCACGGGCGGCACCTCGTTCGCGGCCTTCCAGCGGCGGAACATCCGCCGCACCCTCCGCACGCTGAAGGCCGTCGCGGAGGGCGGGGAGGCCCGCTAGTCGCGGCCGCACCGCCGTCTCCCGCAGGTACAGGTCCACGCGGGTGTAGGCGTCGCGGGTGAGGGCCCTCCACAGCTCGACGGCGAGGCGGGGGTCCTCCTTCTCCAGCGTGCTGATGGCGCCGGCGCTGAGCACCTTGACGGTCACGTCCTCGAGCGCCTTCACCGTGGTCTCCTGGCGGTTCTCGCTCCCCAGGGCCAGTTCCCCGAAGGTCATGCCCGCGCTCAGGGTGGTGAGTTTCAGGCGTTCCCCGGTGGGGCCGGGCACGGAGGTGACGATCTTGCCGGAGAGGATAAAGTACACGCCGCCGAAGGACTGCCCCACCCGCCGGATCACGTGCCCCTTCTCGTAGGCGCGGTCCTCCATCCGCTCGCTCAGTGCCTCGAGGTCCCCCTGCGACAGCGGGCTCAATGCGGGGCACTGGGCCACGTCGACCGTCGTGGGGAACGCGATCTCGGACCCGTACCGGTTGATCAGCTCGTTCTCGCACCACTCCACGGCGGCCGTGCGGGTGTCGAAGGTGGGTACGGGCCGGTCCACGTCCTTGAACGTCTCGGCGAGGGTGCCCTCGCTGTCGATCAGGATCATGTCCCTGTTCACCTCGGCGAGATTGCGGCGGACCTGCCCGAGCAGGCGGAGCGAGACGTCCGCCACCTCATCGACGCGGCGGAGGTCCAGGATGACGAACTCGATCTCGTCGTCGAGGTTGCTCAGCTCACGCACCATGGACTCGGTACCCGCGAAGAGCAGGTCGCCGTTGAGCTCGATCACCCTGGCGCGGTGGCCGTGGTCGCGGAGCAGGTCCATCGCCTCGTCGTTGCGGCGGATCCCCGAGGGGGCCGCGGTGATGTCGTAGGTGGCGCGGATGGCGGACTTGCCGGTCCGCGCCGCCCGCACGAAGTGCAGCTCCATGTCCCGGGAGAGCCGCTGGCTCGTGGCCATGCCGCGGACGCTGCTGCCGTGCTCGTCCAGGGGCGGCGAGTACACCGCGAGACCCACCTGACCGGGCAGGACGGCGATGGTCCCGCCGCCCACCCCGCTCTTGGCGGGCATACCCACCGTGCTGATCCACGAACCGGCGTCGTCGTACATGCCGCACGTGGTCATCACGGAGAGCACCCGCTCCACCGAGGACAGATCCAGTGCCTCCACGCCGGTGAGCGGGTTCCTCCCCGAGTTCGCGAGGGTGGCCGCCATGACGGAGAGGTCCATGCAGGTGACCTTCACGGAGCACTGCCGGAAGTAGTCCTCGACCACCGGTGTGGGATCGTCCTCGATGATGTCGAAGGAGCGCAGCAGGTACGCGAGCGCCCGGTTGCGGTGTCCGTGCTCGAGTTCGGAGGCGTAGATCTCCTCGTCGATGGACAGCTGACGGCCGGCGAAGGCGGAGTACGCGTTGAGGATGCGCTTGAACCTCCTGTTGCCGCCGCGGGTGCGCACCAGCGAGGTGGCGGTGAGCGCCCCGGCGTTGATCATGGCGTTGGAGGGGCGCCCGGTGCCCTCCGCCAGGGAGATCTCGTTGAAGGAGTCCCCCGAGGGTTCCACGTCCACCTTCGCGTCCACGGTCTCCATGCCGAGGTCGGCGAGGGCCAGACCGTAGGTGAAGGGCTTGGAGATCGACTGGATGCTGAACTCCTCACGGGTGTCGCCCACCTCGTACATGTAGCCGTCCACCGTGGTCAGGCAGATGCCGAAGTTGTCGGGGTCGACGTTCGCCATGGCGGGGATGCTGCTGTTCGGCTTCCCGTCCCGCAGCTCGGAGATCTCGCGGTGGATGGTCCTCAGGTAGCTCTCGATGGGCGATTCCATGCTTCCCACCCTACGGGCCGCCGGGCGCCCGTCCGGACCGGCCGTCACGTTCCGGGACGGGACCATCCGGCCCGGTGTCCCGACCACGGGCGGCGTCGGGACACCGCCGGTGTCAGCGGCTGCGCCGTGCGTGTCGGTGGGAGAGGACGAACAGCTGGGCGACGGCGGTCGCAGTGCCGACGAGGATCAACGGGATCGCGATGGTGCCGGGGGAGTTGGACCAGTGGCCCATGTAGTAACTGGATTGTGCTTGCGACTGCATCTGTTCCTGGATGCTCTCCGCGAGCAGCACCGGTACGAACGTGAGGTACATCCCGAGCGCCAGCAGCAGGGCGGCCACGCCCCAGATCCAGTAGTCGAACGGATTCCGCCCGCCGTACCCGCCGGGCTCCGGCGCCTCGGCGCCGAGCTCCCGGATGACGGAGTGGTCCTCGGGGTGGGGGTGCACAGGGGCATCGTACGCGTCCTCGGAGGAGTAGGTCGGCGTGGGCCGGCCCGGCGTCGTCCCCGACCCCGGTGCGCCCGGCACCCGGGCCGGCTCGGCCCGGGACGGTTCACGACCATCGCGCCCGGTGTCCATCCCGGTGGCGGCCTCTGCAGTGCCGGCGGTGCCGCCACCGCGCTGGTAGATGCTGTGCTGGCGGGGGTCCGCGGGGGCACGGCCGGTGGTGCTCATCGGGGTCCTTCCCGTCGGTGGGGGGTGGCCGGAGGCCGTGCCCGGGGGCCCGCCGGCATCCGGTACCCCGGGGTGCCCCACTGTAGGGGAAAGGGGAGGGGAGGTGAAGAGCCGGTGCGGTGATCGGTGGTTGGATGGGAGCGGACGTGCAGCGGCGCGTCCGGGAGAGGGAGACATGCCCAGGAAGCCGGCACGCGGCACCACGCTCGCCCCGAAGCTCGCCCTCCGAGCCCCGCGGGACGCCGTACGCGTGGGGAGCCCCGACCTGCTCGACGGTGAGCACCGGGAGGGGGAGCTGTACGAACGGGTGGCCCTCGACGAGCTGGATCTCGCGGGCATCACCCTGCAGGAGTGCGTCCTGGACGGCGTCTCGCTGAACGACACCGAGCTGCGCGGAGCGCGCTTCCTGGAGTGCGCCTTCGCCGACCTCTTCGCACCCGTGTTCCGGGCACCCCGCACCAGCTGGCGGGAGACCTCGCTGCGCGGTACGCGCTGGGGTTCGGCGGAACTCTACGACAGCCGGTGGGACGGCGTGCACGTGGACGGCGGCAAGCTCGACCACGTCAATCTCCGCGGCGCCCAGCTCACGGATGTCCTCCTGAGCGGCTGCATCATCGGGGAACTGGACCTGACCGGCGCGCGTGCCACCCGGGTGGCGCTGCAGGACTGCACCGTGGGCACCCTGACCCTCGACGGCGCGCGCCTGAAGGACACCGACCTCCGGACCAGCACCTTCCGCGGCGTCAACGGCCTGGACGGGATCCGCGGGGCCACCGTGGACGAGTACCAGCTGCAGCTGCTGGCCCCGTTCCTCGCCGAGAGCATGGGCCTCCGCGTGGAGGGCTGAGGTCGCTCCGACCGTCCTCCCGGGCTTCTCCCGGAGGGACCCGCGAGGCTTGACCGCTCCGCCCGGTGGCGCAAGGGTGGGATGGAACGATCGGGACCGACCGAGGAGGACATGATGAACGCCCTGGATGCCAATCCCGTTCTCGCGGGCCCTGCCGGGCCTTTCGGGGTGTTCTTCGTCGTCGTCCTCGTGCTGGTCCTGACCGGGTTCGTCGTCGTGATCGTCGGCATCATCCGCAACTCGCGGCGGATCCGGCAGTCCGGGCACGACCCGCTGACACTGCAGTCCGATCTCGCCGTACGGGCACTGAACAGCGACCTGCTGAGCCCGCGCCGCTCCACCGAGGAACGCCTCGCGGAACTGCAGCGGCTCCACCGGGACGGCACCATCACGGCCGAGGAGCTGGCCGCGGCACGGGCGAGGATCCTCGGCGGTGACCCCGGCCGGTAGGCGGTCGAGCAGGGAGCCGGTCCCGCCGGTCACGGTCCGGTGAGCCACTTCCCGTAGGTGGTGGCCCCGACATCGGCGTACCCGAGCTGTTCGTAGTACGCGCCGACGTCGTTCCCGTGGCGCACCATGAGCTGCACCTTCACGGCTCCGCGTTCGCGGAGCCAGTCCTCGGCCGCCGTCAGCAGCGCACGGCCGATCCCGCGTCCCCGGTCGGCGCGGCGGACCGCGACGTAGTACACCCAGCCCCGGTGCCCGTCGTAGCCCACCATCACGGTGCCCGCCACCCCGGTGCCCGAGCGGTGGACGAGGACGGTGGAGGTGCGACCGTCGAGAGCGCGGTGGATGTCCGCCACCGGATCATTCCACGGGCGGGGGAGCCCGGCCTCCTCCCACAGCTCGGCGACGCCGGGGATGTCCTCGGCCGGCAGCTCCGCGATCCGCGGATCACGGGGCGTCGTCCGCGCCTCCTCGATCAGTGGTCCCTGCCGTCGTCGTCATTCCTCCGACGCCCGTCGGCGGGGGGGCTCGGCCCCGGGAGGCCGGGCCCCGGGGGGTGCGGGACTCCGGGGGGAAGGCCGTCCCGGGCGGGAACGCCGGCCCTGACGGGCGCGCCGCCGTGGCCGGCCGGGCCGGACCGGCGCGTGGCGGGACCCGCCGCGGGAGCGCGCGGGGGCCTCGACGGTGCGGGCGGCCCGCTCGGGCCCGGGCGCGGGGGACCACGCCGCTCCCGGGGAGCTCCGGCGGGGGCCGGGGGGGCGGGACCGGGGGGTCGGAGGCGGGCGTGGTCCCGGACGGGCGAGGACCAGCCGGAGCGTCGTCCGGCCGTGGGGTGTCGGCAGGCGGCGGAAGACGGAGTTGCGGGACCTGCTGCTGCGGGGGGATCTGGTGCGGGCCCTCCACCCACGGGTTCGGCCGGCTCGGTGCGGACAGGGACGGCGGGGACTGCTGGAAGTACTGGGGCTGCGGCGGGTAGGCGTACTGTCCATCCAGCCGGGGGAGGGCTGAGCCGGGCGGGAGCCAGTACGGTTCACCGGGCTGCGGGGTCACCACGCGGGTGCGGCGGATCCCCCGGCGGTCGGCGAGCCGGACGAGGATCACGGCGGTCACCATCATGGTGAGCACGGAGACCACCAGCCCGCCCACGGAGCTCCCGGTGGCGTTCACGTCCACCAGACCCACGGCGCCGAGCACGAAGATGGTCACGTTGTTCACGGCGTGGACGGCGATCGCCGCCTCCAGCCCACCGGTGCGCCAGGTGATCCACCCGGCGAAGATCGCGAAGACCGCGACGTCCGCCTGACCCAGCGGCTCGGACCCCTGCCCGAGGGCGAACAACGGGACCGGGAGCAGGATCGCGAAGGCGGGGTGGCGCAGCCAGCTGCCGATCGCCTGCATCAGGTAGCCGCGGAACACGTACTCCTCCGCCGCGGCCTGGAACGGCACGACGAGGAGGGAGAGGGCCAGCAGGAGGATCAGCGTGGAGGTGTCCTGCTGGACCGGCGGGGGCGGCCGGGCCGGGGGGGACAGCAGGTCGGGGGGCAGGGGGAGGCCGATGCTCACCCCGAAGACGGCGAGCGCGGCCACGGAACACACGAGCAGCCAGCGCCAGCGGATCCGGCCGGCCACGGAGGAGAGCAGGCCGATGGGTCGCGGGCCCGTGATGAGGGTGGCCAGCGCGAGTGCGGGGATCATGAGGATCAGGGAGACCATGGCGATCGCGAACACCAGGGGATTGCTGAGATCGAGGACGGTAAAGGCGTCGAGGTAGGGTTCCGGGCCGGTGGAGGAGAGCGCGGCGAGGACCAGTGCGGGGACCATGACCACGATGGTGAACGCCACGTAGAACACGACGCCGAGGAGGGCCGTGAGCAGGGGCTTCCACCAGCGGTGGCGCGGCGCCGAGCGGGCCAGGCGGTGGAACTCGAAGTGCTGGTCTACCGTGTCCATCCCTCTACCGTAATGCGGTTTCCTCCACGCTCGCCGCCTGCTCCCCGAGGTCCCGGCGGTGACGCACGTGTCCCAGCAGGGTGACGACCCCGGACAGCAGCGCGGAGACGGCGATGCCCACCCAGAGTGCGAGGTGCAGGGCGAGTGCACCCACCACGGCACCGGCCATGATCAGCGCGATCGCCAGGAAGCGCCGCGCCCAGAAGGGGCTCTTCCCGCCTGCGAGGCGGGAGTCCGAGGCGAGCCCGGTGATGGTGGAGGTGACCACCACCGTGGTGATCTCCGCGACCTTCAGCCGCTTCGCCGTCGCGGCCTGGATGCCCATGACCAGGGCCAGCGCGGAGGTGGTGATGCTGCCGAGGATCTCCTCCGCGTGCACGTCCACGAGGGCCACGTAGACGGTCAGGGCCGCCAGCCCGAGAGTCACCGTGAGAAGGGTGCTCGAGGTGCGCCCCGACCACCCCTCGGGGCCCTTGCGGAGGACCCGCCCGGCCAGGGCGGCACCGAGCATGAAGAACACGAGTGCGAGGGCGGGGCGGAGGATCGGAAGATCGGCGCCACCGGCGAACGCCATGCCGAGGAGCACCACATTGCCGGTCATGTTGCCGGTGAACACGCGGTCCAGGCCGAGATAGCCGACGGCGTCGATGACACCCGTGGAGAAGGTCAGCACGAGCATGAGCACCAGATGGAGGCGATCCGTGCTCACACGTCGGTTCTTCTTCACGCTGGTGCCCCCCGTTAACAACCTTGAAATGAATGTATACGAAGCTTATCGTCGTAGCGGCGATTGTATTCAATCTCCATCCGCTGCATCCACGCCGTTCCATCCGCCCGTCCGTGAGGAACCTCATGCAGCACCAGATCAAGCCCCCGGCCATCCTCCGGGCATCCAGGAGGCCCGGCAGTTCGGCCCTCCTGCTCGCCGCCTCGGCCGTCGCGCTGGCCGCGCTGACGGCGTGCCAGCCGATCCAGCCCCTGGCCGCGGCGCCCGAGCGCGAGGACGTCACGAGCGTGCCGCTCGGGGACTCCGATCCCCAGGAGGGCGGTGACCTCGTGATGGCGCTCTCCGCGGAACCCGACCGCCTCGACCCCACCACGTCCTCCTCCCTCTACACCCGCTACGTCATGCAGACCATGTGCCAGAAGCTCTACGACATCGACATCGACGCCGACGGCGAGCTGGTGCCGCAGCTGGCCACCGAGCTCCCGGAGATCTCCGACGACGGCCTGACGGTGACCATCCCGCTCCGCACCGACGCCGTCTTCGCGGACGGTGAGCCCTTCGACGCCGAGGCGGTACGGACCACCCTCGAGCGGCACCTCACGCTGGAGGGCTCCGCCCGCAAGAGCGAACTGGGGCCCATCACGGACGTCCGGGCCGTCGGACCCGACCGGGTGCAGATCAGCTACGGGACGCCGTTCGCGCCGCTCACCGCGGCGTTCGCCGACCGCGCCGGCATGATCCTCTCGCCGCGTGCCATCGAGGAGACGGGCGCGGACCTCGGAGCGAACCCCGTGTGCGTGGGACCGTTCAAGTTCGTGGAGCGGGTCCCGCAGACCTCCATCTCGGTGGAGCGGGACCCCCTCTACTACGACGCCGGGAACGTCCACCTGGACACCATCACCTACCGCATCATCACCGATGCCAACATCCGGGCCGCGAACCTCCGCTCCGGTGACGTGCAGGTGGCGGACACGATCTCGCCCCAGGACATCGACGCCCTGCTGCAGGAGAACGGCATCGGGGTGCTGCAGGTGGGCTCGCTCGGGTACCAGGCGCTCACGGTCAACGTCGGCAACACCGACGGCGTGGGGGAGCCTCCGGGGGACGTGGGCACCCCGCTCGCGGAGCAGCGCGCCCTCCGGATGGCCCTGTCCATGTCGATCGACCGCGAGGCGCTGGTCAACACGGTGTTCAACAGCTGGTTCGAGCCGGCCTGCTCGCCGGTCCCGCCGAGCGGCCCGTACGCCTCGGACCTCAGCGACGCGTGCCCGCCCTACGACCCGGAGGGAGCCCGTCAGCTCCTCGAGGACGCCGGGGTGCCCACGCCGTACCCGATCGAGATGCAGGTGACGAACACGCCGGACACCCTGCGGTTCGCGCAGGCACTCCAGGCCGCGGTGGCCGACGGCGGGTTCGAGCTCCGCGTGGTGCCGGTCGAGTACTCCACCCTGCTGGACGTCCAGCGCCGCGGTGACTTCGAGGCGCTGCAGCTCGGCTGGTCCGGGCGGATCGACCCGCACGGCAACATGTTCAACTTCCTGTCCACGGGAGGCGGCAACAACTATTCCGGGTACAGCAGTCCCGAGATGGACGACCTGCTCACCGGAGCGGCGCAGATCAACGACACCGACGAGCGCGCGGCGATCTACGGCGAGGCCGTGGAACTCGTGCAGGAGGACAACCCCATCATCTACCTCTCCCGGCAGCGGAGCCTCACCGCCTACAGCACCGACGTCGCCGGCGTGGAGACCTTCGCCGACGGCGTGGTGCACCTCAGCAACGCCGCCTTCATCGGGACGGAGGACTGACATGGGCCGGTACCTCTTCACCCGGGCGTGGCAGTCCGTGATCACGCTGGTCCTCGCCTCCCTCGTGGTGTTCATCGGGGTGCGTCAGCTCCCCGGGGACCCGGCGCTGGCCATGGCGGGGGAGGAGGCGACGCCCGAGCAGCTCGCCGCCGTCCGCGCGGACCTCGGACTCGACCAGCCCCTCTTCACGCAGTACCTCACCTTCGTGGGCAACATGTTCCGCGGGAACTTCGGCGAGTCCACCCGTACGGGTACACCCGTGACCGAGCTCGTGGCCACCACCCTCCCGGTCACGCTGTGGCTCGCGGCGTACGCGATCCTGGTGGCCGTCGTCGTCGGGATTGTCTTCGGTGTCATCGCCGAACGGTTCCGCGGCCGCTGGCCGGAGTGGTTCGCCAACGGGTTCGCGCTGATCGGGTTGTCCGTGCCGAACTTCTGGCTCGGGATCCTCGCGATCCTGTACCTCGCGGTGACCCTCGGCTGGTTCCCGGCCTCCGGCTACGTGGACGTGCTCTCCGATCCGCTGCGCGGGATCTACTACCTGACACTGCCCGCGGTGATCCTCGGGACCGGGCTCGCCGCCGTCATCATGCGGCAGACCCGCGCGTCCATGATGGAGACCATGACCACCGACTACGTGCGGACGGCCCGCGCCAAGGGGCTGGGCCGCGGCCGGGTCCTGGTGCGCTACGGCCTGCGGAACTCGTTGATCGTGGTGATCACCATCGTGGGCCTGCAACTCGGCGGGCTGATCTCCGGGGCGGTGGTCACCGAGCGGATCTTCGCGCTCCCCGGGTTCGGCAAACTCACGCTCGACGCCGTGTTCACCCGGGACTACCCCGTCATCCAGGCGGTGGTGCTGATCATCACCGTCGGCTACATCCTCATCAACCTCGCCGTGGACATCCTGTACTCGGTGGTCAACCCCAAGATCCGCGTCGGAGGAGCCAACTGATGGCCGTCGAGACACTGCCACCCGGACCGGGCGGGGCGGGCCTGGGCTCCGGCCGCGGCCGCATCCTGTCCTCGCTGCGCTCGAGTGCGCTGGGGGTGACCGGGGGGATCCTGCTCGTCCTCGTGGTGCTGGCCGCGGTCCTCGCCCCGCTCCTCGCGCCCTACCCGCCCACCGAGGTGCACTTCGACACCCCGTTCCAGCGGCCCCTCACCGAGGGCTTCCTCCTGGGCACGGACGACCTCGGCCGGGACGTGCTCTCCCGGCTGCTGTTCGGCATCCAGGCTTCCCTGCAGGTGGGCGTGCTCTCCGTGCTCCTCGCCGTGGTGGTCGGCACGCCCCTCGGTCTGCTCGCCGGGTACTCCCGCGGGTTCGACGCCGTCATCTCCCGCCTCACCGACGTCACCCTCGCGTTCCCGTTCTTGATCATCGCGGTGGGACTCGCGGCGATCAACGGCGCCAGCCTGGGCAACGCGGCCATCGCCCTCGGCGTGGCCCAGGTCCCCACCATGATCCGCGTGGTGCGCGGTGAGACGCTGCGCATCAAGGAGAGCGACTTCGTGCTCGGCGCCCGCACCATGGACGCCTCGGCGCCCTGGATCATGCTGCGGCACGTGCTCCCCAACGCCACCTCGGCCATCATCGTGCAGGCCACGGTGATCATGCCCGTGGCGGTGATCGGCGAGGCCCTGCTCTCCTTCCTGGGGCTCGGCATCCAGCCACCCACCCCGAGCCTCGGCATCATGCTCTCCGACGCCCAGCAGTACATCTTCCGCGCACCCAGTGCGGCGATCTTCCCGGGCGTCGCGATCGCCGTGATCTGCCTCGCCTTCAACCTCTTCGGGGACGCCCTGCGGGACGCCTTCGACCCCACGCACCCCCGACGGAAGTGACACCGATGACGTCCACGCCCCCTCCCGCCTTCACCACCCGGCCCACCCTGCAGGGCACCTTCGGCATGAGTGCTTCCACGCACTGGCTCGCCACCGCCTCGGCGCAGGCCGTCCTGGAACGCGGTGGCAACGCCTTCGACGCCGCCGTCGCCGGGGCCTTCGTGCTGCACGTCGTCGAACCGCCCCTCACCGGGCCCGGCGGCGACATGACCGGGGTCCTCCCCCCCGCCGGGGAGCCGGCCCGCCCCGTGGTGCTCATGGGCCAGGGCCCCGCCCCGGCCGCGGCCACCCGCGAGCACTACCTGGCCGAGGGCCTGGAACTGGTGCCCGGCGCCGGGGCGCTCGCCGCCGCCGTGCCCGCCGCCGTCGATGCCTGGCTGGTGCTGCTGCGCGACCGCGGCACGTGGGAGCTCGGCGGCGTCCTGGCGTTCGCGGTTCGATACGCCCGCGACGGCCCCCCGATCGTGGGACGCGTGGGAGCCCCCATCACCGCCGTCGCCGACCTCTTCACCGAGCACTGGCCCACCTCCGCCGCGCTCTGGATGCCCGACGGCAGGCCGCCGCGCGAGGGCGAGATCATCCGCAACGAGGCGTATGCACGCGTCCTCGACTCACTCGTTCACGCAGGCACCCAGGACGACGGCGCCACCCGCACCGAGCGGATCGACGCCGCCCGCCTCGCATGGCGCACCGGCACCGTGGCGCGGGCCGCCGTCGAGTTCAGCCGGACCCCGCACCGGCACTCCTCCGGCCTGGACCACGCCGGGGTGATCGAACTCGAGGACTTCGCCGGGTTCGAGGCCGGGTACGAGGAGGCCACCACCCTCGAGTTCCGCGGCCACACCATCGCCAAGACCGGACCCTGGGGGCAGGGCCCGGCGCTGCTGCAGACCCTCGCGATCCTCGACGGGTTCGACGACGAGCACCTCGACCCCTCCACGGCGCTCGGCGCGCACACCATCCTCGAGGCGCAGAAACTCGCCATCGCGGACCGGGAGGCCTACTACGGGGACGCCGACGTGCCGATGGGGCACCTGCTCTCGCCGGAGTACGCCTCCGAGCGGCGTGCGCTCATCACGGAGACGGCCTCGCACGAGTTCCGCCCCGGCACCGTCCCCGGGCACGAGCCCTTCGTCCCGCCGCTGCGCACCGCCTACACACCGCCCGCACTGGCCGACGGCAGCGGATTCGCCGGCGCGGGTGAGCCGACCGTCTCCCGCAGCGGCGAGACCCGCGGGGACACCTGCCACATCGACGTCGTGGACTCGGCGGGCAACATGGTCTCCGCGACGCCGAGCGGCGGGTGGCTGCAGTCCTCACCCCCCATCCCGGAACTGGGGTTCTGCCTCGGCTCACGGCTGCAGATGACCTGGCTGGAGGACGGCGCGCCCTCCACCCTGACCCCGGGCAGGCGGCCGAGGACCACGCTCACCCCCACGCTGATCCTGAAGGACGGCCGCCCCGCGGTGGCCCTCGGCTCACCCGGAGGCGATCAGCAGGACCAGTGGCAGCTGCTCTACCTCCTCCGCACGATCGTGGGCGGCTACACACCGCAGCAGGCCATCGACGCCCCGTCCCTGCACACCACCTCGATCCCCGGCTCCTTCTGGCCGCGCACCTGGGAAGCGGGCGGCGCCGTGGTGGAGGACCGCCTGGGCGAGGACGTGATCAATGACCTGGAGCGCCGCGGCCACGTCATCACCCGGGCGGGGGACTGGGCGCTCGGCCGGCTCTCCTCCGTGACCCGGGACCACGAGACCGGCGTGCTCTCCGCCGCCGCCAACCCGCGAGGAGCACAGGGCTATGCTGCAGGACGCTGAGAACATCCTCGAGGTCACCGACCTCGAGGTGAGCTTCGGTGGGACACCGGTGCTGCACCGCATCGGGTTCTCCATGCGCCGCGGGGAGCGCGTGGCGATCGTGGGGCAGTCCGGTTCCGGGAAGTCCACCGCCATCGGCGCGATCCTCCGCCTGCTGCCCGGCAGCGGGCGGATCACCGACGGCTCGATCGTGCTGGGAGCCGGGCGCACCCGGGGCGACGTCGAGGACCTCGCCGTCGCGTCCGAGCCGGTCATGCGGACCATCCGTGGCCAGCGCGTGAGCCTGGTGCCCCAGGACCCGATGGCGAACCTGAACCCCGCCATGAAGATCGGCCCGCAGGTGGCCGACGCCCTGGTGGCCAGCCGCCGCGACCTCGGCCCCGAGGGGAGGCTGGACCGCTCCGAGGTGAAGGCCCGCGCCGTCGCCCTGCTCTCCGAGGCCGGCATCCCGGACGCCGGGCGCCGGTACGGCCAGTACCCGCACGAGTTCTCCGGCGGGATGCGCCAGCGGGTGCTGATCGCCATCGCGCTCGCGGGGGAACCGGAACTGCTGATCGCGGACGAGCCCACCTCGGCGCTGGACGTCACCGTGCAGCGGCAGATCCTCAACCACCTGCAGTCCCTCGTGGACGCCCGGGGAACCTCGCTGCTGTTCATCACGCACGACCTCGGACTGGCCGCCGACCGCACGGACCGCATCATCGTGATGTCCGAGGGCCGGATCGTGGAGGTGGGAACCCCGCGCCAAATCCTGCTCGACCCGCGCCAGGAGTACACGCGGCGGCCCGTGGCCGCGGCGCCGTCGAGGGCGGCGAGGCCCCCGCCGGCCCCGCCGGCTCCGACATCCGAGCCCGAGCCCGGGTCCGGCACCGTGGCCACCTTCGGGGCCCACGCCGTCGGGACGCCTGCGACGGGCCGGGCAGGGGATGGCAGACACGCCGCCGGACCGGGTGCCCCGGAGGGGACACCCCACGGCGAGGGGGAGCGCACGGCGCCGATCCTGGTGGTGGACGACCTCGTCAAGGAGTTCCCCCTGCGCGGGCAGCGCGGCGGGACGGTCCGCGCGGTGAACAGCGTGTCCTTCGAGGTGGCGCGCGGCACCACCACCGCCGTCGTCGGGGAATCGGGGTCCGGCAAGACCACGGTGGCGCGGATCATCCTGGGCCTGGAGCAGCCGTCCTCGGGCGAGGCCCTGATCGACGGCGAATCCCTGGTCACGGCACGCGGCACCCGGCGCCGTGCCCTGCGCCGCAAGGTGCAGCCGGTGTTCCAGGACCCGTACGGTTCCCTCGATCCCACCTACAGCATCGAGCGCCTGATCGACGAGCCGCTGCGGATCTTCAAGGTGGGTGACAGGGCCGGGAGGCGGGACAGGGTGGCCGAGCTGCTGGACCAGGTGGCCCTGCCGCGTTCGGTGGCCCAGCGCAGACCCAACGAACTCTCCGGCGGCCAGCGCCAGCGGGTGGCCATCGCCCGGGCCCTGGCGCTGGAACCGGAGCTGCTCATCTGCGACGAGGCCGTGTCCGCGCTGGACGTCCTGGTGCAGGAGCAGATCCTCGCCCTGCTCGCGGATCTGCAGGGGCGGCTGGGCCTGTCCTACCTCTTCATCACCCACGACCTCTCCGTGGTGCGCCAGATCGCGCACTCGGTGGTGGTGATGCGCTCGGGCGACGTCGCGGAGTACGGGAGCGCGGACGAGGTCTACCTCCGGCCACGCTCCGACTACACCAGGGAACTGCTCGGCGCGATCCCGGGGGCGGGATTTGCGGCCTGAGCAGGATGCCCCGCAGCGGGTCCTCGACTCGATCCGGCGGGACATCATCCTCGGCCGGCTGCCCCCGGGCGCCCGGGTGACGGAGGTGGCACTCGCCTCCCGGTACGGGGTCTCCCGCATCCCCGTCCGCGAGGCCCTGCGCGCCCTGGAGGCGGAGGGCTTCGTCGACTCCAGGCCGTACGCGGGGTCCACGGTGGCGGCGATCCCGCTCGACGATGCGGAGGACCTCTTCGGCGTCCGGCGGGTCATCGAGGCCACGATCGCACGGCGGGCGGCCCTCCGCGCGGCGGCGCACGTGGCCGGCGACGCACCGGACACCTCCTGGTGGACCGCGCGGCGCGCCCTCACGGACATCCTCGACGACGGCGACCGCGCGGTGGCCTCCGATGCCCTCGGGGACCTGCCGGAACTGAACATCCGCTTCCACCTCGGGGTGGCGGAACTCAGCGGGAGCGCGTCGTTGAGCGCCCTCCTGCGGCAGATCTCCGGGAAGATCGAGTGGCTCTACGCCGCGGACGTGGATCACCGCGGCAAGCAGTCCTGGGGGGAGCACCGCCTGGTGATGGCGGCGATCGACGCCGGGAACGCAGGTGAGGCCGAGCGTCTGATGGAGGATCACGTGGCGTCGTCGCAGCGGGGCTACCTGGAGCGGTTCGCCGCGGGGCCGGTGCCCGGACCGGGAGCGGGCCCGGCGGCCGGGATCACAGGAACGGACGCAGCGGGGCGAGGATGAACTCGCTGACCCTCGCCACCACGTGCCGGCTGTCCCATTCCTCCTTGGTCAGGACACGGCTGTTGGAGGAATCCACCTCGAAGATCCTCTCCATGGTGCCCGCGAGATCACGGTCGAAGATCTCGAGGTTGATCTCGTAGTTCCCCGTGAGGCTGAGGCGGTCGATGTTCGCCGTGCCCACGGTGCTCCACTCGCCGTCGACCGTCGCGGTCTTCGCGTGGATCATGGAGTTCTGGTACAGCAGGATCTGCACCCCGGCGTCGATCAGGGCGGAGTAGAAGCCACGGGACAGCCAGTCGGAGATCACGTGGTTGGAGTCCTCGGGCAGGATCACGCGCACGTCCACGCCCCGGCGGCTGGCCCGCAGCAGTGCATCGAGGATCTGGCGGTCCGGGATGAAGTAGGCGGTGGTGATGAGGATGTGCCGTTCCGCGCGGTTGATCGCCTCCAGGTACACACCGCGGATCGGGAAGACCAGGTAGGCGGGGATGTTGTTCACGGCGCGGATGCGCGGCTCCCAGAACGACGCGCTGAGATCCGGCAGTTCCGGTCGGCGGGGTCCGGCCCGCAGGTTCCAGAGGCTGACGAACGCCTCGCGCAGCTCCCACACCGAGGGGCCGTGGATCTCCAGGTGCGTGTCCCGCCACTTCGTGGCGTACAGCGTGCCGATGTTGTAGCCGCCGACGAAGCCGACCTCGGCGTCCACCACGAGGACCTTGCGGTGGTCCAGGCCCGTGCCGCGGATGTTGGTGAACACGAGGGACGGCCGGAGCACCGGGAAACGGTAGACCTGGACCTCGGGGTGGAAGTCGTAGAAGAAGGGGTTCACCACGAGGTTGGCGAAGCCGTCGTAGACGACGTGGACCTTCACACCGCGTTCCGCGGCACGGTTCACCGCGTCCCGGAAGCGCGCGCCCACCTCGTCGCCCTTCCAGATGTACGTTTCGAAGAGCACCTGGTGCTCGGCCGCGTCGATCGCCGCGATCATGGCGTCGAAGAGGTCCTCGCCGTAGGTGTAGACGGTGGTGTCGGTGTCCCCGATGGTGGTGCGGAACGTCCCCGGCTGCGGGAAGCCCTGCCGCTTGGTGCGCTGCCGTTTCTGGTAGGCGTCGATCGCCACGATGCCACCGATGACCAGGGCCTGCGCCGAGACCAGCGCGAGGGTCGCACGCTTCGCCGTGACACCGACGAGACCCATGACGACTCCGCGCGTGACCCTGACCATAGTCCCAGCGTATCGCCCGGCCCCTCCGGGTCCGCCCGGACGGCGCGGGTCACCCGTGGTGTCCGGGCGGCGCAGGCCGGCCCCGGGTGCGCGAGGCCCGTGCGGGTCAGTGCCCGCCCACCTCCAGCGCACGGGCGACGGCGGACTCCACCCCTGCCTGCCACGGGAGACCGTGGCCGGGGAGCACGGTCCGTGCCGCGGTGGAGCGCAGGGCCTCCAGCGAGTGCAGGGCCGCCCGGGTGTCCGCGGTGGCGGCGCTCGCCACCACCTGGGGGCCGGGCCTGCCGGTGTAGGGATCGAGGGTCACGAGCGCATCGCCGCTGATCACGGCGTCGCGGTCGGGGAAGTGCAGGGCGCAGTGGCCGTCGGTGTGACCCGGCGTCGGCACCAGGACGGGTGAACCGGGCAGGCCGGCGGCGACCTCCGCCGTCAGCGCCTGCGTGTCGCGGACGCCCCTGACGGTGAGGGCGCCAGCGAGGGTCATCCGCAGCAGGCCGGGGACGGCCCCCGGGTACCGCACCGGGTACAGGAAGGGGGAGCGCTCGTGGTCGTAGCTGTAGGGGTGGGCGGCGATCCGCGCGTCCGCGGGATGGCAGTACACGGGGATGCCGTACCGGGTCCGCAGCTGCTCCGCCGTCCCCACATGGTCGAAGTGCCCGTGGGTGAGCACGATCGCCGTGATGTCCCGCACCGACCTCCCGATCTGGGAGAGCGCGCTGCTGAGCAGGGCCCGGGACCGGGGCAGCCCGGTGTCCACCAGGAGCAGGCCGTTCTCGTCCTCCACCAGGTACACGTTGGTCCGTGCGTGCTCGAGGTGGTGGATACCCGGGGCGATGTCCGTGCTGATCATGTGTCTCCTCGACTCCGTGTCCTGCCGTGTCCTGTCCTGTCCTCGACGATAGGGATGCACCCCGGATGCGACAAGGAGGAACGTCTCGCGCGCAGGGGGTTCCCCGCTGCGCGCCGGAACGCTAGGCGCTCGTCGCCCGCCCCGGCGCCGCCGGTCCCGCGTCCGCCCTGCGGGCCGCGGGTCCCGCACCCATCGGGCTACAGGAGGCGCTGCTGCCCGGCGTCGGCCGTGGTGTCCCCGGGGAGCGGCTCGATGAGCTCCGGGCCGTTGTTCCGCACGGATCCCACGCGGGTGCCCACCTCGCGGGGCACCAGGCGGGGGTCGGGGATGGCGGCCAGCAGGTCGCGGACGGCTCCCTTGGAGTCGTTGTGGGGATCGAGCCAGTCGCCGCGGAGCTCCGCGGGCACGATCACGGGCGTGCGGTCGTGGATCTCGCCGAGGGCGTCGTCCGCGGGCCGGGTGATGATGGTGCAGCTGAGCACCCAGGTACCCCGAGGGTGCTCCTCGGACGTCGCGGCGGGGGCGCGCCAGAACCCGTACGGGGCCGCGAAGCCGAGGTGGGCGCCGCCCCCCCCGGGCAGGTAGAGGGGGGTCTTCGAGCCGTCGCTGTTCCTCCGCCACTCGTAGTAGCCATCCGCCGGCACGATCCCGCGCCGCTTCAGGGCGGCGGTGCGGAAGGAGGGCTTCTCGAGGAGGGTCTCGCTGCGGGCGTTGATCATGCGGGCACCGACGGCGGCGGAGGCGGCCCAGGAGGGGATCAGTCCCCAGCGTGCCCGTTCCAGATGGCGGGTCAGTTCGCCGGTCTCCGGGTCGAGGTGCTCCACCACCAGCTGCACGGTCTGTGTGGGCGCCACGTTCCACGAGGGTTCCACCTCGCCCTCCGCCGCCTCGTCGATGTCGAAGGCATCCACGAGATCCGCCTTGTTCCCGGCGATCACGAACCGTCCGCACATACCCGGGTCTCCCGTCCAGAAGTGCTGCCGAAGGGTACTGCGGCCCCTCAGGTGGCCGGGGCCGCAGTGTTCACGCGTGCTACTTGCGCTTGCGGTCCATGATGAGGGCGAGCGCGATGCCCACCATCCAGATGTCCTTGGCCACGGAGGTGCCCTCCTGGCTGGGACGCACGCCGTCCTCCTCGGTCATCTCCGGGGTCCTGAAGTACATGGTCATCATGCCCGCGGAGAAGGCGAGCAGACCGATGCCTGCGAGCCTGCTGGAGACGAAGGGGGCCAGGAGCGCGGAGCCGACGGCGATCTCGGAGCCCGTGAGGACCTTGCCGAACTGCGCGGCACTGAGCTGGTTCACCTGCGGGAAGGCCTTGGCGGCCATGGACTGCAGGTAGCCGGCAGTTCCCTCGTCGAGGCCGAGCTTGCCGATCCCCGAGTTCAGGATGAGCGCGCCCGTGGTGAGGCGGAGGGGCAGGTGGCTGGGGCGGAAACCCATGGTGATGCCTTTCGGTGGATGATGCTTCGCCCTGAAAGCCTACGGGGCGTGGATGGTGCTCGCTGGTTGAAGCCTCAAGCATAACGGCGCACCGCACCTCGTCACCGCAGGTTCGGAGGTAGCACGGGCCGAAGTTCTCGTGAAGTTCGGCGACGGGCCGCGGCGTGTTCACCCTATTCGGAGGTTGCGCTGGTTGGATGGTACGTAGCTCGCGACACCCGACAGCTAGCGCAAGTAGGTTCCATGGTCCCCCGGACGGCAGAACACCCCCGACCACAGCACTTCATCCTCCACATGAGCGACACCCACCTGCTCGGCGGTACCGATCCGCTCTACGGTGCGGTGGACAGCGAGCGGCGGCTCCGGGAGGTGTTCGCGGAACTCGAGGCCACCGGTGCACGGCCGGACGCGATCGTGTTCACCGGCGACCTCGCGGACAGGGGCGAACCCGGGGCGTACGCCAAGCTCCGAGCCATCGTGGACCCGTCGGCGGCGAGACTGGGGGCCACGGTGATCTGGGCGATGGGCAACCACGACGACCGCGCCGCCTTCCGTGCGGGGCTCCTGGACGAGGAGCCGGGGTCGGCCGGGGCGGATGCCCCCGTGGACGCCGTCCACTTCGTCGACGGGCTGCGGATCATCACCCTGGACTCCACCGTGCCCGGTCACCACCACGGCGAATTCACGGCGGCGCAGCTGCGCTGGCTGGAAGGTCAGCTCGAGGTGCCCGCTCCGCACGGCACGATCCTCGCACTCCACCACCCTCCCGTCCCCTGCGTGCAGGACCTCGCGGTCCTGGTGGAGCTGCGTGACCAGCGCAGCCTCGCCGAGGTGGTGCGGGGCTCGGACGTCCGGAGCATCCTCGCCGGGCACCTCCACTACTCCACCACCGCGATGTTCGCCGGGGTCCCCGTCTCGGTGGCCAGCGCCACCTGCTACACCCAGGACCTGCTGTTCGACGGCGGCGGGACCCGGGGCCGGGACGGCGCGCAGTCCTACAACCTGGTGCACGTCTACGAGTCCACGATCGTCCACTCCGTGGTGCCCGCCGGGACGCACGCCCCGGTGGGCGAGGTGGTGTCGAGGGCCGAGGCGCAGCGCAGGCTCGAGGCCCACGGGGTGCGGATCGCCGACAGCTCACGCGAGCGGCACCTCACCTCGGCCTGACGCACCCACCCGTCGTGGTGCCCGGTCCTGACGGACCGGGTCCGGGCCGGGTCCGGAACCGGCTCCGACGCGGCGTCAGCGTACCAGTACCGGGGGGAGATCCACGCCGAAGAAGGTCCGGGGATCCTGCAGCAGCGCCGGAGGGTGCACCTCGCTCCTGCTCAGGACGCCGTGCGGCCGCACGGGACGCAGCAACCCGTCCTCGTGCATCAGGACCGGCCCCAGGTGCCCGGTGCGCAGGTGGTCCCGGTCTGCGGCGAGCACGGCCACGGCATCGCCGTCCTGCACGGTCTCCTCGAACGCCCGCAGCTGCCGCCCCCACTTGGGGCCGGCGGACCCGCCCGGTGAGGTCGGCGGCAGGAGGATGTCCGCGGCCTCCTCGAAGGGATCCGGCGAGCGCCACACCCAGAGACGGCGCCCGGCGGGTTCGGCGGCGACGCACTCCTCCGCAGGTTCCGGCCAGCTGTACGGCAGATCCTCGGGGGTGCCCGGGAACCTCTCGCGGTACACCTCCGGCGCCTTCTGGATCAGGTTGGACCGGTGGCTGAGGTGCAGCCCGGGCTCGCCGAACCACGGCGGCAGCGGCACGTGCGGATCGTCGAGCACCTCGGGGGCGAACTCGAGGATCTGCCGGTACGTGGAATCGGCGTGCCCGCGCGACACCCACTCGGACACGACGGCCAGCCCGTAGGCCGTCAGCGCCGGGACGTACCCCATCCACATGCGGATCGCCGGGTGCCGCACCCATCCGTAGTCCGGGATGACCAGCGCCCGCAGGGTCTGCAGCGTCTCCACGCGCTGCTTCCCGAGCCTCGCCTGGTCCAGCACCCGGGCGCTCGCCGCGAAGTCCGGGTAGGGGAGGAAGTTCTGCATGCGGTCAGTCTTGCACGCACCACCGACCCCCTCCCCGTACCCCGCTCAGACCTCCCAGGGCGCCTTGACCGGGAAGTACTTCTCGAGGAAGTCCGTGACCAGGTGCGCCCGTTCCTCCGCGGAGACCTCGGGGAAACTGCCGTCGTTGAGGCAGAAGAAGTCCTGGTTCCGCTTGTCCAGCATCCTGGTGAGGCTGTGCAGGCCGGAGCGCTGGGTGGTGTCCACGTACTTCACGCGGACCATCTCCTGCGTCACGGCGCGCCCCGTGAGCAGCGCGTAGTAGTGGTAGAGCGAGTTGGTCACCGAGATGTTGTCCTTGGCCCGGAACCGCGAGGCGGCCGTGGCGGTGAACTCGGCGGCGAACTCCTCCTCCATCTCGAGCAGGACGCTCTTGCGCAGGGGTGCCGCGACGTGCTCGAGGTGCCGCGTGGTGATGCGGCCGAAGCGCTCGTGCAGCAGGCGGCGGTTCACGCGTGCCGCGTTCTCGAAGCCGCTGCGCTCGGCGTCGTTCTCACCGAGCCCGATGCGCGTGTCCGCCTCGATGAACTTGGTGATGCCCCCGGGGGAGAAGAACATGTCCGGGGCCACGGGACGGCCGAAGAACATGTCGTCGTTCGAGTAGAGGAAGTACTCGGAGAGCCCCGGGATGTGCTGCAGCTGCGACTCCACGGCCTGCGAGTTGTGGGTGGGCAGCACCGACGGGTCGAGGAAGTGCTCCTCGGACCGGACGAGGGTCACGGAGGGGTGGTCCGCCAGCCAAGCGGGGCGCTCGGAGTCCGTGGCGATGAAGATCCGGCGGACCCATGGCGCGAACATGTACACGGAGCGCAGGGCGTACTTCAGCTCGTCGATCTGCCGGAACCGGGCTTCGTGGTCGTCGCCCTCGCCCACCACCACGCCCTGCATGCGTGCGGCGCGCGCGGCCTGGTACTCGGGGCTGCTGCCGTCCACCCAGGAGAAGACGAGGTCCACGTCGAAGTCGATGTCCTTGGCGTGGTCGGCGAACATGTTGTCGATCGTGGGCCAGGTCAGTCCGTGGCGCTCCACCTCGCCGCGCACCACCTCGGCGGCGGGCAGGGAGCGCCGGGTCAGCGAGTTCTCCACCGGGAGTTCGATCTCCGCCTCGTCGAGCGTCCACAGCTCGATCTGCACGCCCGCGGAGGGCCCGTAGGCCAGACCGCCCAGCGGCTCGATGCGGGGGCGGAACAGGCGGAAGATCCGCGCCTTCCCGCTCTTGGTGAGTTCGCCGTCGCTCACGAGCAGGGTGGTGCGGCGCTTGGTGTCCACCGTGCGCGAGTAGAAGGGCTCGTCACGGCACGCGGACACGAGCGCGGCGCGGAGCCGCTCGCGGTCGGCGAGGTCGACGGCGATCACGGGCCGCTGATCGTTGCCCCGCACCAGCAGGAAACCGATCTCCGCCTCGTCCAGGGCCGCGCGGATGAACAGGAGGTCCTCCACCATGGCCTGGTGCGGTGTGCGGTCGGCGTTGATGAGGGTGAAGCGGCGTTTGACGGTGGTGATGTCGGAGCGTCCCTCGAAACGGGCCACCGCCGCGCGAGACGCCGATTCGAGGATCTCGGCTTCATTCTCCGGTTCAGGTGCACCGAAATAAATGTCGTGTTGGGCAGCAGTGTCTGTAATCGGAACCTCCGGAAGTGGGTGGGACGCTCCAATGATAGGGCCTCCCGCACCGGACGCCCCGGGCGCAGGGGCCACCGCGACCCCCGCGGGTGCCGTCCGCCCGGCGCCGGATCGCAGGGACTACTGCGTCCTGCGGACCCGGTGGGCTGCCCCTGCACGGCGTGCCTGCACCGCGACGGCCTTCTCGTAGTAGCCCACGAGCTGCTCGCAGAGCACGGGCCAGGTGCGGCCCTGGACGGAGGCGTGGGCGGCCCGCCCGAAGGCGCGCCGCTTGGCGTCGTCCCCGATCAGATCGGCCACTGATGAGCGGAGACCGGCGAGATCCCCGGGCCGGTAGATCCACCCGGTGCGGGAGGCGTCCACGAGGTCCAGCGGACCTCCGCGGCCCACGGCCACCACCGGCACGCCCGACGCCATGGCCTCCTGGATGGTCTGGCAGAACGTCTCCGACTCGCCCGGGTGGACGAAGAGGTCGAAGGTGGCCACCATGCGCGCGAGCTCCGTCCCGCTCCGGAAACCGGCGAAGTGGGCGCGGGGCAGGCGGGCGCGCAGGCTCTCCTCCAGCGGCCCGGAGCCGATGATCACCAGGCGGGTTCCCGGCATCGAGTCCAGGACCGCGAGGTCCTCCACCTGCTTCTCCGCGGCCAGCCTCCCCACGAAGCCGATGATCCGCTCGTGCGGTGCGGCCACCGTGGCCCGCCACGCGGCGTCGTACCGGCCGGGCGAGAAGCGTTCCGTGTCCACGCCGCGGCGCCACAGGTTGAGCCGCTGCACCCCGTGGTCGCGCAGCTGCCCGAGCGCGAAGGACGACGGCACGAGGGTCAGCGTGGAGGCGTCGTGGATGTTCTCCACCCGCTGCCACAGGAGCCCCTCGAGCCAGGGGAAGCCGTACCGCGCCGCGTAGGCGGGCACCTCCGTCTGGTACACCGAGACCGAGGGGAGACCCAGCTGCTCACAGGCCTGGACGGCGCGCCAGCCCAGCACGAAGGGCGAGGCGATGTGCACCACGTCCGGCCCGAAGTCCTGGAGGATGCGCCGTACCCGCGCCACGGTGCCTGCGGCGAGCCGCACGTTCGCGTAGCCGGACAGCGGCACGGAGGGCAGCGGGTGCACGGGGAAGCCCTCCACCGTGGTCGGTGCCTCGTCCACCGGCCAGGAGGACGACGGCGCGATCACCAGGACGTCGTCCCCCCGCCCCCGCAGGTGGGAGAGGACCTTCAGCAGCGAGTGGGTGACCCCGTTCATGTGGGGCAGGAACGATTCGGCGACGATTGCTATCCTCACGCGCCCAGCATCCCGCGCAGGGGCGGAGGCGGGGGCACCGCGGGATGGAGGTCCGGTGAACGTTCGGCGAACTTCCCCGCGGCACCGGGGTGCGGGTCCGCGCTCAGTACGTCCGGTACAGCTCCCCGACCGGTACGGCATCGGTCAGCCGGTTGTCCGGCCCGGGGAGCGGGCAGGCCCACGCCTCGTCGTAGGCGCAGGACGGGTTGTACGCGAAGTTGAGGTCCACCACGAGGCTCCCGGGCACCCGGCCCTCGCCGAGGTGCGCTCCCTTGACGGTGTCCAGGACGTAGCGCCCACCGCCGTAGCTGCCGTCCGGGGATCCCGCGGTGCCGTCCCGCAGGGGCAGGAACAACCCACCGCCGTAGGACGCGAGCCGCCACAGGGCCAGCTCCCCCAGCCCGGACAGCACGAGGGTGCCGAGGCGGCGGAACGGCACCACGCCGTCCGTACCGGTGGCCACGTCCATCTCCTCACCGGCACCGTCGTCGTGCAGCACCGCCTCGAAACGGAACGCGGGGTCGTAGGGCGCCACGGCCAGGCCGTCGAACGAGGCCCGTGCGGCGTCGTCCAGGGGGGAGGCCGGGTGGTCCCGGAAGAGCTCGTCGCGGCCCCGGCGCCAGAGCGCGTGGGCGGCTTCCGGGGAGTCGGCCGCGGCGCGCTCGCGGACGTCCGCGTAGAGCCCGAACACGAGCCGGCGCCAGTCGGCTGTGGCCAGGGCGGTCATGGGTGCTGTCATGTGCACAGGCTACCGCCGCCCCCGGCGGCGGGAAGGGCAGGGCACCGAATGGTTGCCCGGGCGTACTGTAGCTGGGTGACCCTCGGCATCTTCTGCATCGTCCTGGCCGCCGTCGTGGTGGGTGCCGTCGCGCAGCGCATCGCCGGTCTCGGCTTCGCCCTGCTGATCGCACCCTTCATGGTGATCATCCTGGGCCCCCACGCGGGCGTGCTCCTCGTGAACATGTGCGGTGTGGTCTCCTCGGCGATCATCGTGGGCCGGGTCTGGAGGGACATTGACTGGAGCATGTTCCGCTGGCTGGCGATCCCCTCGCTGTTCGGTTCGCTCCCCGGTTCCTACCTCGCCGTGATCGTGCCGTCGGCTCCGCTGTCCGTCACGGTGGGCGGGATCGTCCTGGTGGCCCTCACGGTGTCGCTGCTCCTGCAGCGCTCCGACGTCGTGGTGCGCGGCAACCTGCCGAAGGCGGTCGCGGGACTCACCGCGGGTGTCACGAACTCGATGGCCGGTGTGGGCGGCCCCGCCGTCAGCGCCTACGCACTCCTGTCCCGCTGGCCCCAGCGTTCCTTCGCCGCGACGCTGCAGCCCTTCTTCGTCCTGATCGGCAGCGTCACCCTGGTGACCAAGCTCCTCCTGGACCCCAGCCAGGCACCCGCCCTCGACACCTGGATGTGGGTGGCGATCGGCCTCGCCATCGTGGCGGGGATCGCCGTGGGGGAGAAGCTCGCCCGGTTCGTGCGCGACGAGCACGCGCGGGTCTTCGTGGTGGTGATCGCCTTCATCGGTGCCGGACTCGCCGTCGTCAAGGGTGTGATCGACCTCACCGCCTGACCCGGGGCGCCGTCCGGCCGGTACCCACCGGCGGGCATCCCCACCGATGGGATCATGGGAGGGATGAGACTTCCCACCAGACCCCGTGCCCTTCCCATGCCGCTGTGGCTGCAGGGCGTCCTCGAGCTCGGTCAGGCCGCCTTCCTCTCCGCGCTGCTCGTGGTGCTCCCTGTCGCCGCGGTCTGGTTCACCGGCGGGTCCGCCGCCCGCCCCGCGGCCTCCGCGGCCCGGCTCGCGGGGCAGGGGTGGCTCGTGATGCACGGCGTGCCGCTGGTGCTCCGGTTCCCCCCGGAGCTCGGTGCGGGGTCCCCCACCGGGCTGCTGCAGGTGATCCCGCTCGGCCTGTTCCTGGTGCCGTTGCTGCTGGCCTGGCGTGCAGGACGCCGCCTGGCACGTGCCTCCTACACCGACCAGCTCTGGCAGGCACTGCTCGGGGCGGTCCTCACGTACGGCGCCCTGGGCGCCCTCGTGGCGTTCTTCTCCGCCACACCCGACGCCTCCGCCTCCGTGGTCGCCGGTGCGCTGATCCCCCCGGTGTCCGCGAGTATCGGCCTCGTCACCGGCGCCTACCGCGAGGCCGGGGCCTGGAGCCGGTTGGTGGGCGTGGACTTCGCCGCACGGGTGGGGCGCACCAGCCAGCACTCACGTTGGGCCGGCTCGTACGCCTGGTCCGTGATCCGGTCGGGGTTCCTCGCCGTCCTGGTGGCCGGGGGTCTGTCCGCGATGCTGCTCGCCGTCTCGATCGCCCTGAACTGGACCGGGATCGCCGCGATCTACCAGCGGGTCGACGGCGGGGCCGCCGGCGCCACGGTGCTCACCCTGCTGCAGCTGGGGATGCTCCCGAACCTCGCGGTGTGGACGATGTCCTGGTCCACCGGGGCCGGATTCGCCCTGGGGGCCGGTAGCTCGATCACGCCGCTGGCCACCAGCGTGGGTCCGTTGCCGGCGCTGCCCGTCCTCGGCGCGCTGCCCGCGGGAGTCCTCGAGTACGGGTACGCGGCACTGGCCGTCCCGGTGCTCGCCGGGCTCCTGGCGGGCTGGTGGTTCTTCCGGGAGGGCGAGAACCACTTCGACGAGTGGCTGGTGCTGCAGAGCAGGCAGCGCTGGCTGACCTGGACGGCGTCGACGGCGGCACTGGCCGTGCTGATCGGCCTCGCGGCCGGTGTGGTGGGTGCCGTCGTCGCCCTGGTCTCCCGTGCCTCCCTGGGCCTCGGGCGCTTCACCGATCTCGGTCCGGACCCCGTCGCCCTGGGTGCCTGGCTGGCTCTCGAGGTGGCGGTGGGCGCCGTGCTCGGTCACGCCGCCGGGCCGCTCCTGGAGCGCGAGCCCCGGCGCCGCTGAGCTGCAACCGGTAGGACCTCAGCGGCCGGTGCCGCCCGGCAGGAGCCCGCCGAGATCCCTCAGCTCGTCCTCGCACTGACGTTCCGCCCGCAGGGTCAGCGCCTCCGCCTGGCAGGTCTCGTACTGCTGGGTCACCGGCCACAGGATCACCGAGGCGCCCGATCCCGCGGTCATGAAAAGGGCGGCGAACAGTCCGAGGCACACCGTGACCACCAGGAAGCGGGGGAGGTCGGCGCGGACGGCCTTGACCAGGGCCACCACCCCGGCGGTCAGGGCGAACAGTCCCAGGGCGAGCCCCAGCACCTTCCACGGCAGGGGAAGTCCGCTGGTGAGCAGGGCGCCGAGCAGCGAGAGCAGGAACACACGCAGCCACAGTCGGGCCGATTCGGCTCGCGCCGTCGTCGCGTCCTCGGGCTCCTTCCCGGGGGCGCCCGCTCGAGCGCTGCCCTGCTGCGGGTCCTGTTCCTTGATTCGCTTCTCCCTCGGCATGGTTCAACCCTAGGGGAGAGGAGTCCTAAGGTTGAGCCATGCGCATCGTCGTCCTCGTCTCCGGAACCGGATCCAACCTCCAGGCGGTGCTCGACGCCGCCGCGGACGGCAGCCTCCCGGTCACCATCGCGGCCGTGGGGGCCGACCGCCCCGGCACCGGTGGCGTGGAGCGGGCGGCCGCCGCCGGGATCGAGACCTTCGTGGTCGATCTCAAGCAGTACGCGGACCGCGGGGAGTGGAACCGCGACCTCGCCCGGGCCGTCGCGGCGCACGAGCCCGCCTACGTGGTGTCCTCGGGATTCATGCGGATCGTGGACCAGCACTTCCTGGACGCCTTCCCGGACCGCTACCTCAACACGCACCCGGCGCTGCTGCCGAGCTTCCCGGGCGCCCACGGCGTACGGGACGCGCTCGCCTACGGTGTGAAGGTCACCGGCTGCACCGTGATGATCGCCGATGCCGGTGTGGACACCGGCCCCATCCTCGCCCAGGCCGCCGTCCCCGTGCTCCCGGAGGACACCGAGGAGACCCTGCACGAGCGGATCAAGGTGGAGGAGCGCAGGCTCCTCATTGAGACGCTCGCGGGGCTCGCGGCCTCCTCCGCGCAGGGCGGGCCGAGCTGAATGGCGCTCGTCACGAACGCCGTCTACGTGGGCGGGACGGAACGACTCACCCCCACCGACCTCACCCGGACCTTCGAGCTCATGCGCGAGACCGGCGGCATGGGGTGGATCGGTCTCTACCGTCCGGAGGACGAGGAACTGCGCGCCGTGGCGTCGGAGTTCGGGTTGCATCCCCTCGCGGTGGAGGACGCCGCCAACGGTCACCAGCGTGCCAAGCTGGAGCGCTACGGGCAGACCCTCTTCGTGGTGCTCCGCCCCGCCCGGTACGTCGACGCCGAGGAGAAGGTGGAGTTCGGTGAGCTGCACCTGTTCATCGGCCCTGACTTCGTGGTCACCATCCGTCATGCGGAGTCGCCCGACCTCGGACTGGTGCGCCGGCGGCTCGAGGCCGACCCGGAGCTGCTGGGCGCCGGTCCGCAGGCCGTGCTCTACGCGCTGCTGGACCAGGTGGTGGACGAGTACGGGCCCGTGGTCGAGGGGCTCGAGATCGACATCGACGAGATCGAGGACGAGCTCTTCGGTGGCGAACCCGACGTCTCCCGCCGCATCTACGAGCTCCACCGCGAGGTCATCGCGTTCCAGCGGGCCACCCAACCGCTGGAGGACATGCTGGCCTCACTGCTGCACGGGTCCGAGAAGTACCGGCTGGACTCGGAGCTCGGCCGGAACCTCCGCGACGTGCAGGACCACGTGATCCGGATCGTGGAACGGGTCAACACCTTCCGCACCCTGCTGCAGAACGCCCTGACCGTGCACTCCACCCTCGTGGCGCAGCGCCAGAACGAGGAGATGACCCACCTGACGGAGACCTCCCTGGCCCAGGGGGAGGAGGTCAAGCGGATCGCCTCCTGGGCCGCGATCCTCTTCGCCCCCACCCTGGTGGCCTCGATCTACGGCATGAACTTCGACAACATGCCGGAACTGCACTGGGCCCTGGGATACCCGTTCGCGGTGGCCCTGATGATCGGGCTGGGCCTCGGGCTCTTCTGGGCCTTCCGCCGCAACGACTGGTTGTAGCCCTCGCCCCCGGAGGTTGCCCGGGGCACCGGTACAGTGATGAGGGCTCTCGCCGTCTCCACCCCTCTCCGACCACCGTTGGGACCCCCATGAACTTCTCGCGTACCGCGGCCACCGCCGCCCTCACGCTGCTGGCGCTCACCGCCTGTGCCGGCACCCCCGCCTCCGCCCCGCGACCTCCGCCGCCGCCCGTCCCGCGCCGGCGAGCCCCCCGCCCCCGCCGCGAGCATCCGGCAGCCGGCGAGCAACGCCTCGTCGGCGAGGTCTCGCCCGCGGGCGCCCGAGCATTCCTCTACCACTCCTTCGAGCTGAAGGGCTACGGGCTCCAGACCGGGGACCCCGCTGCCCTGCTGGACTCCGTGGACGGTGCCTCGGCCGAGGAGGCGGAGGCCGAGCGGCTCGCCGCCGTGTACGACGACGGCGGGGGGGGGCTCGGGGGCCCGCCCAAGGTCACCAACGTGCTGCTCACCACGGCGGACGACGACGGCACGGAGGGCTCGGACGTCACGGCGGTCATTCCCGTGAATCCCGGCGCGTACGCCGAGGTCGCCGAGGACGGCTCCGGGGGGGAGCAGCGGCCCTTCGTCCCGGGCGGCACCGTGTACGCCGCCACGATCCGCCACGAGGACGGCGCCTGGCACGTCACCGAGCTCGAGGAGACCCCCGACGTCGAGGTGCCCGAGGCGTAGGGACGCACCCTCCCCGGCGCCGCCGTCCACAGCGCCGTGACGGCGCCGTCGTCATGTCAGGTTCTCCGGCGTCGTCGATGGCGCCGTCGTCGTGTCAGGTTCGCCGGTGCACGGACCGTGCCCTGCCCCCGGTGCTCGCCGCCCTCGGGTCTCCGTCCCGGTGCGCAGGCGGCGTCACCGGAGTTCCGCGTTGCGCGTCTCCGGTGCGTTGAAGGCCATGAACACGACGGCGAGCACCACGAGCACCCCGATCAGCGCGAAGGTGAGCGGCAGCCCGAGATACGGCCACAGCAGGCTGCCGAAGATCAGCGGCACCAGCCCGGCGCCGATACGGGAGATCGTGGAGGCCCATCCGAAGCCGCTGCCCCGCAGCTCCGTGGGGTAGAGCTCGGACACGTAGGTGTAGAGCACCGGGATGGCCACCTGCACCACGAAGCCGAACGCCAGCAGCCAGGCGGTGGCCACGGCGGGCAGGTCGAGGTTCAGGGCGAAGACCACGAGCAGCAGCGCGGAGCCGGGCCCGGTGATGGCCAGCAGCCATTTGCGGCCCACCCGCTCCACCAGCAGGGCCGCGGCGACGACCCCGAGGAAGCCGACGCCGGTCATGAAGGTGGTGGTGATGAAGGCCACGGACTGCGCGTACCCGGAGGCGATCAGGATCCGAGGCATCCAGGTGAGCGCCCCGTAGTACACCAGCAGGATGGTCAGGAACAGACTCCACGCGGTGAGCGTGATGCGCCAGTCGAACCGCCACAACCCGGCGAGCTGACCGGAGATGCTCCCCAGCGAGAGCTTCGGCGTCTGCTCGGGCTCGGGCAGCCGCCACGCCCGGGCCTCCGCTCCGGTCCTGGTCACCAGGGTGTCGATGACCTTCCGGGCCTCCTCCCGGCGGCCGCGCTGCACGAGGTAGAGGGGGGACTCGGGGACGCCGGTACGCACCCAGAACACCAGCAGCGCGGGCAGCACCATGACGAGCATCGCGTGCCGCCAGTTGCCGGACGCGGCCACCACCGCCGTCGTCACCACGCCGCACAGGAACGCGCCGACGGGCCACCAGGCGTCCATCGCGGTGAGCACCCGCCCGCGTTGGCGGCGCGGGGTGAACTCACCCACCAGGGCGTAGTCCACGGGGATGCAGCCGCCCAGCCCGAATCCTGCGAAGAACCGGAGGACGCAGAACCAGACGATGTCCGGGGAGAAGGCACCCAGCACGGTGAAGACCGAGAAGATCAGGAGCGTCAGGGTGAAGGCCCGCTTCCGGCCGATCAGGTCCGCCACGGAGCCCCACACGAAGGCGCCCACGGCCATGCCGATCAGGTTGGATGTCGCCACCCAGGCGGCCTGGCCGGTGGTGATCCCCCAGTCCGCGATCAGGAGCGGGATGAGGTAGGCGTTGAGGGTCACGTCCCAGGCGTCGAACATGAAGCCGAGGCCGCCGATGAGGAAGATCTTGCCCTGGACCTTCCAGCGCCAGGGAAGATCCTGCACCACCTGGTCGCCGGTGGGGAGTGTGGTGTCGGTGCTCATGATGCCTTCGCGGAAGGGGGACGTCGGGAGAACAGCTGGGAGAACAATACCGCCGCCGTGGGCCGCGTCACGCCGCGCGTTACTCCGAGTGGTGGGTGCGCCGGGCGTCGAGAGGACACCTACGACGGCGGTTCCGGCCGTGGGGCGGTCATTCGTGCCCTTTCGGCGTAACGGGTGCGCTCCACCTGTGGACAGCGCCGAGGCCGGCGCGGAGCTGGTCCACCATGGGTCGATGCAGACCGATCCCATGGCCGCCGCACTGCTCAGCCTCGGCACCGCCCGGTGTTTCACCGTCGAGCGTGCCCGGGGCCTGGGCATCCCGCCCTCCGTACTGCGTCGCACCGGGTACCAGCGGCATTCGCGCAGCCTCCGTTCGGTGAAGGGCATCCCGGCGGAGGTGTCCGACGTCGTCACCTGCCTCGGTTCGCTGGTCCCGGGAACGGTGGCGAGCCACAGCACCGCGGCCGTGCTGTGGGGGATGCCGCTGCCCCGGCGTCTCCACGACGCACCGCTGCACCTGACCCGTCCGGTGGGCGGTTCCCGGCCGAGGAGGAAGGGCGTCGTCGGGCACCTCGCCGACCTGCCGTACGGGGCCACGGTGACGGTCTACGGGGTGCCGCTCACCACGCCGGCGCGGACCTGGTGCGATCTCGCGACGCAGCTGACGACGCCCGAACTCGTGGCCGCCGGTGACGCGCTGCTCAGGAAGCCGGATGCTCCCCGGCTGATCGGCGGGCTCGCCCTGCCCAACCCGCTGACCACCGTGGAGCTCCTGACGGCAGAACTCGCCACGAGAGCCGGGGCCCGCGGAACGGGGAGGGCCAGGGAGTCGCTACCGTTGCTGCGGACCGGCGTCGACTCGGTGCCGGAGACCCTGCTGCGCCTGCTCATCCGCGATGCGGGCCTGCCGGAACCCGAGGTGAACCGGTGGATCACCGACGTCGACGGCCGGCGGATCTCCCGACCCGACCTGCAGTACCGGAGCCGGCGGATAGCCCTCGAGTACGAAGGGGAGCACCACCTCACGGATGCGCGGCAGTGGGCGCACGACATCGAACGCGACGAGAGGCTCCGCGCCCTGGGCTGGACGGTGCTGCGCTTCACCAAGGTGCACCTGGGGGAGGGCCGGAGGGACGCCGTCGCCCGGATCGCCCGCGCGCTGTCCACGGCGGAGGAGTGCGGAGGAGTCACGGGGCCGAGGGGACAGTAGAGACGTCCGAAGGCCGGCGGACGGCGTCGTTTCTGCCCCCTCGCGGCCCCGGCGTGACGGGGCGGAGCCGAGAGGACAGAAATGACGCCGAAGAGCGGGCCGAGGACGTCGTTCCTGCCCCCTCGCGGTACCCGCGCACCACCCCGATAGAATCGGGACCGACCCCAGCGAAGCACTACCGACGGAGATCCGCGTGAGCCCCACACCCCTCGACCGTGTCCCCCTGCGCCGAGCACTGATTTCGGTGTTCGACAAGACCGGGCTGGAGGAACTCGCGCAGGGCCTGCACCGCGCGGGTGTCTCCATCGTCTCCACCGGCTCCACGGCGCAGCGCATCGCCGCCGCGGGCGTCCCGGTCACGGAGGTCTCCGAGGTGACCGGCTTCGCCGAGACCCTCGACGGACGCGTCAAGACCCTGCACCCCACGGTGCACGCCGGCATCCTCGCGGACCGCCGCCGGCCCGAGCACGTGGACCAGCTCGCGGAGCTGGACATCGAGCCGTTCGACCTCGTGGTGGTGAACCTCTACCCGTTCGTGGAGACCGTCCGCTCCGGCGCGGAGCCCGACGCCGTCGTGGAGCAGATCGACATCGGCGGCCCAGCGATGGTCCGCTCCGCGGCGAAGAACCACCCGCCGGTGGCCGTCGTCGTGGGCCCCGCCCGTTACGGTGACGTGGTCACGGCCGCCGCCGAGGGCGGCTTCGAGCTGACGGTCCGACGCCGGCTGGCCGCGCTCGCCTTCGCGCACACCGCGGCGTACGACACCGCCGTCGCCACCTGGACCGCCGCCCAGTTCGAGCTCGAGGACAGCGCCGACGACGGCGACGGCGGCAGTGACGCCACCTGGCCCGGCTACGCCGGCCTCGCGCTCGAGCGCTCCGAGGTGCTGCGCTACGGCGAGAACCCGCCCCAGCGCGCGGCCCTGTACGTGGACGCGGCCGCGACCCCGGGCATCGCCCAGGCCGACCAGCTCCACGGCAAGGCCATGAGCTACAACAACTTCGTGGACGCCGATGCCGCGCTCCGTGCGGCCTTCGACTTCGATCTCCCGGCCGTCGCCATCATCAAGCACGCCAACCCGTGCGGCGTGGCGGTGGGCTCGGCGGACGCGGCGGACCCGATCGCCGACGCCCACGCCAAGGCGCACGCCTGCGACCCCGTCTCCGCGTTCGGTGGCGTGATCGCCGCGAACCGCGAGGTCACCGCGGGCATGGCGGAGACCGTGAAGGACATCTTCACCGAGGTGGTGATCGCGCCGTCGTTCTCCGCGGAGGCGGTGGAGATCCTCTCGCGGAAGAAGAACATCCGCCTGCTCACGCTGCCCGAGGGCTACGGCCGGAACGCCGTGGAGTTCCGCCAGGTGTCCGGGGGAGTGCTGATGCAGTCCGCCGACACCCTCGACGCCGACGGCGACGACCCCTCGGCCTGGGCGCTCGCCGCCGGCGAGGCGGCCGATGACGCCACGCTCGCGGACCTCGCCTTCGCGTGGAAGGCCTGCCGGGCCGCGAAGTCCAACGCCATCCTGCTGGCGCACGACGGCGCGTCCGTGGGGGTGGGCATGGGGCAGGTCAACCGTGTTGATTCCTGCCGCCTTGCCGTGGAACGGGCCACCACCCTCGCCGACACCGAGCGGGCCCGCGGCTCCGTGGCCGCCTCCGACGCCTTCTTCCCCTTCGCCGACGGCCTGCAGATCCTGCTCGACGCCGGTGTGCGCGCCGTCGTCCAGCCCGGTGGGTCGGTCCGCGACCAGGAGGTGATCGACGCCGCGAACGCGGCCGGGATCACCCTCTACCTCACGGGTGCGCGCCACTTCTTCCACTAGGTTCCGCACCACCCGTACGGCCCGCCGCCGCCGCGGACCCGGGGTACAGATCGTTAGGTACTGGCCCCGGGACCTCGGTAGGTTGGAGCTGAGAACCTCACCCGACCACCCGCACGACGAAGAGCACCAGGGAGACGCCAACCCATGGCCAAGATCATCTACACCCACACCGACGAAGCACCCATGCTGGCCACCTACTCGTTCCTGCCGATCATCGAGGCCTTCGCCTCCACGGCAGGGGTGGAGGTGGAGACCCGGGACATCTCGCTCTCGGGCCGCATCATCGCCCTGTTCGCGGACCGGCTCCCCGAGGACCAGCAGGTGCCCGACGCGCTCGCGGAGCTCGGCGCGCTGGCGAAGACGCCTGACGCCAACATCATCAAGCTGCCGAACATCAGTGCGTCCGTCCCGCAGCTGAAGGCGGCCGTCGCCGAGCTGCAGGGCCAGGGCTACTCCATCCCGGACTACCCCGACCACCCGTCCACGGACGAGGAGCGCGAGACCCGCGCGCGCTACGACAAGGTCAAGGGCAGCGCCGTGAACCCCGTGCTCCGCGAGGGCAACTCGGACCGCCGCGCCCCGGCGTCGGTGAAGAACTACGCCCGCCAGAACCCGCACAGCATGGGTGCCTGGACGCCGGAGTCGAAGACCAACGTGGCGCACATGACCACCGACGACTTCCGCTCCAACGAGCGCTCCGTGGTGATCGCCGCGGACACCACCGTCTCCATCCGGCAGCTGGCCCCGGACGGCTCGGTGACGGTGCTCAAGGAGGCCTTCCCCGTGCTCGCCGGAGAGGTGGTGGACGGCACGGTGATGCGCGCCGGTGCGCTCGACACGTTCCTCGGTCAGCAGGTCACCCGCGCCAAGGAGGAGGGGGTGCTCTTCTCGGCACACCTGAAGGCCACCATGATGAAGGTCTCGGACCCCATCATCTTCGGCCACGTCGTGCGTGCCTTCCTGCCCGAGCTCTTCGCGACGTACGGTGACCAGCTCGCCGCCGCGGGCCTGAGCCCCAACAACGGTCTCGCCTCGATCCTCGGCGGGCTCGACGCACTGCCCGAGGACGTGCGCGACGGCGTGCAGCAGCTCATCATCAAGGGCATGGAGGACGGCCCGGCGATCGCCATGGTGGACTCGGACAACGGCATCACCAACCTGCACGTGCCGAGCGACGTGATCGTGGATGCCTCCATGCCGGCCATGATCCGCACCTCCGGTCACATGTGGGGCCCGGACGGCGAGGAGGCGGACACCCTCGCGGTGATCCCCGACAGCAGCTACGCCGGGGTGTACCAGGTGGTCATCGACGACTGCCGGGCCCACGGCGCCTTCGACCCCACCACCATGGGCACCGTGCCGAACGTGGGTCTCATGGCGCAGGCCGCCGAGGAGTACGGCAGCCACAACAAGACCTTCGAGATCCGCTCCGAGGGCAAGGTGCAGGTGCTCGACGCCGACGGCACCGTACTGCTCGAGCACGACGTCGCCCCGGGTGACATCTGGCGCGCCTGCCAGACCAAGGATGCCCCGATCCGCGACTGGGTGAAGCTCGCCGTCACCCGTGCCCGCGCCTCCGCGACCCCCGCCGTGTTCTGGCTGGACGCGGGTCGCGCGCACGACGCCAACCTGATCGCGAAGGTCGAGGAGTACCTCGGGGAGCACGACACCGAGGGTCTGGACCTGCGGATCATGTCGCCCGAGGACGCCACGGCGTTCACGCTCGAGCGCATCCGCCGCGGTGAGGACACCATCTCCGTGACCGGCAACGTGCTGCGTGACTACCTCACGGACCTGTTCCCCATCCTGGAGCTCGGCACCAGCGCCAAGATGCTCTCCGTGGTACCGCTGATGAACGGCGGCGGCCTGTTCGAGACCGGCGCCGGCGGTTCGGCTCCCAAGCACGTGCAGCAGCTCGTGAAGGAGAACCACCTGCGCTGGGACAGCCTCGGGGAGTTCCTGGCCCTCGCCGTGAGCTTCGAGCACCTGGCCACCACCACGGGCAACGCGCGTGCCCAGATCCTGGCGGACACGCTGGACCGCGCCACGGGGACCTTCCTGCTCGAGAACAAGTCGCCCCGCCGCCGCGTCGGTGAGATCGACAACCGTGGCAGCCACTACTACCTCGCCCGCTACTGGGCGGAGGAGCTGGCGCAGCAGGACCAGGACACGGAGCTCGCGGCCGCGTTCGCGCAGGTGGCCGAGGCGCTGACCGGGAACGAGGACGCGATCGTGTCCGAGCTCCTGGCGGTCCAGGGCTCGCCCGTGGACATCGCCGGGTACTTCCACCCGGACGTCGCCAAGGTGAGCGAGGTCATGCGCCCCTCGGGGACGCTGTCCGAGGTGCTCGCGATCCTCGCGAAGTAAGTACCCACGTCCGGGCGCGAGCAGCCGACGTACCGCACCGGTACGTCGGCTGCTTCGTCGGTCCTGGTCCCTGTCGCCCGGTCAGGTGAACCGGGCCGGACGACCGCGACTGCGTCTCAGGCGTCGTCGTTCGCATAGCGCAGACCGAGCTGTGCCCGCACGCCGTCGAGCAGGCGCATGGTGCGCACCGTGTGCTCGAGGGGCATGGTGGGGCTCTCGGAGAGGCACTCCTGGATGCAGCGCGTGACCTCTCGCAGCTGGTACGTGTACCCGGCACCCACGTGGTCGAACCGCTCCACGCGGGGTTCCGGCCCGGTCTGCACGGTCAGTTCCCGGGGATTGGGGAGCTGACCGTCCCCGGTGCGCAGCCATCCGTTCGCGCCGCTCACCGTGGCCTGGCCGGGGCACGCGGAGACGAACGACGACGACAGCTGGGCGTGCGCCCCGCTCGCGTAGCCGAGGGTGATGGCGGTCTGCAGATCCACGCCGTCGCCGTTGAGCTTGCCGATCGCGGAGACCGAGTCCGGGAAGCCGAGGGCCCCGAGCGCCCAGGTCAGCGGGTACACGGTGAGGTCCATCAGGGCCCCGCCGCCCGCCTTCGGGTCCCAGAGGCGGCTGGTGGGATCCTCCGGTGCGGTGAAGCCGAGATCGGCCTGCACCCAGCGGATCTCACCCAGCTCGCCGGAGCCGATGATCTCCCAGGCCCGGTTCACGCTCGGCAGGAAGCGCGTCCACACGGCCTCCATGAGGAAGAGCCCGCGGTCCGCGGCGAGGGCCACGAGGTCCTCCGCCTCCTCGGCGTTGATGGTGAACGGCTTCTCGCAGAGGACGTGCTTGCCTCCCTGCAGGGCGGCCCGCGCCACCTCGTGGTGCTGTCCGTGCGGGGTCGCGATATACACCACGTCCACCGCGGGATCGTCGACGAGGCGCTGGTAGCCGGAGGTGCCGCCGTCGTCGCCGTACGCCGTGGTGAAACCGAAGCGCTCCGCGAAGGCGTCAGCACTGTCCTGGCTGCGGGAGCTCACCGCGTGGAGGTCGGCGTCCTCGAGGAGGGCGATGTCCCCGGTGACCTTCGCGGCGATGCCTCCAGTGGCGACGACGCCCCACTTCAGGGGGCGGCCCGTTGCCGCGACGGGGCTGGGGGCACCTGTCATGGCGCAGGGAGGAACGGGGATGCAGATCGATGGGTTCATCTCCTCATCCTTGCCGCTGCGCGGGGATGCGTCCATCGTCCCGACACCTGAAGGCACCCCGACACCGGAGGGCGCCTCAGTATGGGCGCACCCCTCCGCGATGCTTGAAACTACAAGTAAAGCCGTTAGGGTGGAGGCATGTCGACCACGCACGTGCCGCCGCGCACCTCCACGCCCGCAGCCACCTCCCTCCCCACCCTGGGGCACACCGTGCTCCGCGCAGTCCTCGGCATCATCTTCGTGCTACACGGATGGCAGAAGTTCAACGAGTTCACCATCGCCGGGACCCAGGCGTCGTTCGCCGAGATGGGCGTACCTGCAGCCGACCTGGCCGCCCCCGCCGTCGCCGTCCTCGAACTCGGCGGTGGTGTGTTGCTGATCCTCGGCCTCGGCACCCGCGTGATCGCCGGTCTGCTCGCCCTCACCGTGCTCGGGGCGCTCGTGCTCGTCCACGGCGAGGCCGGTTTCTTCGTGGCCGACGGCGGGTACGAGTTCGTCCTGCTGCTCGCCGCCGCGAGCCTGCTGTTCGTCCTCGCCGGTCCCGGCCGCTGGTCCGTGGACCACGTCATCGCCTCCCGCCGCCGTGCCCCGAAGGACGTGCGGGTCGACGCCTAGGTCCGCAGGACCGGGACCTGCGCCCGGAGTGCACCTACCCGGGGCCGCCTCCGACGGCGTCGCGGTGCTCCTGCGCACGGCTGCGGTAGCGCCCGGCGTTCGAGCGGACCGCCGCCACCTCGTCGTCGTCGAGCCCCCGCCGCCCCTTCGCCGGCCCCCCGGCCACCGGGGAGCGCGGCGGGACCCCCGCCCCCTCGAGCCCCCCCGCCCCGGCGGCCACGAGGGAGCCGGCACCGATCACCGCGCCGTTCATCACCGTGGCACCCATGCCGATCAGGCAGTCGTCCTCGACGGTGCACCCGTGGACCACCGCGCCGTGGCCCACGCTGACGCGGTCCCCGATCGACGCGGGATACCCCGGGTCGGCGTGGACCACCACGTTGTCCTGCAGGTTGGTGCCCTCCCCGATGCTGATCGCGGCCGTGTCCGCACGCACGCTCGCGCCGTAGAACACGCTCGCGAAGGCGCCGAGGGACACCTCGCCGATCAGGGTGGCCGTGGGCGCCACGAAGGCCGACACGCCCACGCGGGGGGTGGTGCCGCGGAAGGGGATGATGTGGCTCATGACATCAGCCTAGGGGCGCGGTCCGTACCTGTCAGTTGAACACCACCGTGCGGCGTCCGTCGAGCAGCACGCGGCCCTCGGCGTGCCACTGCACGGCCTGTACGAGCGCCCGCCCCTCGAGTTCCCGTCCGATCGAGGCGAGCTGCTCGGCCGTCCGGGCATGGTCCACGCGGATGACCTCCTGCTCGATGATCGGCCCCTCGTCCAGGGCGCCCGTGACGTAGTGGGCCGTCGCGCCGATGAGTTTCACGCCGCGGGCGTGCGCCTGATGGTAGGGGCGTGCGCCCTTGAACGAGGGCAGGAACGAGTGGTGGATGTTGATGGCACGGCCCAGGAGGTCCTCGCAGAGCTGGTCGCTGAGGATCTGCATGTAGCGGGCCAGGACCACCAGTTCGACGTCGTGCTCCGCGATCAGCTCACGGAGGGCGTCCTCCGCGGCGTCCTTGGTCTCCGGGGTCACCGGGATGTGGCGGAACTCGATCCCGTAGAAGGCGGCGAGGCCCTCGAGATCGCGGTGGTTGGAGACGATCACGGGGATGTCGATGGGGAGGGTGCCGGAGCGGTGCTGGAAGAGCAGGTCGTTCAGGCAGTGCGCCGCCTTCGAGACCATGATGATGGTGCGGGTACGGCGTTCGGTCCCGGCGAGGGAGAAGTCCATGCCGAACTCCTCCGCCAGGGGTCGGAGGGCTGCTTCGACGTCCTCCGCCGGAGCGTCCGTGGTGAGCGCGACGCGCATGAAGAAGCTTCCCGTCCCCGGGCTCCCGTACTGCTGGGACTCGGTGATGTTGGCCCCCACCTCCACCAGCGCCCCGGAGACGCCGTGCACGATGCCGGGCCGGTCGGGGCAGGAGAGCGTCAGGGAGTAGGAGCGGCTGGGAGAGGTCATCCCGCCAGATTACCGGTGGCCCCGCCTTCCCCGCCCTCCGTGACACGGGCGACGGCGGCCCGGGCCGCTGCGCGCCCGGCCCGTGTTGCGCCGAGCGTGGAGGCGGAGGCCCCGTAGCCCACCAGCATCAGGCGCGGCTCCTTCACCACGCGGACGCCGTCCATCCGGATGCCGCCGCCCGGTTCGCGGATGCGCAGGGGAGCGAGGTGCTGCAGGGACGCGCGGAACCCCGTGGCCCAGAGCACCACGTCGACCTCCTCCTCCGACCCGTCGGTGAACACCGCGGTGTGCTCCCGGAGCTCGGCGAGCGGACCGCGCGAGACCAGCACCCCGGCGTCGATCCCCGCCCGGTACTCGGGCGTCAGGGGCAGACCGGTGGCAGCCACCACGCTCTCCGGAGGAAGCCCCGCGGCCGTCCGCGCACCCACCTCGGCCTCCACCTCCCGGCCCCACTCGGCGTCGAACGGACGCCGGACGAACTCCGGCGGACGGCGGGTGGACCACACGGTGCGCGCCCCGGCCGCCGCGGGCCGCAGCAGGAACGGTACCGCCGAGGTGCCGGCCCCCACCACGAGGACGCGCCGGCCCGCGAACTCCTCCGCCGAGCGGTAGTCGTGGGTGTGCAGCTGCCGGCCGGCGAACAGCCCACGGCCGGGGTAGGAGGGCCAGTAGGGGCGGTCCCAGGTCCCCGTGGCACTGATGACGACGTCGGCGCGCCAGGTGCCCGCCGTCGTCGTCACCGTGAGCGGGCCGTCCGTGCGGATGGACCCGGAGGGCTCCTGCATGTCTCCGGGCGTCGCGGGTTCCACGCGGAGCACGCGCACGGGGCGGATCACAGGCAGCCGGAACATCTCCTCGAAGGCCCCGTAGTAGCGGTTCACCACGGCGGAGGCCGGTTCCTCGGGGTCAGGGGTGCCGAGGGGGAGCCCGGGGAGGGGATGCAGTGCGTGGGCGGCGTCGAAGGTGAGGGCGGGCCAGCGGTGCAACCAGGCCCCGCCCGGTGCGGGATTCGCGTCGAGCACCACGAAGTCGCGGTGGGGTACCAGGCCCCGGCGGATCAGCTGGTACGCGCTGCTCAGCCCCGCCTGCCCCGCACCGATCACCACCACGCGGACCTCCAGCACGGCGGTACCGATGGCCGGTTGCGTCCCACGTTCCTCCATCTGGCTCTCCCTCCGTCACGTGCTCCTGTCCCGGAGTCCCGAACGACGTCCTCCGCAGCCGTATTCCACGGGGGTACGGCACCGGCCGGGTGGGCGGCGTAACCCGTTGGAAGCGCGGGCGGGGGTGCGGCTAGCATGGGAGCGTCGCGACTGAGACGCGAGACCCAGAGAAGGATCGACACATGACCACTTCCCCCACGGTTCCCTCCCGGACCGCCGCAGACTCCGTCACCAACACGCCCCTGGCCGAGGTGGACCCCGAGATCGCCGCGGTGCTGCGGGACGAACTCGCCCGGCAGCGCGACACCCTCGAGATGATCGCCTCGGAGAACTTCGCGCCACGCGCCGTCCTCGAGGCGCAGGGGAGCGTGCTCACCAACAAGTACGCGGAAGGCTACCCGGGCCGCCGGTACTACGGCGGATGCGAGCACGTGGACGTGGCCGAGAACCTCGCGATCGAGCGGGTCAAGGCACTGTTCGGTGCGGAGTTCGCCAACGTGCAGCCGCACTCCGGGGCACAGGCCAACGCGGCCGCGCTCTCCGCCATGATCACGCCCGGCGACAAGATCATGGGCCTCTCGCTCGCCCACGGCGGGCACCTGACCCACGGCATGAAGCTGAACTTTTCCGGCAAGCTCTACGAGGTCGCGGCCTACGGTGTCGAGGAGGACACCCACCGGCTCGACATGGAGCGCGTCCGTGAGCAGGCGGTGGCCGAGAAGCCCCAGGTGATCATCGCCGGCTGGTCCGCGTACCCCCGGCAGCTCGACTTCGCGGCGTTCCGCTCCATCGCCGACGAGGTCGGCGCGCTCCTGTGGACGGACATGGCGCACTTCGCCGGTCTCGCCGCCGCCGGCGTGCACCCCAACCCGGTGCCGTACTCCGACGTCGTCACCTCCACCGTGCACAAGACCCTCGCCGGACCCCGCTCGGGCGTGATCCTCGCCAAGCAGGGGTGGGCCAGGAAGATCAACTCCAACGTGTTCCCGGGTCAGCAGGGCGGCCCGCTCATGCACGTGATCGCAGGGAAGGCCACGGCCTTCAAGATCGCAGGGTCCGCCGAGTTCAGGGAACGCCAGGAGCGTGTGCTCGAGGGCGCCCGGATCATCGCCGAGCGCCTCACCGGCACCGACGTCGCCGAGCACGGTGTCTCCGTGCTCACCGGCGGCACCGACGTCCACCTGGTCCTCGTCGACCTGCGGAACTCCTCACTGGACGGGCAGCAGGCCGAGGACGTGCTGCACTCGGTGGGCATCACCGTGAACCGCAACGCGGTGCCGTTCGACCCGCGCCCGCCCATGGTCACCTCGGGGTTGCGCATCGGCACGCCGGCGCTCGCCACCCGCGGCTTCGGCGCCGCCGAGTTCACCGAGGTGGGCGAGATCATCGCCGCCGCGCTGAAGCCCTCCCCCGACGTCGACGCCCTGCGCGCCCGCGTCTCCGCCCTCACCGCGGACTTCCCCCTCTACCCGGGCCAGGAGCAGTGGTAGGAGCATGAGCACCACCGCCCGCGTCCTCGACGGGAAGGCGACCGCCGCGCAGATCAAGGCGGAACTCACCGAGCGGGTGGCCGTGCTGCGCGAGCGCGGCGTCACGCCCGGGCTCGGCACCGTGCTCGTGGGGGAGGACCCCGGCAGCCACTCCTACGTGGCGGGCAAGCACCGCGACTGCGCCCAGGTGGGCATCACCTCGGTGCGGCGGGACCTGCCGGACACCATCACCCAGGAGGAGCTGGAGGCGGTCCTCGACGAGCTGAACGCCGACGACGCCACCACCGGGTACATCGTGCAGCTCCCGCTGCCCGCGCATCTCGACACCAACGCGATCCTCGAGCGGATCGACCCGGCCAAGGACGCCGACGGGCTGCACCCCACCAATCTCGGGAAACTGGTGCTCAACGTCAACGCGGAGCTGGACTCGCCGCTGCCCTGCACGCCGCACGGCATCGTGGAGCTCCTCGCCCGCCACGGGATCGAGCTGAAGGGCCTCGACGTCCTCGTGGTCGGACGCGGCGTGACCGTGGGGCGGCCCCTCGGTCTCCTGCTCACCCGCAAGCAGGGCAACGCCACGGCGACCCTCGCCCACCCCGGGACGGCGGACCTCGCGGCGCACCTCGGCCGGGCCGACGTCGTCGTCGCCGCCGCCGGGATCCCGCACATGATCCGCGCCGGGCAGCTCAAGCCCGGAGCCATCGTGCTGGACGTCGGCGTCAGCCGCGTGGAGGACCCGGGGACCGGGAAGGCCACCCTCACGGGCGACGTCGCACCGGAGACGGCCCCCGTGGCCAGCTGGTTGTCCCCGAACCCCGGGGGGGGGGGGCCCAGGGCGCGCGCCAGGCTCCTGGCCACCGTGGGGGGGGGGGCGGGGCGCGGGGGGGGGGGGGGGCCCCCGCCGCGCCGATGCCCCGGACACCTCCCGCGACCGGGGGTCGGCCCCTACGCTGGGGTGCGTGCACTCTCCTCCTCCCGGTCCGCCGGTGATCTCCGCGCAGGACCTCAGCAAGCACTACGGCGAGTTCAAGGCCGTGGACGCCATCTCCTTCGACGTCCCGGCAGGGGAGTCCTTCGGCCTCCTGGGCCCCAACGGGGCCGGCAAGTCCACCACCATGCGGATGATCGGCGGGGTCTCCCAGCGCACCTCGGGTGCGCTCACCATCATGGGGCTGGATCCCGAGGAGCACGGCCCCGAGGTGCGGGCCCACCTCGGCGTGGTGCCGCAGCAGGACAACCTCGACGAGGAGCTGAGGGTGCGCGACAACCTGCTGGTGTACGGCAGGTACTTCGGGCTCCCCATGAGCTACCTGAAGCCGAAGGCCGACGAGCTGCTCGAGTTCGCCCAGCTGACGGACAAGGCCTCCGCGAAGGTGGACGCCCTGTCCGGGGGCATGAAGCGGCGCCTCACGATCGCGCGGTCGCTGATCAACGAACCGAAGATCCTCCTGCTGGACGAGCCCACCACGGGTCTGGACCCGCAGGCACGCCACATCCTGTGGGACCGCCTGTTCCGGCTCAAGGAATCCGGCGTCACCCTGATCCTCACCACCCACTACATGGACGAGGCGGAGCAGCTCTGCGACCGCCTCGTGGTGGTGGACAAGGGCCGGATCATGGCCGAGGGCTCACCGGCGCAGCTGATCCGCGAGCACTCCACCCGTGAGGTGCTGGAGCTGCGCTTCGGCTCGGAGCGGAACACCACGGTGGCCGGTGAGCTCCACGGCATCGGCGACCGGCTGGAGCCGCTGCCGGACCGCATCCTCATCTACGCGCACGACGCCGAGGCCGCCCTGGACGAGGTGGTGGCACGCGGGCTCCGGCCCATCACCTCCCTCGTCCGCCGCTCGTCCCTCGAGGACGTCTTCCTGCGCCTCACCGGGAGGAGCCTCATTGACTGAGCCGACCCCCGTGCAACAGCGCTCCGACGCCGACGGTGATGATAACGACAACAGTGACAACAACGACGGCGTGGCCGCCGGGACCGCGGTGACCCCCGGCCGGCAGGGTGCGGTGCTGCCTCCGCGCCTCTCCGCCCACGCGCCGGGGGTGTCCGCGGTGCGCGCCCGGAAGTTCGGGTCCTGGTACTACGCCGAGCACGTCCTGCGTGCCATGAGGAGCTACCGCTGGACGCTGCTCGCCTCCAGCGTGGGAACACCGGTCATGTACCTCTTCGCGATGGGCGTGGGCCTGGCCACGCTCGTGGACCAGAACTCGGAGGGCTCGTTCGGCGGCGTCAGCTACCTGGTGTTCATCGCACCGGCGCTGCTCGCCTCGGCCACCATCATGACCGCCGCCACCGAGTTCACCTACCCCGTGATGGACGGCTTCAAATGGCGGCGGGTGTACTACGGTCCGCACGCCTCCCCGCTCGGCACCCACCAGATCGTGAACGGGCACATCATCGCCATCACGGTCCGGCTGAGCCTCACCACGATCGTCTACTTCCTCATCATCGCCGCCTTCGGGGCCTCCCCCTCCGCACTGGGATTCCTCGCCGTCCCCGTGGCCGTGCTGGCGGGTCTGGCCTTCGGACTGCCGCTGCTCGCCTACTCCGCCCGGCTCGAGGAGGACCGCGGGCAGTTCGCCCTCGTGATGCGCTTCGTCGTCACCCCGCTCTTCCTGTTCTCCGGCACCTTCTTCCCCCTGGACACCCTGCCGGTGTTCCTGCGGTGGATCGGCTGGATCTCCCCGCTCTGGCACGGCACCGAACTCGGCCGCGCACTGACCTACGGGTACGCGCTGCCGCCCTGGCTCGCCGTCGTGCACGTGGTGTTCCTGCTGGCCCTGTGCCTGATCGGGTGGCGTGCGGCCCGCTCCGTCTTCGCCAGGAGGCTCGGCAGATGACACAGCACCTCACTTTGGAGGATTACCGGATCCAGGCCTCGGAGCGCCGGCTGACCGCGCTCTACTCCCGGAACGCCCGGGCCGTGATCGCCCGCGGCCTCCTCGCCACCCGCAGCAGCAACTGGATGATCATGGTGTCCGGCTTCTTCGAGCCGGTGCTGTACCTTCTGTCCATGGGGGTGGGCCTCGGTGCCCTCGTGGGTACCGTCGCCGGCCCGGACGGCCAGGAGATCAGCTACGCGGCCTACATCGCCCCTGCGCTGCTGGCGGTCTCCGCCATGAACGGCGCGGTGTACGACAGCACGTGGAACGTCTTCTTCAAGATGAACTTCGCCAAGCTGTACCAGGGCATGCTCTACACCTCGCTGGGGCCGCTCGACGTCGCGATCGGCGAGATCTTCCTCGCCCTGCTGCGGGGTGCCCTCTATGCGACGGGCTTCACCGCGGTCATGGGCCTGATGGGTCTGCTCACCACCCCGGTGGCGCTGCTGATGATTCCCGCCGCCGTGGTGGTCGCGTTCGGCTTCGCGTCCTTCGGCATGGGCATCACGAGCTTCATGAAGACGTTCCAGCAGATGGAGTGGGTCAACTTCGTGATGCTGCCCATGTTCCTGTTCTCGGCCACCTTCTATCCGCTGAGCGTGTACCCGCAGGGGATCCAGTGGTTCATCCAGGCTCTGCCGCTCTGGCACGGGGTGGAGCTGCTCCGGCAGATCAGCGTGGCGTCCTTCAGCACTGCCACGCTGATCCACCTCGCGTACTTCCTGGTGATGATCGTCGTCGGGATGCTGCTGACCACCCTGCGGCTGCGGAAACTGTTCCTCAAGTAGTTCCCGTCCGGCGGCGGCGGCGTCAGTTCACGAGCGTCGCGTACACCACGTAGTTGTCGTCGAACTCCCCGGTCTCCGGGTTGTACCCGTCGCAGGTGATGAGACGCAGCTCGGACCCGGCGGTGTTGCCGTACACCTCGAGGGGGGGGAAGTCGTTCTTCATGTACGTCTCGCCCCGCTGGAACTCGAACACGGCGGTGCTGCCGTCCTTCCGGCTCACCTCGATGCGGTCGCCGGCACCGAGTTGCCGGAGACCGGCGAACACGCCGTCGCCGCCGTCGGTGGCATTCACGTGGCCCAGCATCACGGAGGGTCCACGCTCACCCGGTGTGGGGGACTGGTTGTACCAGCCGGCCGGGGAGCCGGGTTCGCCGGGCGGCACCTCCAGCGTCCGGTTCTCCCGGAGGCCGAGACTGAGCAGATCCGTGCGCACGTCGATCGACGGGACGCTCAGCGTCACCGGTTCGGAGGCGGCGAGCACCGCAGGCTCCGCCGGAGTGGCCGGAGCAGCAGCGGGGGCCGACGACGGCGACGGTGTCCCCGGCGCGGTCGTCGGTGCGGCGGCGGACGGCGCCGCGGAGGTACTCGCGCTCGACGACGGCGGAGCGGTGGGGGACGTGCCCGCCGGGGCATCAGCGGACCCGCACCCGGTCAGGAGAAGGAGAACGGCCACCGCCGGGGCGATGAAGCCCCGGCGACGGCCGCCCGTGGAACTGATCATGAGATCAGTATCACGCGTTGTTCGCTGCGTTGCGACGAACCACGAACACTCCACCGGCTGCTGCGGCGAGCACGAGGCCACCACCGAGGGCGATCATGCCGGCCGTGTTGGAGGACTGGGTGGCGACACCCGTGTCGGCTCCACCGGAAGGCATGGCGGCCATCTGGGTCTTCACCAGGGTGCCGCACAGGGCGGGCGAGGTGGCGCCGAGGGGCAGCGCGGGGTCCAGGTCGCTGGGCGATGCGAAGACGGCCTCGGGCACGCCCGCGGTCGCGGGGTCCAGACCGTGGACGACGACGACCGCGGTGCCGGCCTCGAGGGACGCCTTGGTGGCGTCGTCGAGGGTGATGGTGCGGTCGATGGTGTAGCTGCCGCCCTGGCCGCCGAGCTCGAGGTTCAGGCCCTCGGCCGGGGTGGTGGCACCGGAGGTGGTCAGCGTGGTGAGGATGTCGCCGTAGCGCCCCGCACCCTCGGTGACGCTGACGATGCCGTCGCCGTTGGCGTCATCGGCTGCCGTGGGGCAGACACCCTGGGCGCCGCCGTGGACGTGCTGGACGTGCGGGTACGGTCCGTCCATGAAGGTCTCGGCGAGACCGGAGACCTGGAGCTTCACGGCCGCCTGGTCGCCGGTGACGTCGACGGTGATCGACCCGGTGCCGGTGGTGCCGTTCAGCTGGCCCAGGGTGGACGAGTAGCTGCTGTCCGCGGCCAGGGCCGGCGAGCCGGCCAGCGCGATGGCGCCGAGGGCGAGGGTCGGGACTGCGAGGAGTCGCATCTTCTTGTTCATCGGAAAATCCTCCATGTGTGCGAATGGAATGCACCGTAGGGCGCACTCGGATGGACTTCGGGGTGAGGGGGATCACGGATTGGTCCGGCTGGGAAGTTTCTCGGAAAGTTCCGGCAGTTCGCCCCGGGTGGAAGGAAACGGCCGCTGCGCGAACATGCGGGACAATGGATCCATGCAGTCAGTCGGGAGTAGTGAACGGCCTGCGGGCCGAGGTGTGAGCATGCGGATGGGCAGTATCGGGATGGCCATCATGCTGGTGGTGTTCCTGGTGGCGGTGGTCTTCGCGGCGAACCAGAACGACGTCATCGGGTGGCTGGTGGTGATCATCTCCCTCGGCTGGCTCCTCGTGTTCAGTTTCGTGGTATTCAGCCTCCGGTCCGCCGCACGGAAGGCCGCCGCACGGCTGCAGGGCCACATGGACCCGAAGAACGGGGCGTCCGCCGCGGGGGCTCCTGCGGCGGCCGACCGGGCACGCGACCTCAAGCTGGATCACAGCTTCAAGATCGTGCAGGTGCAGGTGGGTGTGGTCCGTGAGTACCTCGGCAAGGACGAGGGCATGGTGGAACGTGCGCTGGAGACCATCGAGATCACCTCGCACAACGCCCGTTCCATGATGAAGGGATCCTCCGAGGGGCCGGTCGAGGGCACCGTGGTCGACTGACCCCGGGGTCGGATCCTCCGCCTCCGTGTCCCGGGCGTCGCGGGTAAGGTGGATCGGGTGAGTCCGGCATCCCCCCCTTCGCAGACACCGCTCCGCATCGCCTCCGTCAACGTCAACGGGGTACGTGCCGCCTACCGGCGCGGGATGCAGGACTGGCTCTCCGGCCGCGAGGTGGACGTCCTCTGCCTCCAGGAGGTGCGGGCGCCGGATGCCGAACTCCGCAGACTGCTGGGCGAGGACTGGCACATCGTCCACACCGAGGCCGAGGCGAAGGGCCGTGCGGGAGTCGCCATCGCCTCCCGGACCGAACCGACCGCCACCCGCACCACCATCGGTGACCCCTTCTTCGACACCTCGGGGCGCTGGGTGGAGATGGATCTGCAGGTGCGCGGGGTCTCGCTGACCGTGGTCAGCGCCTACGTCCACTCCGGTGAGGCGGGGACCCCGAAGCAGGAGGACAAGTACCGCTTCCTCGACGCCATGACCGTGCGGCTCCCGCAGCTGCGCGACGGCGCCGACCACGCCGTGGTGGTGGGCGACCTCAACGTGGGTCACACCCCGCTGGACATCCGGAACTGGAAGGGAAACCTCAGGAAGGCCGGGTTCCTCGAGGAGGAGCGCGCCTACTTCGACCGGTTCTTCTCCGAGGAATGCGGGTTCCTCGACGTCGCCCGGCTCCTCGCCGGTGACGTGGACGGGCCCTACACCTGGTGGTCCTGGCGCGGCAAGGCGTTCGACAACGACACCGGGTGGCGCATCGACTACCAGCTGGCCACCTCCGCCCTCGCGAGGAACGCCGCCAGTTCCACCGTGGACCGGGCGCCGAGCTGGGAGGCGAGATTCTCGGATCACGCACCGCTCGTCGTCGACTACCAGATCTAGAGTGCAGGACGCCCCCATGACCAGCCCCACCACGCCGATCGCCGTGCCGCGCCAGCGCATCCTCTCCGGGATGCAGCCCTCCGCCGGCTCCCTCCACCTCGGGAACTACCTGGGGGCCCTCGTGCACTGGGTGCGCCTGCAGGAGACGTACGACGCCGTCTTCTTCATCCCCGATCTGCACGCCATCACCGTGGCCCAGGACCCCGAGGAGCTCGCGCACCGCACCCGGCTCACCGCGGCCCAGTACATCGCCGGTGGCGTGGACCCCGACCGCGCCACGCTCTTCGTGCAGTCCCACGTTCCCGAACACGCCCAGCTCGCCTGGGTGCTCAACTGCTTCACCGGATTCGGTGAGGCGTCGAGGATGACGCAGTTCAAGGACAAGGCCGCACGCCAGGGGACCGACGCCGCGAGTGTGGGCCTGTTCACGTACCCGATCCTGCAGGCCGCCGACATCCTGCTGTACCAGCCGGACGGCGTGCCGGTGGGGGAGGACCAGCGGCAGCACGTGGAACTCAGCCGTGACCTGGCCCAGCGTTTCAACACGCGTTTCGGTGACACCTTCACCGTGCCCAGGCCCTTCATCCAGAAGGAGTCGGCGAAGATCTACGACCTGCAGAACCCGACCGCGAAGATGTCCAAGTCGGCGTCCTCGTCCGCCGGCCTGATCAACCTGCTCGATGATCCCAAGGTGACGGCCAAGCGCATCCGCTCGGCCGTCACCGATGCCGGTACCGAGATCCGGTTCGACCAGGCGGAGAAGCCCGGGATCTCGAACCTGCTCGCCATCTACTCGGCGCTGTCCGGCAAGGAGGTCCCGCAGCTCGAGGCGGAGTACGAGGGCCGGATGTACGGGCACCTCAAGGTGGATCTCGCCGAGGTGGTGGTGGACGCACTCGCTCCCGTACGGGCTCGCGCCCAGGAGCTGCTCGAGGATCCGGCCGAGCTGGACCGGTTGCTGGCGAAGGGTGCGGCGAAGGCCCGGGAGCTGGCGTCCCCCACGCTCGCGGCGGTCTACTCCCGTGTCGGGTTCCTGCCCGCCACCGGGACCTTCTGACCCGTGGAGATCTCGCCCGACCACCTCGACGGTGCCACAGCGGCGCCGCTCGGCCATGGTTCGAGCGGCAACAGCGTGGGCGTGACGATCACCATCCCCGAACCGCTCGCCGGGGCGCTGGAGTCCTGGCGTGCCTCCTTCGGCGACCCGATGGCGACGGTGGTGCCACCGCACATCACGCTGATCACCACCACCCCTGCATCGGACTGGCCCGCCATGGCGCAGCACGTGCGTGCCGTGGCCTCCCGGCAGCATCCGTTCCTGGTGCGCCTGCGGAGCACGGGGTCCTTCCGGCCCGTCTCCCCCGTGGTGTACCTGAAGGTGGACGAGGGGTTCGACGAGTGCGTGCGGCTGCACGAGGAACTGCAGTCGGGACCGCTGGAGCGCGCGCCGGAGTTCCCCTTCCACCCGCACGTCACCGTGGCCCACGACGTCTCCGACGCCGGTATGGACGCGGCCGAGCAGCAGCTCGAGACGTTCCGGGCGTCGTTCGAGGTCCGGTCCGTCGGCCTGTACGAACAGCTGCCCTCCGGACTGTGGAAGCAGAGGGAGGAAGTGCACTTTGGCCAGGTCCCTGACCGCTCCGAAGCCCCCGCCGGCTGATCGACCCTCCCCGGCGGACCTCGCGCAACTTCGGCGGAAGGTCATCGCGGCTCGCGTGAACGTGGGGCGGTTGAAGCGTTCCGACGGCGGCACGGTGGCTCTGGTCCTCGCGCGGGTGGACCTGGTGCTCTCGAGGTTCTTCACGCTACGGGTGGTCCGCGTGGTCAACCTGTACCTCGAGCGCCGCGGGCCGCTGATGGCGGCCGGGCTCGCCTACCGGTTGTTCTTCGCCATCTCCGCCCTGCTGGTGGTGGGCTTCGCGACCGCGGGCCTGGTCATCAGCGGGAACGAGGGCCTGCAACGCGTGATCATCCAGGCGGTGGGCGCCGCCGTGCCGGGGCTGATCGACACCGACGGGACGGGGGGCGACAGCGACGCCGGGAACGGACTGTTCACCCCCGAGGACCTGTTCGATCGCACCAGCGGTCTCGGCCTGACGCTCCTGCTCTCGACGGGCGTCATGCTCGTCACCTCACTGGGCTGGGTCTCCGGGATGCGTCAGGCCATGCGGGGTGTGTTCGGGCTGGCTCCCGTGGCGGTCCACCCGATCGTGCTCCGCGTCCGCGACCTCGGCACGCTCGCCCTGCTCGCGGTGGTGATGGTGCTCACCACGGTGCTCGGTGTGATCGCGAACAACACTCTCGGCGCCCTCTTCGCCCTGCTGGATCTGCGCGGGATCAGCCAGGTGCTGACGCAGATCGCCGGGTTCGGGGTCATGATCGTACTCGACACCATGGTGATGCTCGTCCTCCTGAAATCGGCGTCCGCGATCACGATCCCGCGTGCCGTCCGGTTCCAGGGGGCCCTGATCGCCGGCATAGGGAGTACGCTGCTCCGGACGTTCTCCGCCCAGCTGCTCGCGTCCCTCAGCGACAATCCACTGCTCTTCCCGTTCGCCGTCATCCTGGCGTTGTTCGTCTGGTTCTTCATCCTCAGCCAGGTCTACCTCCTCGCCACGGCGTGGTGCGCCGTGGGGTCCATGGACAGGGAGGCCGCTCTCGAGCGGCGGAAGCACGAACGGGTCGGGTCGCTGCTGAGGCAGAGCCGGCAGCGGAACCACACGCGCACCTGACGGGCGCGTCCACGGGCCGGTCCGTCGACCCGGGCCCCCGGGGACGCAGAAGGGCGGCCCGTCCGGGACGGGCCGCCCTTCATCGATCGCTGTTCCGCGAGCCGGGGGTCGCCTGCTCCTCGGCAGGCGGAGGAATCAGATCTTGCGGGTCAGGATGGCCTGCTTGACCTCGGAGATCGCCTTGGTCACCTGGATGCCGCGCGGGCAGGCCTCGGAGCAGTTGAAGGTGGTGCGGCAGCGCCACACGCCCTCCTTGTCGTTGAGGATCTCCAACCGCATGTCGCCGGCGTCGTCGCGCGAGTCGAAGATGAACCGGTGGGCGTTGACGATCGCCGCAGGGCCGAAGTACTGACCGTCCGTCCAGAAGACGGGGCAGGACGACGTGCAGGCCGCACAGAGGATGCACTTGGTGGTGTCGTCGTACCGCTCACGCTCCTCGGAGCTCTGCAGGCGCTCCTTGGTGGGTTCATGGCCCTTGCTGACCAGGAACGGCATGATCTCGCGGTAGGACTGGAAGAAGGGCTCCATGTCCACGATCAGGTCCTTCTCCACGGGGAGGCCCTTGATGGGCTCCACGAGGATGGGCTTGGACGTGTCGAGGTCCTTCAGGAGGGTCTTGCAGGCCAGCCGGTTGCGGCCGTTGATGCGCATGGCGTCCGAGCCGCACACGCCATGGGCGCAGGAGCGGCGGAAGGACACCGAGCCGTCGTGCTCCCACTTGACCTTGTGCAGGGCGTCCAGCACGCGGTCCGTGCCGTACATGGTCAGCTTCCACTCGTCCCAGTAGGCGTCGTCGGACGACTCCGGGTTGTAGCGGCGGACCTTCAGGGTGATGTCGAACGTGGGGATCTCTCCGCCGCCGCCGACTCCGGGCGCGAGCTCGACCTTGGAGGCCGGCTCCTTCTCCGTCGTTTCAGTGCTCATCAGTACTTACGCTCCATGGGCTGGTATCGGGTGAAGATCACCGGTTTGGTCTCAAGGCGCACACCGCTGGTCTCGGTGGCGGTGGGGTCCTTGTAGGCCATGGAATGGGTCATGAAATTCTCGTCGTCACGCGTCGGGTAGTCCTCGCGGAAGTGCCCGCCACGCGACTCCTTGCGGTGCAGGGCCGCCGCCGTCATGACCTTGGCCATGTCGAGCAGGAAGCCGAGCTCCACCGCCTCCAGCAGGTCGAGGTTGAACCGCTTGCCCTTGTCCTGCACGGTGATCCGTGTGTACCGCTCCTCGAGGGTGTCGATCACGCGCAGTGCCTCGAGCAGGGTCTCCTCGGTACGGAACACCTGGACGTTCGCGTCCATGATGTCCTGCAGCTCCTTGCGGATCTGCGCCACCCGTTCCGTACCCTCCGAGCTCCGTGCCCGGTTCAGCAGCTCCTCGGTCTCGACGGTCGGGTTCTCGGGGATCTCCACGAAGTCCGCCGTCAGCGCGTACTCCGCAGCAGCGAGGCCGGCGCGCTTGCCGAAGACGTTGATGTCCAGGAGCGAGTTGGTGCCGAGCCGGTTGGAGCCGTGGACCGACACGCAGGCCACCTCGCCGGCCGCGTACAGCCCGGGGACCACGGTGTCGTTGTCGAGCAGTACCTCGGCCTTGATGTTGGTGGGGATACCGCCCATGGCGTAGTGCGCCGTGGGGAACACCGGCACCGGCTCCGTGTAGGGCTCCACGCCGAGGTACGTGCGGGCGAACTCCGTGATGTCGGGCAGCTTCGCGTCGATGTGCGCCGGCTCGAGGTGGGTGAGGTCGAGGAGGACGTAGTCCTTGTTCGGCCCCGCACCGCGGCCCTCCCGCACCTCGTTGGCCATCGAGCGGGCCACGATGTCACGGGGTGCGAGGTCCTTGATGGTGGGGGCGTAACGCTCCATGAAGCGTTCGCCCTCGGAGTTGCGGAGGATCGCACCCTCTCCACGGGCTGCTTCCGAGAGCAGGATCCCGAGTCCGGCGAGGCCGGTCGGGTGGAACTGGAAGAACTCCATGTCCTCGAGGGGGATCCCGCGGCGGAAGGCGATGCCCATGCCGTCACCGGTGAGGGTGTGCGCGTTCGAGGTGGTCTTGTACACCTTGCCGACACCGCCGGAGGCGAACACCACCGACTTCGCCTGGAAGATGTGCAGCTCACCGGAGGCCAGGTCGTAGGAGACCACACCGGCCACACGCTTCTGGATCCGCGTCTCGCCGTCGACCGTCACCTCCTCGTCCACCATCAGCATGTCGAGGACGTAGTACTCGTTGTAGAACTCCACGTTGTGCTTCACGCAGTTCTGGTACAGCGTCTGCAGGATCATGTGACCGGTGCGGTCGGCCGCGTAGCAGGAACGCCGGACGGGCGCCTTGCCGTGATCCCGGGTGTGGCCACCGAAGCGGCGCTGGTCGATCCGGCCCTCCGGGGTGCGGTTGAACGGCAGACCCATCTTCTCGAGGTCCAGGACCGCCTCGATGGCTTCCTTCGCCATCACCTCGGCCGCGTCCTGGTCCACGAGGTAGTCACCGCCCTTGACGGTGTCGAACGTGTGCCACTCCCAGTTGTCGTCCTCGACGTTGGCCAGTGCGGCGCACATGCCTCCCTGCGCCGCACCCGTGTGGGAACGCGTGGGATAGAGCTTCGTCAGGACGGCGGTGCGGGCGCGCTGGCCCGACTCGATGGCTGCGCGCATCCCTGCACCGCCCGCGCCGACAATGACGACGTCGTACTTGTGGACCTGCATTCTGGTGGCTCTTTCTGTTGGAACAGTCGAATTCGCTGTGAGGACCCGCACGCCGGGTCCCGGCTCGTACCGGGAGCTACGCGGCGGGGCAGTAGTCCGCGACGTGGGGTACGCCGTTGATCACGGGGCAGGGGTCGAAGGTGAAGATCACGAGGGTGCCGAGCACCACGATGACGACCGTCGCGGTGTAGAGCACACCCTTGAGCCACATGCGCGTGCTGTTCTTCTCGGCGTAGTCGTTGATGATCACCCGGATGCCGTTGGTGCCGTGGAGCATGGCCAGCCAGAGCATCGCGAGGTCCCAGATCTGCCAGGTCGGGTTGGCCCACTTGCCGGCCACGAACCCGAAGTCGATGCCGCTGATGCCGTCACCGGCGACCAGGTTGACGTACAGGTGGACGAAGATGAGCACCACGAGGATGGCGCCGGAGAGCCGCATGAAGAGCCAGGCGATCATCTCGAAGTTGCCGCGGGAGGTGGTGGTGCGGGAGTAACCCGGCGTCATCCGGCCGGAGCGCGGGGTTTCGATGGTGGGAGTGGCCATGGCGTACTAACCTCCGAAGACGTGCGAAAGGTGGCGGATCGAGAAGGCGATCATGACCAGCGCCCAGAGACCGAGAACGCCCCAGAGCATCTGGCGGTGGTACTTGGGACCCTGCTTCCAGAAGTCCACGAGGATCACCCTGATGCCGTTGAACGCGTGGAACACGATCGCCGCCACGAGACCGAGTTCACCGAGACCCATGATGGGGTTCTTGTAGGCGCCGATGACGGCGTCGTACGCTTCGGGGGAGACCCTCACCAGTGACGTGTCCAGCACGTGCACCAGGAGGAAGAAGAAGATCACGACCCCGGTGATGCGGTGGGCCACCCAGGACCATTGGCCCTCGCGGCCACGGTAGAGGGTCCCGGCTGGGATCAGCTTGCTCGGTGACAGTGTCTTCGGCATTGAAAGTACCTCCCTGCATCGCGTGGGCGTCAGCGCGTTGTACGCAGGGATTACGCCGTGCGACGCCACTCTTGAATCCATAATAATGTAGGCCGGTGACAGTCCCCGTTCAATTTAGGCGGCCCTCACCCCTGGCGCCCTGACGTCAGGCGTGCGCCCGCCGACAGGGCGCCGGCACGCCGTCGTCCTCCCGACATCGGGCCCGGCGTCGGGCCGGGCGCGCCCGGTGTCGGTTACCTTGGGAGGGATGACTACCGAGAGGGCCGCTGCCCAGACCCCCGACAATGCGCTCGATCGCTTCTACGGCGTGATCCCCGCGGGAGGCACGGGCACCCGCCTGTGGCCGTTGTCCCGTGCTGCGGCGCCGAAGTTCCTGCACGACCTCACGGGCTCCGGGAGCACGCTGATCCGCGCCACCTACGACCGCCTGCGTCCCCTGTGCGACGGCCGCACCATGGTGGTCACCGGCGTGGTGCACCGCCGCGCGGTCCTGCAGCAGCTCCCCGAGATCGAGGACATCAACCTGGTCCTCGAGAGTGAGCCGAAGGATTCCGCCGCGGCGATCGGGCTCGCCGCGGCGATCCTGCACCGGCGGGACCCGCGGATCATCATGGGGTCCTTCGCGGCCGACCAGGTGATCGCACCGGTGGAGGTGTTCCAGGATGCCGTGCGCGAGGCGATCCTGACCGCCGCGCAGGGCTACATCGTCACCATCGGTATCCAGCCGACCCACGCCTCCACCGGCTTCGGGTACATCAGGGCGGGCGAATCGCTCGCCGTCGACGGTGCCCCCACCGCCCGCAGCGTGATCGAGTTCGTGGAGAAGCCCTCCCAGGAGATCGCGGAGAGCTACCTCGAGGGTGGGGACTACTCCTGGAACGCCGGCATGTTCGTGGCGCCGGTGGACCTCATGCTCAAGCACCTGTCCACGAACGAGCCCGAGCTGTACGCGGGTCTCCTGGAGATCGCCGAGGCGTGGGACACGCCGCGCCGGGTCGAGGTGGCGAGGCGGGTGTGGCCGGGTCTGCCGAAGATCGCCATCGACTACGCGGTGGCGGAGCCGGCGGCCGCTGCGGGCGACGTCGCCATGATCCCCGGGACGTTCACCTGGGACGACGTCGGGGACTTCGCCGCCATCGGACGCCTCAACCCTGCCGAGGAGAACAGCGACCTCAAGGTCATGGGCGAGGGCGCGCGGGTGTTCTCCGAGAACGCCTCGGGCATCGTGGTGTCGGACACCAAGCGCGTGATCGCGCTCATCGGGATCGACGACGTCGTGATCGTGGACACCCCCGACGCACTGCTCGTGACCACCAAGGAGCATGCGCAGGAGGTCAAGAAGGCCGTCGAGCGGCTCCGGGCCAGCGGGGACACCGACGTCCTCTAGGAGGAGGGCGGTTGCAGGCCAGGATGCTCGCGAGGTGCCGGGTGGTCGAAGAGATCCACGGACGACGCTCAGGGGCACCCGCAACGAGGACGCGACCTGACGCACGGGGCGGACGTGAGGCGGATTCTCGGATGGGGAGACCGTCATGTTCCTCACGTCCCGCGCTGACAGTGCCCATGCACACCGAGGTGGACGGAGAGGGCTTCCCGGTCCTGATGCTGCACGGGGCAGGTGTGAGCGGGTGGCTGTGGGGACCTGTGCGCAAGGCCCTCCCATCCACGGTGAAGATGATCGTGCCGGATCTTCCCGGCTTCGGACGAAGCGCGGACCGAGCATACGTCTCACACCGGAGAACGGTGCGAGAGCTCTCCGACGTCCTGCACGACCACGCCCCGCAGGGCGCGCACGTCGTGGGGTTCTCGCTGGGAGCCCAGCTGGCGGTCCTGCTCGCCGCCGAGCTGCCCCACCTCGTCCGCGGCGTCGTCGTCATCAGCGCCGAGACGAAACCGCTGCCTCTACCCGGGCCCACACTCGCCCTGCTCGCCGTGAGCGCACCCCTGGCCCGACGACGACGGTTCGCCGTGGCCCAGGCGCGTCAGCTCGGCATCCCGGAGCACCTCATGGAGCAGTACCTGCGCGACAGCGTCGCGACATCGCGAAGCACGTTGCTGTCGAGCGTGGGGGAGAACATCCGTTTCGGGCTCCCCGTCGGATGGAGCACGTACCCCGGACAGGCTGCCGTGATGGTCGGGGCCGGGGAGCGAACGCTGATGCACGATTTTGCGCTTCTCACCACCTCGGCGCTTCCCGCGAGCACCTTGCACACGGTGGAAGGTGCAGCCCACGACATCCCGTTGTCCCACCCGGATGTCGTCGCTTCTGTTGTGCGCAGACAGATCAGGGAGTGGGTCCCGTGATGACGCACGTGCACATGACCCCGTGTGTCGTATCCGTAAGCCGACGTAGCGGTCACCACTTCAGCAAAGAGCGCCTGCCCTCGATCGTGCTCGTCGAGGGGCTGGGGGTGGAGGGCGACGCCCATTCCGGGATCACGGTCCAGCACCTCTCGAGGATCCGGGCGGACCCGACGCAGCCCAACCTGCGCCAGGTCCATCTCATGCACACGGAACTGTTCGACGAGCTGGAGCAGCAGGGATTCACCGTGGGTCCGGGGGACCTCGGTGAGAACGTCACCACTCGTGGTCCGGACCTCCTGGCCCTGCCCACGGGATCACTCCTGCGGTTCGGGGCGGACGCCGTCGTCGAGGTCACCGGGCTGCGCAACCCCTGCGTGCAGATCGACCGCTTCCGGGCCGGGCTCCTGGAAGCAGCACTACCCCGGGACGGTCAGGGCAACGTGGTCCGGAAGGCAGGCATCATGGGCATCGTGATCAGCGGCGGTCCGGTGCGGGTGGGGGATCCGATCGACGTCGAGCTGCCGGCTGGACCGCACTCACCCCTCGAGCGAGTCCGACCTCTCGCGGCGCGCGAGGATTCCAGGGCTGAGGACGAACGCGCTCGCTGTCCCGACGGCCGGCCCGTGAGACGAGCTGCCACGCCTTGTTGCGGGCCTGAGGCGCTCCGGTCGGTAGGCTGGACGGGTGGAAAAATTGAGCACCCCGAGCAGCCCGAGTTCCCGCGTGGGTGCTTCCCTGGCCCCCCACCTGGAGGAGCTGACCGGGATCCGGCGTGATCTCCACCGTCACCCCGAGCTGTCCTACAGGGAGCAGCGCACCACGGACCTCCTCGTGGCACGGCTCGAGCAGGCAGGGCTCCGGCCGCAGCGGTTCGAGGGTACGGGTGCCTTCGTGGACATCGGCCGGGGGCCCATCCGGATCGCGCTGCGGGCGGACATCGACGCCCTGCCCATCCTCGAGGAGACGGGCCTCGCCTACGCCTCGGAGTCCATGGGCGTGGCCCACTCCTGCGGCCACGACATCCACACCACCGTGATGCTGGGGGTGGCCCTGGTGCTCGCGGAGCTCGACGCCGGGACGCCCCTGGGCGGCACGGTGCGCATCATCTTCCAGCCGGCGGAGGAGATGATGCCCGGTGGTGCCCTCGAGGTGATCGCGCAGGGCGCCCTCGAGGGCGTTCCGCGCATCCTCGCACTCCACTGCGACCCGCGGATCGACGTCGGACTCGTGGGCACCCGCATCGGCGCCATCACCTCGGCGTCGGACACCGTGCGGGTGGAACTGAGCGGGCGCGGTGGGCACACCTCACGGCCCCACCTCACGGAGGACCTCGTGTTCGCACTCGCCGCGATCGCCGTCAACGTACCCGCCGTCCTCTCCCGCCGGATCGACGTGCGCAGTGCCGTGTCCGTGGTGTGGGGTCAGATCGAGGCCGGGTCCGCGCCCAACGCGATCCCCGCGCACGGTTTCCTGTCCGGGACCCTGCGCTGCCTGGACGCCGAGGCGTGGGAGTCGGCGGGCGAACTGCTGGACCGCGCGGTCCGCGAGGTGGCCGCGCCGTTCGGTGTGGACGTGAAGCTCGAGCACATCCGCGGTGTGCCGCCCGTGGTCAACCAGGAGGCCGAGACCGGGCTGCTGGAGGCCGCCGCACGCTCCGAACTCGGATCGGGCGCCGTCGTCCTCACGCCGCAGTCCATGGGCGGGGAGGACTTCGCGTGGATGACCCAGCAGGTCCCCGGTGCCATGATGCGGCTCGGGACGCGCACGCCGGGCGGTGAGACCTTCGATCTGCACCGCGGGGACTACGCCCCCGACGAGGCCGCGATCTCCTGCGGCATCCGGGTCATGGCGGCGGCCGCCCTCCAGGCCGTGGACGACGCCGGGAACCACGTGGTCGGCTGAACGGCTGCGAGCACTGCGCCAGGGGAGGGACGAGCGGCGTGCCCACCGACGGGTAACGAAACCCGAACGATCGTGCACCACCCCGGAGCCTCGGTGGTGTGCTGCATCACGTGCCCCGTAGGATGTTCCCCATACATGCTGCACCGACGGTGTCGCGGCGCCACGGTCACCCGCTGATCTCCGGCCCCGGATCACGTGAGATCCGTCCGGAGCGCTCACCAGGGGTGGATCCCCGTGGCGCATCTCTTCTCCTGGAGGAATTTTGAAGAACTCACTGCGCAAGATCACGCGCGGCACGGGCCTGTCCGCCGCTGTTCTGGGCGTCTCGGCACTCGTCCTCGCCGGCTGCGGTGCACCGCCCGCCGAGGACACGAACGACGCCGGTGCGGCCGGGGAGGCCAACCCCGACTACCTCGGCTGCATCGTCTCCGACTCCGGCGGCTTCGACGACCGCTCGTTCAACCAGTCCAGCTACGAGGGCCTGACCCAGGCGCAGGAGGATCTCGGGATCGAGATCAACGAGGCGCAGTCCCAGTCGGAGACCGACTTCGGTCCGAACGTCGACAGCATGGTGTCCAACGGCTGCAACATGATCGTCACCGTCGGCTTCCTGCTCGCGGACACCACGAAGGCGTCCGCGGAGGCCAACCCGGACACGCACTTCACGATCATCGACGACAACTCGATCGAGCTCCCCAACGTGAAGCCGATCATCTACGACACGGCACAGGCGGCCTTCCTCGCCGGGTACGCCGCAGCGGCCACCACCGAGTCCGGCAAGGTGGCGACCTACGGCGGCATCAACATCCCGACCGTCACCATCTTCATGGACGGTTTCGCCGAGGGCGTCGCCTACTTCAACGAGGAGAACGGCGAGGAGGTAGAGCTGCTCGGCTGGGACAAGGAGAGTCAGAACGGCACCTTCGTGGGGAACTTCGAGGACACGGCCGCCGGGAAGACGAACACCCAGAACTTCATCAACGAGGGTGCGGACATCATCATGCCCGTCGCCGGACCCGTGGGCGCCGGCACTCTCGACGCCGTGGTGGAGGCCAATGCCGACGGCCGCGACGTCAAGGCGGTCTGGGTGGACTCGGACGGCTTCCTGACCGCGAACAGCGGCCAGGAGTTCATCCTCACCTCGGTCATGAAGCTCATGGGCGAAGCCGTGGAGGACGTCGTCTCCAGCGACCTCGACGGGAACTTCGACAGCACCCCGTACGTGGGCACCCTGGAGAACGGCGGGGTGGCACTGGCGCCCTTCCACGACCAGGAGGCCAACGTCCCGGCCGATCTCCAGGGCACGCTGGACGACCTGCGCGAGCAGATCATCTCCGGTGAGATCACCGTGGACTCGACGGCGAGCCCCCAGTAGCTCCGGCTGTCTCCCGACCACAGGACCGCCTCCCTCCCCACCCGGGGAGGGAGGCGGTCCTGTGTGCCCGCCGGTACGGGGCACCGAGGTACACCCGATATCCTTCACGAGGACTTCCGCGAACTGAACAGAAGAGAACAGGCTGGCTGAGTTGTGAAACTCGAACTGATCGGCATCACGAAGCGTTTCGGATCGCTCGTGGCCAACGACTCCATCGACCTCGTCGTGGAACCCGGACAGGTGCACAGCCTGCTCGGGGAGAACGGGGCCGGTAAATCCACCCTCATGAACGTGCTGTACGGGCTGTACGACCCCACGGATGGTCAGATCCTCGTGAACGATTCCCCCGTCACCTTCAAGGGCCCCGGGGACGCGATGGCGGCCGGGATCGGGATGGTGCACCAGCACTTCATGCTGGTGCCGGTGTTCACCGGGGCCGAGAACGTGGCGCTCGGCAACGAGGCGACACGCACCGCCGGGATGCTGAACCTGCGCGAGACCCGCGCCCGGATCCGCGAGATCTCCGACCAGTACGGGTTCGACGTCGATCCCGACGCCGTGGTCGAGGACCTCCCCGTCGGCGTGCAGCAGCGGGTGGAGATCATCAAGGCCCTGGTGCGCGACGCCGAGGTGCTGATCCTCGACGAGCCCACCGCCGTGCTCACCCCCAAGGAGACCGACGAGCTGCTCGGCATCATGGGGCAGCTGAAGGCGGACGGGAAGTCGATCGTGTTCATCTCCCACAAGCTGCGCGAGGTGAAGGCGGTCTCCGACGTGATCACCGTGGTGCGGCGTGGCAAGGTGGTGGGTACCGCCGACCCCACGGCCTCCACCACGGAACTGGCCTCCCTCATGGTGGGGCGCTCCGTGAGCCTGACACTGGACAAGCAGCCCGCCGCGCCCGGGGAGACGACCTTCCGGGTCCGCAACCTCACCGTGCACGCCGCGAACGGCCAGCGCGTGGTCGACGACCTCAGCTTCGACGTCGCGAGGGGCGAGATCCTCGCCGTCGCCGGCGTGCAGGGCAACGGGCAGACGGAGCTCACCGAGGCGATCATGGGCCTGCAGGACCACGTGAGCGGCTCCGTCACCCTCGGCGGCGACGAGCTCGTAGGCCGGAGCGTGAAGCAGATCATCCGCGCCGGTGTGGGGTTCGTCCCCGAGGACCGCAGCGTCGAAGGGCTCGTGGGCACGTTCACCGTGGCGGAGAACCTGGTGCTCAACCGCTACGACACCGCCCCCTTCGCGAAGGGCCTGTCCATGTCACCGACGGCGGTGGACCGCAACGCGGGGGAGAAGATCGCCGAGTACGACGTCCGGACGCAGTCGGCGTCGGCCGCCGCCGGGACGCTCTCCGGAGGCAACCAGCAGAAGGTGGTCATGGCGCGGGAGTTCTCGCGTCCGCTCGAGCTCTTCATCGCCTCCCAGCCCACCCGCGGCGTGGACGTGGGTTCCATCGAGTTCCTGCACCGCCGGATCGTGGCGGAGCGCGACGGTGGCACGCCGGTGATCATCGTCTCCACGGAACTCGACGAGGTCCTGGAGCTCGCCGACCGCATCGCGGTGCTCTACCGCGGCAGACTCATGGGGATCGTGCCCGGCACCGTCTCCCGTGACGTCCTCGGCCTCATGATGGCCGGCATGCCCGCCGACGAGGCGCTGGCCCAGTTCGACGACGTTCGAGGAGGAAACCTGTGAGCCCGCAGGAGGACCGTCCGGTTCCGGACAACGCAGAACCGAAGGACGACGGCGGGGGGAGCCCGACCCGCAGGCAGGCCCGCGCGACCGCACGCCAGGACGAGGTCCGGCAGGAGAACGAGGTCGAGACGGCGGGCGGGGAGATCCCGCCGCCGGCAGCTCCCGTCAGCGCGGCGAGCCGCACCACCGACGAGGCGTCCGAGGCATCACTCCTGGAACGTGTCATGACCGGCAACGCGCTGGTGGCGTTCCTCTCCGTGGTGCTCTCCCTGATCATCGGCGGCCTGCTCATCGCACTCACCGACCCGGAGGTCGCGCGGACGTCGTCGTACTTCTTGGGGCGCCCGCAGGATCTGCTCGGGGCCGCCTGGTCCGCCGCCTCCGGCGCCTACATCGCGCTCTTCCAGGGCTCGATCATCAACTTCGAGGCGGACTCCTTCTCCCGGATGATCTACCCCCTGACCCAGACGCTGACGGTGGCCACGCCCCTGATCTGCGCGGGACTCGGCGTGGCGCTCGCCTTCCGTGCCGGGCTCTTCAACATCGGCGCCCAGGGCCAGATCCTCATCGGCGCCACGTTCGCCGCCTGGGTGGGCTTCACCCTGCACCTGCCGGTGGGGCTCCACCTCCTGCTGGTGATCCTCGCCGGCGTGGTCGGGGGGGCCCTGTGGGGTGGACTGGTGGGCCTGCTCAAGGCCCGCACGGGTGCCCACGAGGTGATCCTCACGATCATGTTCAACTACATCGCCACCAACCTGGTGCTGTACCTGCTCACCACCCCCGGCTTCCAGCGGCCCGGATCCACGAACCCGATCAGCCCCCAGCTCGACTCCACCGCGGTGTACCCGCTGCTGCTCGGCTCGCAGTTCCGCCTCCACTGGGGCTTCGTGGTGGCGGTCGTCGCCACCGTGTTCGTCTGGTGGTTGCTCAACCGCTCCACCGTGGGCTTCGAGCTGCGCGCCGTGGGCGCCAACCCCAGCGCCGCCCGCACGGCCGGCATCAACGTGAACCGCGGGTACATGGTGGCCATGGCGGTCGCTGGAGGCCTTGCGGGGCTCGCCGGTGTGGCGCAGGTGGCCGGTACCGAGCGGGTGCTGACCTCGGGCGTGGCGGCGAGCTTCGGCTTCGACGCCATCACCGTTGCCCTGCTGGGACGCTCCTCGCCGTGGGGGACCTTCGCCGCGGGACTGCTCTTCGGCGCCTTCCGCGCCGGCGGGGTGACCATGCAGGCCTCCACCGGCACGAGCATCGACATCGTGCTCGTGGTGCAGTCGCTGATCGTCCTCTTCATCGCCGCACCACCCCTGATCCGCGCACTCTTCCGGCTCCCGGCGCCGGGGGCGCCGCGGTCACAGAGGCGCGGCCGCTCGACGAACCGCACCTCAGCCTCGACCGGAGCAGCAGCATGAGCACAGCAACCGCCAGCGCACCCACCACTCCCGGCAGCCCTCCGGAGGAGCAGGGCGTCCGGAGCTGGAAGAACCCGATCATCCTGTCCGTCCTCTCCGTCATCGCGCTCCTCGTCTTCGCGATCGGTGCGCCGGCCAACGACGTGACATTCCGGCTGTCCGAGCAGGGCGATGCGATCGTCCTGCCGCCGATCGTGGTCAGCGGGCCGCTGATCGGCTGGATCGCCGCCCTGGTGCTGCTCGCCCTCGCGGTGCTGGCCGTGCTGTTCACGCGCGCCGGACGCCGGATCCCCGTCTGGTTGCTGGCCCTGTTCTCGGTCGTCTTCCTCATCGCCTTCCTCACCTGGGTGGTGGGCAGCGCCCGCACGCCGAACGTGGCCCTGTACGGGCTCCTCGCCGGGTCCGTGACCCTCGCGGTGCCGCTGATCTTCGGCTCGCTCTCGGGTGTGCTCTGTGAACGTTCCGGCGTGGTGAACATCGCCATCGAGGGCCAGCTGCTCTTCGGAGCCTTCGCCGCCGCGGTGGCGGGATCGCTCACCGGCAACGCCTTCGTGGGCCTGCTCGCCGCCGCGGTGGCCGGAGTGCTGGTGTCCCTGGTGCTCGCCGTGTTCAGCATCCGCTACGTGGTCAACCAGGTGATCGTGGGCGTGGTGCTCAACGTGCTGGTCTCCGGGCTCACCGGCTTCCTGTACTCCGCGGTGCTCACGAGCGATTCCCAGCGCTGGAACTCCCCGCCCCGGCTGCCCGTCATCGAGATCCCCGTCCTCGCGGACATCCCCGTGATCGGCCCGATCCTGTTCGAGCAGACCATCGTGGGCTACCTCATGTACGTGGCGGTCGCCGTCATCTACGTCGCGCTCTACCACTCCCGGTGGGGTCTGCGGACCCGCGCGGTGGGCGAGCACCCCAAGGCCGCCGACACCCTCGGCGTCAACGTCAACCGCATGCGCTTCACCAACGTGCTGCTTGCGGGAGTGGTGGCGGGTGTGGGTGGCTCCTTCTTCACCCTCGTGGCCGTATCCGGCTTCAACCGGGACATGACCGCGGGCCAGGGCTACATCGCCCTCGCGGCGCTGATCTTCGGGCGGTGGAACCCCATCGGGGCGTTCTTCGCGGCGCTCCTGTTCGGGTTCGCCACCAACCTCTCGAACGTGCTCAGCCTGCTCGGGACACCCGTACCGGACCAGTTCCTGCGCATGCTGCCCTACGTGGTGACGGTGTTCGCCGTCGCCGGTCTCGTGGGCCGTTCCAGGGCACCGGGTGCCAGCGGCATCCCGTACATCAAGGGTTAGGAGCACAGGACATGACGGACCAGGAGATTCCCTGGGACACGCTCACCGACACGGCCCGGCAGGCCATGACGAAGGCGTACGTCCCGTACTCGAGGTTCCCCGTGGGGGCCGCGGCACTGATCGACGACGGCCGGATCGTCTCCGGCTGCAACGTGGAGAACGCCTCCTACGGCCTGACCCTGTGCGCCGAGTGCACGCTGGTCAGCGCCCTCGCCATGACGGGCGGCGGGCGGATCCGGGCCTTCGCCTGCGTGGACGGCGAGGGCAACGCGCTCATGCCGTGCGGGCGCTGCCGCCAGCTGCTCTACGAGTTCCGCGCACCGGACATGCTGCTGCTGACCGTGAGCGGCATCCGCACCATGGACGAGGTGCTGCCGGACGCCTTCGGCCCGCAGCACCTCACCTGACGCGCTTCCGCCCGGCACCACCCGGCCCGGTACCACCCCGACCATCCGGCCCCCTGCGGGCCCGTACGCACAACGCGAGGACATCCCATGACCGAAGCCTTCGACGCCGTCGACATCATCCGCATCAAACGGGACCGCGGTACCCTCTCGCCCGAGCAGATCGACTGGACCATCGACGCCTACACGCGCGGTGCCATCGCCGACGAGCAGATGTCCGCCCTGAACATGGCGATCCTCCTCAACGGCATGGACCGCGCCGAGATCTCGCGCTGGACCGCCGCCATGATCGCCTCGGGGGAGCGCATGGACTTCTCCTCGCTGGGCCGCCCCACGAGCGACAAGCACTCCACCGGAGGTGTGGGGGACAAGATCACCCTGCCGCTGGCTCCGCTCGTGGCGGTGTTCGGGGTGGCCGTACCCCAGCTCTCCGGGCGCGGCCTCGGCCACACCGGTGGCACCCTCGACAAGCTCGAATCGATCCCGGGCTGGCAGGCGTACCTGAGCAACGAGGCCATGATGCGCCAGCTCGCCGACGTCGGGGCGGTCATCTGCGCCGCGGGCTCCGGACTGGCGCCGGCGGACAAGAAGCTCTACGCGCTGCGTGACGTCACCGGTACGGTCGAGGCGATCCCGCTCATCGCGTCCTCCATCATGAGCAAGAAGATCGCCGAGGGCACGGGTTCGCTGGTGCTGGACGTGAAGGTGGGCAGCGGTGCGTTCATGAAGGACGTGACGCAGGCACGGGAGCTGGCGGAGACCATGGTGGCTCTCGGTCTCGACGCCGGGGTGAACACGGTGGCCCTGCTGACGGACATGAGCACGCCGCTCGGTCTCACCGCGGGCAACGCGATCGAGGTGGAGGAGTCCGTGGAGGTCCTCGCCGGTGGTGGCCCGGCCGACGTCGTCGAGCTCACCGTCCGCCTCGCCGAGGAGATGCTGGCCGCAGCCGGTGTGCACGACGCCGATCCTGCCGCGGCGCTGCGCGACGGCCGCGCCATGGACGTCTGGAACCGGATGATCGAGGCGCAGGGCGGGAACCCGCGTGCGGAGCTGCCCGTGGCGAAGGAGTCCGAGGTGGTCCTGGCACCGGCCGACGGCGTGCTCGTGGAGCTCGATGCCCTGTCCGTCGGCGTGGCCGCCTGGCGCCTCGGTGCGGGCAGGGCCCGCAAGGAGGATGCGGTGCAGGCCGGGGCCGGGGTGCGGATGCACGCCAAGCCCGGGGCACGCGTGCGGAAGGGTGAACCTCTCCTGACCCTGCTGACCGACACATCCGACAGGTTCGACCGCGCGCGGGACGCCCTCGCGGACGCCGTCGTGATCGCACCGGAGGGATCCGGCCCGGCGCAGCAGCTCATCATCGACCGCATCGCCTGAGGATGGAAGGGATCACGAGCGCGGCGAACGGTCTGAGCGACCTCGTCCTGTCCGCCGCGGAGCAGCCCTGGGTGTACCTCGTGGTGCTGCTGCTGTGCCTCGTGGACGGGTTCTTCCCTCCCGTGCCCAGCGAGTCCGTGGTGGTGGGTCTCGCCTCCCTGGTGATCTCCCAGGGGGTGCCCAACCCGTGGCTGCTGATCCTGGTGGCCGCGCTCGGGGCCTTCCTCGGGGACAACATCGCCTATCTCATCGGACGGGCCATCGGGACCACCCGGTTCCGCTGGATGCGGCGCCCGCGGATGCAGCGCTCGTTCGCGTGGGCGGGCCGGGAGCTCGCGAAGCGGGCCGCCTCGCTGATCCTCGTGGCCCGCTTCATCCCGATCGGGCGCGTGGCCGTCAACCTCACCGCGGGTGCCACCGGCTACCCGCGGAAGCGCTTCGTCCTGCTCACGGTCATCTCCGGTGTGGTGTGGGCCGGCTACTCCGTGGGGATCGGCGCGGTGGCCGGCAGCTGGTTCGAGGAGAACCACCTCCTCGGCGTGGTCGTGGCGGTGGGCATCGCCATCGTGCTCGGGTTCATCGTCGATCGCCTGATCGTCATCGTCCGCGGCAACACGCCGCTCAACGAGGTCGTCGAGGCCCCGGGCTCCGAGGCCGGGGAGGCCCGGGAGCACGGGACCGCATGAGGGGTGTCGCGTAGGCTGGGGGACGTGACACAGACGCAGAACGACACCGCCCAGGACACCGCCATCGACATCCGGAGCCTCCCGAAGGTCTCCCTCCACGACCACCTCGACGGCGGGCTCCGGCCGGCCACCGTCCTCGAACTCGCCGCCGAGATCGGGCACGAGCTGCCGGCCGGCGACGCCGGGTCGCTCGGAGCCTGGTTCCGTGAGTCCGCCGACTCCGGCTCCCTGCCCCGCTACCTCGAGACCTTCGACCACACCATCGCCGTGATGCAGACGCGCGAGCACCTGATCCGGGTGGCCCGCGAGTTCGTCGAGGACCTCGCCGCGGACGGCGTCGTCTACGGGGAGGTGCGCTGGGCGCCCGAACAGCACACGCAGCGCGGGCTGACCCTCGACGAGGCCGTGGAGGCCGTCCAGGAGGGACTCGAGGCGGGCGCGGCAGCCGCCATCACCGCGGGCCGGGTCATCCAGGTGGGTCAGCTGATCACGGCCATGCGCCACGGCGACCGCGGGCAGGAGATCGCCGAGCTGGCGGTACGCCACCGGAACCGAGGTGCGGTGGGCTTCGACATCGCGGGTGCCGAGGACGGCTTCCCGCCCTCACGGTTCGCGGACGCCTTCACCTTCCTCGCCTCCGAGCAGTTCCCCGTGACCGTCCACGCCGGCGAGGCCGCCGGGCTGGAGAGCATCCGCGACGCGCTCGTGGCCGGGCGTGCGCTGCGGATCGGGCACGGGGTGCGGATCGCCGAGGACATCGAGATCGAGGAGTCCGCCGACGAGGACGCCCCCGAGGGCGAGGAGATCGGCGTCGCGAACCTCGGCCTGCTGGCCTCGTGGATCCGCGACCGCAGGATCCCCCTGGAGCTCTGCCCGTCCTCGAACCTGCAGACCGGCGCCATCGCGAGTTTCGGCACCGGGGTGGAATCCCACCCCTTCGACCTGCTGTACCAGCTGGGCTTCAAGGTCACGGTGAACACGGACAACCGCCTCATGAGCGGGGTGAGCCTGACGAGCGAGTTCGAACTGCTCGTGGACACGTTCGGCTACGACCTCGCGGACCTGCTCGAGCTCACCCTCAACGCGGTGGATGCCGCCTTCCTGCCGCTCGAGGACCGCGATGCCCTCGCCGAGCACGTCACGCTCAGTTTCGACAGGGCAGCCGGCCTGGACTCCTGATGGTCGGCGCGCCTCCTCCGGGGGTCCCCGGAACGGGGGATGCCGTGGAACGGCTGGTGCAGGTGGTGGAGCTCCTGCGCCGCCATTGCCCGTGGACGGCGGCACTGGACCACGCCTCCCTGCTGACGTACCTCGTCGAGGAGACGTACGAGCTCTACGAGGCCGTCGATGAGGTGACACGCGCTCGCGAGCCCTCCGAGGAGGCCCTCGCGCATCTTTGCGGGGAGCTCGGGGACGTGCTCTTCCAGGTGGTCCTCCATGCCCGGCTGCAGCAGGAGTCGGGCACGTTCGGCCTCGCCGACGTCGCCGGGACGCTGACCGCCAAGCTCGTCCGCCGGAACCCGCACGTCTTCGCCCCCGACGGCTCCCTGCGGGAGGCGTTCCCGGCGTCGGTGAAGGAGATCGTGGACACCTGGCAGCAGGTGAAGCGGGCCGAGCATCCGGCGCGCACGTCCGTTTTCGACGGCATCCCGCACGGATTGCCGGCGCTCGCGCTCGCGGCGAAGACCCTCCAGCGGGCCGGGGAGCCCCGTGTGTCGGACCTCCTTCCCGCCGGTGGGAGCACCGCTGACGGGAGCACCGACGACGAGGGCGTGCTGGGGCGCGAGCTCCTGGATCTCGTCCGCCGGTCCCTGGCCGCCGGGGTGGACCCGGAACGGGCGTTGCGCCGTGCCGTCCTCATCCACCGGGACGAGCTGGAAGGCCCCGCGGAACCGTCCTCCACCGGCACCTGACGCCGCCCGTCGGAGGGACGGGCAGCACCGGCGTGAACTAGGCTGGGAGCAACACCTCCGTTGCTCGAGACGACGACGTCCCAGTACGAGACCGAACCCCCACACTCCAACGAAGAGGAGCTGAATCATGGCCATCATCGATGCCATCCACGCACGCGAGATCCTGGACTCCCGCGGCAACCCCACGGTCGAGGTCGAGGTCCTGCTCGACGACGACACCTTCGGCCGCGCGGCCGTCCCCTCCGGTGCCTCCACCGGCGCGTTCGAGGCCAACGAACGCCGTGACGGGGAGAAGGGCCGCTACCTCGGCAAGGGCGTGCTCCAGGCCGTGGAGGCCGTGATCGAGCAGATCCAGCCGGCGCTCCTCGGCTTCGACGCCGCCGACCAGCGTGCCATCGACCAGGCCATGATCGATCTGGACGGTTCGGAGAACAAGTCCAACCTCGGCGCCAACGCGATGCTCGGTGTCTCCCTCGCGGTGGCCCGCGCCGCCGCCGAGTCCTCGGCGCTGCCCCTCTACCGCTACCTCGGCGGCCCCAACGCCCACGTGCTGCCGGTGCCCCTGATGAACATCCTCAACGGTGGTTCGCACGCCGACTCCGACGTCGACATCCAGGAGTTCATGATCGTCCCCCTCGGGGCGCAGTCCTACTCCGAAGGTCTCCGCTGGGGCGTGGAGGTGTACCACGAGCTGAAGTCCGTGCTGAAGGAGAAGGGCCTGGCCACCGGTCTCGGCGACGAGGGCGGCTTCGCGCCGAACCTCCCCTCGAACCGCGACGCCCTGGATCTCATCACCTCCGCCGTCGAGCGCGCCGGCTACACCCCGGGCACCGACATCGCGTTCGCGCTCGACGTCGCCGCCTCCGAGTTCTACGAGAACGGCACCTACCAGTTCGAGGGCTCCTCGCGCACCACCGAGGAGATGAGCGCCTACTACGAGGAGCTCGTCCGCGACTACCCGCTGGTCTCCATCGAGGACCCCCTCGACGAGGACGACTGGGAGGGCTGGAAGCACCTCACGGACAGCATCGGCGACAAGGTGCAGATCGTGGGCGACGACCTCTTCGTCACCAACCCCACGCGCCTGGCCAAGGGCATCTCCAACCAGACGGCCAACTCGCTGCTCGTGAAGGTCAACCAGATCGGCACGCTCACCGAGACGCTCGACGCCATCACGCTGGCCCAGCGCGCCGGGTACACCACCATCACCTCGCACCGCTCCGGCGAGACCGAGGACACCACGATCGCGGACATCTGCGTCGCCACCAACGCGGGCCAGATCAAGACCGGTGCCCCGGCGCGGAGCGAGCGCGTCGCCAAGTACAACCAGCTGCTGCGCATCGAGGAGGAGCTCGACGACGCCGCACGGTACGCCGGTCGCAGCGCCTTCCCACGCTTCACGGCCTGACCGGATCGCCGCGGGGCGTGCGGACGGTTACCCTCGTTAGAAGGTTCCCGCGCGGGACCTGACGCGACACCGTGAGAGAGACCACGAGGAGCTCCATGACCGCCCGCCGCCCCCACGTGCCCCGTGCCGGCCCGCCGGCGCCGCCGGCGGGGGACCAGCCGGCACGCGGTGCGTCGCCGGTACCGCCCTCCGACCGCCGACCTGCGGGACCGGCCGGGGCGAGGGTGGTGGGCCCCGGCCACGGTTCCGCACCCACGCGCTCGGGCCAGGCCCACGTGGTCAAGGCCGATGCACGCTCGGCGGGCGGGAGCAGGACGCCGGGACCCTCGGCCACGAAGGACCCCCGGTCCGTCACGACCTCACCCCGCAGGCCGGGTCCCGGGGGAGGGCCCGGGAAGGGCCGTCCGGCCTCGGCGTCCGAGGCCCGGGCCGCCGAGCGTTCCCAGCTCGCACCGAGCATCCGGCGCGGGCGTCTCGGCGCCAGGCGCGTCGAGACGGCCATCCAGCCGGCCGAGGACGCCACGCCCATCCCGGCGAGGTCCTTCTCCGGCAGGCTCCTGGCCCTCGCCGTGGTCCTCGTGGCCGTCATCGTGATGCTGGCGCCGTCGGTGAGCCGTTACGTCCAGCAGGAATCGGAGCTCGACGCGCTGCGGGCGGAGATCGCCGTGCAGCAGCAGGACCAGGCCGCTTACCGGTCGGAGCTGGCCCGGTGGGAGGACCCCGCGTTCGTCCGGCAGCAGGCGCGTGAGCGGATCTTCCTCGTGATGCCCGGCGAGACCAGGTACCTGGTCAAGGGGGCCGAGGGGATCGAGGAGAGCACGGGCGAGGGCTCCGCGGCCGGCCCCGCGGAGCTGCCCTGGGTGGACTCCCTGTGGAACTCCATCACCCGCGCCGCCACCGATTGAGCGGCGCATCCGCAGCACCCGCGCGCTGCAACGAGCCGTGCCCGACGCCCCGGCGGGGCGTCCAGGAAGGAACAGTGTGACCCAGCAGGAGCAGCAGGGCCCGGACCCGAGGATCCCGAGCACGCTGGACCTCGACGTCCTCAGCAGGCAGCTGGGGCGCCCGGTACGGGACGTCGTCGAGATCGGGGCGCGGTGCGTGTGCGGCAACCCGCTCGTGGCCACCACCGCGCCGCGGCTGTCCAACGGCATCCCGTTCCCCACCACGTACTACCTCGCCCACCCGGTGATCACGGCGGCCGTGTCCAGGCTGGAGGCCGACGGCGTCATGACGGAGATGACCGAGCGCCTCGCCTCGGATGCATCCCTGGCCGAGCACTACCTCGCGGCGCACGAGGCCTACCTCGCGGCCCGCGAGGCCGTGGGGGAGCGCGCCGGCACCGGGGCCGTCCCCGAGATCGACGGCGTGTCCGCGGGCGGGATGCCCTCCCGCGTCAAGTGTCTGCACGTGCTCGTGGGCCACGCCCTCGCGGCGGGTGCGGGCGTCAACCCCCTCGGGGACGAGGCGATCGCCCGGATCTCCCCGTGGTGGACCGCCGACCGCTGCTACTGCGGCGGCGCCTGGGACACCACCGGGCGGGCACCCGACGCGGATCTCAGCAGGCACACCCGGACCCAGGGGCTGACCCCGGAGGAGCTCGAGGCGAAGCGAGCGGAACGGCGTCGTCCCCCCGCCACCGGGGCGGCACCCGCGACCGGCACCGCACAGGACCCCGGAGACGGCCCGCACCCGGAAGCTGCCGACCACCCCACCGACCGCGTACCACTCGAGGAGACCTGATGCGTACAGCCGCCATCGACTGCGGGACCAACTCGATCCGGTTGCTCATCGCCGACGTCGAGGACGGCGTGCTGACCGACGTCGAGCGTCTGATGCGCGTCGTGCGCCTCGGCGAGGGCGTGGACGCCACCGGACGCCTCTCCGACGCCGCGCTCGAGCGCACGTTCGCCGCCGCCGAGGAGTACGCCGTCCTCCTCGGGAAGCACGGCAGCCCGCCCGTGCGCTTCGTGGCCACCTCCGCCTCGCGCGACGCGGAGAACCGCCAGGACTTCGTGGACGGCATCCGGGCCCGGCTCGGGGTGACGCCCGAGGTGATCAGCGGGGACGAGGAGGCCCGGCTCTCCTTCGAGGGCGCCGTCAGCGTCCTGGCGACCGCAGCCGGGGAGACCGTCCTCGTGGTGGATCTCGGTGGCGGCAGCACGGAATTCGTGGCCGGCACCACGGACGGTCTGCTGGCCGCGCGCAGCACGGACATGGGCTGCGTCCGGTACACCGAACGCTTCCTGCAGGCCGACCCGCCGTCGGCCGAGCAGATCGGGGCCATGGAGACGGAGGTGGGCCGGATGCTGGACCAGGCCGCGGCGGAGGTCCCCCTCGAGCGCGTGACCAGGGTGGTGGGTGTCGCCGGGAGCATCACCACGGTGACCGCCCACGCCCTGGAGCTGCCCGAGTACTCGGCGTCCCGCCTCCACGGGGCAGAGCTGCCCGTCGCCGAGATCACCGCCGCGGCATCGGACCTCCTCCACGCCACGCGCGAGGAACGCGCGGCACTGCCCTACATGCACCCCGGACGCGTGGATGTGATCGGTGCCGGGGCGCTGATCTGGAAATGCATCGTGGAACGCATGGCCGCCGTCACGGGAGGCAGGGTGTCCGCTGCCGTCACGAGCGAGCACGACATCCTCGACGGCATCGCGCTCAGCGTCGCGGAGCGGAACGGCGGAGCGCCGTGAGGAGCGCGCGGCGGGGCGGCGCGCGCGCGGCCGCCGTCGGCCCGTGCCCGGCCGTCCTGCCGCCCGGGGCGCTCCCGGCCTCGGCGGACGCGGTGCGCGAGAAGGAGTACTGGCTGGAGGACTACGGGATCACGGACGCCTGGGCCACCACGCAGGGTGAGGGCGTCACGGTGGCCGTGATCGACAGCGGCATCGACGGCACCCACCCGGATCTCGCCGGTGCCGTGGTCGGCGGGACCGACGTCTCGGGTGCCGGCGCCCCGGACGGGCAGCTCGGACTGGGTGAGGTGCCGCCCCACGGAACGCTCGTGGGCACCCTGCTCGCGGGGCGCGGGCACACGGCCGACACCGGTCCCACGGCCGGCACCACCCCGACGCCTGCACCCGCATCCACCGGTGCGTTCGGGGACGGTCCCGACGGCGTGATCGGCGTGGCGCCGAGAGCGGAGCTCCTCGCCGTCTCCGTGTGGATCGAGGGCGCCACGAGCGGACCGAACCCGGCCGGGGTCAGCGTCGACGAGCAGATCCCCGCCGCCGTCCGCTGGTCCGTGGACCACGGCGCCGACGTGATCAACATGTCCCTCGGCAGCAACAGCACCGACTGGCCCGAGAGCTGGGACGACGCCTTCCTGTACGCGGAGGAGAACGACGTCGTGATCGTGGCCGCGGCCGGCAACCGTGCGGGCGGCCTGACCCAGGTGGGTGCCCCCGCCACCATCCCCGGTGTGCTCGCGGTGGCCGGCCTGGACCGCTCCGGGGCGGCGAGCGCCGAGGCCTCCTCGGAGGGGATCAGCATCGCGGTCGCCGCGCCGTCCGAGTACCTGGGGGGCGGGCTGCCCGGAGGCTCCTACGCGGACTGGTCCGGTACCTCGGGTGCCGCGCCGAGCGTCTCCGGGGTGGCCGCCCTGATCCGCTCCAGGTACCCGGAGCGCTCCGCCGCCGAGGTGGTCAACCGGATCGTGGACACGGCACGCGACGCGGGCCCTCCCGGTTTCGACACCCTGTACGGCTACGGTGTGCTGGATGTCGCCGCGGCGGTGTCCGACGGCGTGCGGGTGCCCAGCGTGAGCCGCCTGGGCGGCATGGCCGAGTGGATCCAGCTCTACCGCAGGGGCGGGCAGAGCCCCGCCCCTGCCCCTGCGACGCCCAGCGCCCCTCCGCCGCAGGCCCTCGCCGCCCCACCGGCGCCCGTGGCGGAGGACCCGTTGCGACCGGGAAGCACCACCGCCGCGACCGTGGTCCTCGGCGCCGCGGGCCTGCTGCTGCTCGTCGTGACCGGCGGGACGCTCCACGTGGTGCGCGTGCTCCGCCGCCCGCGCACGCGCAACGAGTAGGTCGCCGGGATCGTTCCCCCCGGCGCGGCGGAGCTAGTGAAGATATTCACAAAGGCGGGTAGCATCGAGGCATGGCATCCACAGCACACTTCTCCGATCGCCCGCGCGTCCTCGTCGTCGGCGGTGGCTACGTAGGCCTGTACGTCGCGCACAGGCTGCAGAAAAAGGTCAGGGACCACGGCGGCATCGTCACCCTGGTGGACCCCCTGCCCTACATGACCTATCAGCCCTTCCTGCCCGAGGTGGCAGCCGGGAGCATCGAGCCGCGTCACGCGATCGTGTCCCACCGCAAGCACCTGAGGAAGACCGAGCTGATCTCCGGCAAGGTGACCTCGATCGACCACGCGGGCCGTACCGCCACGATCGCACCCGCGGACGGCGGTGAGTCCTTCGAGCTCGGGTACACCGACGTCGTCGTGGCCGCCGGCTCCATCACGCGCACCTTCCCGATCGACGGTCTGAAGGACCAGGGCATCGGCCTGAAGACCATCGAGGAGGCCGTGGCCCTGCGGGACCAGATGCTGGAGCGCATCGAGACCGCCTCGCTCATGGGCGAGGGCCCCGAGCGCGACCGCGCACTGACCTTCGTGGTGGTGGGCGGTGGCTTCGCCGGCATCGAGACCATCACCGAGATGGAGGACGCGGCCCGTGATGCCGTGAAGACCAACCCCCGCCTGTCCCGTTCGGACCTGCGCTTCGTCCTGGTCGAGGCCATGGGCCGGATCATGCCCGAGGTCACCGCCGAGCAGGCGGAGTGGGTGGTGGGGCACCTCCGCTCACGCCAGATCGAGGTCCTCCTCAACACCTCGCTCTCCAGCGCCGTGGACGGGACGCTCAAGCTCATCAACATGCCGGACAAGACCCCGGCGGACGAGTTCGGGACCGACACCCTTATCTGGACCGCGGGTGTGCAGGCCAACCCCGTGGCCCGCTCCACCGACTTCCCGGTGGACGAGCGCGGCCGCGTCCGAGCCTCCGCGGAACTGCGGATCACCGGCGACGACGGTCCCCTCCAGAACGCCTGGACCGCGGGCGACGTCGCCGCCGTCCCCGACCTCACCGGCGGGGGAGTGGGCGGATTCTGCGTCCCGAACGCCCAGCACGCGGTACGCCAGGCCAAGCACCTCGCGGCCAATCTCCTCGCCGCCAACTACGGCGACGGCGAGGTCACGGAGTACCGGCACACGAACCTCGGTGCCGTCGCGGGCTTCGGTCAGTTCAAGGGTGTCGCCAACATCATGGGCTTCGGCATGAAGGGCTTCCCGGCCTGGCTCGCGCACCGTGGCTACCACGGCTTCGCGATGCCCATGTACGAGCGCAAGGCCCGCGTGATCGTCAACTGGAGCATGAGCTTCCTGTTCGGCCGCGACCTCGCCCCCGTGTCCGATCTCCAGGAGCCGCGCCGCCAGTTCCGCGAGGCGGCCACGCCGCCGCCGAAGAAGGACACCGCGCTGCAGAGCCAGCCGCCCACGCCCGCAGGGAAGGTCGCGGCGGCGAAGACCTCGGCCTGAGGGCACCCCGCAGCACCAGGACGACGGCGACCAGCCTCAGGTGGTCGCCGTCGTCCTGTCTTCCGTGGCTCCTCCTGTACGCCGTCGTCCTCCCGCGGCGCTCGCGTGGCCGGGGCGACCCGCACCCGGTGCTCCGCGCTACGCTGGAGGAGCCGGGCCAGCCCCAGTAGCCCAATCGGCAGAGGCAGCAGACTTAAAATCTGCTCAGTCAGGGTTCGAGTCCCTGCTGGGGCACCACCTCCGCCGTCCGTGCGGTGTCCTCCTCCCGGTGACCCGTCCGCGGTCCGCCGACCCCACGGTGACCGTACCCCGCCGGTCATGCCCCGCCAGGGGCGGTGTCAAGATCGCCGGAGCCACTATGTGACAGCTGTTACACGCTTGTAACCCATTCCCCTTATCTCGGACACAAAATTGCATTAGCTTTTCCTACAAGCCAGGAACACCTGGCGATCGCGTCTGAGGCGCCAGAGCCTTTCGGTCGAGGAGACTAATTCATGATTGCAACACGCAACTCCGCGCGGGTCGGCACCGGTAGGGGTGTCCCGCGCGCGGCGAGGGTCGCCGCCCTGGGTCTGGGGATCGCACTCTTCGCCAGCGGCTGCGGGGGGGGCGGCGAGGGCGCGGCAACGGGGCGCCGGGGGGGGGCCCCCCCACCCCGCCACGAGCGCGGCGGCGACGTCGGCGCTGGCCTGCCCCGAACCCGACGCCGGCTCGGACGGGGAGGCCCGGGAGACGACCGACCCCTCGGCCGTCCCCGCGAGCGAGACCACGAGTCCCGAGCCCCTGCGGATCGGCTCGATCCTCCCGACCACCGGCACCCTCGCCTTCCTCGGCCCGCCCGAGATCGCGGGTGTGGACCTCGCCGTCAACGAGATCAACGCTGCCGGTGGGGTGCTCGGCCAGGACGTCACCATCACGCACCGCGACTCCGGCGACACCACCACGGACATCGCCACGCAGTCCGTCACGGATCTCCTGTCCCAGAACGTCAACGCCATCGTGGGCGCAGCATCCTCCGGTGTCTCGAAGACCGTCATCAACCAGATCACCGGCGCCGGCGTCATCCAGTTCTCGCCCGCCAACACGTCCCCCGAGTTCACCGACTGGGACGACAACGGGCTCTACTGGCGCACCGCTCCCTCCGACGTCCTCCAGGGCCGTACCCTCGGCAGCTACATCATGGAGTGCGGTGCCCAGACCGTGGGCATGATCACCCTCAACGACTCCTACGGGACGGGTCTCCAGGGCAACATCCAGGAGACCGTGGAAGCAGCCGGTGGCCAGGTGGTGGCCAACGAGATGTTCAACACCGGTGACTCCCAGTTCTCCAGCCAGGTAGACGCGGTGGCCGCGGCCGAGCCCGACGCGATCGTCCTGATCAGCTTCGACGAGGCCAAGAGCATCATCCCGCTGCTCACCGCCAAGGGGATCGACCCGAGCACCCTCTTCATGGTGGACGGCAACACCTCGGACTTCAGCGCGGACTTCGATCCCGGGACCCTCGAAGGAGCGCAGGGCACCATCCCCGGCCCCTTCACGGGCACCGCGTTCCAGGACGCGCTGGCCACGGTCAACCCGGACCTCACCAGCTACGCGTACTCCGGTGAGAGCTACGACGCCGTCACCCTGATCGCCCTGGCCGCCGAGGCAGCCGGAAGCGTGGACGGGACGGCGATCGCCGCCGAGCTCGAGGGCGTGTCGAAGGACGGCACCAAGTGCTACGACTTCGCCGGCTGCGTCACCCTGCTGCGCGACGGCGAGGACATCGACTACGACGGCATCTCCGGCCCGATCTCCTTCGACGAGAACGGTGACCCGACCGAGGCCGCCATCGGCATCTACCGGTACGACGCCGACAACCGGCCGCAGCCGAGCCGCTCCGAGGTCGGACAGCTCTAGGAAGTTCCTCCCGGTGTGCAGCCTCCCGGCACTCGCCCGAGGCTGCACACCGTAGAACTGCACACCGAAGGACCGAGTACCGGGAAAGCCCCGGACGCCCCGTACAGGGTGTCCGGGGCTTTCCCGGTGCAGGAGGCTCCAAACCTGCTCAGGCGTCGCCGGGCTCGCGGCGGGACAGGGCGTAGGACGGTTCACGTACCTGCCGTGCCCACTCGTAGGTGCGGGCGCCCGGGAGGGGATGCAGGATCGGGTCGAAACGCAGCTCCCTCTCCTCACCCTCCGGGTCCAGGCGGAGGGTGAGGAGCCCGAACTGCCGCCACGGGCCGCGGGGAGCGGCGAAGAACAGCTTCAGCGTCCACGGGGTGACCCCGAGCGCGTCCTGGAACCCGCGCAGCGAGAGGGGCAGCCGCCCGGGAACCACGGTGCGGGCACCGAGGAGCACGGGACCAGCACCGCCGCGGTAGGGCATCATCGTGGTCAGCGGGGCCTTCGAGACGGAGAGCCTCGGGATCAGGAGGAACCGGCTCGGGAACGTCCAGCCGGTGGAGGACAGCAGGACGTCGGAGGTGGAGGGGCCCGGACCGGTCTCCGGGTGGTGGAAGCGCAGGGCCAGGCCCACGACGTCGGGCAGGCCGTCCGGTGTGCCCGCGGACCTGGAGACGCGCGCCGTCACCGGTGCTTCCCCGGGCTGGTCGAGCCAGGCGATACCGCTCCCCGCGCCGTGCTCGTGGATCCTCACGGTCCCCTCGAGCCGGAACCCGCGGGGGTGGAGCGGACGATGCGGACGCACGCGCTTGATGCCCCTGAACATCACCTCGAAGCCCCTGCCGATCACCGTGCTGGTCGTACCTGCCACTGGCCGGGCTTCCTCTCCTCGGGTGCGGGTCCACGGGGCCGAAGATCCCTGCAGGCCTCGGTCCCCCGCCCCCAACCTAGCGGGTACACGGCAAGGGAGGGCGGAGCCGGTTGCGGTTCCGCCCTCCCTTGCATCCCACGCCCGGACCCGCTCCGAGCCCCGGGGACGGTGCAGGACCCATGGTCCCTTCGCCCGGGTCCTCGGACCGGTTCGCCTCAGGCGGTGTCCGCCAGGGTGCCGAGGTACAGCTGGATGACCTTCGGATCCTTCATGAGCTCACGACCGGTCCCCGTGTACGCGTCCTTGCCCTGGTCCAGCACGTAGGCGCGATCGCAGATCTGCAGGCAGCGGCGCGCGTTCTGCTCCACCATGATCACCGAGACCCCCGCCCGGTTGATCTCGTGGACGCGCAGGAACGTCTCGTCCTGCTTGACGGGGGAGAGGCCGGCGGAGGGCTCGTCGAGGAGCAGCACGGCCGGATCCATCATCAGGGCCCGACCCATGGCCACCATCTGCCGCTCGCCACCGGAGAGCGAGCCCGCCCGCTGCGCCCGCCGCTTGCCGAGCTCCGGGAACAGCCCGGTGACGAAGTCGAAACGCTCACGGAAGTCCTTGGGCCGCTGGTACATGCCCATCTGGAGGTTCTCCTCGATGGTCAGGGTGCCGAAGACGTTGTTGTTCTGCGGCACGAATCCGACCCCGCGGCTCACGAGCCGGTTCGCCTTCAGCCCCGTGAGGTCCTGACCCCGCACCACCACGGTGCCGGAGTGGACCTTGACCAGCCCGAACATCGCCTTCAGGAGGGTGGACTTGCCCGCGCCGTTGGGCCCGATGATGCCGATCAGCTCGCCCCGGCGGGCCTCGATGCTGCAGCCGTTGAGGATGTTGACGCCCGGGAGGTAGCCGGCGACGAGATCGGTGACCTTGACGACGGAGTCGCCCTCGAATGCTGCCTCGGTCATGGCTTCCTCTCCTCGTCCTCGCGCGTTGAACCGGCGGCATGCGCGCCGCCGACCTCGGTGACACCGTGCCCGAGGATGCCCTCGTCCGCGGTGCCCACCACCGAGTCCTCGTCCTGGGCGAGTTCCTCCTCGAGGCGCTCGATCCCCGTGGAGTCACCCAGGTCGACGTCGTGGTGCGCACCCAGGTACGCGTCGATCACCGCCTGGTCCTTCATGACGACGTCCGGCGGACCCTCGGCCACCACCTTGCCCTCGGCCATGACCACCACCCAGTCGGCGATGTGGCGCACCATGTGCATGTCGTGCTCCACGAACAGGACGGTCATGCCCTCGGACTTCAGGTTCTTGATGTGGTCCAGGAGCGACTGCGTGAGCGCGGGGTTGACCCCCGCCATGGGCTCGTCGAGCATCACGAGCCGCGGGCGGACCATGAGGGCGCGCGCCATCTCGAGGAGCTTGCGCTGGCCGCCGGAGAGCGACGCCGCGTAGTCGTCCTTCTTGGCGTCCAGCTTGAACTTGGCGAGGAGCACCTCGGCCTGCTCGGTGATCTCCCGCTCGCGGCCGCCCCAGATGTTCTTGAAGAGCGCACGTGCGAGGCTCTCGCCGGGTTGTTCCGTGGCGCCGAGGCGCATGTTCTCCATGACGGTGAGCTTGCCCATGACCTTGGTCAGCTGGAACGTGCGCACCATGCCGAGGCGGGCCACCTTGTGCGAGGCCACCTTCGCCAGCGGTGTGCCGTCGAACTCCCACTCACCGCTGTTGGGGACGTCGAAGCCGGTGAGCAGGTTGAACAGGGTGGTCTTCCCGGCCCCGTTGGGGCCGATCAGCGCCGTGATGCGGTGGCGCGGGATCTCCAGGTGCTCCACGTCCACGGCGTTCACCCCGCCGAAGCTGCGGGTCACGTTCCGGGCGACCACGATCGGGTCCCGCTTGCTGCACCCGGGCCCGGTCTCCCCGCTGGCGATCGGTCCGTCGTCGTACTCGTGCGCCGGGGCGCCGCCCGGTGCGTCCACGGCGTGGCTGCCCGTCGCAGGGGTGCCGGTGCCGTTCACGGTGTTCTCGCTCATGCGAACGCCAACTCCTTCTTGTTACCCAGGACGCCCTGCGGCCTGAAGATCATGAGCAGCATCAGGGCCACACCCACCAGGATGTAGCGCAGCTGGCCCGCCTGCGCGTTGGACAGGAAGGTGATGGCACCCACCTCGATCGCCCCGTACAGGATGCCCTGGGTGAGGGAGAGCACCACCCAGAAGATCATGGCCCCGATCACGGGTCCGAGCACCGTGGCCATGCCCCCGAGGAGCAGGCACGTGTAGAGGAAGAAGGTCAGCTCCGTGGCGTAGTTGGCGGGCTGCACCGCACCGCGCGGCAGCGTGAAGATGATGCCCGCGAGCGAACCGAGGATCCCGCCGATCACGAGGGCCTGCATCTTGTACGCGTACACGTTCTTCCCGAGCGAGCGCACCGCGTTCTCGTCCTCGCGGATGCCCTTGAGCACGCGGCCCCAGGGGCTGCGCATCAGGAGCCACACCACGAGGCAGGCGAACACCACGACGCTCCAGCCCACGATCCGGATCCACAGGTCGCGCTCGTTCATGGAGAGCGGGCCCAGCTGGTAGGTCCGTGCGGGGAAGGGGTTGAGGCCGAAGAACCCGCCCTCGAAGGCCGCCAGTCCGTTGGCCGAACCGGTCACGTTCGTGAGCCCGTTCGTGGTGACCACGTAGCGGATGATCTCCGCGGCGGCGATGGTCACGATGGCCAGGTAGTCCGCCCGGAGGCGGAGGGTGGGGATGCCCAGCACGATCGCGAAGACCACCGAGGACAGCACCGCGATGAGCACGGCCACGGGGAGCGGTGCGTTGAAGCTCAGTGTGGGGATCGCGAAGCCGTAGGCGCCCACGGCCATGAAGCCGGCCTGCCCGAAGTTCAGCAGACCCGCGTACCCGAAGTGCACGGCGAGGCCCAGTGCGGCGAGCGCGTACGCTGCCGTGGTGGGGCTGATCAGCTCACCGAGAGCGTTGACGAGAATGTTTCCGAAGTCCATGACGAGCCCCTAACCTATGCGCTCTTTGCGGCCCAGGATGCCCTGCGGCCTGAACAGGAGCACGAGGATCAAGATCAGCAGCGCTCCCACGTACTTGAGGTCCGCCTCCAGCCAGATCGTGGAGATCTCGACGAAGAGGCCCACGATGATGGAGCCGACCAGGGCACCGAACACGGTGCCCAGCCCTCCGAGTGTGACGCCGGCGAAGATGAGCAGCAGGATCTGCTGCCCCATGTTGTAGGACACCCCCGGGCGGTAGTAGGCCCAGAGGATCCCGCCGAGCGCGGCGAGCATGCCGCCCACCACCCAGACGATCCGGATCACGCGGTCCACGTCGATCCCCGAGGCCGCGGCGAGCGCGGCGTTGTCGGCGACGGCGCGGGTGGCCTTGCCGATGCGGGTGCGCAGCAGGAGGAACGCGACGAGGAGGATGATCACCAGACTCACCGCGAGCGAGGTGAGGTTGTTGCGGGAGATGGACACCGAGCCGATGTCGATCATCTGGCTCTGCGACCCGGGCAGCTGCTGCGTGGCGCCGCCGAAGTAGAACTGGATCACGTAGCGCAGGGCCAGGGCGAAACCGATGCTGACGATCATCATGGGCACCAGCCCGGTGCCGCGCCTGCGCAGCGGCTTCCAGAGACCGGCGTCCTGCGCGTACCCGAGCAGCCCGCCTCCGACGACCGCCAGGACGATCGCGACGGCGATCGGGAGACCCGCGCCCGCGAAGGCGAAGGCGAGGACGGCGCCGAAGGTGACCATCTCGCCGTGGGCGAAGTTGGTGAGCCCGGTGGTCCCGAAGATCAGGGAGAGCCCTACGGCGCTGAGGGCCAGGAGCAGGCCGAAGCTGAAACCGGCCACCGCCCGCTCGGCCAGGGTGTCCAGGAAGGAGGCCTGGGTGGTGACGATGCCCTCACCGAAGAGGAAGAGCGTGGTGGCGCTCGAGGTGTTCGCGAAGGTGACCTCGCGCGGGTTCTCCTGCCCCTCCGCCAGTGCGATCCCCTCGGGGAGGGTCTCCTCGTCGAGGGTCACCTCGTAGGTGCCCTGCTCGGGGACGCCGATGCTCCAGGCGCCGTTGGGGCCGGAGGTCACCTCGCCCTCGAACCCGTTGCCGCTCGCGGTGACGGTGACGTCGGCGATCGGGCCGTCCACCCCGCGGAGCACACCGCCGATCCGGTAGTCGAACTGTTGTGCCTGCACGGCGGCCGGGAGGCTCTGCTGGGGCGGCGGTGCGGGCAGGTGCGGGGACGCCTGCGCCGCGGGGGCGCCGAGCAGCACGGCGAGGAGGAGGCCCAGTACCAGCAGCAGGGTCCTCCTGATCCGCGCAGGCGTCGAGAGGGTGATCACGGTGGGAACCTCCACGATGGGGGCAGGCCCGACGGCGAGCCATCGGGAGCAGGGGATGTGACAGCTGTCACTGACGTGGGGCTCATGTTACTCGTGGGATGTTTCCGCTCATCGCAAACCGAACCACTTCGAGTAGCGATTCGGTAACAAAAGTTTTACCGAGTGGCCGCGGGGTTGAAATCCGGAACCGGTGCCGAGTGTGCGCCCGGGAACGAAAATCCGGGCGAAGCGTTGCAATTGGTAGGGTTGCAAGACCACTCAGCCCCCTATTCTGGAGGACCAGCACAATGGCAGCAGGCGGTAATCCGGTCTTCAACGGGAAGAACTTCCGTTCGGCGACACGAGGCAACCAGACGGCAGGGTTCGGTACGGCGACGTACGCGGGCCAGACCTACGCGGACCAGCAGCAGCTGGAGCACATGTACAACCAGCCCTCCGCGGGCCCGTCGCAGACGGGTCGCATGACGTTCGACGACGTGATCGTCAAGACCGTGCTCTGCCTGGGCGTGGTGCTGCTCGGTGCTGCGGTCCCCGCGTTCCTCCTGCCGGGCCTGGCCGCACCGCTGATGGTGCTCGGGATGATCGGTGGCCTGGTCCTCGGCCTGGTCAACGCGTTCAAGCGCGAGCCGGTACCCGGTCTGATCCTCGCCTACGCGGCGCTGCAGGGTCTGTTCATCGGCGGGCTGACCATGTTCCTCGAGGCGCTGTACCCCGGGATCGCCCTCCAGGCCGTCCTCGGTACCCTCGTGGTGTTCGGCGTCACCCTCGCGCTGTTCAAGAGCGGCAAGGTGCGCGCGACGCCCAAGGCCATGAAGTTCTTCATGATCGCGATGATCAGCTACGCGCTGTTCTCGCTCGTGAACCTCGGCCTCATGCTCTTCGGTGTGACGAACGACCCCTGGGGCCTGCGCGGTGCGAGCATCCCGGGCACGGACATCCCCTTCGGCGTCGTCATCGGTCTCCTGGCCATCGGCCTGGCCGCCTTCTCCCTGATCGTGGACTTCACCTCGATCAGCGACGGCGTCCGCGCCGGCGCACCGCAGAAGTACTCCTGGACCGCGGCCTTCGGCCTCACGGTCACGCTCATCTGGCTGTACGTGGAGATCCTCCGCCTCATCGCGATCCTCCGCGGCAGCGACTAGTACCCGCCCCGCCCCGGCGGCGGGTGATCACAGCGAGGAAGGGACCCGCGACCATCGGTTGCGGGTCCCTCTTCCTCTTCCTGTCCTGTTCCTGCTGTTCGTCGGCAGATTAGGCGATGCGAGCGGCTCCCGCCCCGGGGAGCACGCTGAAGACCACGGGTGGGTGGAAGCCCGCGGCGGAGAACGCCCCCTCCACGGCGGCACGGACGGCGGGGGCGTCCGCCGACCTCGTGAGGGCGATCGCCGAGCCGCCGAAACCGCCGCCGGTCATCCGGGCCCCGACGGCTCCGGCATCGAGCGCGGCGTTCACCGCGGTGTCCAGCTCCGGGCAGGAGATCTCGAAGTCGTCGCGCATGGACGCGTGGCTGGCCACCAGCAGGGGGCCGAGCGCCGACGGGCCCTTCTTCGTCAGCACGTCCACGGTGTCCTCCACCCGGGCGTTCTCCGTGACGATGTGGCGCACCCGCCGGAAGGTCTCCTCGTCGAGCACGCCCGCCGCCTCCGCGAGGTCCTTCACGGAGAGGTCCCGGAGCGCGGCGACGCCCATCAGTTCCGCCCCGAGCTCGCAGGAACGTCGACGCTCCGCGTACCCGCCGGTGGAGTGCGTGTGGGAGACCCTCGTGTCGATGACCAGGAGTTCCAGGCCGTCCGCCTCGAGATCCAAGGGCACCAGCCGTGAGCTCCCCGACCGGCAGTCCAAGAACACGGCGTGCCCGGCCTCGCCGAGGAGGGAGGCCGACTGGTCCATGATGCCGGTGGGTGCCCCCACCATGCGGTTCTCGGCGAGCTGCCCGATCGCCGCGAGATCACTGCGGGACACGTCGGCACCCGAGAGCTCGGCGGCGGCGAGGGCCACCGAGCACTCGAGTGCGGCCGAGGAGGAGAGGCCGGCCCCCACCGGTACGGAGGAATCGACGAGCAGGTCCAGGCCCGGGCAGCGGTACCCCGACTGCTCGAGCGCCCAGAGGACCCCGAGCGGATAGGCCGCCCACCCCTCGACGCCGCCGGGTTCGAGGTCGTCGAGGCCCACGGTCAGGGGGGCCTCCTCGGGTGCGAACGTGGAGGCCACCCGGACCGTCCGGTCGGCCCGGGCGGCGGCCGCCACCACGGTGGAATGGGTGATGGCGAACGGCAGCACGAAGCCGTCGTTGTAGTCGGTGTGCTCGCCGATCAGGTTGACGCGGCCCGGAGCCGACCACAGGCCGTCCGGTTCACCGCCGAACAACTCGGTGAAGCGTGCCGCCAGGTCGTGGGGTGTGGAGTTCATGCGTAGGCCTTCCGTGCTCGGGTGGGACGTACTGTGCGGAGGGCGTCGGCGACCTGCTCCGGGGTGGTGTCGTTGATGAACGCACCCATGGCCGCCTCGGAACCGGCCAGGAACTTCAGTTTGTCGGCAGCCCGGCGCGGGGAGGTCACCTGCAGGTGCAGGTAGCGCGCGGGCCGCAGGGCGTCGGCGATCGGCGCCTGCTGCCACGCCGCGATGTGCGGGGGGGGGGTGGGGTACAGGGCGGCGAGCCTGCCGAGCACGTCGAGGTACACCTCGGTGAACTCGTCGCGCTCCGCCCCGGTGAGCCCGGCGATGTCCGCGACCTGCCGGTGGGGGACCACGTGGACCTCGAGCGGCCAGCGGGCGGCGAACGGCACGAAGGCGCTGACGAGCTCTCCCTCCACGACCATCCGCTCACCGGCGGACCGTTCGGACGCCAGGGCCGAGCCCAGGAGCGTCCGCCGCCCGCCGGAGGCCTCGAAGAACGCGGCCGCGCGCTGCGCGAGCGCGGCTGCCCGGGGCGGGACGAAGGGGTAGGCGTAGATCTGCCCGTGGGGGTGCAGCAGCGTGACGCCGATGTCCGCACCGCGGTTCTCGAAGCAGAAGACCTGCTTGATCCCCGGGAGTGCGGAGAGGGCTTCGGTGCGCTGCGCCCACGCGTCCATGACCGTGCGTGCCCGCCGGAACCCGAGCGAGCCGAAGGAACCCTCGTGCGCGGAGTCGAAGGCCACCACCTCGCAACGCCCGTAGGCCGTCGTCGTCGTGCCCCAGGCCGGGTCGGCCGGGAGGAGGCCGAGGTCAGGGCCGAAGGAGGAGAAGCGGTTCTCGAAGACCACCACCTCGTAGTCGGCGGCGGGGACCTCCGAGAGGTTCGTGGCGGTGGTGGGGCACAGGGGGCACTGGTCCGCCGGGGGCAGATGCGTGCGGCTCTGCCGGTGGGCGGCGACGGCGATCCACTCACCCGTCAAGGCGTCGTAGCGGGCGGTCCCGGCCGGTCCGCGGGGCGGCAGCTCGCGGGTGTCGCGGGTGAGCTCCGGGTCGCGGTGGCGTGCGGCGGCGGCCTCGTCGGTGTCGAAGTAGATCAGGTCGCGCCCGTCGGCCAGGTGCGTAGGGGTGATGTGGGTCATGGGGAGTCTTCCGGGGAGGGGTGCGGTTCGGTGGCGGGCAGGATGCGGGTACGCGCGGCGTACCCGGCGTCGGGCGGGTGGTCGGTGACCAGGACGGACACGCCTTCGAGGGCGACCACCCTCGCCAGGCCCACCACGCCGAGCTTGCCGGCGTCGGCGAGCACGGCGTGGGTGGCGCACGTGCCGGCGAACGCCCGGTTGGTGCCCGCCTCGGCGGGGTTCGGGGTGGTGATCCCTGCCGCGAGGTCCACGCCGTGGGCGCCCATGAAGCAGACGTCGGCGTGCAGCGAGGAGACGGTGGCGGTGGCGAGCGGGCCCACGAGGGCCTTGGACGGCGTCAGGCTGCCCCCCGAGAGCAGCACCTGCGGTGCGGTACCGGCCGGTGCGCCGGCGCCGAGCCGGTGCAGTTCGTCCGCGAGGGGCAGCGAGTTGGGGATCACCGTCAGGCCCCGGAGCCGCGACAGCAGCGGGGCCAGGGCGTAGGTGGTGGTGCCACCCGTGACCGAGACCGTCATGCCGGGTGCCAGCAGGGTGACCGCAGCCGCCGCGATGGCCCGCTTGGCCGCTCCGGCACGGGTCCGGTTGACGTCGAACCCCGGCTCCTCCGCGCTCGGGCTGCCCACCGGGACCGCCCCGCCGTGCACCCGCAGGAGTGCGCCGCGGGCCTCGAGCGCGTCGATGTCACGGCGTACCGTCATCTCCGAGACGCCGAGGGTGCGGGCCAGGGCGGTGACCCGGACCGCGGAGCGGACGGCGAGCTCCCGGAGGATCGCGGCATGACGCTCGGCTGCGAGCACGATCCCCTCCTCCACGTGGTACAACCTCTTCGTACGCTTCCGAACCGAAACGAACAAAAACTACCATAGGGCAGATCCCGGGGATCCGGTACCCGGTCAGCGGCGGATGCGGGGGATAGCATCGCAGCATGACACCCTCGAGCCGCCCCCCCAGTGGTACGAACTACGTCCTCACGGCGGGGGCCTCCCCCGGGGGGGGGGCCAGTCCGCCCCCCCGCCGCGCCCGTACGAGCAGGGGGGGGGGGCGGTGGCGGGGGCCTGGGGGGACGATTCCATCCCCGCGGGCGGGGCCGAGATCCTGCCGGCCCCCTGGCCCAACCGCATCGCCGACGGACGGTGGACGCTGGAGGGCGAGGAGCAGCGCCTGGACATCACCGAGCCCTCCCTGGGGAACGCGAGCCACGGACTGCTGCGCAACACCGGGTACCGCCCGGTGCACGTGGGGGACGCCGAGGTGGTCCTCGAGGGTGAGATCTTCCCGCAGCACGGGTACCCGTTCCACCTCGTGCACCGCGCCACGTACCACCTCACTCAGGAGCAGCTCACGGTCACGCAGGAGCTCACCAATCTCTCCGCCACCGCGGCACCCTTCGCGCTCGGCGCGCACCCGTACCTGAAGATCTCCGACGTCCCCACCGAGGACCTCGTGCTCACGGTCCTCGCGGACGAGGTCTTCGATACGGACGAGAGGTCGATCCCCACGGCCAAGGTGGCGGTCTCCGGGCAGCGGGATCTGCGCGCGGGTCGGCGGATCGGGGACATCGAGTTCGACTCCCCGTTCACCGGTCTGCCCTCCGGCTCCGAGCGCCACGAGCACGTCCTCGCAGCCCCGGACGGCCGCACCGTGACCCTGTGGGCCGATCCCGCCTTCGAGTACGTGCACGTGTACATCAGCACCATCTACCCCGGAGTCAGCAGGGCCGTGGCGGTGGAGCCCATGACGGCTCCCGCCAACGCGTTCAACACGGGGGAGGGGCTGCGCCGGCTCGCACCCGGCGAGACGTTCTCCGCCCGCTGGGGCATCCTGCCCTCACTCGGGTAGCCGGCGCCGGGGCCTCCTGTGGGAGGATTGGACCATGGAGTCTCTCCGGGGAGCGGAAGCCGTACGGGCACTGCCGCACGGCCCGGCCCCGCGGGGGTCGGCGCATGCCGGCACGCCCGCGGAGGGCCGCCGGCTGCGGGATCCTGGACCGGGCATTAGCAGGCCGACGACCCCAGGGTACGGAACCTGAGGCGTTCGTCGGCCAGCACCCCTGACATCCCCACCGCCCGAGGCGGTGTCAGCCCTCCAGGAAGAGACCTCCCATGACCGAGCAGACCCTCACCACACCCCGCACCACCGTGCTGGACCTCGCCCCCGATGCTGCGCTCCCCGTCACCCTGGCCGACGTCCAGGCTGCGCACCGTACGCTCGAGGGAGTGATCGCCCGCACCCCGATCGAGCAGTCGCGCGCCCTGGCCCGGCTCACCGGCTCACCGGTGTCCTTCAAGTGCGAGAACCTCCAGCGTGCGGGTTCCTTCAAGGTCCGTGGTGCGTACAACCGCATGTCCAAGCTCACCGCGGAGGAGCGTCCCCGCGGCGTGGTGGCCGCCCCGGCCGGCAACCACGCCCAGGGTGTCGCGGTGGCCGCGGCGGGCCGCGGGATCTCCGCGCGCAGCTACATGCCGCTCGGTGTGGCCCTGCCCAAGCTGGCGGCCACCCGCGGGCACGGGGCGGAGGTGGTGCTGCACGGCACCAACGTGGACGAGGCGCTCGCCGAGGCGCGCAGGTACGCCGACGAGACCGGCGCGGTCTTCGTGCACCCCTTCGACGACGTGGACGTGGTGGCCGGGCAGGGCACCCTCGGCCTGGAGATCCTGGAGCAGGTGCCCGACGTCGACACCATCCTCATGGGGGTCGGTGGTGGCGGCCTCCTGGCCGGCGTGGCCGTGGCCGTGAAGGCCCGGGCCGCGGAACTCGGCCGGGACATCCGCATCATCGGCGTCCAGGCGGAGAACGCCGCAGCCTACCCGCCGTCCCTCGCGGCGGACGCCCTCGTCCCGCTGACCCGGGTGTCCACCATCGCGGACGGCATCGCCGTCGGACGCCCCGGCCAGCTCCCGTTCTCGATCATCCGGGAACTGGTGGACGACGTCGTCACCGTCAGCGAGGACTCCCTCGCCCGCGCGCTGATCTTCCTCCTGGAGCGCTCCAAGATGGTGGTGGAGCCGGCCGGTGCCGTGGGCGTCGCGGCCCTGCTGGACGGGAAGCTCACGGAGGACGGCGTCGATCCCGGCAACACGGTGGTGGTCCTCTCGGGCGGCAACATCGACCCGATGCTCATGCTGAAGGTCATCCAGCGCGGTCTCGCGGCGGCCGGCAGGTACCTCGTGGTGCGCATGCTCCTCGATGACCGCCCGGGCTCGCTGGCCACCATCTCGCGGATCATCGCGGAATCGGACGCGAACGTGACGGGGGTCGACCACACCAGGGTGGGTGGTTCCATCAGCATGGGGGACGTGGCGATCACCATCAACATGGAGACCAAGGGCGACGAGCACTGCGAACAGGTGCTGAGCAACCTGCGCGCCGAGGGCTTCCAGCCCATGGTGGTCCCGGGCTGATCATGGCACCTCTGGCGAGAAGGGCGCAGACCGGTCTCATCACCGTCGGAGGCCTCGTGGTGGTGATGTGGGCGGTCTTCCTGCTCAACTCGCTGCTGGGCAACAGCCTGGTGCGGAACCTGGGGATAGCCCCGCGGCAGCTCTCCGGGCTCGACGGCGTGCTCTTCGCGCCGCTCCTGCACTCGGGCATCGGGCATCTCGCCAGCAACAGCCTGCCGCTGCTGGTGCTCGGCTTCGTCGCCTTCCTCGAGGGGGCCCGGCGTTTCGCGGTGGCGATCGGCCTCAGCTGGTCGGTCTCGGGTCTCGGGACCTGGGTCTTCGGCGGAGGACTCACCATCGGGGCGTCCGGGGTGGTGTTCGGCCTGTTCACCTACCTGACCGTCCGCGGCTTCTACAACCGGAACTGGCTGCAGATCCTGCTCGCGGTGATCCTGTTCGCCGCCTACGGGTCCATCCTCTGGGGGGTGCTGCCGGTGATGGGTTCGAACATCTCGTGGCAGGCGCACTTCTTCGGGGCCCTCGGCGGCCTCCTCGCCGCCTTTCTGCTCAGACGGAGACGGTCCGCCCCCGCACCGGGGACGGACCGCTTCGGGCTCGGTGCCTAGCCCACGTACGGGGTGGCCGAGATGATCTCGACCGCGATCTGCTTGCCGTTGGGTGCGGTGTAGGTGACGGCGTCACCGGCCTTCTTGCCCTGGATCGCGGCTCCCAGCGGGGACTTCTCGCTGTAGACGTCGATGTCGGTGTCGCCGGCCACCTCCCGGCTGCCCAGGAGGAAGTTCTCGACGTCGCCGGCGATCTTCGCGGAGACCATCATGCCCGGCTCCACCACGCCGTTGTCCGCCGGGGCCTCGCCCACGTGGGCGCTCTCGAGCAGGGCGGTGAGCTGGCGGATACGTGCCTCCGCCTTGCCCTGCTCCTCCTTGGCGGCGTGGTACCCGCCGTTCTCCTTCAGGTCACCCTCGGAACGGGCCTGTTCGATCCGGGCGACGATCTCCGCGCGGCCGGCACCGGAGAGGTGGTCGAGCTCGGCCTTGAGGCGGTCGTAGGACTCCTGCGTGAGCCAGGCGACAGGGGCGCTGTTAGTGGACACGGGATAACTCCTTAGGTACGGCCCGCACCGTCAGGGTGGGGCGCATGGTCGCTCGACCGAGGACGGCGGACATCACCTGCTCCGGCAAGCAAACACCCCGCCTCGTGGGACCGGTTGCCCGGTACGCCGGTGAAGCGGGGCGATACGTATCCGTCCATCCTAGGGGGATCGCGGTGTTAACCCAAGGAGATCCGGTGGAGCAGGCCCCGGGGGATCAGGCCTGCTGCGGGGCCTCCTCGAGAATCCAGCAGGACTCCACCCCGCCGGAGACCGCGGGGGAGTCGGTGCGGAGGTCCGTGCGGTGCGCCGTGGTGCGCCCGCCGTCGGGCCCGTCCTCGGGGCCCGTGGGTCCGATCGTGACCACGCTCCAGCCCACCACGGCGAAGTTCTCGCTCAGGGCCTGCACCGCGCACTGCGCGGTGTCCCGGGCGTCCTTGGTGACCTCGAAGTCCACGCCGGCCCTGCCGTTCTCCCCGACGGCGAACCCGACGTCCTTGTAGGTGACGCGCGGGCTCCCCGTGGTCAGCGCGACCACGGCGACGGCGGCGATCGCGGCCAGGAGCATCGAGACCACCAGGAGGCGCACGCGCCCCCGTGGTTGCCTCGGCTTTGGGGTGCCGTAACGATTGGCTACTCTTGGTGATGGTGCATCGGCGGAGCTCACCGCTCCATTTTACCGTCCGCCCCCGGCGGTCCGACCCAGCCGCATCCTTCCCCCCGCAGAGCCAGGAGCACGTGTTGCCAACCCAGGATCCATCCAGCGTGTCGCGGAAGGGCTTGCGCCTCCTCGCGGTCCACGCCCACCCCGACGACGAGTCCAGCAAGGGTGCGGCCATGATGGCCGCCTACGTGGCCGCAGGGGCCGAGGTCATGGTGGCCACGTGCACGGGTGGTGAGCGCGGCGACATCCTCAACGCGGCGATGAACGAGGACCCCCACGCCAAGCGGGACCTGACCGGACTCCGCCGCCTCGAGATGGCGCGCGCTGCCGAACAGCTCGGTATCCGGCACCGGTGGCTCGGTTTCACCGATTCGGGGCTGCCCGAGGGCGATCCCCTGCCGGACCTGCCGTCCGACTGCTTCGCCGTCCAGCCCCTCGAACGGGCCTCGGTGCCCCTCGTGAGGCTCGTGCGCGAGTTCCGCCCGCACGTGATCATCAGCTACGACGAGAAGGGTGGCTACCCGCACCCCGACCACATCATGTCCCACCGCGTCACCGTGGAGGCCTTCGAGGCGGCCGGGGACCCGGACAGGTACCCGGGCACCGGCGAGGCCTGGAGCGTGTCCAAGCTCTACTACGACCGCGCGTTCAACCCGGAGCGCTTCCGGGCACTGCACACGGCGCTCGAGGAGGCCGGCCTGGAGTCGCCCTACGCGGAGCGGCTCGCCCAGTGGTTGGAGGCGGACGCGGAGGGCAACCAGCCACCGGCACCGCTGCACCCCACCACCACGCAGATCGAGTGCTCCGCCTACTTCGGCCACCGTGAGCGGGCACTGAAGGCCCACCGCACGCAGGTGGACCCGGAGGGCTTCTTCTTCGCCGTCTCCCTCGAGCTCCAGCAGGAGGTGTGGCCCTGGGAGGACTACTCGCTGATCACCTCCCGCGTGGACACGACGCTGCCGGAGAACGACTTCTTCGCCGGTCTGACGCCCGGGACCTAGGTCCCGGCGCATGTTCTGCGCCGCGTAGAATTGCGGGTGACGGGACATCCGGCCCGCTGTGGTCTTCGAAATGTGATCTCCGAAAGTGGTACCCGCGTGTTCCCCCTGCCCCACCTCGCCGCACAGACCGCGCCGTCGGACGATCCAACCCTGCGGCCCGGCCTCGATCCGGCATCGGTGACACCGGGCCTCGTCGGCTTCCTGGCCACGCTGCTCGTGGTGGTGGCGGTGATCCTCCTCATCCGCGACATGGTCAAGCGGGGACGGCGGGCGCGGTACACCGCGGAGGCGGAGCAGAATCGCCTGCAGCGCCGGCGGGCGGACGGCTCCCCCGGTCCGGGCCCCGGTATCCGGCAGGGGCCGGACGGCGGCACCGCCGGGTACCGTCGGCCGGACGATCCGACCTCCACGGTCCACCCGCCCCGGGGCGGGAAGCACGGCCCGGACAACCGCTGAGGCGGGTGCGGCAACCGCTGAGGCGGGCGGACCGGCCGGCCGGCGGGGCAGGCGTGCAGGGGGTTCAGCACGCCGAGCATGATCGCGATGAAGTGCGCGGCAAACGCGGCCACGGTGAACGCGTGGAACAGTTCGTGGAAACCGAAGACGCGGAGCGAGAAGTTCGGCCGCTTGATGCCGTAGAACACGGCCCCGGCGATGTAGAGGGCGCCGCCGGCGCAGATCAGCACCGCGGCGGCGATGCTGGCCCGGAAGAAGTCGGGCAGGTAGAACAGGGCCCCGAGACCGAGCGCCACGTAGATGGGCACGTAGAGCCATCGGGGGGCATCGACCCACAGGTTCCGGAACAGGACGCCGGCCACCGCTCCGCCCCAGATCACCCAGAGCAGCGTGACCGCCTTGTCCCTCTCCAGCAGGGCCCAGGCCAGGGGCGTGTAGGAACCGGCGATCACCAGCATGATGTTCGTGTGGTCCACGCGCTTCAGGACGGCCCTGGCGCCCGGGCCCCAGTTCCCCCGGTGGTAGACCGCACTCACACCGAACAGCAGGATCCCGGTCAGTGCGTAGACCGCGGAGGCGATCTTCAGCCCGGTGGTGGGGGCCAGTGCCACGAGCACGATGCCCGCGGCGACGGCGAAGGGGGTGGCGACGGCGTGGATCCATCCCCGCCAGAGCGGTTTCGCCGCCAGGGCGTCCGCCAGCGGCCCGGCCACCGTGTCCACGGCGTCCTCGAACCTCGATCCCTGCCGGTCCGGGGGGGTCGAGGAACCTGCTGACGGGCCCGAGGAGCGCGAGATCATGTCCGGATTCTAGCCCACCACGCAGGCTCCCCACGGTGCCGCTGCCGGGCTGGCGGGTCCTGCCGTGGCTGCGTCGGTGCTTTGCCCGGGGGTGCCGGTACGGTATGAACATAGCCGGGGCGCGGGCGCTTGCCGGATCGTATTCCTCCGGCAGGTGCCGGATCCGGACCAGGGAGGGTGGTCAAGCGTGACGTGGACGTTCCCCGATCTCGGCTACAGCTTCTACGAGCGCAGGCTGCAGCGGAATCTCGTCCCTGAGCGGATCCCGCACCACATCGGTGTCATGGTGGACGGCAATCGTCGCTGGGCCCGCCTCGCCGGGGCGCCCACGAGCCACGGGCACCGGGCCGGTGCCGACAAGATCCACGAGTTCCTGGGCTGGTGCGAGGAGCTCGGGGTGAAGGTGGTGACGCTCTACATGCTCTCCACGGACAACATGGGCCGCCCCCAGGAGGAGATCGACCAGCTGCTCGGCATCATCGCCGACACCGTCGACCGCCTCGGCGGGAGCAACCGCGTGCGGGTGCAGCCCGTGGGGGCGCTCGATCTGCTCCCGGCGGACCTCGGCGCCAAACTGGTGGGTCTGGCGTCCTCCACCCAGGGCATCGACGGTCTGCACGTGAACGTGGCCGTGGGGTACGGCGGGCGGCGCGGGATCGTGGGCGCCGTCAAGGAGCTGCTGCTCGGCGCCGCCCACCAGGGCAAGTCGCTCGAGTCCCTCGCCGGGGAACTGACCGACCAGCACATCTCCTCCTTCCTCTACACGCGGGGGCAGCAGGACCCCGACCTGGTGATCCGTACCTCGGGGGAGCAGCGGTTGTCCGGCTTCCTCATGTGGCAGAGCGCCTACAGCGAGTTCTACTTCTGCGAGGCCTTGTGGCCGGACTTCCGTCGCGTGGACTTCCTCCGCGCGCTCCGGGACTTCGGGCGCCGTCAACGCCGCTTCGGTTCCTGAGCGTGCGTCCGCGCTTCATGTCCCGCACCGGCCTGTCCACCTGCGGCTCGGGGTGCGCACGGAGTAGGGTCTAGCCATCGGCGGCAGTCCAGACCCGCCGACGGAAGGCCGCTGATGACACCGAGGATGCTTCACCGGCATCGCGCGGGGATCGGGGAGGCCGCCCGGCCTCCGGGCCGGACAGCACTCCCGACGTCCCTACCACTTCGGGGTGGATCCACCCCGGAACGGAGTTCCCCGTGGCTGACACCAGCTCCCCCCGGCACACCGACGACACCGACGACACCGCGGTGCTCACCGCGCGCAGCTACGTGATCGACACCTCGGTGCTGCTGTCCGACCCGCGTGCGATCCTGCGCTTCGCGGAGCACGAGGTGATCCTCCCCGTGATCGTGATCTCCGAGCTCGAGGGCAAACGCCATGACCCCGAGCTCGGGTACTTCGCACGGAAGGCCCTCCGGCTGCTGGACGACCTGCGCGTGCAGCACGGCGGGCTCGACACCCCGGTACCCCTCGGTGACGGGGGAGGGAGGCTGCGCGTGGAGCTCAACCACGTCTCGCCCGAGGTGCTCCCGATCGCCTTCCGGAGCGGGGACAACGATTCGAGGATCCTCGCGGTCGCGAAGAACCTGGCCGTGGAGGGGCGCGACGTCACCGTGGTGTCCAAGGACCTGCCCCTGCGGGTCAAGGCCTCCGCCATGGGGTTGCAGGCCGACGAGTACCGGAACGAGTTCGTCAAGGACTCGGGGTGGACCGGCGTCGTGGAACTGGACGCCACCGCCGAGGAGGTCAACGGCCTGTACGACGCCGGGAGCGTGTTCTCCGCCGAGGGCGCGGAGCAGCCGGTGAACACCGGGGTGATCATGCTCTCGCCGCGCGGCTCCGCGCTCGGGCGGGTGGGTGCGGACAAGCAGATCCGGCTGGTGCGCGGTGACCGCGACGTCTTCGGGCTGCACGGCCGCTCGGCGGAGCAGCGCCTCGCGATCGATCTCCTCCTCGACCCCGAGGTGGGCATCGTCTCCCTCGGCGGACGGGCGGGCACGGGCAAGTCGGCGCTCGCGCTCTGCGCCGGTCTCGAGGCCGTCCTGGAGCGGCGCGAGCACCGCAAGGTGGTGGTGTTCCGCCCCCTCTACGCCGTCGGCGGGCAGGAGCTCGGCTACCTGCCCGGGAGCGAGAGCGAGAAGATGAACCCGTGGGCGCAGGCCGTCTTCGACACCCTCGGTGCCCTCGTGTCGCAGGAGGTGGTGGAGGAGGTGATGGATCGGGGCATGCTCGAGGTGCTGCCCCTCACGCACATCCGCGGGCGGAGCCTGCACGACTCCTACGTGATCGTGGACGAGGCGCAGTCGCTCGAGAAGAACGTGCTCCTCACCGTCATGAGCCGGATCGGGCAGAACTCCAAGATCGTCCTCACCCACGACGTCGCCCAGCGCGACAACCTGCGGGTGGGCCGGCACGACGGCATCGCCGCGGTGGTGGAGACCCTGAAGGGACACCCCCTGTTCGGTCACGTCACGCTGACGCGGTCCGAGCGCTCGCCGATCGCGGCCCTGGTCACGGACCTGCTGGAGGGCGCGGAGATCTGACCGAGTGCCCGTGTCCCCCGGATCCGCTCAGCCCACGATCCAGGGGACGTGGACGCTGACGTCACTGAGCTCGGGCGGAGCCGCCTGGAAGTGGTCGTCCGTCAGGTACTCGTCCACGGCGAGGATCCGCAGCTCGTGGCCGGCCCCCGGGTGCGCTCCGTCCAGTGCGGTCGTGGACACGCAGATCCCGGTCCCCGTGTCCACCAGGACGCGGGTGTGCCCGGGGCCCACCAGGGGGTGGCCCGCGGCGGTGGGGAGGTAGGTGTGGTTGGGGACCACGGTCGCCGCGAGGACCGGCCGCCCGGCGAACCGCTCCTCCGCGAGGTCGGAGAGCTCCACCCGGTTGGCCCCCGGGAACTCCATGGCCACCGGGGCGTTCCCGGCCAGTTCCACGGGGTCCAGCACGGAGGACCAGCGGGGGTCGCCGAACACCGCCTCGCCGTAGGCCGCCTCGGGTCTGCGCCGCACCAGCCCGGCGTCGTCGTACACGGGGGTCACGAGCCGGGGGGCCACGAGCCAGGACTTCCGGGTGGAGCTCACGTAGAGCGCGTCGCGCGAGCCCTCGTTCCCCGTGGAGCAGTGGAGCAGGGTGCCGTCCGCGTCCTCCACCCGCAGTGCTGCGGGTCTGCGGAGCCACGCCAGCAGCGGCTGGGCGGGCCGGGCCCCACCCCCTGCGGTGCCACGCCAGGAGATGGCGAAGCGCAGACTCTCCCAGCGCCAGGGGGAGGAGCGCGCCAGGGAGCGGAACGTCTCCGCGGGAAGGGGGCTTCGCTGGGCCGACATCTCCACAGTCTAGCCACGGGCCTCCTCACCGTCCGCGGGCGTCGCGTAGCGTGGGGGCGTGCTCACGGTCCTGACCTCCTACTGGATCGAGGTCCCTGTCGCGGGGTTCCTCCTCACCGTCGCGCTCGCGGGGTTCGTCGGGGTGGGGGCGCTGCTGAGCGTGATCGATGCGCGGACGCACCGGCTGCCGAACCGGATCGTCCTGCCCTCCTACCCCTGGGTCGCCGTGCTGCTCGGGGCGGCCGCCGCGCTCGCCGGGCAGTGGCACCGGATCCTCGGCATGCTGGTGGGCTGCGCGGTGCTCTGGGTCGGCTTCGAGCTGCTGCATCTTCTCGACCGGCGCGGCCTCGGGTTCGGCGACGTCAAGCTGGCGGGCCTGCTGGGGCTCTACCTCGGCTTCGCGGGGTGGCAGGAGTTGTGGTGGGGGCCGTGCTTCGCGATCCTGCTGGGCGGTCTCTGGAGCCTCGGGCTCGTGCTCACGGGCAGGGCCGGTCTCGGGTCCGCCGTGGCGTTCGGGCCGTTCCTGATCCTCGGGGCGGCCCTGGCGCTCGCTGTACTACGCTGAAACCCGTGCCTACCCCCGAGTTCGTCGTCGCCCTGCGGCAGAAGATCGGCCATGACCCGCTGTGGCTCCCCGGCGTGGGCGGCGTGGTGTTCGACGACGACGGCCGGGTGCTCCTCGGACGGCGTGCGGACAACGGCCACTGGACCATCATCACCGGCATGGTGGAGCCCGGCGAGGAACCCGCGGTGGCCCTGAAGCGGGAGATCGAGGAGGAGACCGGCGTGGTGGCGGAGGTGGAGGTGCTGCTGGACACCGGCGTCGTGGGCCCCATCACCTTCCCCAACGGGGATGTCTGCACGTTCCTCAACCTCGACTTCCGCTGCAGGTTCGTCAGCGGCACGGCACGCGTGAACGACGACGAGTCCCTCGACGTGCGCTGGTTCCCGCTCGACGACCTCCCCGAGCTCACCCCGCGGCCCCGGGCCCTCGTGCTCGGGGCGGGCGGGTTCGACGGCGTCACCCGGTTCGTCCGATGGGCGGTCGGCGCCCGCCCCGCTCGCACTGACCCACCGCACGCGAGCACCGCGACGACGGAGGGCCCGCCCAGTCCTCGAACCGTCCGGGCCCTCCCTCGTCACGGCATGGGCGGGTCAGTGGCCGGTGCGGTTCCCGGCGTCGGCCTCCGCGGAGGGCGACGGGCCGTCCTCCCCGTCCCCCGCGGTCTCCCCGACCCCGGCGGACGTGGCGCCGGCGGGACGCCCCGCGCGCCCGCGTTCGAGCCGGAGCGCCTCCTCGCCGCCGATCGCCTCCCCGCGGGCCACCATGCCGGAGGACGCGGACAGCGGGATCTCCCGCAGCAGCACGGCGAGGACCAGGGCGATCACCAGGAAGGGCACGAGGTAGAGGAACACCGGGGCGAGGGAGTCCGCGTAGTCGGCCACCACGGCTTCGCGCACCTGATCGGGCAGGGCGTTGAGCGCCGCCGGGTCGATGGTGGAGGTGGCCTGCCCGGCGTCCTCGGCGCTGGCACCGAAGGACGAGAACGTGGCGGTGAGCCGCTCCGAGAGCCGGCTGGTGAAGAGGGCGCCGAACACGGCGACGCCGAGGGAGGCACCCACCTCGCGGAAGTAGTTGTTGGTGCTGGTGGCCACCCCCACCATGGTGGAGGGAACGGAGTTCTGCACCACGAGGACGATCACCTGCATGATGAGCCCGAGGCCCGCCCCGAAGAAGAACAGCATCACGCAGATCACCCAGATCGGGGTGGTCGCGGTCAGGGTGGACATCCAGAGCAGTGTTCCGAGGGTGAGGGACACGCCGATGATCGGGTACTTCCGGTAGCGGCCGGTCCGCGAGATGGCCAGCCCGGCGTAGATGGAGGTGCCCATGAGCCCCACCACCATGGGGACCAGGAGCAGCCCGGACACGGCGGCCGAGGTGCCCGAGGCCATCTGCAGGAAGGTGGGCATGAAGGCCAGGGCTGCGAACATCCCGAGCCCCAGCGTGAACCCGATGCCGGTGCTGTTCACGAAGATCCGGTTGCGGAAGAGCTCCAGCGGGATGATCGGGTCCGCGGCGCGGCGCTCCACGAGCACGAACGAGGCCACGGCGAGCAGCATCCCGGCACCGAACATCCAGGTGAGCGGGGAGGCCCAGCCGTGGGTGGAGTCCCCGCCGAAGTCGGTGAAGAAGATCAGGCACGTGGTGGCGAGGGAGAGCAGCACCACCCCGGGGATGTCGAGGCGCTCGGTGGCCTTCTTGGACGGCAGGCGCAGGGTGAACCAGGCCACGGCGAAGGCCGCGATGCCGATGGGGATGTTGATGTAGAAGGCCCAGTTCCAGGTGTGGTGGTCCACGAAGTACCCGCCGAGCAGGGGCCCGGCGATGGCGCTCAGGCCGAAGATGCCGCCGAGCGGGCCCATGTACTTGCCGCGTTCGTTGGCCGGGACGATGTCCGCGATGATCGCCTGGGACAGGATCATGAGACCGCCGCCGCCGAGGCCCTGGATGGCCCGGAAGATCACGAAGGCCCAGAAGTCGGTGGCGAAGGCGCACCCCACCGAGGCGAGCGTGAAGAGCGCGATGGCGAAGAGGAACAGGTTGCGGCGGCCGAGGACGTCGCCGAACTTGCCGTAGATGGGCATCACGATGGTGGTGGCCAGCAGGTACGCGGTGGTGATCCACGTCTGGTGCTCCACCCCGCCGAGCTGACCCACGATGGTGGGCATGGCGGTGGAGACGATGGTCTGGTCGAGGCTGGAGAGCAGCATCCCGGCGATCAGCGCCGAGAAGATGATCCAGATGCGTTTCTGCGTCAGGAGGAGCGGGCCGTCCGGCGCTGTCTTGGTGCTCATGCGGGGTCCTGGTTCTGCGGGATGGGTGGGGTGGGTCCGGTGGTCCCGGTGGGTGCGGGGAAGAGGTACCGCAGCGCCTCCATGTTGCGGTGGAGGAGCTGCGGGTAGGTGAGCGTGTTGCCCTCGGCGAAGAACTCGTCGAGGGAGCGCCGGGAGAGGCCCCCGATCACGAACGTGGTGACGCGCGGCGTCGGGTGGTCCGCGGGCAGGTGCTCCCGGGCGGCGATGAGCTCGGTGAGGAGCCGGGACGTGGGCTCCGCGGCCGCGAACATGCGTCCGATCAGCTGCGGTTCCCGCTGCAGGACGGCGGACATCGCCTCGTAGTCCTCGCGGGTGATACCCATCCTGTCGGCATGGACGACGGCGAGTTCGAGCAGGGCCTCAAGGAGCGGGACGGGGTGCTCCCCGCCGCCGGACTCCACGAACCGCTGCAGGAGCTCCTCCGGCGGTCCGTCGACGGAGAGGCCGAGGACGGCGTCCTCCTTGGACGGGAAGTAGTTGAAGAAGGTCCTGCGGGAGACCCCGACGTCGTCGCACAGCTGCTCGACGGTGAACCCGGCGAGACCGTGCTCCAGGGTCAGGGCCCGGGCGCCGGAGATCAGCGCGGACCTGGTCTGCCGGCGCTTGCGCTCCCGCAGGCCGACGTCGTCGGAAGGTGCACTATCGATCACGGAGTACATATTTGCACTTCTAATGTAACAGTGCAAATAGTGTGATGGGGCGCCGGATCCGGACGCACGGGAGGGACGCACCCTGTGCGGGTGCGTCCCTCCCGGAGCCGGTGGCGCTGCCTCACGGGGCAGCGCCGGGGAGGATCAGGCCTGCGGCGGCCGGGTCATCGACAGGACGTCGAGGGCCGAGTCCAGCTGCTCCTCGGTGAGCTCGCCGCGCTCCACGAACCCGAGGGCGACGACGGCCTCGCGCACCGTGAGGCCCTCGGCCACGGCCTTCTTCGCGATCTTCGCGGCGTTCTCGTAGCCGATGTACTTGTTGAGCGGCGTCACGATCGAGGGGGAGGCCTCGGCGAGGAAGCGGGCACGCTCCACGTTGGCGGTGATGCCGTCGACCATGCGGTCCGCGGACACCCGGGTGGAGTTGCTGAGGAGCCGGATGGACTCGAGGACGTTGCGCGCGATGACGGGGATGCCCACGTTGAGCTCGAACGCACCGTTGGTCCCGGACCACGCCACGGTGGCGTCGTTGCCCACCACCTGCGCGCAGACCATGATGACGGCCTCGGCGATCACCGGGTTCACCTTCCCGGGCATGATCGACGACCCGGGCTGCAGGTCCGGCAGGGCGATCTCGCCGAGACCCGTGTTGGGGCCGGAGCCGAGCCAGCGCAGGTCGTTGTGGATCTTGGTCAGGGACACCGCGATGGTGCGCAGCATGCCGGAGATCTCCACGAGGGAATCCCGGTTGGCCTGGGCCTCGAAGTGGTCGCGGGCCTCCGTGAGCGGCAGCCCGGTGTCCTCGGCGAGGAGCTCGATCACGCGGGCGGAGAAACCGGCGGGCGTGTTGATGCCCGTGCCCACGGCCGTGCCGCCGAGGGGCACCTCGGCCACGCGGGCCAGGGAGGCGTGGATCCGCTCGATGCCGTAGCGCACCTGCGCCGCGTACCCGCCGAACTCCTGGCCGAGGGTCACGGGGGTCGCGTCCATGAGGTGGGTGCGCCCGGACTTCACCACCGTGGCGAATTCCGTCGCCTTGCGCTCCAGGGCCTCGGCGAGATGCGTCAGGGCGGGCACGAGGTCCTTCACCAGCGCGGACGTGGCAGCGACGTGCACGGAGGTGGGGAAGACGTCGTTGGAGGACTGCGAGGCGTTCACGTGGTCGTTCGGGTGCACCGTGGTGCTGCTGCCGGCGCTCTCCAGGGCGCGGCTCGCCAGGGTGGCGATCACCTCGTTGGCGTTCATGTTCGAGGAGGTCCCGGAGCCGGTCTGGTAGATGTCCACCGGGAAGTCGCCGTCGTACCGGCCCGAGGCCACGTCCTCCGCGGCGGCCTCGATGGCGCGGGCCCGCTCGTCGTCGAGCACGCCCAGCTCGGCGTTCGCCGTGGCCGCGGCCTTCTTGATCCGTGCCAGGGCCTCGATGTGCGCGCGCTCCAGCGTGGTTCCGGAGATGGGGAAGTTCTCCACCGCGCGCTGGGTCTGCGCCCGGTACAGGGCGTTCACGGGGACCCGCACCTCGCCCATGGTGTCGTGCTCGATGCGGTACCCGGCGTCGCCGGTGGGGGAGCTGGGATCAGGGCTGGCTGCAGTCGTCGGAGTCATGGCGCAATTCTCGCACCAGGGATCTACAGTGCACCAAATCCCGAGACGAGCACCGCCTTGCCCTCGTCGAGCCGGTAGGACACGCCCACCACGGCCACCGAGCCCTCCGCCACGGCCTCGGCGATCACCCGTGAGCTGTCGATCAGGCGCTTGGAGGTCTGCTTCGTGTGCTCGATCACCGTCGAGTTCACATCGGTGACACCGGTGCGGCGCGCCGTGAGCACGGACGGGGTGATCCGCTCCACGAGGTCCCGCAGGAACCCGGTGGGCATGTCGCCGCTGTCGAGGGCGTTCATGGTGGCCATCACCGCACCGCAGCTGTCGTGACCGAGGATCACGATCAGCGGGACCTTCAGCACGCTCACGCTGTACTCCAGGGAACCGAGCACGGCGTCGTCGATCACCTGGCCCGCCGTCCTCACCACGAACACGTCGCCGAGGCCGAGGTCGAAGATGATCTCCGCGGCCAGCCGCGAGTCCGAGCAGCCGAAGATGACCGCGAACGGGTGCTGGTCGTTGACCAGGGCCGTCCGCCGGGACGCGTCCTGGTTGGGGTGGGAGACCTGCGCCCCCACGAAGCGCGCGTTGCCCTCCTGGAGGCGGAGCCAGGCCTCGCCGGGCGTCGATCGTGTCGTCACGTGCTCACTGTACTGGGTTCAGCCGCCCGCTCCGTCGGAGGAGAGCCGCTCGGCCTCGTCGACGGCGTTCTGCGCCACCTCCTGCGTCACCGCCTCGCCCAGGGTGTCGAAATCGGTGAGCTCGGCGGGGCCCTTCAGGATGATCGTGGCGCCGTCCAGGTCCGTCCGGAGCACCGTGTCGCCGTTGCTCGCGTCGAGCAGTTCCCAGTCCTCCCCGCCGATGGTCCGGGACCCCGAGACCTGGGCGCTCCCGATGCGCCGGGCCTCCCAGGTGGGGTTCGCCCGGTCGGTCTGCGTGAGCTCGATGAACCCGTCGTCCCCGGTCAGGTACCCGACCTCCCAGAAGGCCACCCCGTCGGAGCTGCCGGTGTTCCAGCGTGCGTAGTTCGAGGACCAGCCCTCCGGGAGCTCGGGGGCGGCCGGCAGGTACCCGGCGTCCCCCGCGGCCTGCCGCGCCACGTTGGCCACGTCGATGTCCTGGCGGTAGGTCTCCGCGGTGTGGGTGGGGTTCAGGAAGTACACGGGGAGGACGACGGCGAGCGTCGCCCCGGTGGCCAGGAGCATGCCTCGCGCAGTGGCGCTGAGACGCTTGGCCTGGTTCGCGGTGAGGGAGATGGGGGGTGCGTCGTCGTACAGTTCCGCACGCAGCCGTGCCTCCGCCGCAGCACGTTCGCCCGCACGTCCGTCCGCACCACCGGGAACCGGACGCCCGTCCGCGGGGGAGTCGCGGGGGGTCGATGGACTGCGCTCGTCGCCTTGATCACTCACCCCTCCATTTTCGCCGATGCCGGCCGCGCCGCCTAACCGGACCGTCAGCTCCCCGGACGTCATCATGCCCCGTCCCCACCGTGGACGCCTAGACTGCAGGGAGCAGGACGTACGCCCCGTACAGACCTCCCTTCGACGATGAGGATAGACGTGTCCAACAAGAGCCAGAACGCCCAGTACTCGACGCTCTCGACGGCCCTCGCCGTGGGGGACGACGAGCCGGACCGGAACCTCGCGCTGGAACTGGTGCGCGTCACCGAGGCCGCCGCGATCGCCGGCGGGCACTGGGTGGGCTTCGGGGACAAGAACCTGGCCGACGGCGCGGCCGTGGACGCGATGCGCTCCCTCCTGCAGACGGTCCACTTCAACGGCGTGGTGGTGATCGGCGAGGGCGAGAAGGACGAGGCGCCCATGCTCTTCAACGGCGAGCGCGTGGGTGACGGCAGCGGGCCGGAGTGCGACGTCGCCGTGGACCCGATCGACGGCACCCGCCTGACCGCGCTGGGCATCAACAACGCGCTCGCGGTGCTCGCCGTCGCGGAGCGCGGTTCCATGTTCGACCCCTCCGCCGTGTTCTACATGGAGAAGCTGGTCACCGGTCCCGAGGCCGCCGACATGGTGGACCTGCGCCTGCCGGTGAAGCAGAACCTGCACCTGATCGCGAAGGCGTCCAACAAGAAGGTCAGCCAGCTCAACGTCATGATCCTGGACCGCGCCCGCCACAAGCCGCTCGTCGAGGAGATCCGCGCCGCCGGGGCGCGCACCAAGTTCCTCATGGACGGCGATGTCGCGGGTGCCATCGCCGCTGCCCGGGAGGGCACGGACGTGGATGCACTGATGGGGATCGGCGGTACCCCCGAGGGCATCGTCGCGGCGTGCGCCATCAAGTCCCTGGGCGGGGTGATCCAGGGGCGGCTGTGGCCCACGAGCGACGACGAGAAGCAGAAGGCACTGGACGCCGGCCACGACCTCGACCGCGTGCTCTCCACCAACGACCTCGTCACGAGCGACAACTGCTACTTCGCCGCCACCGGCATCACCGACGGCGACCTGCTGCGCGGTGTGCGGTACAGCAAGGACAAGGTGCTCACCCAGTCCATGGTGATGCGCTCGAAGTCCGGGACCATCCGCGTGGTCGACGGCGAGCACCAGGCCCACAAGTGGGAGACCTACGCCCGCATCAAGGAGTAGCACCCGGGCGGGTGCACCGCCGGGGTCCAGGACGCCGGTGGTGCACCTATAGGCTGGTCCGATGAGTCTCACCGTGTCGCCCTGCTCCGACCCCGTCCTCTGGGACAGCACCGTCGACGGGCTCGCGGGCCATCCCCAGCAGCTGTGGGGGTGGGGTGCCACCAAGGCCTCCCACGGGTGGACGGCCGACCGCGTGATCGTCTCCGAGGCGGGCGAGGTGATCGGATCGGCGCAGCTGGTCCTGAAGTCCCTTCCGCTGCCCCTGCGGAGCCTGGCCTACGCGCCTCGCGGGCCGCAGACGGTTCCCGGGCGCGAGGTCGAGGTGCTCCGGGCGATCGCCGGGTACGTGCGGGCCGCCCACCGCTCGGTGGCGCTCTCGATCGAGCCGGACTGGGACGCGGGAGCCACCGCCGTGCGGGCCCTGCCCGCGGCAGGGTGGAGGCCCAGCGAGAACACCATCCTGATCGGGCGCACGCTGATCCTGGACCTCCGCCGGTCCGAGGAGGACCTGCTCGCGGACATGACCAAGAAGCACCGCCAGTACATCCGGAAGTCCGGCCGCGAGGGCCTGGACATCCGCAGGGTGGAGCGCGGCGAGATCGACGCCTGCCTCGCGGTCTACCGGCTGACCGCGGAGCGCGCGGGCTTCGGGATCCACGAGAGCTCCTACTACCACGACATCGCGGACAACCTCGGTGAGGCCTCGCCCGTGTACGCGGCGTTCCGGGGCACCGACGTCGTCGCCTTCCTGTGGCTCTCCGCGACCGGCTCCACCTCCTTCGAGCTCTACGGCGGGATGACCGAGGAGGGGGAGCGCCTGCGCGCCAACTACGCCCTGAAGTGGTTCGCGATCCTCGAGATGAAGGCGCGCGGGGTGCAGCGCTACGACTTCAACGGACTGCTCAACGACGGCGTCTCACGCTTCAAGATGGGCTGGGCGCAGCACGAGGACCAGCTCGCAGGCACCTGGGACCTCCCGCTCTCACCCCTCTACCCGCTGTTCAGCAGGGCGCTGCCGCTCGCCAAGCGCGGGATGCAGCTCGGACGCCGGCAGGCCGGACGCGCCGTCGACCTGGCGCGGAGGGTGCGCGCCCGCGCCTAGAGCGGGGGGAGGCGGCGTCCCGTCCGCCCGTCCCCGGGAGCGCCGTGGGCCGGTCCTCGCCGGCAGCACCGGGTCGGGTCCTAGCTGTTCCTCGTCATGGCAGTGGGGACGTCCCCGCCCACCGTGACCGCGAAGGCGAGGACCGGGCCGTCGGTGGCGCCGTCGTGGTCCGCCGCCGGGCGGGCCAGCAGCGGCGCCTCCGAGGCCGCCACGAAGGCGCTGCCCCCGCGGGGTACCAGGAGACTGGAGTTCGGGGTGTCGAGGAGGATCGCGCCGCTGACCGCGAGCACCACCACCGGCCCGTTCTGCAGCACAGGGCAGTGCGCGGGCGCGCGGCTGCCCTCCGCCGCGGATCCGGTACCCGTGCCGTCCGCCGCCGGGTCCCCCAGGAGCATCCGCTGGAGCAGGAACTCGTCGAACGGCGGCCGGTACAGTTCCTGGTCGAGGAACGTGAACTGCGCCTCCAGGGCCGGCGGGGCCAGCGGCTCGAACACCACGGTGTCCAGCAACTCCCCGGTGTCCACGTGCTTGGGCGTCAGGCCCCCGCGCAGCACGTTGTCCGAGGACGCCATGACCTCGATGCCCAGCCCGCCGAGGTAGGCGTGGATGTTGCCGGCGGGGAGATGGAGGGCCTGCCCCGGCTGCAGGGACACCCGGTTCAGCAGCAGCGCCACCAGCACGCCGGGGTCCCCCGGGTACTGGCGGGACAGCTCGGCGACGGTGGCCAGTGTCCCGGCCCGGCTGCCTCCCGCATCGTCCGCGGTGCCGTGCTGCCCGCCCGCAGCCGTGGTCACCGCGGTCACCACGTCCTCCGGCGTCTCGAGCAGGCGCCGGAAGGCGGACTGCAGGGCGGCGGATGCAGGTGCTGCCACGTCCCCGGTGGGGTTCTCGGCAGAGGTCTCGGCGGCGTCCTCGCCGAGGGTGCCGGCCACGGCGTCGAGCAGCTCGCGGGCCGGCGTGCCGGCATCCACCAGCCCTGCCAGGAACGCGAAGGCGGCCCGGGCCCCGGCGAGCGGGCGGAACCCGCAGAGCGCCTCGAAGGGCGTCAGCGCGAAGATCATCTCGGGCTTGTGGTTCCGGTCGCGGTAGTTGCGGTGCGGTGCGTCCCGTGGCACCCCTGCGGCCTCCTCGGCGTCGTACCCCGCAGCTGCCTGCTCCAGGCTCGGATGGACCTGGAGGGAGAGCGCGGAGCCCGCGGCCAGCACCTTGAGCAGGAAGGGCAGGCGTCCGTCGAAGCGCGCGGCCACCACCGGGCCGAGGAGGGCCTCCGGGTCGGAGCCGATCAGCTCGTCGAGGCCGCACCGGCTGCCGTCCGCGAGGAGCACCTGCGAGGGGGAGCCCGGGTGCGCCCCCACCCACAGCTCCGCCTCGGGGCCGCCGGAGGGTTCCCTGCCGAGCAGTTCGGCGATCGCGTGCTCGGAGCCCCAGGCGTAGGGGCGGAGGGTGTTGTCCAGGAGGTACATCGTGCGCGTCCTTCGGCTCGGCGGGAGGTGCTCGGTGGAGGGCGGGGTCAGGCGGGGGAGCACTCGCCGTTGTCGGAGAGCAGGGAACCGAGGGTGAGGTCGTCGCCGATCGTGGCGAGCTCCTGCAGGTACTCCTCGGTGATGCCGTCGGTGGGCTGGTCGTCCGTGAGCTGGGCCGGGAGCCTGCTCGTGGTCACCGCGCGGTCCAGGTGCAGCACCGCCCCGTCGGCGGCCGCCCGGGCGTCCTCGGCGATCATGCCCTGCACGCGGTCGTGGATCTCACCGAAGTCGGGATAGGTGGGGAAGTTGTCCGCGGGCGTCCCGAAGTCGGGCGGGCCGATGGTGAGCCTGCGGGTCTCCTGCCCCTGCGCCTTCAGCCCCAGGTCCACGAAGCTCGCCAGCTGGTCCTGCGGGATGTCGGTCTCCACGATCTGCGTACCGGCGGCGGCGATGGACTGGAAGCGGGTGAGCACGGTGCCCGGGTCCAGCTGGGCGATCATGGCCTGCTGGACGCACTGCTGACGGGACACGCGGTGGTAGTCGGTGACGAACTCCCGCGACCGCGCGTACCAGAGGGCATGGTAGCCGTCGAGGGTCTGCACGCCGGGCCTGATCCAGCCGTCGGGCGGGTAGTGGCGGATGGGGTCCGTCCCCGGGATCTCCCCGGCGGTGATGGGCACCCAGCCGCCCACGTCCATCCGGATGCCGCCCATCGCGTCCACGAGCTCCTCGAACCCGTTCATGTCGATCAGGAGGTACGCCTGGATCTCCAGCCCCAGTACCCCGCCGGCGGCGTCCTTCATGGCCTCGGCGCCGGGGTCCTCCGCCCCCGGGTACAGCTCGGGGTGGTCCTGGGTCACCTCGGTGTAGAGGCTGTTGATGATGCAGGGGTCGCCGCAGTCGTACCCGCCGGGGTAGACGTCCCAGAGCGGGGAGCCGTCCGAGAACTCGGCGTTCTGGAAGTTCCGCGGGATGCTGAAGGTGATCGTCGCCCCCGTGGCGGCGTCCACGCTGATCACCGAGATGCTGTCCGGCCGGCGTCCGGCGCGGTCCTCGCCGGCGTCGCCGCCCATGAGCAGGAAGTTGTAGCGGCCGTCCACCGGGTCGAAGGCCGGTCCTGCACCGAAGATGGAGCCCACCGTGGATCTGCCCACCCCCAGCAGGTACGCCCCGTAGGCGAGGGAGCCGCTGGTGAGCACCATGAGGACGGCGAGCGCCCCCGCCACGAGGGGGCGGGCCCCCGGCGCGAGTAGCGACATCCGGATCAGGCGCAGCGTGTTGACGAACAGGAGCGCCCAGCCGGCGGCGAGCCCCAGCAGGGCGATGATCAGCACCAGCGACCACCAGCGGTGCGTCACCGCGCCCACCAGGAGGGATCGGTCGGTCAGGGCGAGGACCACCCCGAGGAGCACCAGGCCCCAGCATAGGAAGGTGGTGCGCAGCGCCCGGCGGCCCAGCCTCCGGTCACCGGCCACCACCTGCGCGGCACCGGGCAGCAGGAGGGTGAGGATCAGCAGGACGAAGGCGCGCCGGGTGCGGACCGCGGGCGACGCCGCCTGCGGGTACCGCACGGGGTCGGTGGCTCCGGCTCCCGTGCGGTGGTGGCCCGTCCCGTCGGGTCCGCGCAGCTGCGTCCCCGTGGTCACGCCTGATCCGCTGCGGGATCCGTGGTCGGGCCCGCGATGCGGGCGCGCAGATCGGCGCCCTTCCGCTCCGCCGTGGCTCGGAGGGCGTCGGCGAACTCCACGAGCTGCCCGCGGAGGGCGAGTGCCTGCTGGTCCGTGCCGGCCGCGAGCATGCGCACGGCGAGGAGCCCGGCGTTCCGTGCCCCGCCGATCGAGACTGTGGCCACGGGTACGCCCGCGGGCATCTGCACGATCGAGAGCAGGGAGTCCATGCCGTCCAGGTAGCGCAGCGGTACCGGCACGCCGATCACCGGGAGGGGCGTCACCGAGGCCAGCATCCCGGGGAGGTGGGCCGCGCCACCGGCGCCGGCGATGATCACGCGGAGTCCGCGCTCGTGGGCGCTGCGGCCGTACTCGATCATGGCTGCGGGCATGCGGTGCGCGGAGACGACGTCGGCCTCGTACGGCACGGAGAACTCGGCCAGTGCGGCCGCGGCGGCCTCCATCACCGGCCAGTCCGAGTCCGAGCCCATCACGAGGCCCACCTGTGCGTTCGTCACTGTGCACCCTTTCGTCCTGCGTTTCCGGTGGGGAGGTCCTGTGCGCCCTCGCGCAGCAGCGCGGCCACCCGCGTGGCCCTGGCACGCACGGAGTCCACGGATTCACCGGGACCCGCCAGGGCGTTCACGTGACCGATCTTCCGGCCCGGGCGTACGTCCTTCCCGTAGACGTGCACCTTGGCGGCGGGGTCCGCGGCCAGCGCTGCACCGTAGGCGGCGTGGAGGTCCTCGTTGCGTCCGCCCAGCACGTTCTTCATCACGGCGCAGGGGCCCACGAGGTCGGTCGAGCCGAGCGGGAGGTCCAGGACGGCCCGCAGGTGCTGCTCGAACTGCCCGGTCACCGCGCCGTCCATGGTCCAGTGCCCGGAGTTGTGGGGTCGCATGGCGAGTTCGTTGACGAGGTAGCCGGCACCGGAGCCGGGTACCTCGAAGAGCTCCACCGCCATGACGCCGGTGACGTCGAGTTCCTCGGCCAGTTTCAGCGCGGCCTCCGTCACGCGGGCAGCCACGTCCGCGGGCAGGTCGGGGGCGGGGGCGATCACCTCGTCGCACACGCTGTCCACCTGGATGGACTCCACCACGGGCCAGGCGGCGGACTCACCCGAAGCGCGCCGGGCCACCAGCACCGAGAGTTCCCGGCTGAACGGGACGAACTGCTCCACGAGGAGCTCTTCGTGCGAGAACCAGCTCTCCGCGGCGGCCAGGGCCGCGGTGTCGCGCAGGACCAGCACTCCCTTGCCGTCGTACCCGCCACGCGGCGTCTTCAGCACCACGGGCCAGCCCACGGAGGCCGCGAAGGCCTCGACGCCGGAGGCGTCCCGGACCGCGGCCCACCGCGGGTTGGGCAGGCCGAGCTCCTCGACGGCACGCCGCATCACCAGCTTGTCCTGTGCGTGGCGGAGTGCTGCGGGGGAGGGATGGACGCGAACGCCCTCCCGGGTGAGCTGCTCGAGCAGCTCGCCCGGGACGTGCTCGTGGTCGAAGGTCACCACGTCCACGCCCGCGGCGAACGCGCGCAGCGTGTCGGCGTCGCGGTAGTCGCCCACGGTGGCGGACGCCACGGCGGCGACGGCGGACACCCCGGGCCCTTCCGCCAGGACGCGGAGCCCGAAGCCGAGCTCGATCGCCGGGCTCGCCATCATGCGCGCCAGCTGGCCGCCGCCCACCACACCTATCACGGGAGAAGTCACCATCACAGGGTACCCAGGGTGCGGCCCGCCTCCGCACACCGGCCGGGCGTCCGCTCCCCGCCCCGGGGTGCATGGAGCACACTTCCGGCCGATTCCCAGGGCGCGGACCACCGATCGGCAGGACGTTCCCCGGACCGGCGTCGTAAAGTAGGGGGATCACGCCTTGCGACGGTCCGCCTGGGTGGCCCGCCGCGGCGGCCCTCCTGATCGGTGCCGTGCGCCCGCCGGAGGCATCTCCTCCGCACCGGACGGCGTCCTCGACAGACAGCGGAGGTTGCAGTGGCGTCACTCATGGATCGGATCAGGGGCCTTGCCTCCCTCTTCTGGCGCGAGGTCGCGAAGTTCGGCGCGGTGGGCGGGGTGGCGTTCGTCATCGACAACGGCCTGTACTGGTACCTGATCCACGGTCCCATGAGCGGCAGCGAGGTCAAGGCCCGATTCGTGTCCGCGGGGATCGCCACGGTCTTCGCCTGGGTGGCCAACCGGTACTGGACCTTCCGGCACCGCCGCCAGCCCAACGCGGTCCGGGAGCTCGTGATGTTCGTGCTCATCAACGTGATCGGCATGGGGATCGCCGCCGGCTGCGTGGCGGTGGCCAAGTACTTCCTCGACGTCACCGAACCGGGTCCGCTCTTCCTGGTGGGTGTCTTCGGGACCGTCCTGGCCACCGTGGTGCGCTTCCTGGCCTACCGCTTCTGGGTGTTCAACGTCGAGCTCGAGGCCGAGCCGGAGTTCGGCCCCGAGGACCGGGACGTCCTCCAGCAGGATCCCGCTCCCACCCCGGGCCCGGGGTCGACGACGTCCGAGGGTGAGCAGGTCAGGCACTCCCCGGCCGGATAGTGACGCGCTCGCCGGTCAGCAGGCTGTCGGTCACCGGCACGCCCTCCTCCACGAGCACGATCGCGCCCTCCCGCTCCCACATGGAGCAGGCGGTGGCGAGGACCTCCAGGAGCCCGGTGCCGGGTTCGAGGAGCACCGTCGCCCCGCTCGCAGGAGCGGGGTCCTCGAGCAGCGAGTCCTCCATCAGGTCCCCATGCGTGAGTCCGCGGTCACCCGTACGCACGAGTGGCGACCCGGCGTCGTACTCAGGTGTGCCGAGGTAGACGTCTCCCTGCGCTCGTACCTCCGCGGCGAAGTCCACGGCGCCGGAGGGCAGCGGGGCGCCGTCCCAGCCCAGCGCCAGCGAGCCCAGGGCCACGCCCACCAGCAGGCGCGGCGGCCGGACCTCGGGCACCCGCCGGAGCAGAGGACCACGGCCGCGGCGTCCTGCCAGAGGATGCCGCCCGGGGCCGGGGCCGGGGCCGGGGCGCCCGGCGGCAGGAGCACCACGCCCCCGGTCTGCCAGCACGCGAAGGCCAGGGCCAGGGTCTTCCAGTGCACGGGCAGGTCGAAGGCCAGCACGCTCCCCTCGACGACGTCGAGCTCGTCCGCCAGGAGGTTCGAGGACTTCGCCACCCAGTTGTCGAAGACGCGACCCGACAGTTCGATCCTGCCCTCGGAGCCGTGCCAGATCAGGCGGGGGGAAGACGCGTCGATCGTCCTCATGCGGGTGAGCAGGGCGTCGGGGGTGGGGACACTGCGCATGTTTCCTCCTGCTTTACGAGTAGTTAGCTGTAGGTAGTACGTACCGACGCGCCTATGAAGACAGGTAGTCGACCAGGCGTGGCGCCCGTGATTGTTCGTCCTCGACTCTATAAGATTGCGGCTCCCGCTTGACGAGCGTGTGTCACACCCGTGTAATTAGACATCGAATCTGTTCCAGCAGCGGGGCGCGAGGGCCGCCCACTGCTGATCTCGGAACGGCGACATCGGAGGGGCTGACATGGGGCAGGCAGAACGCGTACACACACGACCGGAGATCGCCGCGCAGGCATCGGTGCACTACGGGCACAGGGGCGTCCCCGCCGACTGGTTCCTCGACCCGGCCGATCCGCTCGCCACCGAGCGGTACCGCGACAGGACACCCACCACGCTCGAGGACCAGGCCACCGCCTACCTCGCGGAGCGCGACACCCCGGCGGCGGTCCCCGAGGGGCAGAGCTCACTCCTCTTCCTGCCGGTCGCGGACCCGCGGACCGCGGAGCAGCAGGATCCGCGGGCGGACTTCGTCCCCCTGGGTCAGCCCGCGTGGAGCGCGGAACCCCTGGTGCAGGGTGACCTCGACGACGACGGCGAACTCTCCTGGCAGGGGGACGCCCTGTGTGCCCAGACGGACCCGGAGGCGTTCTTCCCCGAGAAGGGCGGTTCCACACGTGATGCCAAGAAGGTCTGCGGTGCGTGCATGGTGAGGTCCGAGTGCCTCGAGTACGCGCTGGAGAACGACGAGCGCTTCGGCATCTGGGGCGGCATGTCCGAGCGTGAGCGCCGCAGGTTGCGCAAGCAGGCGGTCTGATCCGCCTCCGTCGACGGCGGTCGTGCCGGCCCGGCTGACCGGACCCGGTGGGTCGGGCCTTCCCTCACCGGAAGCCGTGGCCCGGGTCCGCCCGCACCGGGGGCGGTGCCTCAGGCCTGCGAGCGACCGTAGGCGGGGTCCACCGCCTCCGGTGACAGCCCCATCAGTTCGGCGGTCTGTTCCACCACCACGTCGTGGACCAGTTCGTTCACCGGCATCAGCGAGCGGGCCGCCATGAGAACCGGGTGCCGGTAGACGGGGATGACGGCGGGGCTCCCCGGAGCGGCGGGCCGGGAGGAACCCCGGAGCCCGCGCAGGGTCCGGGGACTCATGTCCTCGAGCCCGTCGGGGATCTCCTGCACCACGATCTGGAGATCCTGGATGCGCTCGCCCCACAGGCGCTCGAGGCGCTGGGCGGACTCCATCACCCAGTCGTCGAACTGCTCGGAGCGTGAGCGCGAGCCGGGGAGGTGCCGCGGCAGCAACTCTCCGCGCAGGCCCCGCCCGCGGCGGTTGCGCCGCCGCTCGTAGAACGAACGGGATCCACGGCCCGGCTGCGCCGTCGGGTCGTCCAGCTCCACCGAGAAGCTCGAAGCATCCTGCATACGGAAACTCTAAGCCTTGAGGGAGCCTCCCGCACTCCTCCCCGACCACGGCGCGTTCGCCTGCCACGCCGGAGGGCCTGGCTCCCGTGGCACCCGAAACCCCGGTAGGCTTGCCGATCGTGGAATCCCTCCGTCAATGCTCCAGATCAGCCTGCCAGGGGCCGGCGGTGGCCACGCTCACCTATGTCTACGCCGATTCCACGGCCGTCCTCGGCCCGCTCGCCACCTACGCCGAACCCCACACCTACGATCTGTGCGCCGTGCATGCCGAACGCCTGACCGTTCCCCGTGGGTGGGAGGTCGTCCGCCTGGCCCTCCCGGACGCCGCCCCGGAGCGCAGCGTGAATGATCCGTCGGCGCCTCCGGGCGCAGCGCGCGAGACAGCGGCCGAGTCTGCTCCCGACGCAGCACAGGGCCGGCGCGGCAGCACGGCACCCATGGAACCGCCCCCCGGCGCCCAGGGTCCGCGGCGCGGGCACCTCAGGATCCTCCGCGAGCCCTGAGGCGGGGACGGCCGGCACGGCACGCGGGGGCGTCGGCGCCCGGCGGTACGCTGGATCCAGACGTCGCACCCGATCCGAGGACAGGCACACCATGGCGAATCTCCCCACACGGCTCCTCGAGCTGCTCCGCTGCCCCGTGACGGGTTCCGCCCTCACCCAGGAGGGGGCCGGCCTCGTCTCCTCCGAACCGGGCCCAGGCGGCGCACCCCTCCGGTACGTCCTCGACGAGGGCATCCCGGTCCTGCTGCCGGCACACCTCTCCGCGGACACCCTCCGTACCTGACCGCACCCGACCGCCGCACACCCCACAGCCCCGAACCACAGCTAGGAACCCCACCATGACTTTCGATCACAGGGTCGCCGATCTCTCCCTCGCGGAAGCCGGCCGCCACCAGATCCGCCTCGCCGAGCACGAGATGCCCGGGCTGATGGCCCTACGCCGCGAGTTCGCCGACGCCCAGCCGCTCGCAGGCGCCAGGATCGCCGGCTCCCTGCACATGACCGTGCAGACGGCGGTGCTCATCGAGACGCTGACCTCCCTCGGGGCCGAGGTCCGCTGGGCCTCGTGCAACATCTTCTCCACCCAGGACGAGGCCGCGGCCGCCGTCGTGGTGGGTACCGGGACGGTCGAGGAGCCGGCAGGCGTACCCGTCTTCGCGTGGAAGAACGAGACCCTCGAGGACTACTGGTGGACGGCCACCCAGATCCTCACCTGGCCGGGCCAGGCCGAGGGCCTCGGCCCCAACATGATCCTCGACGACGGCGGCGACGCCACCATGCTGGTGCACAAGGGCGCCGAGTTCGAGAAGCTCGGATCGGTGCCGGCGAACCCCGAGGAGGGCGACGCCGACTACTCCCACGAGTTCACGATCTTCCTGGACGCCGTCCGCTCCACCTTCAAGAGCGAGCCGCAGAAGTGGACCACGATCGCCGCCGGTCTCCGCGGGGTCACGGAGGAGACCACCACCGGTGTGCTGCGCCTGTACCAGCTCGCGGCGCAGGGCAAGCTCCTCTTCCCGGCCATCAACGTCAACGACTCCGTGACGAAGTCCAAGTTCGACAACAAGTACGGCATCCGCCACTCCCTGCCGGACGGGCTGAACCGGGCCACCGACGTGCTGATCGGCGGCAAGGTGGCCGTGGTCTGCGGCTACGGTGACGTGGGCAAGGGTGCGGCGGAAGCACTCCGGGGCCAGGGGGCGCGCGTGATCGTCACCGAGATCGACCCGATCTGTGCGCTGCAGGCGGCGATGGACGGGTACCAGGTGGCCAAGCTGGAGAGCGTGCTGGCCCAGGGCGACATCTTCATCACCACCACGGGTAACAAGGACGTCATCATGGCGCGCCACATGACCGGGATGAAGCACCAGGCCATCGTGGGGAACATCGGGCACTTCGACAACGAGATCGACATCGCGGGCCTCGCCCGCATCCCCGGCGTGGAGAAGATCGAGATCAAGCCGCAGGTCCACGAGTGGGTGATCCCCGCGGACGAGTCCGCAGGCGTGCAGCAGCATTCGATCATCATGCTCTCGGAAGGGCGCCTGCTGAACCTCGGGAACGCCACCGGCCACCCCTCCTTCGTGATGAGCAACTCCTTCGCGAACCAGACCATCGCACAGATCGAGCTGTTCACGAAGTTCGAGCAGGAGGACGCCGAGGGCACGCGGGAGTACGAGAACCAGGTGTACGTGCTGCCGAAGATCCTGGACGAGAAGGTGGCGCGCCTGCACCTGGACGCCCTGGGCGTGGAGCTCACCGAGCTCACCAAGGGCCAGGCCGAGTACCTGGACGTGGACGTGGCGGGCCCGTTCAAGTCGGAGCAGTACCGCTACTAGTCGCCGAGGCCGGAAGGGGTGGGTCCGCGCCACGGGCCCACCCCGCGTCGGACGGGTGGCATCGAGCCACCGGTCGCCCGCAGCGGGTGCCTCCGGTCAGGTCCGCGCCGACAGCTCGCCGTCGGGGTGGTGGGCACCGGGACGGACGAGGCGATTCAGGCGCTCCGACATGAGCAGGCCCAGGGCCGCGAGGGCGATGACGAAGAGGGGGAAGATCCACATCCCCGTCCAGGCGGACAGGACACCGAACACCGGTGGCGCCACCGTGGAGCCGAGATAGGCGGCGGCCATCTGGAGGCCGATGACGGCCCGGGAGTTCCGGCGTCCGAAGTTGGCCGGCGTCGAGTGGATGATCGCCGGGTAGATCGGGGCCGATCCGAGTCCTGCGACCACCAGTCCGGCCAGGGCGAACACGCCGGTCTCGAGGGGCAGGGCCAGCATCACCCCTCCGATCCCGACCGTGACGAAGCCGCCGCGGATCAGCCGCCGGTCCCCGATCCGGTCGGCGAAGAAGCCCGCCAGGACGCGTCCGGCGGTGATGCCCAGCAGGAAGAGGGAGGCGAACGCGGCAGCCGTGGCGGTCGCGACGCCGCGCTCACCGACGAGGTAGGTCGACGCCCACAGGATCGAGGTGCTCTCGAGTGCGCAGTACGCGAAGAAGGTGGTGAGGACCAGGAGGACCCCGGGGATCCGGAGTGTCCGTGCGAACGGGACAGGACGCCCGCTGGTGTCCGCGGCCCCTTCCGCGTTCCCCCGTCCCTCCTCCGGCGCGTCGGCCCGCCCGGTCGGGACGACGGCGTGGACCTTCCCCCACAGCGGGAGGCCGGCGAGCAGGGCGAAGGTGAGGACCACCTGGGCGAGTCCGACGATGCGGTAGGCGCTGGACCACTCGTACCCCGAGGTGAGGGCGTGACTCATGATGAACGGGCTGATGGACGCACCCACACCCCAGAAGCTGTGCAGCCAGTTCATGTGCCGCGCCGCATAGTGCAGCGCCACGTAGTTGTTCAGTGCGGCGTCGACCGCCCCCGCCCCCAGCCCGTACGGGACCGCCCACAGGCACAGCATCCAGAACGAGTCGGAGACCGAGACCCCGAGGAGGGCCGAAGCGGTCAGGCCGACGCTGACCGCCGTGACCCTCCCGACGCCGAACCGGCGGGGGAGGCGATCGGAGGCGAGACTCGAGACGATGGTGCCGGCGGCGATGATCATGGTGAGGATGCCCGCGAACGCGACCGGCACACCGAGATCCTCCTGCATCGCGGGCCACCCGGCACCCACGAGGGAGTCGGGGAGGCCGAGACTGACGAAGGCGATGTAGATGATCGCGAGGAGGAGCGAGTACACGGCGCGGTGGGCTGCCTTTCACGGGACGGCACAGGTGGGCATCGCACCTCACGAGGACGACGGCACACGGTATATGTACGATCGTACCCAGATGTGGGGTAGATTCACCCCATGACCACGGACTACTTCACCGGCGACCCCCGGAGCAACCGGGAGCGGATGCTCGCCGGGGACCTCTACATCGCCGACGACCCCGAGAGCGGACGGCTCCACCGGCGCGGGGTCCAGCTCGCCGATGCCTATCACCGCGCGGACGTGGCGGGTGATCCAGGGGCGCGCGAGATCCTCGTGGATCTCCTGGGCGGCCTCGGGGAGGGATCCCACATCACCCCGCCCCTGTTCGTGGACTACGGCGAGAACATCCGCGTCGGGGCCGGTACCTTCGTCAACTACAACCTCACCGCCCTGGACGTCGTGGCCATCACCATCGGTGACGACTGCCAGATCGGACCGAACGTCCAGCTCCTGACGCCCACGCACCCGATCGATCCGCAGCTGCGACGGGACAAGCTCGAAGCCGGACAGCCGATCACCATCGGGGACAACGTCTGGCTCGGTGGCGGGGTGATCGTGTGCCCGGGCGTGACCATCGGGGCGAACTCGGTGATCGGCGCCGGTGCGGTGGTCACCAGGGACATCCCGGCCGGCGTCCTCGCCGTCGGCAACCCCGCCCGTGTGATCCGCACGATCGGGTGACCCGGTGTCCGAGCAGCCCCGCCCCGTGGGCTCCCGGCTCGGTCGTCGCAACGACCCCGACCGACGCGACCGCATCATCGACGCCTGCCTCGAGGTCATCGCACACTCCGGGGTGACCGGCACCTCCCACCGGAAGGTCGCCGCCCGGGCCTGCGTCCCGCTGGGTGCCATGACCTACTACTTCGACGGGATGGACGACCTCCTCCAGGCGGCCCTGACCCGGTTCGCCACGGGTATCAGCGACAGGTTCGAACGCCGCATGGCAGGAGCGTCCGATGCCGACGGCGCGCGGGAGGCGGTGGCCGCGATCATCCTCGACGACGTCTTCGGTGATGACCGTGAACTCGTGCTGTCGCACGAGCTCTACACGCTCGCCGCCCGTGACCCGGCCTACCGATCCATCACCACCGCATGGATGGAACGCAGCCGCGCAGCACTGGAGCGGCATTTCGACCCCGAGACCGCCCGCCTCCTCGACGCACTCATCGAAGGTCTCAGCATCCACCGCGCCCTCGATTCCAGAACCCGCGACCCACACGAGGTGCGGACCGCGATCGCACGGATCACGGCATCCTGACGCGATCTCCGCAGAGCCCGGAGCGGTTCCGACACGCCGGGGAGCGATGACACCCAATCGTTGTGCGATCCGCACCCCCGGAGGGGGCCGGGCGGGGGAGCGCCGCCGTAGGATCGCCGGAGGGAATCCACGGTGAGGGGCAGGGATGAGCAGGAAGCAGGACGCCGGCGTGGGTAGGGGACTCCGGCACGGTTGGAGGATCGCGGCCGCCGGTGCAGCGGTGGTGATGGTGCTCGGGGGAGGCATGGCCGTCGCGTCGGTGCTGTCGGAGGACGACGGCGCCCCCACGGCGTCGCCGACGTCGTCGCCCTCCGGGGTGCCGTCGGCCGTCCCGCCGTCGTCCACCGCCCAGGCCGCCCCGGACGGCACCGGCGTTCCTGCGGAACCGTCCATCGCGGCGTCGGACGGTGAGCTCGCCGTGCGCGTGAGCCCCGAGGGCGACACCTCCGGCGTCAATCCCGTGACCCGGCCGGCCGTGACGGTCACGGGCGGCACGCTGGAGGACATCACGCTGATCCCGGACACGGGAGGGGCGCCCGTGGCCGGGACGGTCTCCGAGGACGGCGCCGGCTGGGTGGCCACCGAGCGGCTCGCCTTCGACACCGGCTACACGTTCTCCTACACGGTGCGGAACGCGGACGGGCAGAGCCGGAGCGGGACCTCCGGGTTCACCACCGTGGAACCGGCCAACGAGGCGGACGCCGCGATGTTCCCCCGGGACGGCAGCACGGTGGGGACCGGGCAGCCGCTCGAGTTCACCTTCAGCGAGCCCGTGACCGAGCGCGACGCCGTGGAGGCCGCCATCACGGTGACCAGCACGAGTGCCCAGCCCGGTGCGTTCTACTGGATCTCCGACACGAAGGTGCGGTACCGCCCCGAGGAGTTCTGGGCCCCGAACAGCACCATCACCGTGGACACCGACCTGTTCGGCGTGGACTTCGGCAACGGCATGATCGGCAACGGCGACAGCACGCTGACCGTCAGGACGCACGACACGCGCCTGGCCGTGGTGGACAACCTCACCAAGACCATGGAGGTGTACATCGACGGGAAGCTGACCCGCACGTTCCCCATCACGCTCGGTACCGAGGAGTGGCCGTCCACCGAGGGGTACATGGTGGTCATGGAAAAGTACGCGTCCACGCGGTTCACCGCCGAGTCGATCGGTCTGGAGCCCGGCGACGCCGCCTACTACCCGCCCACCGTGGTGCAGCACGCGAGCAGGCTGAGCAAGGGCGGGGCGTTCGTCCATGAGGCCCTCCCCGCGGCGCAGGTGGCCCTGGGCAGCATCAACGTGTCCCACGGCTGCGTGGGGATGTCCCCGGAGGGTGCCGCGTACTTCTACGACACCTTCGGTCCGGGGGACGTGGTGCAGATCCTCAACACGGACTACGGGCCCATGTACGTGGAGGACGGCTTCGGGGACTGGAATGTACCCTGGGAGGAATGGACCAGCCAGCCCTGACCGGGGCGGCACGGTCAGGTGCGCATCACCCGAACGGCAGCCGGTGGAGCCGCTCCGCCGTGGCCTCGGAGCGCTCGCGCTGCCGCATCATCGCCGCGTAGTCGCGGTCCCGGCGCGAGGCGATCACCCCGTGCAGGAACTCCTCCGGACGTGTCCCCTCCGGCGGGGGAGGGGACACGTGCTGCGCGGCCTCGGCGGCGAGCTCCACCGACAGCGTGTGGCGTGCCTGCGGGGTGAGCCGCGGGGCCTGCGCGAGGAACTGCGACATCCGGCGGGCCAGCGGGTCCGGGAGGCGCCCGATGTCCGCCGTCGCCGCCCACGGGGTGAGGCGCGGTGGAAGCACGGCCAGTGCACGCGGACGCACCACCACGCGCTCCCGCATGGCGTAGGTGCCGGCCAGGAGGTCCCCGAGGCGCTTGGAGCGCTCGTTGAACAGGGAGACGAGGAAGGCCAGGGATCCCGCGAGGATGTAGATCTCGAGGATCGCCAGCATGCCGCGGATGAAGGCGTGGCGGAAGCGGATGGCACCGCCGTCGTCGCGCACGATCCGCAGGCCCGTCACGAGGCGGCCGAGGGACTTCCCGCGGGTGAGGGTCTCCACGGTCACGGGGATCACCAGCAGGAGCAGGACGACGCTGATCAGCACCACCGCGCCGGTGAGCGCCGGGTCCAGGGCACCGCCGAGCACGTTGCCGATCAGGAGCACCAGCAGGATCGCGAGGACGATCTGCGCCACGATGTCGATCAGGATGCTCAGCCCGCGCGCGGCGAAACCGGCCGGTCTGAGCTCGAGCACCACCGCCTCGCCGGTCACGATCGAACTCATGGTGCTCCCCTCCCGGTTCCTCCGGTGCCCGTCCCCTCGACGCTCCGACCAGCCTAGCGCCGGAGCGGTCCGCCGCGCGGTATGCCCGCCGGTGATCGACCCCGGTGGTCCGGTCCTGGGCCGGGGGCCCCGCCCGGGAGCGCCGCGGCTACGCCCGGGAGGGGAGCCGTGACTATAGGGTGAACGCATGGATGTGGATGCTTTCATCGCCGTGCACCGCGGCGACTGGCAGCGGCTGGACGAGCTGGTGGGCCGGCGCAGGCTCGACGGCGCGGAGGCCGACGAACTGCTGGTGCTCTACCAGCGGGTGTCCACCCATCTGTCCGTCCTGCGGTCCGTGGATCCCGAGAGCGCCGTGTCCGGTTCCCTCTCCACCCGGCTCTCGCGGGCCCGCACCCGTTTCACCGGCGCCCGCTCCAACGCCATGGAGGACATGGCCGGCTTCTTCGTCCACTCCCTGCCGGCGGCCTTCTACCGGATCCGGTGGCTCACCGTCGTGGTCGGCCTCGTCTTCCTCCTGGTGACCTGGCTGTACGGGATGTGGGTGGTGCAGACGCCGGGCGTGATCCAGGCGATCGGACCCGACGAGGACCTCCGGCGCTACGTGGAGGAGGACTTCGTGGACTACTACTCGGAGAACCCGGCGGCCTCCTTCGCCGGACTCGTCTGGACGAACAACGCGTGGATCGCGCTCCAGGCCGTCGCCTTCGGCGTCACGGGGATCTGGCCGGCGTTCATCCTGTACCAGAACGCCCAGGGCATCGGGATGGCGGCGGGCATGATGGCCTCCTACGACCGCCTCGACGTGTTCTTCGCCTACATCCTGCCGCACGGTTTCATGGAGCTCACCGCCATCTTCATCGCCACCGCGGCGGGTCTGCGCATCTTCTGGGCCTGGGTGGCGCCCGGTCGGAGGCCGCGTTCGGTGGCGTTGGCCGAGGAGGGCCGTGCCCTCATCACGGTGGCGCTGGGGCTGGTCCTGGTGCTCCTGGTGTCCGGGCTGGTGGAGGGTTTCGTGACGCCGAGCCCGCTGCCCACCTGGGCGCGCATCACCATCGGCCTCCTCGTCTTCGCCGCCTACTGGGTGTACACGCTGGTGCTCGGCCGGCGGGCCGTGGCCGCCGGCCACCGGGGCGACCTCGGTGTGGCCGACCGCGGGGACGCCGTCGTCACCGCCTGAGCGTCCCTGACCGATCGTCCCTGCCCGATCGTCCCTGCCCGATCGTCACCGTCCGACCGCGGCTCACCGGGCGGCGCACGCTCTCGCCCGGCACGGGGTGGGGCGGGGGCCGACGGGCGGAGTGTGCGGCGGGCCGGTAGTGTCGGACGCGCCGGGTCCAGTGCCGGCGAGCACCTCACGAGGAGACAGCGCAGTGGCAGATTCCCGCAGCACCCCGCCGGCAGGCCCGGACGAACAGGTTCCCGAGACGGAGCCGGTGACCACCGGCTCGTCCTCCACCACCGCCGGGAGCCACGGCGCAGGTGCCGGGGCACCCGCTGCGGCCGGAGACGCGGCGACGCCGACCCCCGGTGGCGCAGTCACCGCACCTCCTGTTCCGGAGTCCGACGGCGGTACAGCCCCGGCGGGTCCCGCAGGCTCCTCCGCAGCCTGGGGGCCGGTGGCCGGTTCCCCCCCGGACGCAGCCGCCGCCGACGTCGCCTCCCCCCGGACCGGCAGTGCGGGTGATGCACCTCCCGCGGCTCCCGTCCCGGCGCCCGCCGGCGAGCGCCCGCCCACCGCCGACCCCGCCCTGTACCGCGACGCCGCACGGCGTGCCGCCGTCCGCGACGGCGTCATCACGGCGAGGCCGCCCTTCTCCCGCTTCCTCCAGGTGGTGGTGGCCCTGTTCTTCCCGGTGATCGTGCTCGCCGCCGCCGTGCGGGCCGTGGCGACGTCGTCGTTCCTGTGGATCGAGTACAACCGGCCCGGGTTCCCCGCGGACCGCTTCGGGTTCTCGCTCGAGGACCGCATGACCTACGGCTCCTACGCCCTGGACTACGTGCTGAACTTCGCACCACCGCGCTACCTCGGGGACCTCACCACCCCCGACGGCGCCCCGCTGTTCCTCGGGACCGAGGTGGGGCACATGGCGGACGTGAAGGGCGTGCTGGGGGTGGCCTTCGCCGTGGCCCTGGTGATGTTCGTGCTGGCCGTCCTCGCCTGCATCCACCTGGCCCGGCGGTACAAGGGCGGGATCCGCCGCGCACTGTTCGCCGGTGCGGTGATCACCCTCGTGGGGATCGCGGCGCTCGCCGTCCTCGCGGTCACCGCGTGGGAGACGTTCTTCACCCAGGTGCACGCACTCTTCTTCCCGGAGGGTACGTGGACGTTCCGCGTGGACGACACCCTGATCCGCCTGTTCCCCGAGCAGTTCTGGACGGACTCCGCCGTCGTCGTGGGGCTCCTGGTGGCGGTGGCGACGCTCCTGACGCTCGTGCTCACCTGGCCCACCCGGGCCCGGCGCGAACGCTCGAAGCGCGCGCAGGAGGCCGAGCAGACGCGGTACCTGGAGTCGCTGCGCTCCACCTAGGTGTTCTGTGTCATGACGTTGGCGACGCTGTCGTGCAGGCGTGTGGCTGGGGGTTGGTTCCCGATCGCAGTATGTGCTCGATGGTAGTTGTAGTGGATGTTCCAGGTGGTAATCGCGTTGGTGCGCTGTGCTTCTGAGGTCCACTCGCGGGCGTAGAGGAGCTCTTCGGCGAGGGTGCGGTTGTAGCGTTCGACTTTCCCGTTG
>NZ_LGIU01000100.1 GCF_001187915.1 Arthrobacter sp. RIT-PI-e | reverse complement strand
GGCCTGTCCTCGCGCTACGCGTGCCACTTCCGGCACGCAGGCTGGCCGCAGCCATGACTTTGTCAGCGCCTGCAGCACGGCGTGTAGGTTTCTTGTAAAGCGGGCGCCCCCCGCGCCCGACCCCCTAGGGTTCGTCGGCAGCGTCAGATGTGTATAAGAGACAGGCGGGACGGCGGGGTCCGGACGGGCCCTCGCTGCGGGGCCGGCCGAAGAGGAACCACATCCCGGCGCCGATGATCGGCAGGACCAGGATGGTGATGAACCATGCGGTCTTCGAGATGCTCCGGACCTCGTGCTTCCGGCTCATCACGCAGTCGACCAGCGCGTAGATGATGACTGCTACTCCGAGGATCGCGGCGAAGAGGAGGATGCGGGGCATCCACCAATTGTAGGCGAGTAAACTCGGCGTGTGGCCTTCCTCAAATTCTCAGCCCTGCGGTTGCTGCTCATCGTGGTGTTCTTCGTGGTGTGCGTCCAGCTCGGGCTCGGGTTCTTCTTCTCCGCACTGGTGTCGGCGATCCTCGCCTGGTGCGTGACCTACCTGTTCTTCAGGAGGCTCCGGGACGACGCCGCGACCACCCTGCAGCGCCGATTCACACCGGGAGCCCCGCCCGTGCGCACCGCCACCGAGGTGGACGACGCCGCCGCCGAGGACGCACTCGACCCCAACGGCCCGGTGAACGCGGACCGCAGGCCGCGTGACACCGCCGGGTGACGGCTCGCGCCGGCGGAGGGCGCGCCGGCGCTAGTTCGCCGTGGTGAGCGCGATCCCCAGAGCGAAGAGGACGGCGAACACGAGGCCGATGATCCCGGTCTGCTTGAGCACCGGGATCAGGCTCTGCCGCTGCTGCCCCCGCAGCATGAGCCGGGCGGGCGCCACGCAGAGCGGGACGAGCAGCAGCACCAGCAGGATCCAGGGGTACGTGGGGGTCAGGAGCAGCGGGAGCAGGATCGCCACGGCCAGCATCAGGACGTAGCTGAGACGGGCCGGCCGGTCGCCGAGGCGCACGGCGAGGGTGCGTTTGCCGACCTCGCGGTCCGTGGGGATGTCGCGGACGTTGTTGGCCATCAGCAGCGCCGTGGCGATCAGCCCGCTGGAGACCGCACCGATCCAGGCCGCCCCGCTGAGCTGACCGGCCTGGGTGAAGGTGGTGCCGAGCGTGGCCACCAGCCCGAAGAACACGAACACGAAGAGGTCACCGAGCCCACGGTAGCCGTAGGGGTTCCTGCCGCCCGTGTACCCCCAGGCCGCGGCCACGCAGGCGGGCCCCACGAGGATCCGCAGCCACGCCCCGGCCAGCACCACCAGGACGAGCCCGGCGAGCATCGCCGCCCCGAAGCAGAGGAAGGCGGCCCGTTTCCCCGGCTGGGGCGGGGCCGCCCCCGAGCCGGTCAGGCGCAACGGTCCCACCCGGGCGTCGTCCGTGCCGCGGATGCCGTCCGAGTAGTCGTTGGCGTAGTTCACGCCCACCTGCAGCAGGACGGACACCACGCCGGCCAGCACGGCGTTGAGCGGGACGAAGGCGCCGAGACCGTACGCGGCGGCACTACCGATGATCACCGGCGCGAGGGCCATGGGCAGGGTACGGGGCCGGGCTCCTTCGAGCCACTGGGCGGCAGTTGCCACGGGATGTTCCTTCGTAGGTGGTCGGTGCCGAGTCGCGCCTAGGCGTGCTCGAGGAGCGTCTTGATGGTCCGGCGGTCGGGCTTGCCGCCCGGCAGGAGCGGGAAGGCGTCGAGCGTCACGATCGATCGCGGGACGGCGTGCGCCCCCAGTTCGACGTGCACGGCCTGCCGGACGAGTTCCGCGTCGATGTCCCCCACCACGGCGGCCGCCACGGTGGAACCCCATTCCTCGCTGGCGATCCCCAGCACCATGGCCTGCTCCACCCCGGGCAGCGCCTCGATCACGTCCGCGACCTTGGCGGCCGAGACCTTCAGCGCGCCGGTGATGATGACGTCGTCGAGCCGTCCGTGGACCGTGACGGTGCCGTCCAGGGCCACGTCCCCGGCGTCCTCGGTGGCGAACCAGCGCCGTCCCGAGTTGAACGTGAACTTCTCCTCGGTCAGTGCGGGGGAGTCGAGGTACCCGTCGGCGAGGACGGAGCCGCCGATCCACAGTCGCCCCTCCTCCGAGCTGAGCTCCACGCCGTCGAGCGGTACGCCGTCGTACACGCATCCACCGCAGGTCTCGCTCATGCCGTAGGTCTCCACGACCTTCAGGTCGTGGCTGCGGGCCAGGGAGCGCAGCGCGGCACCCGCGGGTGCGCCGCCGAGGAGGATCGTGTCGAAGCGCCGGAGCAGCCGGAGCGTCTCCGGTGCGGGGTCGGTGAGGAGGCGGTGCAGCTGCGTGGGGACCAGCGAGGTGAACCGTACCCGGTCCGTCAGTTCCGCCGCGGCGTCCACGAAGGCCTGCGCGGTGAACCCGGAGGAGGTGTCCATGACCCAGGGTTGCGTCCCCGCGTACAGGGAACGGACGAGCACCTGGAACCCTGCCACGTAGTGCACGGGCAGGGTGAGCAGCCACTGCCCCTCCGCGCGCAGTGCGAAGGCCGTGCCCATCGCGGACGCGGCCAGGGCGTCGACGCTGAGCATCGTCTGCTTGGGGGTGCCGGTGGATCCCGAGGTGCTGATAACGGCCGCGATCTCGTCGTTGGGCAGTTCCCCCTGGAACGTCCGGTCGGGCTGCAGGTGCGGGGCGACGGCGGGGCCCTCGCCGGACAGGGCGGCGGCCAGTGGTTTCAGCAGGTCGAGGGGGTCGTAACCCTCGGGGGTGTGGACGGGGAGGAGTTCCACGCGGCTCCTAGAAGTAGTGGGGGAAGGAGGACCAGTCGGGCGCGCGTTTCTCGAGGAACGCCTCCTTGCCCTCCACCGCCTCGTCCGTCATGTAGGCCAGGCGCGTCGCCTCACCCGCGAATACCTGCTGGCCGGCGAGGCCGTCGTCCGCGAGGTTGAAGGCGAACTTCAGCATGCGCAGGGCCTGCGGGCTCTGGCGGGCGATGTCCGCGGCGTAGGCCAGCGCCGTGGCCTCCAGTTCCGCATGGTCCACGGCCTCGTTGACGGCGCCCATCTCCACCATGTCCTGTGCGGAATATTCACGTGCCAGGAAGAAGATCTCGCGGGCCTTCTTCTGGCCGATCTGCCGGGCCAGGAGCGCCGAGCCGTAGCCGGCGTCGAAGCTGCCCACGGTGGCGTCGGTCTGCTTGAAGCGCCCGTGCTGCGCCGAGGCGAGGGTGAGGTCCGCCACCACGTGCAGGCTGTGCCCACCCCCGGCCGCCCATCCGTTGACGACGGCGATGACCACCTTCGGCATGGTGCGGATGAGCCGCTGCACCTCGAGGATGTGGAGGCGTCCGGCGCGGGCAGGATCGATCGTCTCCTTCGTCTCACCCTGCGCGTAGCGGTAGCCGTCACGCCCGCGGATGCGCTGGTCGCCGCCCGAGCAGAAGGAGTGTCCGCCGTCACGCGGGCTGGGACCGTTGCCGGTGAGCAGCACGGTAGCGACGTCGGGTGTCATGCGGGCGTGGTCCAGCGCCCGGTACAGCTCGTCCACGGTGGCCGGGCGGAAGGCGTTGCGCACCTCCGGGCGGTCGAACGCGATCCGTACCGTGGGGAGGTCCCGCACCACGGCGCCGGCGGCGTCGCGCTCCACCTGACGGTGGTAGGTGAGGTCCGTGAAGTCCTCGAAGCCCGTGACCACTCGCCACCGGGACGGGTCGAAGAGGTCGGATACCTGGGCGGGGAGCTCTGAAGTCACCCGTCGAGTCTAGCGGCGTGCTGGCCGCCGCCCGTCGGTGGCGGCGGCTACGCTTCCGGCATGGACGACGACGCGCAGCTCCCCACCTCGGCCCCCGACCCGGCGGTGCTGTGGGAGGGGGCGGTGAACGCCCGCGACCTGGGTGGCGTCGGTGCGGTGGTGCAACCGGGCCGGCTCTACCGGATGGGCCGGCACGAGTGGGTGAGCGAGACCGGGTGGCACGAGGCGTGGGACGACGGCGTGAGGACGGTGATCGACCTCCGCAACGCCTTCGAGCTCGGCCGGCGCGAGACGGACCCGCCCGTGGGCGAGGGCACGCTGGGGCGCTTCGAGTTCGTGAACCTGCCCACCGAGGACCAGTCGGACGCCGAGTTCATGGCGCTCTCCGGCCCGTACCTCAGCACGCCGGAGTACTACCGTGACAATCTGGAGCGCTGGCCGGAGAAGTTCGCCGCGATCGCCCGTGCGTTCCTCTCCGCGCGGCCCGGGGGAGTGGTGGTGCACTGCGCTGCCGGGCGCGACCGCACCGGGATGGTGCTCGCGCTGCTCCTGGCCGCCGCCGGTGTCCCCCATGAGGCGATCCTCGGCGACTACACGGTGGCGGTGACCGCCATGAACGACCGCTACCGGGGCCAGGAGACACCGCACGAGGAACCGAGATCGGACGAGGAACTCGCGGCGTGGCTCGAGTACGCCCGGCGGCACCTGCAGGAGCTGCTGACCGGACTGGACGCCGCGGCGTTCCTGAAGCGGGCAGGGCTCACGGGGGCGGAGCTGACGGCGCTGCGCGCACGGCTCACCGACCCGGGCTGGGAGTCCTAGCGTCGCGACCCGTCGAGGTCCACGGATCCCAGGATCGCGGGCAGGTACCCGGAGCCGTATCCCTCGACCGTGGGGTGCAGGTTGTCCGGGGCGCCCTCCTGGAAGGTGATCCACGGCTCGGGTGCTCCCAGTCCGTGCCCCCGGAACGGTTCCACCAGGTCCGCGAAGACGAACCCGTGCGCGTCGGCCCGCTCCCGGAGGACCTCGTTCAGGTCGTCGGTCCCGGCGTTGAAGGCCTCCTGCGACTCCGGCGGGAGGAGCGTCTGCCCGAACTCGGGCGAGAACAGGTGGGGGTACCCGGTGACCACCACGGTGGCGTCCGGGGCCGCCGAGCGGATGGTGCCGTACAGGGTGTCGAGATCGCTCTCGAGTACCGGGAGAGCGGAGGCGTTCTGCGTCGCGATCACCTCCCGGCACACCGGGGGCGCTTCGGCGGCACATACTCCGGCCACCTCCCCGAAGCCGACATCGTTCCCGCCCGCGGACACCGTCACCAGCCCCGTGTCCGGTGAGAGCCGACCGGCGTCGACGGCGTCGGCCCCCTGCCCGGGGGGGGCCGCCGGCCCGCCGGGCTCGGATGCGGCCCGTGCCCCGGCGCACGTGGCATCGGCCGCGAGGGTGATGCCCTCCTCCGCGCCCAGGAGGGTCGGGGTCCCGAGCGGCGACCGGCCGCACTCGCCCACGTAGGAGCCGGCGCCGTAGCCGGACGCGTAGGAGTCCCCGAGGGCCACGTAGTCCACCGGGGCAGCGGCGGGGGCGGCGGATGCCGTCGGGAGTTCGTCCTGGGCCGGGGAGCTGCACCCCAGGAGCGCGGCGACCGCGCAGAGGGTGACGGCGACCCCGCCGGTCCGGGCTGTTCGGGCTGGGGGTCGAGGGGAGATCATCCTCCAACGCTACCGCCGTGAGGCAGATGTCCCGGGGGACTCCCGCTGCGCGTTCCCGAGGGGATCGCAGGGCTACCCAGAGGAGTCGACGGCGAGCAGCGCACTGTAACGATACGGTCTCGCCGCGAACCCCTCCGAGCCCCTGACCTGCATCGATGCCGGATCGCGGGAAAGCGGCCCGCCTGTAGGAGCGCTCCCACTTGACAGTGCCGTACGTCACATCCACGATGGTTCCACGGAGTGAGAGCGCTCCCACGGTTCCTCCGGAAGATCGAGGGAAGTCGTTCCCGGTACTCGTCCGACACCGCGGCGAGGATCTGCTCTCGCTCCTCGCCATCCACCGGACCCGGGGCGGACCCGTTCCTCGACCGCGCCGTCGAGCTTCCCCGATCGTATTCAGCCGAGACGACGATCCCCTGCCCACGCACGGGATCCACTGACGAAGGAGTCACCCGTGAACCCCAGAACGCGATTCATCACCCTGTCCGCAGCCGCTGCATCCCTGGTCCTCGCCCTCTCCGCCTGCAGCTCCGGGGCCTCCGAGAACAGCGGGGTGGAGGGGGAGACCGGCGCCGAGGACGTCACCCTCTCCATCGGCACGTTCAACGAGTTCGGCTACGAGGACCTCTTCTCGGAGTACGAGGAGCTCAACCCGAACGTCACCATCGAGCACAAGAAGGCCGCCACTTCCGACGAGGCGCGTGACAACCTCACCACGAGGCTCGCCGCCGGATCCGGCCTCTCGGACATCGAGGGCATCGAGATGGACTGGCTGCCCGAACTGCTCGAGTACTCCGACCAGTTCGCGGACCTCGCCGATCCCGCCGTCGAGGGACGCTGGCTGGACTGGAAGTCCGCCGCCGCCACCACCGAGGACGGGGCGCTCATCGGATACGGCACCGACGCCGGGCCGCAGGGCGTCTGCTACCGGGCCGATCTCTTCGAGGCGGCCGGGCTGCCGAGCGACCGGGAGGCCGTCGCCGAGATGCTCGAGGGCGACTGGCAGAACTACTTCGACGCCGGCAAGGAGTTCGTGGCCGCGAGCGACGGCGTGGCCTGGTTCGACTCCGCGGGAGCCACCTACCAGGGCATGATCAACCAGGTCGAGAACGCCTACGAGGAGAACGACGGCACGGTCATCGCGACCGAGAACCCCGAGGTCAAGGACATCTACGAGCAGGTCCTGCAGGCGTCCGTGGAGGACGGTCTCTCCGCCCACCTGACCCAGTGGGAGCCCGACTGGGTCGCGAGCTTCCAGTCGGACGCGTTCGCCACGAAGCTGTGCCCGGGCTGGATGCTCGGCATCATCGAGGGCAACGCGGAGGGCGTCGAGGGATGGGACATCGCCGACGTGTTCCCCGGCGGCGGGGGGAACTGGGGCGGGTCCTACCTGACGGTGCCCACCCAGGGTGCCCACCAGGCGGAGGCCAAGAAGTTCGCCGAGTGGCTCACCGCCCCGGAGCAGCAGATCAAGGCCTTCGAGTCCAAGGGCAACTTCCCGAGCCAGGTCGAGGCGCTCGAGAGCGAGACCCTGCTGAGCCAGACGGACCCCTTCTTCAACGACGCACCCACCGGTGAGATCCTCGTGGACCGCGCCAACGCGATCGAGGTCCGGCCGTTCAAGGGGCCGAAGTACTTCCCCATCAACACCGCGCTGCAGCAGGCGCTGACCCGCGTGGACGTCAACCAGACCGATGACGCCGACTCCTCGTGGGAGAAGTTCGTCACCGCAGTGGGCGCTCTGTAGCGCATGGCCGTCACGGACCGGGTCCACACCCCACCCCCCACGCGGCAGCGCCCCCCACGCGACAGGCGCGTGAAACGGCTGGCCTTCTCCCGGAAGGTGTCCACGTGGGACGTCAAGCTGTCCCCGTACCTCTACATCTCGCCGTTCTTCCTGCTCTTCGCCGTCACAGGCCTGTTCCCCCTGCTGTACACGGCGTGGGTGTCGCTCCACGAGTGGAACCTCATCGGTGGCCAGGGTGACTTCACGGGACTCGAGAACTTCCGGTTCGTGCTCGTGCAGCCGTTCTTCTGGAACGCCGTGGGGAACACGTTCAGCATCTTCCTGCTCTCGTCCGTCCCCCAGGTGGTCCTCGCCATCGCCATCGCGGCGGTGCTCGATGCGAACCTGAGGGCCAGGACGTTCTGGCGGATGGGCGTCCTCGTCCCCTTCGTGGTGGCCCCCGTGGCGGTCGGGCTGATCTTCAACAACCTCTTCGCCGACCAGGCAGGCCTGTTCAACGAGCTGCTGACGGGGGTGGGGCTGGACCCGGTGCGGTGGCACGCGGATTCCTTCGCGAGCCACATCGCCATCGCCACCATGGTCAACTTCCGGTGGATGGGCTACAACGCACTGATCTTCCTCGCCGCCATGCAGGCCATCCCCCGGGACGTCTACGAGGCCGCGACCATCGACGGGGCGGGCCGGCTCCGTCAGTTCCTCTCCGTCACCGTGCCGATGCTGCGTCCCACCGTCATCTTCGTGGTCATCACGGCCACGATCGGCGGGCTGCAGATCTTCGACGAGGCCAGGGTCTTCGACCAGGGCGGGCTCGGCGGCGCGGACCGCCAGTGGCAGACGCTGACCATGTACATCTGGGAACTGGGCTGGGGCCAGCGCAACTTCGGACGGGCCTCGGCCGTGGCCTGGCTCCTGTTCCTGATCATCGTGGTCAGCCCCCTGGCGAACTTCCTCCCCACCCGCCGTATCGCCGACCAAGGAGGACGACGATGAGTTCCATCCCCATGATCGCGCAGACCGCCGGCGGCGGTGCGGCGCGGGCCGCCCAGCGGGGGCTGGGCTCGGAGCGCCGGGGCCGGGGGAGCTCGATGCGCCGCCCGGGGTTCCTGACCTACGGGTTCCTCGGTGCCGTGATCCTCGGTTCGGTGTTCCCCCTGTGGTGGTCCTTCCTCGTGGGCAGCCACGACAGCTCCGTGATCAGCAGGGGTGTGCCGCTGGTCCCGGGCGGCAACTTCCTCGCGAACGCCTCCACGGTGCTGGACAGCATCCCGTTCTGGAAGGCCCTCGGCAACAGCGTCATCGTCTCCACCGTCACGGCGGCGTCCGTGGTGCTGTTCTCCACCCTGGCGGGGTTCGCCTTCGCCAAGCTCCGCTTCCGCGGGAGCAAGGGCCTGCTGGTCTTCGTCATCGCCACGATGGCCGTCCCCACGCAGCTCGGTGTGGTGCCGCTGTTCATCGTGATGTCGAAGCTCGGGTGGACCGGCTCCCTCTGGGCTGTGATCGTGCCCGGCGTAGTCACCGCCTTCGGGGTGTTCTGGATGACGCAGTACCTGAGGGATGCACTCCCCGACGAGCTGATCGAGGCCGTGCGGATCGACGGCGCCTCCATGATCCAGGCCTTCTGGTACGTGGGACTCCCGGCCGCCCGGCCCGCCGCCGCCATGCTCGCACTGTTCACCTTCGTGGCCACGTGGACCAACTTCTTCTGGCCGTTCATCGTGCTGGACCCCTCCAACCCCACCCTCCCGGTGGCCCTGCAGCTGCTCCAGGCCGCGCACTTCGTCGACTACTCGATCGTGCTGGCCGGTGCCGTGCTCTCCACCATCCCGCTGCTGCTCCTCTTCGCCGTCGCGGGCCGCCAACTCGTCGCAGGAATCATGCAAGGAGCAGTCAAAGGATGACCGGACCCATCACCTTCCCCGAGGGATTCCTCTGGGGAGCGGCCACCGCGGCCTACCAGATCGAGGGCGCAGCCCAGGAGGGCGGGCGTGGCCCGTCCGTCTGGGACACCTTCACCCGGGTGCCGGGAGCGGTGGCGGACGCCCACCACGGCGACGTCGCGTGCGACCACTACCACCGCTCCGCCTCGGACGTCGCGCTCATGAAGAGCCTGAACCTGAAGGCCTACCGGTTCTCCACGTCGTGGTCGCGCTGCATGCCCGACGGCGTCACCCCCAACGCGGAGGGCATCGCCTTCTACTCCAGGCTCGTGGACCAGCTCCTCGAGGCAGGCATCATGCCGTGGCTCACCCTCTACCACTGGGACCTCCCGCAGGCGCTCGAGGACACGGGAGGCTGGACCGAACGCGACACCGCGTACCGGTTCGCCGAGTACGCGGGGGTGATGCACGAGGCGCTCGGGGACCGCGTCCGCGTGTGGACCACGCTCAACGAACCCTGGTGCGCGGCATTCCTGGGCTACGCCGCGGGCATCCACGCCCCCGGCCATCAGGACCCGACGGCGGCGCTCGCCGCCGCGCACCACCTCCTGCTCGGGCACGGGCTCGCCACCCGGGAGCTGCGGGGCCGCGACGCGGACGCGACCCTCGGCATCACCCTGAACCTCACCGTCCCCGATCCCCTGGATCCCGGGAGCGAGGCGGACCGCGACGCCGCCCGCCGGATCGACGGGCAGTTCAACCGGATCTTCCTCGACCCGGTGCTGCGGGGCGCCTATCCCGCCGACGTCCTCGCGGACGTCGCGCACCTCGGCCTGGTGGAGCACGTCCGCGAGGGTGACCTGGAGATCATCGGCACGCCGATCGACGTGCTCGGGGTGAACTACTACCACGGTGAGGCGGTCACCACGACGCCCGCCGCGGCGTCCGTGCCGCAGGAGGGTCACGCCCCGCTCGACCCCCGGTCTCCTCGCCCTACGTGGCGGCCCACGGCGTGCGGTCGGTACCGCGCGGGCTGCCCGTCACCGCGATGGGCTGGGGGGTGCAGCCCGACGGCCTCCGCCGGCGGCTCAACCGGCTGCAGGACGAGTACACCGGACCGGCGGGGATCCCCGTGTACGTCACGGAGAACGGGGCCGCGTACGACGACGTCCCCGACGCCGCGGGCTTCGTGGACGACCAGGACCGTCTCTCCTTCCTCGACGTCCACGTCCGTGCCATGAAGGACGCGATCGACGACGGCGTGGACCTCCGCGGGTACCTCGCCTGGTCACTGCTGGACAACTTCGAGTGGGCGTGGGGCTACCACCAGCGCTTCGGACTGGTCCGCGTCGACTACGGGACGCAGGAACGCATCCCGAAGGCCAGCGCCCTCTGGTACGCCCGCCTCGCAGCGACGAACACCCTCGGTGAGGACGCCGCGACCGCGGACGTCGGGAAGTCGGGTGTCGTATTGTCGAGGTGATGAACACCTCCCCGCCCCGGTCGCTGCACCAGGTACCAGGCCGCCCGAGCCCCACGCTCGAGGACCTGGCGCTGGCGGCCGGGGTGTCGCGCTCCACGGCGTCGCGCGCGATCAACGGAGGGGACCGTGTGAGCCCCGAGGCCCGGGCCGCCGTCGACCGCGCCGTTGCGGACCTCGGGTACATCCCGAACCGGGCCGCCCGCTCGCTCGTGACGCGGCGTACCTCCTCGATCGCGCTGGTCATCCCCGAGCCCGACGTCCGGGTCATGATGGACCCCTTCTTCGCCGTCGTCATCACGGGGATCACGGAGGCACTCCGGGAGACCGACGTGCAGCTCGTGCTGCTCATGTCCAGGACCGGCGACGACTCCGCCCGCACCCTGCGCTACCTGCGCGGGGGACACGTGGACGGGGCGATCGTGGTCTCGCACCACAGGGCCGATTCGTGGGCGAGATCGCTCTCCGAGACCGGTCTTCCCACCATCTTCATCGGCCGCCCCTGGGACACCGCGTCCGACGTCACGTACGTGGACACGGACAACGAGGGAGGCGGGCGCCTCGCCGCCCGACACCTCGCCGGCATCGGTCGACGCCGCCTGGCCACCGTCGCCGGGCCGGCCGACATGACCGCCGCCGTCGACCGGCTCCGCGGCTGGCAGGCCGGTCTGCGCGACGCCGGGCTGCCCGAGGGCCCGGTGGTCCACGCAGACTTCACCACGGACGGCGCTGCCGCGGCAGCCCGGCAGCTCCTGACCGATCACCCCGACGTGGACGGCATCTTCGCCGCGTCCGACCTCATGGCGCTCGGCGTGCTGGAGGCCGTCCACGCGTCGGGCAGGACCGTCCCCGGGGACATCGCCCTCATGGGCTACGACAACCACGCCGTGGCGGGGACCGCGTCCACTCCGCTGACCAGCATCACGCAGTCCATCATGCAGATGGCGGTCCGGGCCGGTGCCATGCTCCTCGAGGAGATCGAGGCCCCGGGCTCGCACCCGGAGCCCGTGGTCTACTCCACCGAACTGGTGGAGCGTGCCAGCACCATGGTGGCCCCGAGGGCGTCCGCGGTGAAGGCGTAGTCCCAGGCCACGTCGCGCCAGCGGGAGTAGCGCCCGCTGGCGCCACCGTGTCCGCCGTCCATCTCGGTCTTCAGCACGATCGGCTCGCTGCCCGTGGTGGTCTCGCGCAACCGTGCCACCCACTTGGCGGGTTCCACATAGAGCACCCGGGTGTCGTTGTAGCTCGTGACGGCGGCGATCCGCGGGTAGTCCACGGCCCGCACGTTCTCGTAGGGCGTGTACTCCTTCATGTACCGGTACACCTCGGGGTCCGTGATGGGGTTGCCCCACTCCTCCCACTCGAGCGCGGACAACGGCAGCTCGGGATCCAGGATGGTGGTGAGCGCGTCCACGAACGGTACCTGCGCCACGATCGAGCGGAACTTCTCCGGGGCGAGGTTCGCCACCGCACCCATGAGCAGGCCTCCGGCCGAACCGCCGATCGCCGCGATGCGCGCGGGATCGACCCAGCCCGAGGTCCCGAGGTAGGAGGTGGCGTCCACGAAGTCGGTGAACGTGTTCTTCTTGGCGAGCTTCTTCCCCTGCTCGTACCAGCTCCGGCCCATCTCACCACCACCGCGGATGTGCGCGGTCACGTAGACGATCCCGCGGTCCAGCAGGGAGAGCCGGGCGACCGAGAAGCCCGGGTCCATGCTGGCCTCGTAGCTGCCGTAGGCGTAGACCACGGCGGGGTTCGTGCCGTCCTGGGCGAGGCCCGCCCTGCGGATCACCGAGAGCGGGATCAGCGTGCCGTCGGCCGCCGGGGCCCACTGCCGCTCGGCGACGTAGTCGGCGGGGTCGTACCCGCCCCGCACCTCGGTCTCCTTGCGCAGTTCCAGCGAGCCGTCCGCCAGCACGTAGTCGTGGACGCGGGGCGGGGTGGGGGAGGAGGTGTAGGACAGGCGGATGACCGGTGAGGCGAACTCGGCGGTCGCGAGGCTGCAGGGGAACAGCTCCTCGTCGAAGTCCGGTTCCGCGGGGAGCTGCTGGTCCGACGTCGCGAGACCGGCGAGCGGGATGACCTGGACGCGCTCGATCGTGTCCTTCCGCACCGAGAGCACCACGTGCGTGGAGGTGACGGAGGCGCCGTTGACCCGGACGGCGTCGTCGTGCGGCACCACCGTGGCCCACTCCTGCTCGGCCAGGGGACGCGTCAGCTGGTCCACCGCCACCAGGCTCACCATCGAGTTCCTCGCGTCGCGGTCGTGCGTGAGCAGGTAGTGCCGGACGCCGGCGATCGTGAGCGGCTCGGCGTCGTACAGGATCCGCTCGTCGCGCGGGATCAGCGTTCTCAGGCCGTCCTCGGGGCGCGCGAGGTCCAGCACCCGGTACTCGCTGTACTCGGAGCAGCCGATGCTGATGAGCAGCTCCGAGCGGTCCGCGGAGACCTCGAAACCCGTCCACATGGCGACGTCGTCCTCCTGGTACACCACGACGTCGTCCGTCACCGGCGTGCCGAGCGTGTGGGAGCGCACCTGGTAGGGACGCCAGGAGTCGTCCACCACGGTGTAGTAGACGCGCGTGCCGTCGGGGGAGAAGGCCACCCCGTAGAAGATGTTCGGCACCTCGTCGGGAAGCAGTTCGCCGGTGCCGAGGTCCTTGATGCGCAGCGTGAAGCGCTCGTCCCCGGCGTTGTCCTCGCAGTAGGCGAGCAAGGTGCCGTCCTCCGTGACGGACAGTCCGCCGAGGGAGAAGAAGGGCTTGCCCTCGGCGAGCTCGTTGCCGTCGAGCATCACCTGCTCTCCCGCCACGGGCCGGCCGGGCACCACCTCGGGCGGGGTCCAGTCACGGGCGAGGTCACCGGTGTCCTCCGCCGCGACGCGGCACTGGATGCCGTACTGCTTGCCCTCCTCGGTGCGCGAGTAGTACCACCAGCCCCGCTTGCGGGCGGGGACGGAGAGATCGGTCTCCTGGGTGCGGTCCTTGATCTCGGTGAAGATGGCCTCGCGGAGGCTCGCCTGATCCTGTGTCACCGCCTCCGTATAGGCGTTCTCGCGCTCGAGGTACTCGAGGAGTTCCGGGCTCTCCTTCTCGCGCATCCACTCGTAGGGGTCCACGACCGTGTCGCCGTGGTGCGTTCGCTCGAAGGGGACCTTCCGGGCGGGGGCAGGTACGGGAACGGGTACACGAGCGGCGTCGGCGGTCATGGCTCCCATCTTGCCACTGCGCCCCCCGTCCGCTGCGCCCGTCCATGCGCGGTCGCCGGTCCGTGCAGCGCGAGAGGGCAGGTGTGACCGGGTATCCGCGGGATGCCCGGTCACAGCTGCCCTCTCGGCGGATCGGCGGATCTATGGGCCGACGGGGAGGCCACGGTCCGTGGAACGCGGCTGTCCCGCCCTAGACTGGGAAGCCCGTAGCCGACCGAGAGGACCCCATGACCACCGACGTCGTCGACGCCGAGACCCCCAGCCGCTGGCATGAGCTCGCGCCCGGCGTCCTCACCCTGCGGACATCGAGTTTCGGGGTGAACGTGGGCCTGGTGGTCGGGGACGAGCGGGCACTCGTGGTGGACACGGGGGCGGGTCCGCTCGAGGCGGCGGAGCTGTACGGGAACGTACGGGCGGTCACCGATCTGCCGCTCGTGGTGGTGAACACCCACGCCCACGGCGACCACTTCTTCGGCAACGGCTACTTCGCGGCACAGGGCGTCGCGGAGTTCTGGGCCACCTCGCGGTGCAGCGATGTCCAGGCCGATTCGGAGGACCAGCGCGCCCTGGTGGCGGACACCGAACCCGCGATGGCGGCGGGGGAGGGCGAGCACACGGAGCTCCGTCCGGCCGATCGGCTGGTCCAGGGCCAACCCGTGGACCTGGACCTCGGAGGGGTGTCCGTGACGCTCTTCCACCTCGGGCGCGGACACACCGACCACGACCTTCTGGTGGGCGCCGGGAACGTGCTGTTCACCGGGGACCTGGTGGAGGAGGGCGCCGATCCTGCGTTCGAGGACTCGTTCCCCGCGGACTGGGTGCGCACACTGGGGAAGATGATGGCGCTCGAGGACCTGTACGACGTCTTCGTGCCCGGGCACGGGGAGCCGGTCGGGGTGGAGGCGGTGGCCACCCAGCTGAACACGATGCGCCAGGGGATCCGCGTGACGCGGCTCGCCATGGACGAGGCCTCGATGGACATGACCAAGGCCATCCCGATCCTGCCCTACGGCCCCGAGCAGTCCCGGGCCCTGCTCGTCAGGCTCCGGACCCTCGCGCACTGGAAATGGTTGACCCGCAAGCACTGACCCGTGCGGAGGGTCGGCGCACGAAGGCCTCGATCCCCCGTGCACCGAGCGTCCGCCCTCGCATGCCGCGGAGCGCGCCCCCGACGAGGACGAGCAGGGTCATGGAACCGGTGGTGCCGACCACCGGCATGGACACGGACCGCCTCCGCGCTGCTCCCTCAGACCCCGAAGACCGTGCGATCGAGGAACGCGTTGCGGAACTTGCCCTCGGGGTCCATGCGCTGCGCCAGTGCGCGGAAGTCGTCGAACCGCGGGTAGAGCGGCGCGAGCCCCGCGGCGTCCGCGGCGAAGAGCTTCCCCCAGTGCGGACGCGCCCCGAGCGGGGCCAGGGCGGCCTCCAGCTCGGGCAGCAGCGCCTCCACCTCGGGCTGCAGCGGCTTCCAGGTGAAGTGGAGCCCGATGCCGTCGCGCCGGTAGTTGTTGCTGAGCCAGAGCTCGTCCGCGGCCATGGAGCGCACCTCGGAGACCTGCAGCAGGGGGGAGATGCGGGGAGCGAGGGCGCGCATCCGGTTGATGGCCTCCACGGCGTGCTCGCGTCCCACGAGGTACTCGGTCTGCAGTTCCTCGCCGTTGCTGGGGGTGAAGGCCAACCGGAAGTGCGCCAGACGGTCGGACCACGGTCCGGGCTCGCCGAGCTGCTGGGTGCAGTGGTCCGCGGCCACCCCGGGCACCGGGTGCAGCGCACGGTCGGCTGCCCGGCCGCCGAAGAAGTCGGTGGGTACGGGGGCGGCATCCGTCCGGCTCTTCAGCCAGGCCTGCCCGATGCTGTCCCCCGACCAGTCGGTGAAGAGACTGACGCTGTAGGCGGAGGAGGTGGCGGCGTCGTAGTCCGCCAGGACCGCGTCCCACGGGATGCCGGTGAAGACGTTCTGGCGCACCTCGAACGTGGGTTCGACGCGCAGCGTCACGCGGGAGGTGATCCCGAGGGCCCCCAGGCCCACCACCATGCCGTCGAAGTCGCCGCTGCCGTGCGTGGCGGTGACCACGTCACCGGACGCGGTGACGATCTCCAGGCCGACGACGGCGGTGGAGAGGTTGCCGTTGCCGTTCCCGGAACCGTGCGTGGCGGTGGCGATGGCGCCGCCCACCGAGATGTGCGGGAGCGAGGCGAGGTTGTGGATCGCGAACCCGCGCCGCTGCAGTTGCTCGGCGAGGACGCCGTAGCGCACGCCGGCCCCCACCGTCACGGTGAGCCCGGCCTCGTCGATCACGACGTCGGGATCCATGAGGTCGAGGGACACCAGCGTCCCGGGGGAGTCGGCGATGTCGTTGAAGGAGTGGCGTGAGCCGAGGGCCTTCACGTGCCCTGCGGAGGCGACCGCCCGCTGCAGTTCGCCCAGCGTGGTGGGGTGTTCGATCGTCCGCGCGCGGTACTCGTAGTTACCCGCCCAGTTGAGTGTGTCCCGTACCTGTTCCTCGAGCATGGTGGTCCTTGTCTGGCGGGTGTCACCATCGCAGGAGCAGCGTCCACGGCAACACGTCGAAGGGGTGCCCGGCCATCCTACAACGTTGTACACTCACCTCACGCGTGACGTACAGGGCATCACGGCGGGACCGGGGGAGCGTTGTGGCTGCCACACTCAAGGACGTAGCGCGGGCAGCGGGTGTCTCGATCAAGACCGTGTCCAACGTGATCAACGACTACCAGCACATCCGCGCCGACACCAAGCAGCGGGTGGTGGAGGCCATCTCGGAGCTCGGATACAGCCCGAACCTCTCGGCGCGGAGCCTGCGTTCGGGCAAAACCGGCGTGATCGGGCTCGCCGTCCCCGAGCTGTCCCTGAGCTATTTCGCCGAACTCGCGGACGCGATCATCAAGGCGGCCGAGCGGCGGGGGCTGAAGGTCCTGATCGAGCAGACCAGCGGTGATCGCGATCGTGAGCTGGAGATCCTCTCGGGTCCGCGTCTGCAGATGACGGACGGGCTGCTGTTCAGCCCGCTCGGCATGTCCAACGAGGATTCCCACCACCTGAACGTCACCTTCCCCCTGGTGCTGCTCGGCGAGCGCATCTTCGGCGGGCCCACGGACCACGTGACCATGAGCAACGTCGAGTCCGCGCGTGCGGCCACCGCCCATCTGCTCGCGAAGGGCCGACGCCGCGTGGCCGTGGTGGGTGGGCACCGGGACGAGGTCATCGGCTCCGCCGGTCTCCGGCTCCGTGGCTACCAGCAGGCGCTCGAGGAGGCGGGCATACCCTTCGACCCCGCACTCGTGGGGTACACCACGCTCTGGCACCGGTCCAACGGTGCCACCACCATGCGCGAGCTGCTGGACTCCGGGGTGGAGTTCGACGCCGTCTTCGGTCTCAACGACACCCTGGCCCTCGGGGCCATGCGGGTGCTGCAGGAGGCGGGGCTGCGCATCCCCGACGACGTGGCGGTGATCGGGTTCGACGACCTGGACGAGGGGCAGTACTCCCTGCCCACCCTGTCCACGATCGACCCCGGGAGGGCAGAGATCGCCGACACCGCCGTCCGTGTGCTCCAGGAGCGCATCTCGGAGGGCGACGCCGACCGCCCACCACGTGAGATCGAGGCCCGGTTCCGGCTCGTCGAGCGGGAGTCCTCGCAGGTCGCCGGGTAACGGTTCAGTTGTGACGCAGAAAATCCCCTGAGCCGCTTGACAGTGACACCCATCACTCTGCATGATTTCTCTACATCGTTTACCTACAACGATGTAAACAACGGACCCGGAGCGTACAGGGCGGCCTCGTAGGACGAGGCGACCTGCATGAGGACGGACCCGGATCAACGGAGATTCGAGTTGGCGAGCACGTATCGCCACGGAGATCCTCCTTCCTGCAGTACCTGGACCGGCCGCCGCGGGGCGGGCCACGGTGGATCACCACCGCGAGAGGAAGCAAAAGACATGAAAGCCAAGTTCCTGGCATCGGCCGGCATCGTAGCCGCCACCGCCGTAGCACTGACCGGCTGCTCCGGAGGAGGAGGCGGCGAGGGTGGCGAGGCCGCCGCCGCATCCTGCACCAACACCGTGGTCAACACCGAGGCACCGCAGGTGACCGTCTGGGCCTGGTATCCGGCGTTCGACCAGGTGGTGGACCAGTTCAACAACGCCAACGACGACGTCCAGATCTGCTGGACCAACGCGGGCCAGGGCAACGACGAGTACACCCGGTTCTCCACCTCGATCGAGTCCGGCTCCGGTGCCCCCGACGTCATCCAGCTCGAGTCCGAGGTCCTCTCCAGCTTCACCATCCGCAACGCCCTCGTGGACCTCACCGAGTACGGTGCGAACGACGTCAAGGGTGACTACGCCGAGGGAGCCTGGGAGGACGCCTCCAGCGGCGACGCCGTCTACGCCATCCCGGTGGACGGCGGGCCCATGGGCATGCTCTACCGCCAGGACATCTTCGACGCCGCCGGCATCGAGGTGCCCACCACCTGGGAGGAGTTCGAGGCCGCGGCCCGCACCCTCAAGGAGTCCGGGAGCGACGCGGTCATCGCGGACTTCCCCACCAACGGGCGTGCCTTCAACCAGGCGCTCTTCGCGCAGGCGGGCTCCACCCCCTTCGAGTACGATTCCGCGAACCCGCAGGAGATCGGCATCAACGTCAACGACGACGGCGCCAAGCAGGTGCTCGAGTACTGGAACGGCCTCGTCGAGGACGGTTTGGTGGCCACCGACGACGCGTTCACCGCCGACTACAACACCAAGCTCGTGGACGGCTCCTACGCCGTGTACCTCGCGGCCGCCTGGGGTCCCGGCTACCTGCAGGGTCTCTCCGATGCGGATCCCGAGGCCGTCTGGCGTGCAGCCCCGCTGCCCCAGTGGGACGCCGCGGACCCCGTCCAGGTGAACTGGGGTGGTTCCACCTTCGCCGTGACCGAGCAGGCCTCCGACAAGGATCTCGCAGCCCGGGTCGCGATGAACATCTTCGGCAACGAGGAGGGCATGAACCTCGGCGTGGACGAGGGCGCCCTGTTCCCGTCCTACGCGCCGGTCCTCGACTCCACCGAGTTCGCGGACAAGGAGTACGAGTTCTTCGGCGGGCAGCAGATCAACAAGGAGGTGTTCCTCGATGCCGCCGCAGGGTACGAGGGTGCCACGTTCAGCCCGTTCCAGAACTACGCCTACGACCAGCTCACCGAGCAGATCTACGCGATGGTCCAGGGCGAGAAGGACGGCGGCCAGGCGCTCGACGACCTCCAGGCATCGCTCGAGCAGTATGCGACCGAGCAGGGCTTCACCCTGAAGTAGTCCCCCCGGGAGGGTGCCCGCGTCGCCGCGGGCGCCCTCCCGCACAGCCCCCTTCGAGGGGCCATCTCCGTGATATCCGCCAGCCCGAGGAAAGACATCCCATGGCCACGACCAGCACACAGGCGTCGTCACGTCACGCCGATGTGTCATCGAAGAGCGACCACCGCCCCGATCGGAACTTCCGTCGCAGGCAACGCTGGGGTTGGCTCTTCGTAGCACCCTTCGCCGTCGTCTTCATCACCTTCCTCATCCTGCCGTTGGCCTACGCCTTCCGGATGAGCCTGTTCACCAACACCCTCGCCGCAGGGACGGACTTCGTGGGCGCGGACAACTACATCAAGGCGTTCACGGACCCGATCTTCCTCGGCGGGCTCGCCACCGTGGCGAAGTTCGCGCTCATCATGATCCCCGCCCAGATGATCGTCGCGCTGCTCGCGGCGCTCGTGCTGGACAACCTGGCCACCTGGGCATCGAAGTTCTCACGGCTGATGATCTTCGTCCCCTACGCCATCCCCGTGGTCATCGGTGCCCTCATGTGGGGCTTCCTCTACAGCCCGCGCTTCGGCCCGGCCTCCAGCATCTTCAACCTCGTGGGACTCTCGGCCCCCGAGTTCCTCTCCCAGGACAACATCTTCGGCAGCCTGGTGAACATCGTGACCTGGCAGTGGGCCGGCTACTACATGATCATCATCTACGCGGCCCTGCGCGGCATCGACCCCGGGATCTACGAGGCCGCCGTGCTCGACGGCGCCTCGGACCGGCAGATCGCCACGCGCATCAAGATCCCGATGATCTCCTCCTCCCTCGTGATGGTGGTCATCTTCGCGCTGATCGGCACCCTGCAGTTCTTCACCGAACCGCAGGTCCTGAGAGGTGTGGCGCAGGGAGCCATCCCGGTGTCCTACACCCCGAACATGTACGCCTACTCGCTGGCCTTCTCCTACAGCCAGTTCAACTACGCGTCCGCGATCTCCTTCGCCCTCGGCATCGTGGTCTTCGTGTTCTCGTTCCTCTTCCTCTTCCTGACCCGCAAGCAGAGCGGACTGAAATAAGCCATGGCACTCGTGACAGACACACCTCAGGAGCAGGACGGACGCCGGAAGCCCCGTGGCACCGCGGCGCGGAACCGGGCGCGCAACGGCGGACCCCGGATCGGTTCGCACATCTTCCTGCTCATCCTGGTCATCTACTTCATCACGCCGCTCTGGTGGCTGACGGTGGCGAGCACCAAGGACACCCCCGGCCTCTTCGGTGGCAGCGGCGGGCCCCTCTGGTTCGACGACGAGTTCCACTTCTTCAGCAACATCCAGGGACTGTTCGAACGGCAGGACGGCATCTACTGGCGGTGGCTCGGCAACTCCTTCCTGTACGCCATCTCCGGTGGCCTGGGAGCCACCGTCCTGGCGGTCCTCGCCGGGTACGGTTTCGCGAAGTACAGGTTCAGGGGCCGTACCGCGTTCTTCGGTGTCCTCCTCGGCGCCGTCATGGTGCCGCTCACCGCACTCGTGATCCCCACGTTCGTCCTCCTCAGCGAGGTGGGCCTGATCAACACCATCTGGGCCGTCATCCTGCCCTCGCTGCTCAGCCCCTTCGGTGTCTACCTCATGCGGGTGTTCACCCAGGACGCCGTCCCGGACGAGCTCCTCGACGCCGCGCGGATCGACGGCGCCGGCGAGATCCGCACGTTCTTCCAGGTGGCGCTCCCCCTGCTCCGCCCGGGCATCGTCACGGTGCTCCTGCTCTCGGTGGTGGGTACCTGGAACAACTTCTTCCTGCCGCTCGCCGTGCTGACCGACCCGCTGCTGCTGCCCGTCACCGTGGGGCTCAACGGATGGACGGCCCTCTCGAACGCCGGAAGCGGCGGCGAGGCGCTGTGGAACCTCATCACAGCGGGTGCCTTCATCTCGATCATCCCGCTGATCATCGCCTTCCTCTCCCTCCAGAAGTACTGGCAGGGCGGACTGTCCCTGGGCTCGCTCAAGTAGCCTCGCCCGTTCCCAGACCTGACACCTTCGAAAGAAAGTAGTTCGATGCAGAACGCACGTCTCACGCTCGACCCGCACTTCACGGTCGGCCGGATCAACCGCAACATCTTCGGCGGATTCGTGGAACACCTCGGACGCCACGTCTACGACGGCATCCACGAGCCCGGCCACGAGAGCGCCGACGGCGAGGGCTTCCGCCAGGACGTCATCGAGCTCGTCAAGGAGATGGGTGTCTCCACCATCCGCTACCCGGGCGGTAACTTCGTCTCCGGGTTCAAATGGGAGGACAGCGTGGGCCCGCGCGAGCAGCGTCCCACCCGCCTGGACCTCGCCTGGCACTCCACCGAGACCAACCAGGTGGGCATGCACGAGTTCGCCTCCTGGCTCGAGAAGGTGGGCAGCGACCTCATGCTCGCCGTCAACCTCGGTACCCGGGGTACGGCCGAGGCGCTCGAGCTCCTCGAGTACTCGAACCTGCCCAAGGGCACCGCGCTCGCGGAACAGCGTGCTGCCAACGGCCGGACCGAGCCCTTCGACGTGAAGATCTGGTGCCTCGGCAACGAGATGGACGGCCCCTGGCAGCTCGGCCACCGCTCCGCCGAGGACTACGGCAAGATCGCCTCGCGCACCGCCAAGGCCATGCGCCAGCTCGACCCCTCGATCCAGCTCGTGGCGTGCGGTTCCTCCAGCGCCCACATGCCCACCTTCGGTGAGTGGGAGCGTGTGGTCCTCTCGCACACGTACGACGACGTCGACTACATCTCCTGCCACGCCTACTACGAGGAGAAGGACGGCGACCTCGGCTCGTTCCTCGCCTCCGCCGTCGACATGGACCACTTCATCGAGTCCGTGGTGGCCACCGCCGACCACGTGAAGGCGGTGCGCGGCAGCTCGAAGACCATCAACATCTCCTTCGACGAGTGGAACGTCTGGTACATCAGCCGCTTCGAGAACGTCGACAAGATCGAAGGCCTCGACAACTGGCCCGTGGCCCCGCGCCTGCTCGAGGACTGCTACTCGGTCGCCGACGCCGTGGTGTTCGGCAACCTCATGATCTCGCTGCTGAAGCACGCGGACCGCGTGACCTCGGCGTCGCTGGCGCAGCTGGTCAACGTGATCGCCCCGATCATGACCGAGCCCGGCGGACCGGCCTGGCGGCAGACCACGTTCTTCCCGTTCGCGCTCACCTCGAGGCTGGCCCAGGGCTCCGTCCTGGAGCTCAAGCTCGACGCCGGGACCTACGAGAGCAAGGAGTACGGCACCGTGTCGCTCGTGGATGCGGTGGCCACGCACGACGACGCGACCGGCGCCGCAGCCGTGTTCCTCGTGAACCGCTCCCAGACCGAGGAGACCACGGTGACCATCGACGTCGCGGCCCTCGGCGAGTTCGCCACCCTGGATGCGCAGTCGTTGTTCGACGACGACGTGTACGCCAAGAACACCCTCGAGGAGCCCGAGCGCGTGGGCATGAAGGCCAACACCTCGGCCACGCTCGACGGCGGCTCCGTGACCATCACGCTCCCACCGGTGTCGTGGACGGCAGTCTCCCTCGCATGAACACACCCGACTACCGGATCGAGGGCGGCGGCTACTCCGCCGCCGTCCTCGGCCTCGGTGCCACCGTCCGTGAGCTGACCCACCGGGGCCGGCCGCTCGTGGTCGGCTTCGGTGCCGAGGAGCAGATGCCGAACTTCCGTGGCGCGTTCGTCGCACCGTGGCCCAACCGCATCGCCGACGGGCGGTACACCTTCGACGGCGTGGAGTACACGCTGCCGATCAACGAGCCGGAGCGGGGCACGGCCCTGCACGGGCTCGTGTACGACGTCCCCTGGGACCTGGTGGAGCGCACGGCGTCCTCGGTGACGCTGGCCTGCACCATCGAGCCCCGCGACGCCTACCCCTTCCGCGTGTCCATCCAGGCGCGTTTCAGCGTGGGGGAGGAAGGCTTCTCCACCGAGATCTCGGCGCGGAACACCGGGCAGCGGAGGGCGCCGTACGGGGTGTGCCCGCACCCGTACCTGCTCGCAGGCACCTCCCCCTTGGACGACTGGCAACTGGAGCTCCCGGCCGCCGCCGTCCTCACGGTCACCCCTGACCGACTGCTGCCCGTGGCCAAGGAACCCGTGGACGGGACACCCTTCGACTTCCGGGCGCAGCACCGGATCGACGACGTGCAGATCGACCACGCGTTCACCGCGCTGACCCGGGACGGTGAGGGCATGGCGACCGTGCGGGTGCTCGACCCGGCAGCGGGCACGGGCGTGATGATGACGTGGGACGGTACCTGCCCGTGGGTGCAGATCCACACGGCGGATCTCCCGAAGAAGCCCGAGAGCACCCGGCTCGGCCTCGCCGTCGAACCCATGACCTGCCCGCCGGAGGCCTTCAACACGGGGGAGGACCTCGTGGTGCTCGAACCCGGGGCCGTGCACCGGACCGGATGGACGATCTCGGCCCTGTGACCTTCGGGACCGGCAGGGGGGACTAGAGCTTCGCGAGCAGCTCCAGTTCCTCCCGCCGGTCCAGCCCGGATCGACGCCCGCGTTCCAGGCCGCGTGCTGTCTCGTCGTCGAGCGTGTCGACGAGGGTGTGCCGCAGGCTCCGCAGCGTGCCACCGGCGGCCCGGAACGCGGCGTTGCTCCGTCGGGAGAACCCGGAGAGGTCCTCCGGCAGCCACAGGGGCAGAGAGCGCGGACCCGCCCAGTAGGCGACCCCCTGCTCCGCCAGCCATTCCGGGGAGGCCTCCACGAGCGCGCCCGTATGGCCACCCACCTCCCGCGCCGAGGTCAGCAGGGTGCCGAACGGGGTGCTCTCGCCGACGGCGTTGACCACCCCCGTCACCCCGGACCGCCCTGCGCGGATCATCCACCCGGCGAGGTCGCGGACGTCGATGGCCTGGACGAAGCGATCGGCGACGACCGGGGCCAGCACGTCCCCGTGCCCGGCGAGGGCGAGGCGTGAGACCCAGTAACCGAAGCGGTCGCTGCCGTCCCCGGGGCCGGATATCAGTCCGGCGCGGACCACCAGCAGTCTCCCGCCGAGAGCCGCTCCGGAGGCGTGCTCGGCCGTGACCTTCGCGGAGGCGTAATCGGCGGGATCGGTCGCCTCGTGCAGCGCCGCGGTCTCGCCGGCGTCCGGTTCGGCGTCGGAGGCGTACACGGAGACGGAGGAGACCAGCGTCCAGTGTGCGGCCCGATCGGCCAGGGCGCCGAGGGCCCCCGCGACGTGGTCGGGGTCCCAGGAGAGCTCGACCACCTCGTCCCACGCGGTGTCCCGGACGGCCGCATAGGCATCGGGATTATCCCGGTCGGCGCGGACGAACGTGGTCCCCGCCGGCGGCGGTCCCGCTGTCCCCCGGGCCAGGCACGTGACGTCGTCGCCGTCGTCGATGAGCTTCTCGGCCAGGAGGCGGCCCAGCCACGCCGTGCCGCCGAGGATCAGGACCCGTCCCATATGTGCCATTGGACACGACGGGACACGTCCGGGGAAGGGGTGTCCACCCTGGGCGAAGCCCATTCCCGCCGGACGCGGTCCATGACCGCGACGTCCGTCCGAGCTACAGCACCAGCCCCAGGGCGAGAGGCCCGATCAGGACGGTGAACAGCGTGATCAGCACCACGCCGACCACGTTGAGGACCAGACCGCCACGGACCATCTCGGAGATCTTCACGTTCCCCGTGGCATACACGATGGCATTCGGCGGGGTGCCCACGGGGAGCATGAAGGCGCAGGTCGCGGCGAGGGCAGCCGGGATCAGGAGCGTCTGCGGGTCGATCCCGATGCCCACGGCCACACCGCCGAGGATGGGGATGAACGCGGCGGCGGTGGCGGTGTTGCTCGTGATCTCCGTGAGGAGGAGCACGATGGTCACCACCGCGGCGAGGAGGAGGACGACGGGCAGGGCGCCCAGACCGCTCACCTGTTCTCCGAACCAGGCATCGAGTCCGGTCCGCGCGACGGCGGCGGCCAGCGAGAGACCACCGCCGAAGAGCAGCAGCACCCCCCAGGGCAGGCCCTCTTCCGCGTCCTTCCAGACCAGCGTCATGTTCCCCTTCCTGTCCGCGGGGATCATGAACAGGGCGATGCCCGCGGCGATGGCGATCACGGTGTCGTCGAAGGTGCCGAGCCAGGGCAGGGCGTCGTCGACGGACTCGATGCTGGACAGGAGACTGGGCATGATCCACAGGAACGCGGCACCCGCGAAGACCGTGAGCACCACCTTCTCGCCCCGACTCATGGGGCCGAGCTTGGCGATCTCGTTGTCGATGAGTTCCTTGCCGCCGGGGATCTCCTCGAGGGAGAACCTGAAGATGACCCGGGTGATGAGGATCCAGGCGATCCAGATGAACACGACGACGATCGGCACGCCGAGCATCATCCACTGCACGAAGCCGACCTCCTGGCCGAGCTCGGTGCTGATGTATCCGGCGACGATCGCGTTGGGCGGGCTGCCCAGCAGGGTACCCAGGCCGCCGATGGTCGCAGCCCATGCCACCGAGAGGGTGAGGGCCACCCCGAACACCCGGACCTCCTTGTCCTCGACCACGTCGCTGATGGCATTGCCGGCGGCGAGGGTCTCCCCGGCCTGCCCCTGCGTGGTCGTGCTGGTCCGGCTGTTCTCGACGACGAGTGTCAGGACGCTGAGGGCGATCGGGAGCATCATGAGGGCCGTGGCCGTGTTGGACACCCACATCGAGAGGAAGGCGGTGGAGATCATGACGCCCAGGATGATTCTGCGGGGATGGGTACCCACGCGGCGGAGGGTCAGCAGGGCGATACGCCTGTGGAGGTTCCACTTCTGCATCGAGATGGCGATCAGGAAACCGCCGAGGAACAGGAAGACGATGGGGTTGGCGTAGGGGCCGGTGGACTCGGCCACGGTACTCGCGGTGAGCATCGGGAGCAGGACGATCGGGAGCAGGGACGTGACGGAGAGGGGCAGTGCCTCGGTCATCCACCACACCGCCATCAGCCCGGCGATCGCTGCCACGGCACGCGCGTCGCCGGGGAGCTCGGAGGCCCCGAGGAGGAGGTAGATGGCCGCGGCGATCACCAGCCCGAGTCCTCGCATCACCCAGGGGCGGGAGGCGGAACGCGAGGAGGAACTGGTCGATGTCCCGCTCGAGGAGGCTGTCCGGGTGCCGGACGAGTGTTTCTCGGGCTGATGACTCATGGTGGTTCCTCCGCACGACATTGTGTGTTGTGCTTCACAACCCTACAGGTCGGGGTCGTCCAGGATCCGCTGGTACAGGAGATGGTCCTGCCAGGTCCCCGCGATCCGCAGGTACGACGGCGCGGTGCCGATCACCGTGAAGCCCGCGCGGGTGAGCACGGCCCTCGACCCTGCATTGTGCGGCAGGACCGAGGCCTGCAGGCGGTGCAGGCCCAGGTGGTCACGGGCGTGGTCCATCGCGGCGGTCAGGGCAGCGGAGCAGACGCCGCGGCCCTGGAGGCCGGCATCCACCCAGTACCCCACGTGCGCGCTGAGGAACGGGCCGCGCACGATGCCCGTCAGGTTCAGGATGCCGACGATGCCGTCCGCGGAGGCGAGGACCCGCGGTACCTCCGTCCCGGCGGCAGCCGCGGCGAGCGAGGCCGAGATGCGGTCAGCCTGCCCCGCGGCTGTGAAGAACACCTCGTCGCGATGCGGCTCCCACGGGGCGAGGTGGGTCCGGTTGGCCCGGTAGGCCTCCGCGAGCGCACCCGCGTCCGCCGTGGCGAGCGGGCGCAGCCGGACCCCGGATGGCAGGCTGGTGGATGACACCGCGCAACTGTAACCGATGGGGCGGCCCGGTGCCGGGCCGCCGACGAGGAGGGTCATGGCCGAGGACTGCACCGTCCGTCATGCCGTTCCCGGTGATGCCGGGGCATTCGCCGGCTCCCAGGTGGCTGCCTGGCGTGCGGCCTACCGGGGAATCCTGAGTCCGGATCACCTCGCGGGACTGGACGCCGACCGGTTGACGCCGGGCTGGGAGCGCCGGATCGCCGACGCCGGACCGGACGTACGGCACCTGGCGCTCTGCGTCGGGTCCGACGTCGTCGAATGGTCCGGGATGGGCGCTCCTCGGGACGACGTCGACGCGGGCGTCGGTGAGGTGCACGCGCTCAACGTGAGTCCGGAGTACTGGTCGAGAGGGTTCGGCTCGGCGCTGTTCTCGCGCTCGGTGCAGGAGCTGGCCGCCATGGGGTACCTGCGGGGGTACCTGTGGGTGGCGGACGGCAACACGCGGGCCGTCAGCTTCTACGCGCGGCACGGCTGGCACGTGGACGGCGTGACCAAGGAGGACGGCCGCTTCACCCCGGCGCTGCACGAGCTCCGTGTCTCAGCCGGCGCCCTCGGGTGACGCCGCCCGGGAGTGGCAGGCCGCCGGTACTGCCGGTGGTTGGCGTGGCGGGTGCAGGCGTGCAAACCTGGGCCCATGAGCTCACTCCAGGAGATCCCTTCCGCCGACGGCCACCTGTCCGCCTACGTGGTGCGCCCCGACGGCCCGGTGCGCGGCGGGCTCGTGCTCATCCACGAGGTGTGGGGTCTCGTGGCCCACACCCGCGACGTCGCGGAGCGGTTCGCCCGGGAGGGGTACGTGGTGGTGGCTCCGGACCTGCTCGCGGACCAGGGCATCACCGAGGCGAGCACGGAAGGGCTCGGCGAGGTGCTGCTGGGCCCGGACGACGAGGCACGCAACCAGGCCCAGCCCCGGCTCCGCAAGATCTTCGCGCCGTTGCAGGACCCGGAGTTCGGCCGCCTGACCACGAGGCGCGTGCAGGCGTGCTTCGAACACCTGTACGCCGACGCCGACGTGGCCGGCCGGGTGGGGATCACCGGGTTCTGCTTCGGCGGCACCTACAGCTTCTCCCTGGCCGTCCACGAGCCGAGGCTGCTGGCCAGTGTGCCCTTCTACGGCCATGCGGATTTCAGCCCTGAGGAGCTCGCCGGGATCACGGCGCCGGTCCTCGCGTTCTACGGCCAGGACGACGACGGACTCATCACCGAGCTGCCCGGGCTCGAGACCGCCATGGCCGAGGCGGGCGTGGACTTCACCGCGAAGGTCTACCCGGGTGCCGGGCACGCGTTCTTCAACGACTCCAACCGGTTCGCGTACCGGCCCGAGGCCGCCGACGACGCCTGGTCACGAACCCTGGAGTTCCTCGCCCGTCACGTGGCCTGACCGGTGGTAGGGCCCGATCCTGCCCCGGAGCGCAGTCCGCTACCCCGGGGCGGGCAGCCGCACCTGAGACCCGTGTACCTACTCCTGGTGTTCCTCGGCGGGAGCGCCGGGACCCTGACCCGGTACTCCCTCGCCGAGGTGCTCCCCACCCCGCGCGGGCTTCCACTCGGGATCTTCGTGATCAACGTCGTCGGCGCCTTCGCGCTCGGTCTGCTGCTCGAGGCGCTCCTCCGCCATGGACCCGACGAGGGCCGACGTCGTGCTCTCCGGCTGGTGCTCGGCACCGGCTTCCTCGGCGGTTTCACCACCTACAGTGCGCTCACCGTGGACGCCGCACTGCTGCTGGAGGGCGGACGCATCCTCGAGGGCATCGGGTACCTCCTGCTCACGGTGGTGGTGGGCCTCGGCGCGACGACCGCCGGGATCCTGCTCGGCGGTCGTGCTGCCGGTCGGCGGGCGACGTCGTGAGCGTGGCCCTCGTCCTCGCGCTGGGTGCCGCCGGCGGACTCGGCGCGGTGGCGCGGTTCGTGCTCGACGGCGTGCTCCGCTCCCGGCTCCCCGGCGCCCTTCCGCTCCCCACCATGATCATCAACGTCAGCGGATCGTTCCTCCTCGGGGTCCTCGCCGGCACCGGGCTCGGGTCCGCGCTCCCGGCCGGGTGGGCGCTCGTGTGCGGAACGGGCTTCCTCGGCGGGTACACCACGTTCAGCACGGCCAGCAGCGAGACGGCCCGGCTGATCCAGGCGGGTCGTCTCCGCGCAGCTGTCGCCGCCGGGCTCGGTACGGCCGTGGTGGCCCTGGCCGCAGCCGGAGGCGGGCTCGCCCTGGGGCTCGTCCTGACCGCGACGGCGGGCTGACCGTGCGGACGCGGACCGCCCTGTTCGGCGGTACCGGTCCACACTAGGGTGGGAAAGGTGCCCAAGGAAACCTTCGACCTCAGAGCGATCGCCGTAGGGGCCTACGGGCCCTCCCTGCTGTACGGGGTGGCCACGGGCGCGATCCTCCCCGTGATCGCCCTGACAGCACGGGACCTCGGGGCGGACATCGCCACCGCCGCCCTGGTGATCACCCTCTCCGGCATCGGTTCCCTGGTCACCAATGTGCCCGCCACCCTGATCGCCACGCGCTTCGGTGAGCGGAAGGCCCTCGTGGGCGCGGCGCTCTGGTGCGCGGCCGCCATGTTCCTGGCGCTCGCCGCACCCACCCTGCCCGTGTTCGCCGCCGCAGTGTTCATGGTGGGGATGGCCGGCGCCGTCTTCGGGCTGGCGCGGCAGAGCTATCTCACGGAGGCGGTACCCGTGCACTTCCGGGCACGCGCGCTCTCCACGCTCGGCGGGGTGACCCGGATCGGGATCTTCCTCGGCCCCTTCGCCGCGGCGCTGGCCATGGGACCGCTGGGGCTCGGCGGCGCGTACTGGGTGGGCGGGGGAGCGAGTCTCGCGGCCGCCGCACTGAGCTGGCGGGTCCCCGAGCTCGGAGCGCCGGGACGGGTGGCACTCACCGCGACCTCACCGCTCGGGACGGTGCTCGCACCGACCCCCACGGTGCGCTCCACCCTGCGCAGCCACACGAGGATCTTCTGCACGGTGGGGGTGGGCGTCCTCCTGATCGCCGCCGTGCGTGCCACCCGGCAGGCGGTCCTCCCGCTCTGGGCGGAGAGCATCGGGCTGGACGCCTCCGCCACGGCCCTGATCTACGGGCTCTCCGGCGCGATCGACATGCTGATCTTCTACCCCTCGGGCAAGATCATGGACGTCAAGGGCCGCCGCTGGATCGCCGTCCCGTGCATGCTCATCATGGGGGCCTCCCTCACCCTGCTGCCGTTCACGGGGGACGCCGTCGGGCTGCTCCTGGTCGCTCTGCTCATCGGCTTCGGCAACGGCATCGGTTCCGGGATCGTGATGACTCTCGGCGCCGATCTCTCCCCGTCCCCGGGCCGCCCGCAGTTCCTGGGTGTCTGGCGCCTGCTCACGGACACCGGGACCATGGCGGGCCCGGCCCTGCTCTCGCTCGTCACCGCCCTGGCCACGCTGTCGGCGGGGATCTGGGCCACGGCGGCATTGGGCTTCCTGGGTGCGGGGGTGCTCTGGTACTGGATCCCCCGGGCCGCGCCGGGGTCCGCAGAGCAGGCGGTGACGCGCGGCTGACCTGATGCTGGTCCGGGGCTGGTCCGGGGCTGACCCGGAACCTGACCGAGCCGCCGCCTAGCGGCGGCCGGGCCTGACCAGGACCGCCTGCGAGGCGAAGAGCCAGCCGGCGGCGGCGGACAGGCTGAAGCCCGTGCCCACGATCAGGGCGAGCCCCGACCAGAAGAAGAGCGGAAGACGCGCCGTCCCCGGGACGGGCGCCGGCCCGATCGCCTGGACGGAGAAGTACAGTACGGCGGACACCGCGAGGCCGCCGAGTCCGAGCACCCAGCACAGCGCGAGCCAGACCCGGGAGGACATCCAGCCCGCACCGAACCCCTGCCACCGGTTCCATCCATTTCCGGTGCGCAGCACGATCAGCCCGCCGACGAGGGTCCAGGTGCCCACCACCAGGAGTGCGGCGACGACGTCGGCCGGCCGGTGCCAGAGATTGAGGTACGTCGCGGCGCCGGCGGCGATCGAGTACGCCCCGCCCAGGGCGGCCACGAAGGGGCGCCGCCGCGGGGGGACGACGAGGAAGACCGCCGCGACCGCCGATGCCGCCAGGGTTGTATGCCCGGACGGTAATGAATTGAAGGCCAGGGTGTCGATGCCCCGATCGGGGCGGGCGGACACCCCGGTCTTCAGGGGCTGCGTGGTCAGGGTCGAGGCCAGGATCACGCCCACCGCCACCGAGGCCGCGGCGTACCGGCGGCGCACCAGCACCACGAAGAGGAGGGAACCGGCGGCGATGACCAGGGAGACGGCGGGCAGGGGGTCGAGCACCTGCAGGAACGGCAGCGGCAGGTCCGGGGAGCTGACCCCGGCCTCCCGCCAGGCGGCCGCGTCGGCGAACTGGCCCGTGCTCGTGCGCACGAAGGCCCAGGACGTCCAGCCGAGGGCCGCGGCGCAGGCGAGCGCGGCCACCACGAAGAGCAGCGGCGAGCGCGGTGCCCGCGGCTGCCGGGGGGAAGTGGGCCGCGACGTCATCCTTCCCATGGTTCCACACGATCGGGGAGGTCCCGTGCCCCTCCCGTGACCTCGGGGCGTATCCCCGGGGTCACGTAGCCTGAGGGCGTGCACGAGCAATACCCCACTCCTCCCGGCCCCGTTTCCCTGCCCTCCCTGGAGGAGGTGTCCGCCGCTGCCCGGGTGGTATCGATCCCCATGCGCGTGAAGTTCCGCGGGGTGCTGGTCCGTGAGGCGCTCCTCATCGAGGGGCCCGCGGGCTGGGGTGAGTTCTGCCCGTTCCTCGAGTACGACGACGCCGAGTCCGCTCCCTGGCTCGCCTCCGCGATCGAGGCCGCCTGGCACGGTTTCCCGGCGGCCCACCGGACGTCGGTCCCCGTCAACGCCACCGTCCCCGCCGTCGGACCGGCTCCGGTGAAGAGTGTGCTGGCCCGCTTCGGTGAGGTGGGTGCGGTCAAGGTCAAGGTCGCAGAGCGGGGGCAGACCCTGGCCGACGACGTCGAGCGCGTGGCCGAGGTACGCAGGCTCCTGCCGCACGCGGGCATCAAGGTGGACGCCAACGGCGGCTGGGACGTGCGGGAGGCGCTGGTGGCCCTCGAGGCCCTCGGGAGGTTCGACCTCCAGTACGTGGAGCAGCCGGTCCCGGACATCGCCGGACTGCGGGAGGTACGCCTGGAGCTGCGCCGCCGCGGCGATCGGACACTCGTGGCGGCGGACGAGAGCGTGCGGCGCCAGGAGGACCCGCTGCGGGTGGCCCGCGAGGACGCCGCCGATCTCCTGGTCATCAAGGCCGCCCCGCTCGGCGGGGTGCGGCGGGCGCTGGATATCGTCCGGCGGGCGGGGCTCCCCGTGGTGGTCAGCTCGGCCCTGGACACGTCCGTGGGGATCGGGGCCGGGGTGGCGCTCGCGGCCGCGCTGCCGGAGCTGCCCTTCGCGTGCGGCCTCGCCACGGTGTCCCGCATGGCCGACGACGTCACCGATGAGTCCCTGGTCCCGGTGGACGGTGCCCTGCCGGTGCGGGAGGTGCGGGTCTCCGAGGAGCGGCTACGCCTGCTGGCCGCGCCCGAGGACCGCGTGGAGTGGTGGTCACGGAGGCTGGAGCGGACCTACGCGGTGCTCGCCGGCTCCTGAAGGGGGTGCGCCCGGGACCGAGGTGTGAGGATGGGACCGTGACCGAGATCCCCGCTGCTCCCGACGCCCCGCTCGACCCCGCCCGCGATGCATCCCTCAAGGCACCCCTGGATGCGGCGGCATCCGCCGCCCGCGTGGTGCGGGCCCTCGTCGCCGGTGGCGTGACGGACGTCGTCGTCGCCCCCGGGTCACGGAGCGCGCCCCTGGCGTACGCGCTCGCGGAGGCGGAGGCCGCCGGGGAAGTGCGCCTCCACGTCCGGATCGACGAGCGGTCGGCGGCCTTCACGGCCCTCGGGCTGGCCCTCGGGGCCGGCCGGCCCGCAGCGGTCCTGACGACGTCGGGCACCGCGGTGGGCGAGCTGCTGCCGGCCGTGATGGAGGCCAACCACGCGGCGGTCCCCCTCGTGGTGCTCTCCGCGGACCGCCCGGAGGAACTGCGCGGCACGGGCGCCAACCAGACCACGGTGCAGCCCGGCCTGTTCGGTGTGCACGTGCGGGCCGGCTCCGACCTCGCGGCGGGGGTGGACCCGTACCACGGCGTCGCGCGGGCGCGCCGCCCCGCCGTCGGGCGCTCCGCACCCGGTGAGCCCGCGCTGCCGCCCGGCCCGGTGCCCCTCAAGCTCGCCTTCCGCGACCCGCTGGTCCCGGACTCCGTCTCGTCCTCCGCCCGGGACGGCGGCGGTCCCGTGGCCGACGTCGCACCGGTGCAGGATGCCGAACCGGCCCCCGGGACGGACCACGAGGCGTCCGTGCCGGAGGACCCCGGAACCGGCCGGACCGTGGTGGTCGCCGGTCACGGGGCGGGAGAGCTCGCCGCGGTCTTCGCCGCCCACCTCGGACTGCCCCTGCTCGCCGAGCCGTCGTCCAACGCCCGGTTCGGCGGCAGCGCGATCGCCCCCTATCGCCTGCTCCTCGAGCACCTCGGGCCGATGATCACCCGCGTGGTCACCTTCGGCCGCCCCACGCTGTCCCGGCCGGTCGCGGCGCTGCTGGCCCGCGCCGACGTCGAGCACGCCCTCTACCTCCCGGAGCCGGTGGCCTGGTTCGAGGACGGGCGGCGCCCCGAGCGGATCATCCACCCCCCGCCCGAGCTGCTGGGCTTCGCGGGCCGCGGCGGGGCGGGGCGGCCCGCCCCGGGGCGGGGGGCGGGCGCCGCCGCCGCGGCCGCGGTGCAGACACTCCTCGCCGCGGGGCCGGGACTCAACGGTCTGCACGTGGCCGACGCCGTCTGGGAGCACACGGACGGCAACCGGGTGCTCGGCTCCTCCAACCCGATCCGCGACGTGGATCTCGTGGCCGCCACGGACCAGCACCCGCTCGAGGTGTTCGCCAACCGCGGCCTCGCGGGCATCGACGGCACCGTCTCCACGGCCACGGGCGTGGCGCTCGCCGCGGGCATCCCCACCCGCGCCCTCATGGGGGACCTGACGTTCCTGCACGACGTCGGCGGGCTGCTCCTCGGTGTCGGCGAGCCGCAACCGGACCTGCAGCTCGTGGTGCTCCACGGCGGCGGGGGCGGCATCTTCGGTCTGCTCGCGCCCGGTGCGGAGCCCACGACGGCGCGCTACGGTGCCGCCGTCGAGCGCCTGTTCGGCACCCCGCACACCGTGGACCTCGCCGCCCTGGCCGCCGCCTACGGCCTCGAGCACCAGCGGGCCGGCACGGTGGAGGAGCTCGACGCCGCGCTGGAGGAACCCGTCCGGGGACGCTCGGTCCTCGAGATCAAGGCCGACCGCACCACCCTGCGGGAACTCCACGCCCGCGTCCGGGCGGTGGTGGCCGCCGCAGTGGTCACCCCGGCACCAGGCTCCTAGAGCACCTTCGAGAGGAACAGCTTGGTGCGCTCGTGCTGCGGATCCCCCAGGACGTCCTCGGGCCTGCCCTGCTCCACCACCACGCCGCCGTCCATGAACACCACGCGGTCGCCCACCTCGCGGGCGAAGCCCATCTCGTGGGTCACCACCATCATGGTCATGCCGTCGCGGGCCAGCTGCTTCATGACCTCAAGGACGTCACCCACGAGCTCGGGGTCCAGGGCGCTGGTGGGCTCGTCGAAGAGCATCATGTCCGGGTCCATGGACAGGGCCCGGGCGATGGCCACGCGCTGCTGCTGACCACCCGAGAGCTGCGCGGGAAACGCATCGGCCTTCTCCGCCAGCCCCACCTTGGCGAGGTTCCGCCGGGCGATGTCCACGGCCTCGGCGCGCTTGCGCTTCTTCGCGCGCTGCTGGGCGAGGGTCAGGTTCTTCAGCACGCTCAGGTGCGGGAACAGGTTGAACTGCTGGAACACCATCCCGATGCGCGTGCGCACCCCGTCGAGGTCCGTCTCGCCGTCCGTGATATCGATGCCCTCCACCAGCACGGTGCCGCTGGTGGGCTCCTCGAGCCGGTTGACGCAGCGCAGCAGGGTGGACTTGCCGGAGCCCGAGGGGCCGATCACGCAGACCACCTCGCCCTGGTCCACGTGGAAGTCGATGCCCTTGAGCACCTCGTTGTCGCCGAAGGACTTGTGGAGCGCCCGGATCTCGATCGCGGGGACCGCCGCGCTACCGGATGCTGTGTGGGCCACCGGGATCACCGGCCTCTCTTGTTGTGTCGCTCGAGCTTCGCGACCAGCTGGGTGAGCGGGAGCGTGATCACCAGGTAGAGCAGTGCGGCCACCACCAGGGGCGTCGCGTTCGCGGAGTTCGTCAGGGAGTCGCGGGCGAAGGTCGTGAGCTCGCGGTCGCCGATCGCCATACCCGCGATGAACAGGAGTGAGGTGTCCTTGATGAGGATCACGAGCTCGTTGGTCAGGGGAGGCGTGATGATCCGGAAGGCCTGGGGGAGTACCACCGTGATCATGGTCCAGGCGGGGTTCATGCCGAGGGACCGTGCCGCCTCGACCTGACCCTTGGGCACGGCCTCGATACCAGCCCTGATGGTCTCGGCGATGTATGCCGCCGAGACCACGATGAGGCCGATCAGACCGGCACCCACGCTGCCGCCCGGAGCCTGCCAGGAGAAGGCGATCGGCACGGCGAACGCGAACCCGAAGATCACGAGCAGGGCGGGCAGTCCGCGGAAGAGTTCGATGTAGGCGGTGGCGAGCCAGCGGTACGGCAGCACCGGCGAGAGCTTCATGAGCGCGAGCGCGAGCCCGAACAGCATGCCACCCACGAAGGCGATCGCGGTGTAGACGACGGTGTTCTTCGCCGCGATGGTGAGGATCCCGGGGAAGGCGTCCCGCGCCACGTCGACATTGAAGAAGTAGGGCTGGATCCTCCCCCAGTCGATCGACAGGAGGACGAGGAGGACGACTGCTGCGAAGATCGCGTAGAGGACGCCCTGCGTGAGGCGTCTGCGGGTCGAGCGTTTCACGCGGAGGAACTACCTTCCTTCGAAGGAGATGGGACCGTTCGGCGCCGTCGTCGACGCCGAACGGTGCGATGTGTCTACTCCGAGAAGTAGGTGTCGTAAATCTCCTGGTACCTGCCGTTGTCGCGCAGCTCGGTCAGCTGCTCGTTGACGGCGGAGACGAGGTCCTCGCTGCCGTCCTTGATCATGATGAAGCCGTACTGCTCGTCCGTCGGCAGCTCCTCCGCGATGGTGAAGGCGCCGTCCTCGGTGTGGCCCAGGTTGACCGGGAGGTCCTGGAGGAGGGCGTCGACGTTGCCTGCCTGGATCGCGGCGTACATCTCGGCGTCGGAGGGGTACTGCACGAGCTCGGCCTCAGGGGCGTTCTCCTCGGCGTAGGTGGCACCGGTAGTGCCCTGCTGCACGCCGACCTTCCTGCCCGCGAGGTCGTCGATCGAGGTGATGTCCGAGTCCTCGGGCACGAGGACGGACTGCAGGGAGTCGTAGTACGGATCGGAGAAGGCGAGGTTCACCTCGCGCTCCGGCGTGATGGTCACGGCGCTCGCCCCGATGTCGCACTGCCGTGCGCCCAGGACGGCGCCGCTCTGCAGACCGTCGAACCCGACGTCCTGCACCGAGAGCTCGAGGTCCAGGCCCGTGGCGATCTCGCGCATGAGATCCATGTCGAAGCCGGTGTACTCGCCGTTCTCCTCGTACTCGAAGGGCGGGTACGGGATGTCCGAGCACACGGTCAGCGAACCGGCGGACACGAGGCCCAGGCCGTTCTCCTCCTCGGAGCCGGACCCGGCGTCGTCGCCGCCCCCGCAGGCGCTCAGGGCGAGGGTGCCGGCGGCCAGGGCGGCCAGCACGGCGGTCTTCTTGGTGGACATGGGTACCTCTTCAGGACGGACTGGTGGGAAAGATCGTGACCGATTCTACCGATCCGGGAACGGGCAGCGCTCAGCGTGACAGCCCGAGGGCCTCGATCATGGGCCGGAACTTGCTCCAGGTCTCGGCGAGCTCGGCCTCCGGCTGCGATCCGTCCACGATCCCGCACCCGGCGTAGAGCCTGATCCTCGTGGGTTCCTCGATCACCGCTCCCCGCAGGGCGATGCCCCACTCCCCGTTGCCGGCGGCGTCGATCCACCCCACCGGACCCGCGTAGGGCCCGCGTTCCAGCTGCTCGATCTTGCGGATCAGCGCGCCGGCCACGGTGGTCGGTGTGCCGCAGACGGCGGCCGTGGGATGCAGGGCCTGCACCAGGGCCAGGGAGGTGGGGATCTGCCCGTCCTCGTCCGGTGCCAGTTCCGCCCGGACGTCGGAGGCCAGGTGCCACACGTTGGGCAGCTGCAGCACGAACGGCTCGCTCGGAGCCGTCATGGAGCGGGTGAACGGCCGCAGGGTCCCGGTGAGCGAGTCGATCGCGATCCGGTGCTCGTGGAGCTGCTTCTCCGATCCGGCGAGAACACGCGTGGCGTAGCCCGGATCGTCCTTCGGCGCCTGGGCGCGGTCCAGGGTCCCGGCGAGCACCCGGGCCTGCGCCGTGTTCTCCTCCACCTTGATCAGCATCTCGGGCGTGGACCCGATCAGGCCGTCCACCGAGTAGGTCCAGCAGTCCTCGTACCGGACCGCGAGCTCACGGAGCACCTGCGCGGTGGCCACCGGGGTGTCGAGCCGGGCGACGACGTCCCGTGCCAGGACGAGCTTGGTCAGTTCCTCGGCACGGATGTGCTCCACACCCTCGGCCACGGCGGAGCGGTACCCCTCCTCGCTCACCACCCCGGGCTCCAGGCGGTCGCCGGATCCGGGGGAGCGATCACCGTCGGGCTCCAGCAGGTAGGCGGCCAGGGCGGCCTCCGCCGCCTCCGCGCTCAGCTCGGCGTCGGCGTCGTCCGTGATCAGGGTCAGCCAGCTCGTACCCTCGCTGCACCCGACCACCACCTCGGGGACGATCAGGCGCGAGGCGTGCGGGGAGGTCTTGGAGAAGGCGAAGGACCCGAAGGCGATCAGCCCGGTGCCGGGGACGCCGAGGTGATCGACGATCTCGGCGCCCGCGAGCTCGTTGCGCCACCAGTCCTGTGCGCGGGTGAAGCGGTCCGGTCCGGTGACGGTGAAGCGGGCCGTCTCGCCGTAGGCCACCAGACCGCCGCCGCGCCGGATCCAGGTGTGGGCATCGTTGCGGACCACATGGTCGAGGAGGCCGGTCTGGGGGTCCATGCTGGTCCTGCTCACCGTGATGCTGCGGAGCCCGCGGGACCGCCCGGAGGCAGGGGACAGCGCGGCGAGGGACGGAGTGCTCATGATCCCCCCAGCGTACTCCGCGGCGGAGCGCCTCCCGGGTGCCGACGAGTGAGCTCGCGCACCCCTCCCGCAGTTCGGGCGGTGAGGGTTTCTTTGAGATGATGGTCGGGTGAATCGTGCATCGCTGGAGAAGCGCCCGGATGAAGTGGCAGCCATGTTCGACGACGTGGCGCCCAAGTACGACGTCGTGAACGACGTCCTGTCGATGGGACAGACGCGCCGCTGGCGGCGCGTGGTGGTGGACGCCGTCGGCGCGGAGCCGGGTCAGCGGGTCCTCGACCTCGCGGCCGGCACCGGCACCTCGAGCGAACCCTACGCGGACGCCGGGATCGACGTCGTCGCCTGCGACTTCTCCCTGGGCATGCTGAAGGTGGGCAAGCGGCGCCGCCCGGACATCGACTTCGTGGCCGGTGACGCCACGAACCTGCCGTTCGCGGACGACTCCTTCGACGCGAGCACCATCTCCTTCGGGCTGCGGAACGTGAACGAGCCGAAGCGCGCGCTCGCCGAGATGCTGCGCGTCACCCGTCCCGGCGGGCGTCTGGTCATCGCGGAGTTCTCATCCCCCACCTTCGCCCCGTGGCGCACCGTCTACACGGAGTACCTGATGCGGGCGCTGCCCGCGATCGCCCGCAGGGTCAGCTCCAACCCCGACGCCTACGTGTATCTCGCCGAGTCCATCCGCGCCTGGCCGGACCAGGACGAGCTCGCGGGCTGGATCGCGGAGAGCGGCTGGGGCGACGTCGAGTACCGGAACCTCAACGGCGGGGTCGTGGCCGGCCCCGCGCCCCCAAGGCCGGGGCGCCCGGGGAGGGGCACGGGGAGCCGCCGCTGCTGCCGGGACAGGTCCGGTGGCGCCGTACCACGCCGGCGGCGGGCTAGGTGTCCGTCCTCGTCGTCGGGGCAGGGCCGGCCGGGTCCACCGCCGCCTCCTACCTGGCACGCGCCGGCATCGAGGTCACGGTGCTGGAGAAGACCTTCTTCCCCCGCGAGAAGGTCTGCGGCGACGGACTGACGCCCCGGGCCACGCGCGAACTGCAGTTGCTCGGCCTGCCGCACGAGGAGAGCGAGGGCTGGCGCCGCAACAGGGGCCTGCGCCTCATCGCCGGGTCCCGCACCGTGGAGGTGCCCTGGCCCGAGCTCAGCGACTTCCCCGACTACGGTCTGGTCCGCACGCGCCTCGGCTTCGACGAAGCGCTCGCCGAGCACGCCCGTGCCGCCGGTGCCACCATCCTCGAGGGCCACGCGGTCACCTCCGCCGTCCGCGACGACGCCGGTCGCGTCACCGGTGTCATCGCGAACGTGCTCGACGCCGACGGCCGGAGGACGGGTGAGACGCGCACCTTCACCGCCGACGTCGTCCTCGCCGCTGACGGCAACTCCACCCGCACCGCCGTCAGCCTCGGGATGCAGAAGCGCGACGACCGCCCGCTCGGCGTGGCCGTGCGCACCTACTTCACCAGCCCGCGCACCGACGACGACTGGATGGAGGGCTGGCTCGAGCTCCCCGACGCCACCGGGAGGCCGCTGCCCGGGTACGGCTGGGTGTTCGGCGTGGGCGACGGCACCTCCAACGTGGGCCTCGGGATCCTCAACTCCTCGGCGGAGTTCGGCAAGCTGGACTACAAGCAGGTGCTCCGGGACTGGACCGCCGGGATGCCCTCCGAATGGGGTTTCTCCCCCGAGAACCAGGTGGGGGAGATCCGCGGCGCGGCACTGCCCATGGGCTTCAACCGCACACCGCACTACAGCCCCGGCCTCCTGCTCCTCGGTGACGCCGGCGGGATGGTGTCCCCGTTCAACGGTGAGGGCATCTCCTACGCCATGGAGTCGGCGCGGTACGCGGCCGAGTTCATCGAGCGGTCGCAGGGCGTGGGCTCACCCCTGGGGCGGGACCAGGTGATGTCCGGGTACGCGCCGTACGTCCGTGAGCAGTGGGGCAGCCACTTCACCCTCGGCAGGATCTTCGCGCAGCTGATCGGTAAACCAGCCATCCTCTCGCTCGCCCTGCGCACCGGCATGCCGGTGCCGGTGCTCATGCGCTTCGTGGTGCGCATGCTCGCGAATCTCACGGACGCCGGCGGCCGGGGCTTCGAGGACCGCGTGATCCACCTGCTCGAGTCCCTCGTCCCGCCCACCACCAACCAACCCGCCGCGGTGCACCACCCACGTGCGCGCAGCGCCGCCCTCCTTCGTTAGTCTTAGTCCGTGACACATTCCTTCAACTCCGGGTGGACCAGCGGCGGCAGTGCCGGCGCGTTGGACACCACGGAGCTCGCCGTGGACGGGGATTCACTGCCACTGCCCCCCGGTTTCGCCCTCATCGCCGAGGACCCGGAACTGGGGCCGTCCGTCTCCTCCTGCCTCGCGGAGGTGGAGAAGCAGCTGCGCGAGGCCATCTCCCACTCGGACCCCCTCGCCGACGCTACGAGTCGGCACCTGGTGGAGGCCGGCGGCAAGCGCATCCGCCCCCTGCTCACCCTCCTCGCCTCCCACCTCGGCAACCCGACGCGTTCCAAGGTGGTGCAGGCCGCCGTCGTCGTCGAGCTCACGCACCTGGCCACGCTCTACCACGACGACGTCATGGACTCCGCGCCCTACCGCCGCGGCGCCCCCACCGCCCACGCCGTGTGGGGCAACTCGGTGGCGATCCTCACCGGCGACCTCATCTTCGCCCGTGCGTCCATCCTCGTGTCCGAGCTCGGCGGCGAGGCCCTCGGCATCCAGGCCCGCACCTTCGAGCGGCTCTGCCTGGGGCAGCTGCACGAGACCGTGGGACCGCGCGAGGGTCAGGACGACCTCGAGCACTACCTCTCGGTGATCGCGGACAAGACCGGATCGCTCGTGGCGGCCTCCGGTCAGCTTGGCGCCCTGTTCGCCGACACGTCCCCCGAGGTTGTGGACGTCATGGTCTCCTACGGGGAGAAGGTGGGTGTCGCCTTCCAGCTCGCCGACGACGTCATCGACGTCACGGGTCTCAAGGTGAAGTCCGGCAAGGCCCCCGGCACGGATCTCCGCGAGGGCGTACCCACGCTCCCCGTGATCCTGCTGCGCCGCGCCGCCGCCGCCGGGGACGCCTCCGCGGCCGACGTCGTCGCCCTCGTGGACGGTGACCTGACCTCCGACGAGGCCCTCGCCGAGGCCGTGGCCGCCGTCCGCTCCCACCCCGAGACGCAGCAGGCGTGGGCCGTGGCGCAGCAGTGGGCGGACGACGCCGTCGACGCCCTGGAGCCCCTCCCGGACAGCGTGGTCAAGCAGGCGCTGGCCGCCTTCGCGCAGGCCGTGGTCAGCAGGGACGTCTGACCCGCGGTCCCACCCGCCGTCGTTGCCGGCCTTCGAACGCACCAGCGGCCGGATGCGGCGTGTCGTGACTCGACACGCCCCTGCGTCCCTGAAACCGCGGACGATGGCCGTTGAGACCACCCTTGGTCGCCAAGGCTCGTCCACATAGTGCTCCTGCGTATCCTCCGTCCTCCTGACGAGGGTGTGCACTGGCGGGATGAGGATCGAGACCGTCCTGACCGCTCTCGGGGGAGCGGCCCCCACGCACGCCCTGTACGCCCGGGGTATCAGCCGGTGGGAGATCGCCCGCGGTGTCGACGAGGATCGCGTGATCAGGGTCCGCCGGGGCATCCTCGCCCTGGCCGACGCGCCGTCCGATCTCGTGACAGCGGTCAGCGAGCACGCGCGTCTCACCTGTGTCTCGGCGGCACGGCATTACGGCCTCTAGTGCCTACGGGAGCCGGGTGAACTCCACCTCTCCCGACCGGACGGCACAGGGCCCGGATGCGTGAATCACCGCACTCGTTCGGTGCCCGTTCATCCCCGCCTGCCGCTCGTCGGACTCGTCGACGTGCTCGTGCACGTGCTGCAGTGCCGGCCCGAGGAGGAATCGGTGCCGGTGGTGGAATGCGCGCTACGGCGGGGCGACACCGTGCCGGCCTTCCTCCGGGCGCGGCTGCCCGGATCCCGGAACGGGAAGGCGCGAGCGGCGCTGGCGAAGGTGGACTGTTCGGCGGACTCTGCCATCGAAGTGGTGGTGCGCCTGCTGCTCACCGGAGCGGGGCTGGCCGTACGGCCTCAGGTGCTGATCAAGGACGTGGGGCGCGTCGACTCCTCGTCGAGGACTTCCTCGTGGTGGAAATCGACGGTGCCGCCTTCCACACCGGCCGGCAGGCACTGCGCCGCGACCGTCAGCGGAACAACATGACGATCATCAGCGGGTACACGGTGCTCCGCTTCTGCTACGAGGACGTGATGTTCTCCCCCGACCGGGTCCTCGCGGCCGTCCTGGCGGTCCTCGGGGGACGACCGATCCGGTGACGCGTCGCCGTCGTTCACGCGTATCGCGGCTCACACGCCCGTATCATGGCGTGTCGGCGCGCGACACGCTGGTCCGGGTGGGAAGGCGGGAACGACGGCGGGCCGCAGCCGCAGCCCTCGGCCGGCCTACGACGCCGGGAGGAACGCCCTCAGCTCGGCCGCCTTCCGGGCCCGGACCTCCGGGTCCACGACGGGCCGCTTCGGGGTGAAATAGAAGCCGTCGTCGAACCAGCGCGGCAGGACGTGCTGGTGGTAGTGCCACACGTGCTGGCTGCCGGCGGGCTCGTTGTGCTGCCGCGTGGAGACGCCGTCGGGCTCCCACGCCCGTTTGATGGCGATCGCGATGTCCCGGGTGAGGGTCATGATCCGGGCCGCGGCGTCGTCGGGCAGTTCGTACAGCAGCTCCACGTGGGCCCGCGGCGTGATGAGCACGTGCCCCGGGTTCGGCTCGAAGCCGTGGGACGCGATGAACGCCAGCGTGAGATCGTCCGAGTAGATCAGGTCACCGGGGCGGCACAGGTTCCTCTCGTTGCCGAAGTCCCCGCGGGCGAGATCGCAGAACGGGCACCGGTACCCCTCGGGGGCGTGGTGGGCGAACTCCATCAGTTCTCCTCGTCCTCCTCGAAGACCCACTCGAAGAGATCCAGCACGTACTCGGTGAACGTGCCCTCCTCGCTCTGCCACTCGCCGCGGGCGTTGTGCCGCCGCCACACGATCGGGTCGGGGACGTCCAGCTGGTCCACCCGGATGCCCCAGGTGTACTCCTCGTCCTCGTCCTCGAGGAACAGGAGGAAGCCGTCCTCGATCTCGAGCTCGTCCGGGTCCCAGAAGAAGTGGAAGGCCTCCATGACGTCCTCGGTGGCGCCGACGGCACGGTAGAACTCGTACAGGGCCAGCGGGAGCTCGAAGTCCTTGTCCTCGAGGTACTCCGTGAGTTCGGCCTCGGACAGGCCGTCCTCCTCCGCCCACTCGTCCTCGAAGTACTGCGGTACCAGGGCGCGGAATTTGTCGGCGAAGAGCTCAGTCACAGGTACTCCAGGAGTGGTGGTGGGGATGCTCCTATCCTAGCCGCCGCACCCCCGGCGCGGTTCACCGCCGGTCACGTTGCACCCGGGCGGCGAGCGGCGCCCGCCACCCGTAGCGCCACCCGAGCACCCGCAGGGAGAACACGAGCGACGCCGCCAGCATGCCGGTCACGAGCGTGAAGGTGGACGTCACGTACAGGACGGTGACGACGGCGGCGCCGAGCATCGCGGGCAGCGCGTAGATGTCGCGGGGGTCGAAGAGCTGGGGGATCTCGTTCGCGACGACGTCGCGCAGGAGCCCGCCGCCCACGGCGGTGGTCACCCCGAGGAGGGCGGCGGAGAAGGGGTTGAGCCCCGCCTCGAGGGCCTTGACGGTCCCGGTGATGCAGAACAGGGCGAGCCCGCCGGCGTCGAAGACCACGAGCACGCGCTTCACGCGCTCCACGCCGGAGAGGACGAAGTACACCAGGACGGTGGCGAGCAGCGGCGGCACGAGGTACACCGGGGCGGTGAAGGCCGCGGGCGGTACGCCGATGATGAGGTCCCGCACCACGCCACCGCCGAGGGACGCCAGCGAGGCCAGGAGGAGCGAGCCCACGAGGTCGAAGCCCTTGCGGGCGGCCAGCAGGGACCCGGACACGGCGAAGAAGAACACGCCGAGGAGATCCGCGGCGAGGCCCGCGGAGGAGGCTGCGTCCATCGTCTCCTCCGGGGATCGGGAAGCGGGCCGTACGGGTGGCGGGCCCTGCCCGCACGTCCGTGGACCGGGGCGGGAAGGGCCTGGACCAGCATGACAGAGCAGGCGCCACGGGGAGGGGTCCGCACTAGGCTGGGGCCATGACGAGCCCTTCCGCAGCACCCGAGGACGTCCGGCCGAGCACGGGGGACGGTTCCCTGCCGATGCGCCTGGCGTGCCGCCTGATCGGCCTGCTGCCCACGAAGCGGAACATGAGCGGTACCGAGTGGGTGGATGCGACGTACCCGGATCGCGCCTACCCCTCCACGGCGGCCCTCCCGTGGACGTTCAAGCAGACCCACACCATCCAGGAGCGCCGGATCGACGGCGTGCGCACCATCACGGTGCGGCCCCTGCTCGGCGCCACGCGTTCGCACATCGTCTACACGCACGGCGGCACCTTCATCAACGAGCTGGGCCGACCGCACTGGTGGATCATCGCCGAGCTCACGAAGCGCACGGGCGCCACGGTGACGGTGCCGCTGTACCGCCTGGCCCCGGAGAGCACGTACCGGGAGGCGTTCCCCTATCTGGTGTCCGTCTACCGGGAGGTCCTGCGGACCTCGGCGCCGGAGGACGTGACCCTCATGGGCGATTCCGCCGGCGGCAACCTCGCCATCGCCCAGACCTGGGCATTCGGCGACGCCGGCCTGCCCGCACCGGGCCGGGTGGTCGCGATCTCACCGTGGCTCGACGTCACCGGTACCAATCCGGAGATCCCGATGTACGACGCCGTGGACCCCATGCTCTCCGTCCCGGGAGGCGTGCGGGCGGGGTCGTGGTGGGCCGGCGGCGATGATCCGCGGACCCCGCTGGTGAGCCCGGCCCACGCGCCGGAGGAGCTGCTGTCCAGGGTGCCGGTGACCCGGATCTACCAGGGCACCAGGGACGTGTGCATGGCGGACGCGAAGGTGTTCCGTGATCGCGCGGTCGCGGCGGGGGCGGATGTGAGGCTGAGCGTGTACCCGGGGGCGTTCCACGTCTTCCCGGCCTTCCCCCGGCTGCCGGAGTCGCGCGCGGTGTTCGCGGACATCGAGGAGTTCCTCGGGCGCCCGGCACTTCCGTGAGGGCTGCGGGAGGACGACGGGTGCCGTGACCCCGTGGGGAGCGGGACCAGGGGCGACGACGGCGGTGGGCGCGGTGGCCGCGGTCAGGTCCTGGACGCGGACTCCCGCGAGAGCACCCACCTGTTCGTGGTGCCCTGACGCTCCACCGTCACGGTGCTGACCAGCGCCCGGATCATGGACAGGCCGCGTCCGGACTCGTCGAGGTTCTCCTGCAGGTCGTCAGCGGACGAGGACGAGCCCTCGGGTGCGGTGTCGCCGCCGAACCCCTCGACACCGTGCAGCGGGGCGGCGCCGATCTCGCTGATCACGGCGCGCAGCCGTTCGCGCGTCACCGTGAGCTCCACCCCGAGCAGCAGCTGGGCCTCCGCGGCGGGGACGCCGTGCTGCACCACGTTGCTCGCGGCCTCCACCACGGCGGTGGTGAAGGCCATCTGGTCCAGCGGCGGGACGAAGTCCGCGTCGACCCAGAGGTCGTCGAGGATGTCGTGCAGGTTCTCGATCGACCCTTCGGTGGCGGGTTCCTCGAGGGTGCGCTGCACCACCGGCTCATTCATTGCCGAAGGCCTCGGCGGGCGAGGCGTGCGGGGTGAGGACCCGGTGCATGCTGGTGAGTTCGAGCACCATGTTGACCTGCGGCTGGACCGCGGCGATCCGCAGGTCGCCACCGGACTGCCGGGCGAGCTTCAGGCAGCCGATGAGAGCACCCAGCCCGGAGGAGTCCATGAAGCTGGTGTCCGCGAGATTGACCACGATCCGCTTCGCCCCGGCGCCCACGACGCCGTCGATGACCTCCCGCAGCTTCGGTGCGGCCACCATGTTCAGGCGCCCGTTGGCGGAGACCTCCGTGTAGCGCCCCTTGTCCTCCGTGGTGAATTCCATCTGCTGTACCTCTCTCCTGTTCACTGTTCATGGATCTCCGGTCCGCACGGACGTACCGACCGGTCCCGGCGGCCCCGCCGGGTCCGCCGTCAGACCGGAGCCCGCTGCAGGACCACCACGGTGACGTCGTCGGCCACCTCGGGGACGTCCGCCAGAGCGAGCAGGACGGCGCAGGCCTCCTCGGGGCAGGCCGCCGAGGTGATCACGCCGGCCACGGCGAGGGTGAACTCCTCCACCGTCGCGTAGATGTCGAGCAGACCGTCACTGATGATGGCGAGCGAGTCGCCGGGTGCGAGGTCCACGCTGCCCGGGACCCACGTCTGGTCCGGCCACGCGCCGACGGGGGGCCCGCAGGAGGCGAGCCGGGCCACCTCCCCGCCGGCCGAGACGTGCAGGGCCAGCCCGTGGCCGGCGTCCACGTAGCCCACCGTGCCCGTGGCGGCGTCGAGGCGGCCGTGGAAGAGCGTGACGAAGGAGCTGGTCTGCTCGAGATCCGCCTCCGTGGCGCGCGCAGCCATCTCGAACGCGGTGCCGATGCTCGGCTGCCGCGACGCCGATCGCATGGTGGCGCGGACCGTCGCGGCAATCAGGGCGGCGCCCATGCCCTTGCCCATGGCGTCCGCCACGGTCACGTGCAGGCCGTCCGCGGTCCCGTACCAGTCGTAGAAGTCCCCGGCCACGCTCCTGGACGGCCGGAACCGGCCCGCCAGCTCGTACCCCGGCAACCGCAGGTTGTCCCGTGGCAGCAGGTTGTGCTGGACCTCGGCCGCCCGCTGCCGCTCATCGGCGTTGGCGACGTCCACCGCGGCCTGCCGGCTCTGGCGGCGGAACAGGGAGTTGATGCGGGCCACGAGCTCGCGGGGGCTGAAGGGTTTGCTGATGTAGTCGTCGGCGCCGGTCTCCAGCCCGGTGAGCCGCTCGATCTCGTCCGTCCGCGCGGTGATCATCAGGATGTACGCGTCGGAGAAGGCACGGACCTCGCGGCACACCTCCACGCCGTCGCCGTCGGGCAGGTTGAGGTCCAGGGTGATCAGATCCGCTCCTCCGCGGGCCTTCTCGAGTCCCTCCCGCGCGGTGCCGGCCTCCATCACCTCGAAGCCCTCGCGCTTCAGGATCTGCACGAGCAGGCTCCGGATGTCGACGTCGTCCTCGACGACCAGAGCGCGGCGGTGTTCCGGGGCGGCAGTCATGGCTCTCATTAAACGCTACTTGTCGACTACTCGGACGTTCCCGCGCCCTCCGCCGGGAACACGTGGAGCACCTTCGCCGGAATGCCCGGGTTGTTGAGCGGAACCTGACCTGATCTTGAGGTACGGAACGCGATGATCCGAGCCGAATCAACGGGCTGCCGCGTTATTCTGTGGTGGCTGACGCGCCCGTGCTCGTCCGCCGCCACCGGGACCGCGCCGTCGGGAGACGGACGGGACAGCTCGACGATGACAGGACAAGGCCGGCTCATGGACAAGGTGCTCTCCTACCTGACGCTCAACACGCGGCAGTTCCACGAGCTGACCCTCCGGGCCAGGGTGGTCCTCAGTCAGCTGCCGCTTTTCCTCACCGTCCTGCTGATCGTGGTCGGCGGGCTCCTGTTCCACCCCCGGCTCTTCCTGAGCGAGGTCTTCCTGCTCGGCCTCGGGCTCCAGGCGGTCCTGCTCGCCGTCTGCGTCCTGGTGCCCTGGGACCGGCTCCCTCACCCCACCTTCCTCGTCGTCCCGCTCCTCGACTTCGTCCCGATCGGCCTCATGCGCCATGGCGCGGGGGACGTGATCACGGGCGTGGGCCTGCTCAGCGTCTTCCCCGTGGTCTGGCTCGCGGCCTCGGGCCTGTTCCCCCGTGCCGCCCTCGCCGCGGGGTTCCTCGGTTCGCTCGCCGTGGTGTGGTTGCCCCTCTTCCTCACCGACGACGCCGTCAACTCCGGATCGCTCAGCCAGTCCTTCCTCCTGCCCTTCATCATGCTCGCCATCGGGGTGAGCATCCGGGTGATGACCGGCAGCATGATGGCGCAGCAGCGGATCGTGGAGGAGAAGGACGCCGCACTCCAGGTGCTGCTGAAGGAGAGCGCCCGTCGCGAGCGGCTGCTGGACACGGTGGTGAACAGCGTGGACACCGGGCTGCTCGCCGTCGACGAGGAGGGGCGCCAGGTCCTCGCGAACCGGAAGCTGGAGAAACTGCGTACCCTCGCAGGTGGGGACGCGGGGACCGGTGAGGCCGGGCTCGCGATCTTCCAGCAGGACGGCGTCACCGAGCTGCCCGCGTCGCGCAGACCCACACGGCGGGCCGGTGAGGGCCAGGTGTTCTCCGACTACCTGATCTGGTGGGGTGTACGTCCGGGGCAGCGTGTGCTCTCGACGTCGTCACGGCTCATGCGGAACCAGGAGGGTGCCCACGAGGGATCCGTGGTGACCTTCACGGACGTCACGGAGCTGGTCACGGCGCTGAACGCGAAGGACGAGTTCGTGGCCACGGTGTCCCACGAGCTCCGGACACCGCTGACCGCGATCCGGGGCTATCTCGAACTCCTCACCAGCATCCCGGACCTGGAACCCGAGGTGGCCTCGGGCCTCGAGGTGGTCTCCCGCAACTCCGAGCGGCTCCACAAGCTCGTGGTGGACCTGCTCTCCTCCGCGGAGGAATCCCCCGAGATCGCCCCGGACCGCACCGACTTCTCGGCCCTGGTCGCCGAGCGGGTGGACCAGGCCCGCCAGCGCAACGTCAACCCGCTGGTGCATTTCGAGGAGTTCACCACCGCCGGGATGGCGGCGTGGTGCGACGCCGCGCGGATCGGCCAGGTCCTCGACAACCTGCTCTCGAACGCGGTCAAGTACTCGCCCGACGGCGGGCGCGTGCGCGTGGGTGCGGCCCTGGTGGACGGCGGGATCGAGTGCAGCGTGGAGGACCAGGGCAGCGGGATGTCGGAGGACGAGATCGACGGTGTGTTCTCGAAGTTCTTCCGGACCTCCGCGGCCCGCCACGCCGCCATCCCCGGGGTGGGGCTCGGCCTGGCCATCTCGAAGGCGATCGTGGAACAGCACGGCGGCGTGATCAGCTGCAGGAGCGTGGAGGGCCGGGGGTCCACCTTCACCTTCAGGCTCCCTCCCACGGCGACGCTCGAGGGTCCGCAACCCGCGGACCACGGGACGCGGGTGCCCTGAGGCCGGGAGCCGCCGGTCCGGTCAGTACGCCGGTCCCAGGTCCACCGTGACGGTGGTGCCGCCCCCCGGGGTCTCCGTGATGTCGATCGACCCCTCGTGCGCGACGGCGATCCGCGCGCAGGTCGCCAGGCCGATCCCGCTGCCCTCGGGGTCGTCCTCGCGCCGCAGCCGTACCAGCGGTTCCAGGACGCGACGCCGGTCCGCCGGGTCGATCCCCTTCCCGTGGTCGATCACCCGCAGGACCTGGCGCTCACCGCGCTCGGCGAGCACCAGGACCTGCGGCGGGACACCGGGGACCGAGTACTTGACGGCGTTGGAGACCAGGTTCTGCAGCAGCGCCGTGACCTGTGCCCGGTCCACCAGCAGCTGTGCCTCCTGCACCTGGACCACGGCGTCGTGCGAGGTGGTGAGCGGCAGGATGTCCTGCAGCACATCGCTCAGTATCGTGCTCAGCCGCACCTCCTCCCGGGTGATCGACCCGCCGATCCGGGAGAACTCGAGGACCTCCTGCACGGTGGAGAGCATGCGGTGCGCGCTCCCGCGGATGATGCTGAAGTAGCGTGCGGCCGGACCCGCGGACTGCACCGCGGTGTCCTGCTCGCTGAGTTCGGTGTACCCGAGGATCGCCGTCAGCGGGTTCTTCAGGTCATGGCTGACACGAGCGGCGAAACCGGCCAGATCCTCGTTGCTGCGCCGCACCACCTCGAGCGCCTCGATGAGCTGCCGGGTCTTCAACTGCAGTTCGAGGACCTCCACCACCTGGCGGGCGAGGATCTCGAGACCCTCGCGCTGCTCGTCGTCGAGGGCCACGACGTTCGGGGAGAACACGCAGAGGCTGCCGAGTGCGTAGCCGTCCGTCGTCACCAACGGGACGGACGCGTAGGACCTGACCGTCGCGATCCTGCCGTCCACGAAGGGGTTGTCCCTGAAGCGCGGATCCGCCGAGGCGTCGGCCAGAGCCGTGATGGAGGGGGAGAGGAAGACCTTGGAGCACATGGAGTCCTCGCGGGAGCAGATGCCCGCGTCCACGCCCACCGCGGCGATCTGGTGCTGCTGATCGGCGGTGATGATGTTGATGACACCGGACTGCGTGCCGCTGACCCGCACCGCCAGTTTCACCAGATCGAGCAGTTCCGGCGGGGTCTCGTACTCTGCCCGCTCCACGGG
>NZ_LGIU01000093.1 GCF_001187915.1 Arthrobacter sp. RIT-PI-e | reverse complement strand
GAAACGGGGCGCCCCCCGCCCCCCACCCCACCCCTCCGCCTCCCGCCGCGCCGCCCCCCGCCCCCCCCCCCCCCCCCCCGGGGGGCGGTGAAGCGTCGCGGGCGCCCGTTCTGCTGGGGGTGCGGGGGGGGGTGTCACCGTGCCGTCTCCGTTCCCGGCGGGGAGGGAACGGCTCGCCCCCGCCCGCCCACCCACCCCGCTGTCCCCGCCGTCGTCGTCCCTGATCCAGGGGGCGACGACGGCGCACGCACCACCCGCCGCTTTCCCGAGGAGTACCCCGTGACCACACCCCCCACCCACCGCTGGTTGCGCTGGCCGTCCGAGCCGGAGCGCCCCCGCATGGGCTACGGCGCCGACTACAACCCGGAGCAGTGGCCCAGGGAGGTCTGGGACGAGGACGTGCGGCTCATGCGCGAGGCCGGCGTCAACGTGGTCTCGCTCGCGATCTTCTCCTGGGCGCGCCTGCAGCCCGAGCGCGACCAATGGAACTTCGCCTGGCTGGACGAGGTCATCGACCTCCTCCACGCCAACGGGATCGCCGTGGACCTCGCCACCGCCACCGCCTCCCCGCCGCCGTGGCTGGCCACCGAGCACCCCGAGATCCTCCCCGTCACGCAGGACGGCAGCACACTCTGGCCCGGTGCGCGCCAGCACTGGCGCCCCACCAGCCCCGTGTTCCGCGAGCACGCCCTGAAGCTCGTCACGGCGATGGCCGAGCGCTACAAGGACCACCCCGCGATCTGCGCGTGGCACGTCTCCAACGAACTCGGCTGCCACAACATCTACGACTACTCCGACGACGCCGCCGCGGCCTTCCGCACCTGGCTCACCGAGCGCTACGGCAGCATCGACGTCCTCAACGACGCCTGGGGGACCGACTTCTGGTCCCAGCGCTACACGCGCTTCGAGCAGATCCTGCCTCCGCGCCAGGCCGCCTCGCACCCGAACCCCACGCAGCAGCTGGACTTCAAGCGCTTCTCCTCGGACGCCCTGAAGCAGTACCTGCGCGAGGAACGCGACATCCTGCACCGCATCACCCCGGAGATCCCCGTGACCACCAACTTCATGGTGATGGGCGAGACCAAGGGCATGGACTACGCGGACTGGGCCGCCGAGGTGGACTTCGTCTCCAACGACCACTACTTCGTGCCCGGACCGCAGGCCGTGGACGAGCTCTCCTTCTCGGCGAACCTCACCGGCAACATCGCCGCCGGCAAGCCCTGGTTCCTCATGGAGCACTCCACCAGCGCCGTGAACTGGCAGCCGATCAACACCCCGAAGAAGCCCGGGGCGCTCCGCCGCGACTCCCTCACCCACGTGGCCCACGGCGCGGACGCCGTCTGCTACTTCCAGTGGCGGCAGTCCAGGGCCGGCGCCGAGAAGTTCCACTCCGCGATGGTCCCCCACGCCGGCGAGGACAGCCCGATCTTCCGCGACGTCGTCGCCCTGGGGCAGGAGCTCGCGGGACTCTCCGACGTCGTCGGGTCACGCCGCAGTGCCGCTCCGGCCGCGATCCTCTTCGACTGGGACTCCTGGTGGGCCTCCGAGCAGGACTCCCACCCCACCGACCGCCTGCGCTACAAGCAGGAGGCCCTCGACTGGTACACCGCGTTCCTGGACCTGGGCATCCGCGCCGACGTGGTCCCCTCCGCCGCCGACCTCACCGGCTACGGCCTGGTGGTGGCACCGATCCTGCACACCGTCCCCGCGGAGCTGAGGACCCGTCTCGAAGAGTACGTCTCGGGTGGCGGCAACCTCGTGGCGAGCTACTTCAGCGGGATCACCGACGAGAACGACCACATCTGGCTCGGCGGCTACCCCGGTGCGCTCGCGGAGCTGCTCGGCATCCGGATCGAGGAGTTCGGACCCCTGCTCGACGGCGAGAGCGTCTCCCTGGACAACGGCACGAGCGCCACGACGTGGGCGGACCGCGTGCACACCCGGGCCGGCGACGTCGCGACCCTCGTCCGGTACACCAGCGGTGAGCACGCAGGCGCCGCCGCGGGGACCCGCCGCGCCGTGGGCGCCGGCAGTGCCGCGTACGTGGGGGCGCGTCTCGGCTCCGAGGGGATCGCCCCCGTGCTGGCGGATCTCGCAGCGCGCGCCGGTGTGACAAGCGAGCTGCCGGAGGAACTCCGCGGCGAGGTGGAGCAGGTTCTCCGCACCGACGGCGGCACCGAGTACGTCTTCCTCATCAACCGCACCGACGCCCCGGTGGACATCACCGGCGTGGAGGGCGAGACCGTGACGGGTGAGGACGCCAAGCTGGCGCCGCGCTCGGTGACGGTGAGGACGCGGGCGGTCCGCACCGCCTGATCCCAGCAGCACCCAACCGACCCGACGGGGCGTCCGCAGCAGCGGGCGCCCCGTCGTCGTTCCCGGTGACCCCGGGGTGCGGTCACGGTGAAGGAATCCCTGCCGTGGATCTCGTGTTCTACCAGTCCCCTGCCTCGAGCGGGGTCGGCACGAACAGCCTCACCCACGACGTATCGGAGTTGATCCAGCATGAAAGCAATCGGAGTCACTGAGTTCGGCGGTCCCGAGGCCCTCCAGGTCCAGGACCTGCCCGACCCGCACCCCGGTGCGAAGGAGGTCCGGATCAAGGTCCGTGCCGCCGCCGTCAGTCCCACCGACGCGGGGGTACGGACCGGCAGCTACGACATGAGCCAGTCCACGTCGCCGTACCTGCCCGGCATGGATGCCGCCGGCGTCGTCGACGAGGTGGGGGACGGCAGCGTCTGGACGGTGGGTGACGAGGTCATGGCGATCGCCCTGCCCCTGTCCGAGCACAAGGGTGCCTACACGGAGTACCTGGTGGCACCGGACGATTCCATCGCCCGCATCCCCGCCGGCAGTTCGCTGGAGCAGGCCGCCACGATCCCGATGAACGGCCTCACCGCAGTCCAGATCCTGGAACTCGCCGCCCTCGAGCCCGGACAGGTCCTGGCCGTCACCGGCGCGGCGGGGACGCTCGGCAACTACCTGGTCCAGCTCGCCAAGCAGCAGGGCCTGGTCGTGGTGGCGGACGCAGCATCGAAGGACCTCGAGCTGGTCCGCTCCCTCGGCCCCGACCACGTGGTCGAGCGCGGGGACGGCCTCGCGGACCGCATCCGGGAGATCTTCCCGGACGGCGTGGACGCCGTCGCCGACACCGCGCTCCTGCACGAGGACGCGGTCCCGGCCCTGCGCGACGGCGGGGTCTTCATCGCCGTGCGCGGGTGGAAGGGCGAGCCGGCCCGCGGCATCCGCTTCGAGGCCGTCTGGGTCTTCTCCGAGTACCACTCGCACGACAAGCTCGACGGCCTGCGCCGCGCCGTCGAGGGCGGCGTGCTGACCCCGCGCGTCGCGGACGTCCTGCCGGCCGAGGACGCGCCCGAGGCCCACCGGCGCATGGAGGCCGGTGGCGTCCGGGGTCGGATCGTCCTCACCTTCTAGGACCGCCGGGGATCACCCGTGGCGGGTGATCCCCGGGTGCGGTCCCCTACTCCGCCATCACGTGGTGCCGCCCGAGCGGGAGCATGAGCGGCTTGTTCGACGTCGGGTCGGTGACCACCCTGCTGTCCAGGCCGAACACCGCCCGGATGGTCTCCTCGGTGAGCACCTCCGCGGGGGTGCCGAGGGCGCTGATCCGGCCCCCGGTCAACGCGATCAGGTGGTCCGCGTAGCGCGCCGCGAGGTTGAGGTCGTGCAGCACGATCACGATGGTGGTGCCGCGGGACCGGTTGAGATCGGTGAGGAGGTCGAGGACCTCGAGCTGGTGGCTGACGTCGAGGAACGTGGTGGGCTCGTCCAGGAGCAGCACGTCCGTCTGCTGGGCCAGGGCCATGGCGATCCACACCCGCTGGCGCTGCCCGCCGGAGAGCTCGTCCACGGGGCGGTCGGCGAGCGCCGCGGTGTCCGTGGCGGTGAGGGCGTCGGCCACGGCCTGGTCGTCCTCGCGTGACCACCGGGAGAACATGCGCTGGTGCGGGTGGCGCCCGCGGCCCACGAGGTCGGCCACGGTGATGCCCTCGGGCGCGGTGGGCGACTGCGGGAGGAGGCCGAGCGTCCGGGCGAGCTCCTTGGCGGGCATCTGGTGCACCGAGCGCCCGTCGAGCACCACCTGGCCGTGCTTGGGTGCGAGGAGCCGGGAGATGGAGCGCAGCAGGGTGGATTTGCCGCAGGCGTTGGCGCCCACGATCACGGAGATGCTGCCCATGGGCACGTGGAGGTCCAGGCCCTCCACCACGGTGTGCGTGCCGTAGGCGAGGGTCAGGTCCTGGACCTCGAGCGTGTGGTCCGTGCTCACAGGGAGCCTCCCGAGCGGTTGGTGCGGATGATCAGGTAGACGAGGTAGGGCGCCCCGAGCACGCCGGTGACCACGCCCACCGGGTAGCGCAGCCCGAAGGCGTACTGGCCGAGGAAGTCGGCGGTGACCACGAGCAGGCTGCCCACCAGGGCGGACGGTACCAGCAGGGATGCGCCCGGGCCCACGATGCGGGCGGCGATGGGCCCGGAGAGGAACGCCACGAACGCGATGGGGCCGGCGGCGGCCGGGGCGAACGCGATGAGCCCGACGGCGGCGACGATCACCAGGAGGCGGGGCCGCCCCACCCGCACACCGAGGGCGGACGCGGTGTGGTCCCCGAGCTGGGAGGCGGAGAGGTTCCTCGACTGCGCGAGGAGGATGGGCACGAGGACCACGAGGGCGATCGCCACGGGCACCACCTCGGACCAGCGGGTGCCGTTCAGGCTGCCGGTCAGCCAGCGGGAGGCCTGCTGCAGGTCCCACTGCGCGGCACGGCTGAGCACGTACGCGGTCATGCTGTCCAGCATCGCGGCGATGGCGATGCCGATGAGGATCAGCCGGGTGCCCACCACCCCGCCCTTGAACGAGAGCCCGTACACCAGCAGGGTGATCGCGAGTCCGGCCACAATTGCGAACACGGACACCTGGGTGGAGCCGAGACCGAGCGTGATGATGGCGAAGGCGGCGGCCGCGCTTGCGCCGGAGCTGATCCCGATGATGTCCGGGCTCGCCAGCGGGTTGCGGAGCATGGTCTGGAAGGTCACGCCGCCGATGCCGAAGCAGAGGCCCGCGATCACGGCCAGGGTGGCCCGCGGCAGGCGGAGGCGGCCCACGGTGAACGTGGCCCCGCCGACGTCCTGCCCGAGGACCACACCTACCACCTCCCGCAGGGAGTAGGTGGTCTGCCCGACCATGAGGGAGATCACGAACGCGAGCACGATCAGCACGGCGAGCACGCAGATCACCAGGCCGCGCCGGGCGCTGCGCCGTCGTCGTCCGGTGGCGATCTCGGCGGCCGTGATGCCCGTCCGGGGGCGCACCTGCAGCGTGGTCATAGTTCCCTGATCTTCTGGCGGCGCACGATGTAGATGAAGAACGGCGCCCCCACGAGCGCCGTGATGATCCCGACGTCGATCTCCTGCGGGCGGGCCACGATGCGGCCCAGCACGTCCGTACCGGTGAGCAGCACGGCGCCGAGGAGGGCGGACATCGGCAGGAGCCAGCGGTGGTCCACGCCGATGAGCAGCCGGCAGGCATGCGGCACCACGAGGCCCACGAAGCCGATGGGCCCGGTCACCGCGGTGACCGCCCCGCACAGGAGCACCGCCCCGAAGGCCGCCGCGCCGCGTGCTATGGCCACGCGCTCGCCGAGCCCGGCCGCGACGTCGTCGCCGAGGGCCAGCGAGTTCAGGGACCGCGCGGAGAGCAGGCTGATCACCAGGCCCGCCACGAGGAACGGGAGCACCTGGGTGATGCTCGACGACGTCGCCCCGCCCACGCCCCCGACGAGCCAGGAGCGCACCAGGCCGGAGATGTCCCCGCGCGGCAGGACGACGGCGCTGATGAGCGAGGTGAGCGCGGCGGAGGTGGCCGCGCCCGCCAGGGCCAGCTTCAGCGGCGTCGCTCCCCCGCGCCCGAGGGACCCCACCACGTACACGAACACCGCGGTCGCGGAGGCCCCGGCGACGGCCACCCAGATGTAGGATGTGGCCGTGCTGAGTCCCACGGTGGCGATCGCCGTGACCACAGCGAGGGAGGCACCGGTGTTCACGCCCAGGATCCCGGGATCGGCGAGCGGGTTCCGGGTGACCCCCTGCATCACCGCACCGGAGACGCCCAGCGCGGCACCTGCGAGCAGCGCCAGGAAGGTGCGCGGAATGCGCTTGGCCACCGCGGCCTCGTCGAAACCGTCCGTGGACCCGCCGAGGGCGGCGACGACGTCGGCCAGGCTCACCGTACGCGACCCGATGGTGACGGACGCGAAGGCCACGGCGAGGAGCACCGCGACGGCGACCACCAGCCAGAACGACCGCAGCCGTCGCGGGATCCGCGGAGGGGCGGATCCCACGACGGCGGGCGGGACGGGATGTGACACTATGACTTGTCTGCGGCGTCCGAGATGAGCTGCAGGTAGTCCTCGAGCACCCAGGAGATGGACAGCGGGGTGGGGTTCGCGGCCGTGCCGAGCGGCGTGGTGCCGGGCAGGTTCACGATCGCCTTGTTCGCGACCGCGGGCACCTGGGCGAGGACGGGATCGGACTCGAGGGTGTTCACGAGCTCGTCGTCGCCGTAGGTGACGATGATGTCGACGTCGTCGAGGACGTCGGCCTGCTCGGTGCTGATGGTCCCGGAGAACAGGTCGGTCTCGGCTGAGGCGGTGGCCACGCTCTCGGGGGTGGCCAGGCCCAGGTCCTCGAAGAACATGGCCCGGGTGTCGTGCGTGGTGTAGTAGCTGACCTCGCTGAGGTCCGTGGGGTCCACGTGGGTCATGAACATGGTCTTCTTGCCGGCGATGTCCGGGAATCCCGCGGTGGCGTCGCCGATCTGCGTCTCCAGGTCCGCGACGAGCGCCTCGCCCTCCTCGGCCATCCCCATGCCCTCGCTGTTGAGCTCGATCATCTCGCGCCAGGGCGTTCCCCAGGCGGTCTCGGGGAACGCGACCACGGGTGCGATCTCGCTCAGGGTGTCGTAGTCCTCCTGGGTGAGGCCGGAGTATGCCGCGAGGATCACGTCCGGGTCGGTGTCCGCCACGGCCTCGAAGTCGATGCCGTCGGTCTCGTCGAACAGCACGGGCGTCTCTCCTCCGAGCTCCTCGAGGCGCTCGGACACCCAGGGGAGCATGCCGTCGCCGTCGTCGTCCCCGAAGTTCGCGGCGGCCATGCCCACGGGCACCACACCGAGGGCCAGCGGGACCTCCTGGTTGGCCCAGGACACCGTGGCCACGCGCTCGGGCTTCTCCGGGATGGTGGTGGTACCGAGCGCGTGCTCGATGGTGATGGGCTCGAAACCGGTGTCCGACGACGGCGCCGCGGCGTCCTGTCCGGCGGCGGGGGTACCGCAGGCCGCGAGCGCGATGGTCATGGATGCCGCCGCCGCGAGGGCGAGGAATCTCTGTGCACGAGGGGCGGGGGCGCGGAGCATGGGGGTCCTTCCGGAGGATCGATCAGGTGGTACCAGGCTGCTGTCGGCCGGATCGACCTCTGGAGCGGTAGGTAAGGCTCACCTTAGCAGGTATTAGCGAACAGCTTTGTGACGTTATTGCACCCCCGGCCGTGGGTCGGACGGGGGACTGGCCGTTCGGACAGGTAGGGACTGTCCCTGCGGCCGGGGTGTGCGGCCGTCATCACGGGCAGGGTGGAGAGCATCGACGAACCCATCCGGAAGGACACCACCGTGACTGCCGCACCCACCTCCCCCACCCGATCCCTCCGCACGCGCTGGACCGCCGTCGCGCTGGCCGCAGCCGTGACCGCCGGCACCGGCACCGTCATCGGCCTGAACCCCGGCGGGATCGGACCGGCCACCGCCGCAGCCCCCCTCCCCGCCGTGTCCGATGCCTCTCCGGCCCCCGCACCCCTGGACGTCGAGCAGCGGACCGAGCTGGTCCGGGAGCAGGTACAGAGGCTCGTCGACGCAGGCTACCCCTCGGCCTCGGCTGCCCTCACCGACCCGGACGGCGTCGCCACCTCCGTCTCCGCGGGGTTCGGTGATCTCGCCACCGGGGCCCCGGCGCCCCTGGACGGCGAGGTGCGGGTCGCGAGCAACACCAAGATGTTCGTCAGCACCGTGGTGCTGCAGCTGGTGGACGAGGGATCGGTCTCGTTGGACGAACCCGTGGAGACGTACCTGCCGGGCCTCGTGCAGGGGAAGGGGATCGACGGCGGAGCCATCACCGTGCGCCAGCTCCTGCAGCACACCTCCGGCCTCCCCGAGTACGTGGGCGAGATCGCGGCGGACGCCTTCGCCGTCCAGCACGCCTACATCTCCCCGCGGGACATGCTGGACGTCGCCCTGGACTCGCCGGCGGTCTTCGCGCCCGGCGAGAGGTGGGAGTACAGCAACACGAACTACCTGGTGCTCGGGATGCTCGTCGAGCGGCTCACGGAGCGGCCGCTGTACGAGGAGATCGACCGGCGCATCGTGGAACCCCTGCACCTGGACCACACGTACCTCCCGGTCCCGGGCGAGCAGGAGCTGCGCGGCGAGCACCCCCGCGGCTACCACGTGGATGCGGACGGCGAGTTGAAGGACATCAGCACCGTGGACCCCTCCTACGCCTGGTCCGCAGGCGCCATGGTGTCCGCGCCGAGCGAGCTGAACACCTTCATGCAGGCGCTCCTCGGCGGGGAGCTGATCAGTACCGCGAGCCTCACCGAGCTGCAGCGCGCCGTCCCCGCCGGCGACGAGCTGTGGCCCGATGCCACCTACGGGCTCGGCCTGCAGAGCTTCCCGCTGCCCGACGGTTCCCTCGCGTGGGGACACGGCGGCGACATCCCGGGCACGCAGACCCGTAACGCGGGGGGTCAGGACGGCACCGCGGTGACCGTCGCGGTGAGCGCCCTGCCCCGGGCGATCGTGGACCCCGCGGACGAGGACGCGCTCATGGATCGCTACCGGATCGTGGTGGACGCCCTCGAGACCCTCCGCGAGGAGGCCCGGTGACGATCCGGGACGGGGAGGCTGCCGGCGTGCGCCGCCCAGCCGGCCAGCCGTGGTTGACTCGTCCCGTGACGAGGAACGGCAGCCAGCGGGAACGACGCCGGACAGCACTACCCGTGGCTGCCGTCCTCACGGTGGCCGTCGTGTACTTCACGGCCGGTACCGTCGGAGAGCTGGAACCGGCCGTCGGCCTGCCCCTGGTCGCGCTGCAGTCCGCACTCGTCCTCGGGCAGGCGCTCGCCCTGCTGGTCCGGAGGAGCAGGCCCGTCACCGCCGCCGTCGTCGTGGTGGCGTTCCACTGCGCCCTGCTGGCCATGAGCGGAGCAGAACTGGGTATCGGCAGCCTCGCCGTGGTGATCGCCGTCTTCCACCTGGTCCGCCGGATCCCGCGGCCCCGGGCCTACCCCGCGGTCGGCACCCTGGCCCTCGTCAGCAGCGCCGTCGTGATACTGGCCGCCGTCATCGGGGCGTCGGAGAACCCGGTGGAGGCGAGCGCGTTGATGGCCCTGCGGCTGCTGGTCGAGTACGCGGCCCCCGCGGTGGTGGCCGAGCTGGTGTCCGGCCGTGACCAGCTCGCCGGTGCCGCCCGCGAGAAGGAGGCCTTCGTGGAACGTGAGCGCAACTATCTCGTGGAGCAGGAGCGCAGTACCGAGCGGAACGCCCTGGCCCGGGAACTGCACGACATCGCCGGCCACCACCTCTCCGGCATCATCGTGAGTGCGCAGGCCGCCGGCGCCCTGGTGGACTCGGACCCGGAACGCAGCCGCTCCATGCTGCGGGAGCTCGAGCAGGAGGCCCGCGCCACCCTGGTGGACCTGCGCGGAACGGTGGGTCTGCTGCGCTCCGACCGGGACGAGGGCGCCGACGAGCGCACACCCGTCGCGAATCCCGGACCCGCGGATCTGGCCACGCTGGTGGAGACGGCGTTGCGTCGCGGTCAGCGCGTGGACCACGTCGAGACCGGAAGGCCCTTCCGGCTCGGGCCCATCGCCGGGACCTCCGCGTACCGGATGGTTCAGGAATCGCTCGCCAACGCGGCCCACCACGCGGCCGGTGCCCCGTGCACCGTGACGGTCGAGTACGGCCAGGAGGAGATGATGATCCTCGTGGAGAACGGACCCGTGGAGCAGCCCGGCCCGGAGGGCGGTGCAGGGACTCCTGGCCGCCAGGGCCACGGGCTCACCGGGATGAGGGAGCGCGCCGAACTGATCGGCGCCGAACTGACCACCGGGCCGTCCGTCGACGGTGGCTGGCGGAACACGTTGCGGGTCCCCCGCCCGACGGAGAGGACCACACGGTGATCCGCGTGCTCGTCGTGGACGACCAGGTGATCGTGCGGACCGGACTGTCCATCCTGCTCGGCTCCGCCGAGGGGCTCACGGTCGTGGGTGAGGCCGGCGACGGCGAGGAGGCCGTACGGTTGGCGCGTGAGCTGCAGCCGGACGTCATCTGCATGGACATCCGCATGCCGGTCCTGGACGGCATAGCGGCCACCGCCCTCATCACCGCCGATCCTCATCTGCAGGCCGAGGTCCTGATCCTCACCACGTTCGACATCGACGAGGACGTGTTCGCGGCACTGGAGGCCGGGGCCGCAGGCTTCCTCCTCAAGGGCGCGGACGAGGAGACCCTGCTGGGGGCGGTGCGGTCCGTGGCCCGGGGCGAGGGCACCCTGGACCAGCGGCTCACCCGGCGGATCCTCCGCGAGTTCGGCCGGCGCCGGACGTCGGAACCGGCGTCCACCCCGCCGTCGAACCTTGCCGTACCGCTCACCACGCGCGAGTTCGAGGTGCTGGAGCTGCTCGCCGAGGGGCTCTCCACCACGGAGATGGCGGCCCGGCTCTTCGTGGAGCAGACCACCGTCAAGTACCACCTCGCAGGTCTGCTGCAGAAGACCTCCTCGAGGGACCGCCTGCAGGCCGTGCTGTGGGGGATCCGCCAAGGACTCGTCGGCGTGGATCCACGCTGACGAGCCCCTTGCAGATACCCCCTGCCCGGGTCTACCGCTCCAGGTGCTCGGTCTCGATGACCTCCTTGCGCACCTGTCCGCTGACCACCTGGTCCTCGGTGTGGATCTCCTTGCTCACGCGTACCCGCTCGATCGGCACCACGTCCACCTCGACGCGCGGCCGCTCCTCGTACAGCACCACCTCGGTGACGTCGCCGTCGAAGGCGGTCTCCACGGCGGAGTAGAGGCGCTCACGCTCGGCCTTGGTGAACGTGCCCGCGCCGTCGTCGTACAGGGGCTTGCCGTCCTGCACCGGCACGCGCTCCACCACCAGCTCCTCGCGCCGGATCTGCACCGTCATGGTGACGTCCTCGGTGACCACGCGCTTCACGAGGCGCACGCGCTCCGTCTCGCGGAGCTCGGTGCCCACACGGAGCTCCTCCTCGGAGCGGGTCATCTCGAAGGGGCCGTCGTCGGTGGCGGGGACGGCGCTCTCGGAGACGGCCCCGGTGGTGCGCGCCGAGGTCCCGGCGAAGCTCTCCTGCCGCTGATTTGCGGAGTCGGCGTCCGCGAGCGCCTCGGGATCCACCCCCTCCTTGGGCTCCATGAGGCCGTAGTAGCGCAGGAGGTGCTTCTCCTCCTCGGGGCTGAGGTGACCGTCCTGCGACATCTTCGGGGAGTCGTGGACCTTGCTGTGCGAGTAGGGCAGGCGGACGTCCTGGCCGTCGAGGGTGGCCCCCACCAGGGGGGCGAAGGACTCCGGGTTCCCCGCGGGATGCGTGGTGACGGTGACCCAGCTCGGATCCCCCGTGGCGTCGTCCACGTAGAGCTGCCCCATGGGACCGAGGACCGCGCCGTCCTCGCTCAGCACGTTGGCGCCGGCGTTCATGGAGTCCTTCATCTGGTCGAACGTGATCATGATGGCCCTTTCGAGGAGGTTGACTTCCTCTCACCGTAGAGCGCGGCCGGAAGCATAGCAAGCATGCTTACTGTCCGCGGTGCCATGCCCGTCGTCGACACCGGGCGCGGTTCACCAGCCGCGTTCCTGGAGCCACTGCGCAGCCAGTCCGCTCCACTGCCCGGCAGCCCCGTCCTCCAGCGCGAGCCCGAGCCCGTGCTCACCCTCGGCGAAGACGTGCAGCGCATGCGGGACGCCGTGCGCGGCGAGCGCCTGCGCCAGCAGGTAGGAGTGCGTCACGGGTACGGCCTCGTCCGCGGCGGGGGGCCAGGGGAACGGCGGCGGGGGGCCCGCCGTCCCCAGCCGGTCCAGTGAGGTGGCTGCGCGGAGGCCGTTGCCGGCGTCGCTGCCCAGCAGCTGGTCCTGCGACCCCCGGTGCGTGGCGAGCTCCATGGACACCACCGGGTAGCAGAGCACCGCGGCGTCCGCGCGCTCGCCCGCCAGGGCGCCGGGGGCCAGGGCCGCGGGACCGGCGAGGTGGCCCCCCGCCGAGAAGCCGAGCACGGCCACGCGGTCCGCGCCGGCGGCACGTACCCGGCGGATCTCGGCGCGGACGGCGTCGAGCGGTGCCGGGTGGGGCGTCTGGACGGGGTAGCGGAACACGGAGGCCGAGATACCGGAGGAGCGCAGGCGCTCGGCGACCGGCTCGCCCTCGTTGTCCGACAGATGGGCGTACCCGCCACCGGGCAGGACGATCACGTGGGAAGTCTTCATCCGCCCACCGTAGCCGTTGCCCGCGCAGGGTGCCCGGGACGCAGAAAGCCCCTGACCGGACGGGTCAGGGGCTCGCAGACGTCCAGCGGGGGCTGTCAGCCCTCGCACTCCTTGCAGTACTTCTCGCCGTTCTTCTCACGGGCGAGCTGGCTGCGGTGGTGCACCAGGAAACAGGACATGCAGGTGAACTCGTCCTCCTGCTGGGGGATCACCTGGATGAGGAGTTCCTCGTGCGAGAGGTCGGCTCCCGGAAGGTCGATGCCTTCGGCGGTCTCACCGTCCTCGACGTCGATCAGCGCGGTCTGCGTGGTAGCGCTGCGCTGCGCCTGAATCGCCTCGAGGGATTCGTTGGCGGGCTGGTCCTCCGGCCGAACGCGTGGCTCGTCGTAATCGGTTGCCATGGGGGTACATCTCCTTCTGTGGGCGGAACGGCGCCCAGATGCCACTCTCAACCTCGGGAGAGGAGGAAGTATTCCAGATACGGGGAGCAATATACCCGCTACCGCTGAGGATTTTCTCCACGAGTTCCCCGGGCGTTTTCCGTCCCGTTCCTCCACCGGCGCCCGCGAGCCGTGGTAGGCCCCGCCGTCGTAGGGTTGGAGCTCCCCCACCCCGCACCCCAGGAGATCCCATGGCACTGGCAATCGACCTCAGCGGCAGGACGGCGCTGGTCACCGGCTCCACGCAGGGCATCGGCCTCGCGATCGCCGCGGGCCTCGCCGCCTCAGGCGCCCGGGTGGGCGTCAACGGCCGGAGCGCCGGGCGCGTGGCGCAGGCCGTCGACTCGCTGCGGAAGGACGCCCCGGACGCCGACCTCGTGGCCGTTCCCGCGGACGTGACCACCGAGGACGGCGTGGCCTCCGTGCTGGAGCTCCTGCCGTCCGTGGACGTCCTGGTGAACAACCTCGGCATCTTCGGTGCCCGTCCGGCGCTCGAGATCGACGACGCCGAGTGGCGGCGCTACTTCGAGGTGAACGTGCTCACCGCCGTCCGGCTCACCCGCGCCTACCTCCCCGGCATGATGGACGCCGGGTGGGGCCGCGTCCAGTACATCGCGAGCGATTCCGCCGTCGTCGTCCCCGCCGAGATGATCCACTACGGCGTCTCGAAGACGGCGCTGCTCGGGGTGTCCCGTGGCTTCGCGAAGGAGGCGAGCGGTACGGGGGTCACCGTGAACTCCGTGATCGCCGGCCCCACGCGCACCGGCGGCGTGGAGGAGTTCGCGCGCCAGCTCGTGGGGCACGACCTCCCGTGGGAGGACGCGCAGCGGCAGTTCATGAAGGAGCACCGCCCGCAGTCGCTGCTGCAACGCCTGATCGAGCCGGAGGAGATCGCCAACATGGTCACCTACCTCGCCTCCCCCCTCGCCTCGGCCACCACCGGTGCCGCGGTACGGGTGGACGGCGGCTACGTGGACGCCATCCTCCCGTGACCCGCACCGCCGTCCTCACGCCCAACGGCGCGCTCGACGCCGGACCCCTGGCGGCGATCCTCGCGAACCACGCGATCCCCGGGTGCGAGATCGCAGGTTCCGGCATCGAGGGGCGGACCCACACCCGGATGCTCACCACCCCGGGCGGTCCGCGCCGGGTCACCCTCACCGTCCGGCCGGGGGACGTCCTGCTCGAGGCGGACACGGACGACGACTCCGAGTTCGCCCACCTCGTGGCGACCACGCGGAGCTGGCTGGACCTCGACACGGACCTCACGCTGGTGGCGCGGGCGTTCGACGACGATCCGCTCCTCGGTCCGCTGGTGCGCGAGCGCCCGGGGCTCCGCGCGGTGGGATACCCGGAGCCGTTCGAGGCCGCCGTCATGACCGTGCTCGGCCAGCAGGTCTCCGTGGCCGCGGGCGCCACGTTCGGTGGACGCATCGCCGCGGCGTACGGGACGCCGTCGCCGTCGGGCCTCACGCTCTTCCCGACCCCGCAGGTGATCGCCGAGGCGCCGCAGGAGGAACTGCGGGCCGCCGTGGGGGTCACCCGCACCCGCGGGATGACCGTGCAGAATGTGGCGCGCGCCGTCGTCGACGGTCTGGTCCTCGATCCCGCGGGCGACCACGCGGCCCTGCGGAAGCAGCTGCTGGCCATCCCGGGGATCGGCCCCTGGTCCGCCGACTACCTGGCCGTGCGCGTGCTGCGGGACCCGGACGCCTTCACGCCCGGGGACCTCGTGGCGCGGCGGGCCATGGGGAACCCGAGCATCAAGGACGCCGAGCGGCTCGCCGAGGTGTGGCGCCCATACCGCGCCTACGCCCTGTTCCATCTCTGGACGTCCGCGACCTACGCCGCCCCCCAGCCCATGTCCTAGCCCGCTCCCTGACCCGCTCCCTGACCCGGGATCCTCCTGTGGCTCCGCAGGGCGATCTCCAGCTCGAACCGTGCCTTCGGGTCCTTCAGCACGTCCCCGAACAGCTCCCTCAGCTGCAGCACCCGGTACCCCACTGTCTGCGCGTGGATGCCGAGCTCCTCGGCGATCGGCGCCCGCTGCCCCCAGTGCCGCAGCCAGGCCAGCAGGGTCTCCTCGAGCTTCTCCCGCTGACCGTCCGGCAGTTCCGCCAGGGGGGAGAGCCTGCGCCGGGTCAGTTCCGCGACGGCGGAGGGTTCGGCCGCCAGCACCACCTCCGTGAGGTGCTCGTCCGCCCAGACCGGCGGGGCGTCGTCGTCCTCGCGCGGAGGAAGCATGGAGGCCGCCAGCACGGCCAGGCGCAGGGACTCCGGGACCTGCTCCAGTCCGCCCGCCGGGCCGATCGAGGCTCTGCGCCCGGTGAGCACGCGGGCCAGGTCCTTCCGCGATGCCGCGCCGCGGTCCGGCACCAGCGCCACGGCGTCGGTCTCGCGCTCGATCACGATCGCTCCCGCCCCGAGCCGCCCACGCAGACCCTGCGCCCGCTCGAGCGGCAGCGAGACCACCGCGAGGCGCGCGGGCGGCGCCCAGTCGGCGAGCGACGCCGCCTGCCGCAGTGCGGTCTCGTCCGCCTGGCCGAGGAGGAGCAGTTCGAGCAGCTCGGCACGGCGACGGTCCACCGCCCCGGCGCGCTCGGACTGCTCGAAGGCGTACGCCTCGGCGCTGACGGCGGAGAGCTCGTCGATGTACGCCATGATCGACTCCCCCAGGTCCACCACCACGGAGGACCCGAGCCCGGCCTCCATGGAGCGGCGCGACATCTCCCGGAAGGTCACGCGCGCGCCCATCCGGTACGCACCGAGCAGCGAATCCATGCTGCGACCCTGGCGGACCTCACCCCTGCCGAGGCCCGCCACCAGCTGGCGGCTCGGGTCGGAGACCGCGGGCAGCCGCGTCCCCGGCAGCTCGAGGAAACGCTCCAGGGCCGCGGCGACCCCGGTGCGCAGGCCCCGGCCGAAGCTCCCCTCGATGGGGCGGGCGTAGGCCGGGACCAGCTGCGGGACCGCCTGGATGATCGCTTCCACGAGATCCGGGGTGAGGGGCCGCAGCAGGTCGCTGACGGCCGGTGGCAGGGCGAGCCACGGTGGATCCACGCCGGCGGGTTCAGGAATCACAGCAGAAGTCCAATCTGTTGCGCCGCAACAGTTCTCTCCGTGGAACTGTATGCGGTGCATGAAGAATATTATCGGGAGAGACTATATCGTTGTCATGATGATCCGGTTCAAGAAGCTGGCGCGTGCAGCATCCGCGCTCACCACCCCCCTCACGCCGGAGGACTTCCTCTCACTCTTCAACCCGGTGTACTCCTCGCGCCAGCTCCGCGGTGTCGTGACCCGCGTGGTGCACGAGACCGAGGACTCCGCCACCATCTACTTCCGGCCCGGCTCCGGCTGGCACGCCCACCAGGCGGGCCAGTGGGCGCGCATCGGCGTCGAACTGGACGGCGTCCGCCAGTGGCGCTCCTACTCGCTCAGCAACGCCGCCGACTCCGAACCGGCCATCACCGTCAAGGACGCCGGCTCCGTGTCCCACGTGCTGGTCCGCGACACCAAGCCCGGTGACATCCTCTTCCTGGCACCGCCGCAGGGCGACTTCGTGCTCCCCGAGCACCCGCGCTCCCTGCTCATGCTCACCGCCGGCAGCGGCATCACCCCCGTGATGTCCATGATCCGCACGCTGATCCCGCGCCGACCCGATGCCGACGTAGTGCTCATCAACTCCAACAGCACCCCGGAGCGCAGCGTGTTCCGCGAGGAACTGGACGAACTCGCCGACCAGTTCCCCAACCTCACGGTGCGGCACTGGTTCACGAGCGTGCGCGGCAGGCTGGACTTCACCGCCAAGGCCATCGCCGATCTCTGCCCGGACTGGCGCGACCGCGCCGCGTACGCCTGTGGCCCCGAGAGCTTCCTCGACGACGCCGAGGACCTCTGGAACCGAGAAGCCGCGCTGGAGACCGCGCGGGCAGTCCCGATCGGGGGCGAAGGCGCTGCCACCCGGCCGTCGGGTGGCAGCACCCTCACGATCGAGCGCTTCAGCACCGATCTCACCGCCGGTGCGGGGCACGACGGCGGACTGGTCACGTTCGAGCAGTCGGACCGCGAGGTCCAGGCCGACGGCGCCACGCCCCTGCTCGACGTCGGCGAGGACGCCGGGGTGCTCATGCCGAGCGGGTGCCGCATGGGTATCTGCCACAGCTGCCTGATCCCGCTGCGGGCCGGAGCCGTCCGCGACCTGCGGACCGGCGAAGTACACAACGAGCCCGGACAGCTCATCCAGACCTGTGTCTCGGCAGCCGCCGGACCCGTGAACCTCGATCTCTAGAACCCCCACCAGAGGAGTCCCCATGACCACCACGCTGACCCGCCCGGGCGCCCTTGCCGCCTCCGGCCACCCCCTGGTCCGCCCCGATGCCGCGAAGCACCTCACGGACGCGCAGGTCGAGGAGCTCGGCCGTGAGCTCGACGCCGTCCGCGACGAGGTCCTCGCCAAGCGCGGAGCCACCGACGCCGCCTACATCCGCCGGGTGATCAAGGTGCAGCGCAGCCTCGAGTTCGCCGGCCGCGGAGCCCTCATGTTCAGCAAGTACAAGCCGGCCTGGTTCGCGGGCACGGCGATGCTGAGCGTGGCCAAGATCCTCGAGAACATGGAGATCGGCCACAACGTCCTCCACGGCCAGTGGGACTGGATGCGGGACCCGGACATCCACTCCACCACCTGGGAGTGGGACTTCGTGACGCCGGCACGCTCCTGGCAGCACACCCATAACGACCTGCACCACCGGTGGACCAACGTCATCGGCAAGGACAAGGACATCGGGTACAACCTGCTGCGCATGGACCCGGACCAGCCGTGGAAGCCGTTCAACCTCGGCAACCCCCTCTACAACGCGCTCCTGGCGCCGGTCTTCGAGTGGGGCATCGCGGTCTACGACCTCGAGATCCTCGAGTACAAGGAGGGCCTGAAGTCCAAGGAGGCCATGCACCGCGACCTCAAGGCCATGGGTAAGAAGGTGCTCACCCAGTTCTCCAAGGACTACGCCGCCACCCCCGCCGTCGCCATGCTCACCGGCTCCGGCAAGCAGGCCCTCTACGGCACGCTGGCCGCCAACGCCATCCGGAACTTCTGGGCGCACGCCGTGATCTTCTGCGGCCACTTCCCCGACGGCACGGACACCTTCACCGAGGAGGAGGTGGACGGCGAGACCCGTGGTGACTGGTACGTGCGCCAGATGATCGGCTCCGCCAACATCTCCGGGTCCAGGCTGATGCACCTGATGACCGGTAACCTGTCCCACCAGATCGAGCACCACTGCTTCCCGGACCTGCCCTCGAACCGGTACGCCGAGGTGGCCGTGAAGGTCCGCGAGATCACCTCGCGCTACAAGCTCCCCTACACCACGGGGCCGCTGCCCAAGCAGGTCGGCTCCACCTGGGCCAAGATCTTCAAGCTGGCCCTGCCGAACCGCGCACCGAAGGCCGCCACGGCCTGACGCGCATGCGAGAAGCGCCGTCGTTCCCCTTACCGGGAGCGGCGGCGCTTTCGTGTTCCCGGCGTTCTTCGGCCGGAACGCTCCGGTCTCCCGCGGATCATGCTGTGGCTCCCCTTCTCGCCGCGGGCGTTCCGGCCGAAAGGACACCTATGACCACTCGAACCGGTCCCCAACAGTATTTTGTGCCCTCTCGACCGCCTCGTCCCGGCTACTTTCGCCGTCGTCCGCTTCCCCCACGGACCGTCCGGACCGAGAGGACACCTATGACCACTCGAACCGGTCCCCAACAGTATTTTGTGCCCTCTCGACGGGGCTCGGCGGCAACGAGGGCGGGCCTCAGGCGGAGGCGTCCTCGGCCAGGAGCGCGTCCACCTGGCCCAGCGCCGCGCGGACACCCTCCTCCATGCCCATCTCCACCATCTGCTCGAGCTGCTCGAGGGACCGGAACGACGTCGTCATGGTCATGCGCGTGCGTCCGCCGACGTCCTCGAGCGTCACGGTGGCCGTCGTCTCCCCCATGTCCGGGACCGGGTCACCGTGCTCGTCCGCGAATCCGTCCACGAAGGTCAGCAGGCGAGGAGGTACGACGGCGGTGATCCGCCACCAGCCCCGCGCCTTCTCGCCGTCGGGCCCGGTCATGAAGTAGGCGGCCCGGCCGCCCTCCTCGAACTCGTAGGTCTCGAAGGTCGCCGGCCACATGGGCGGCCCCCACCACCGCTGGAGCTGCGTCCGGTCCACCCAGATCCGCCAGACACGCTCCACACCGGCGTCGAACTCCGCAACGAGCCTGAAGTGCAGTGCCTCGGCGTCCTTCTCCGAACTGATGACCGTCATGATGATTCCTCCCTAGTCGTCATCGCCGGCGCCCTCCGCCAGGATGTCCCCGATCCGATCGACGCGTCGCCGCCAGATCCCTTCGTAGTCGTCGAGCAGCCGGCGGGCCCGCTGCACGCCGTCGACCCGACCTCGCACGATCTGCTCCCGCCCGCGTTTCTCCTTCGTGACGAGGTGCGCCCGTTCGAGGACGGCCACATGCTTCTGCACGGCGGCGAAACTCATGGCGTAGTGCTCGGCGAGGCCCGACACCGAGAACTCGGCGACGAGGACGCGCGTCACGATGTCGCGTCGCGTCGCATCGGCGAGCGCCCGGAACAAGCGGTCGACGTCGTCCTCGCTCTGCTGATTCACAACCATGTGGTTGTACTTTAGGGCGGGTGCGGACCACGGTCAAGGCCTCTCGCGCCTCGTCCTCGCCGAAAGGACAGAAGGAACTACGCTCGGACCCCGAGCACGGTCATGTGTGCCCTCTCGACGCACAGGAAAACCACCCAGCCCACGTGACACCCGTTATGGCGGGCGGCGGAGCAGCCTGGAAGACTTGGCCCCATGACCCGCGGAATATATGTGAGCGCCATGACCACCGGCTCCGGCAAGTCCCTGATCTCCCTCGGTCTGGCGGACATGCTGCACCGGCACGCGGACAAGGTGGGCTTCTTCCGGCCCATCGTGGAGGGTGACGATCCCGCGGCCGACCCCATGGTGGGGCTCATGCAGCGGTCCTTCGACCTCCCGGAGAGCCGGGCCCGCGGCGGCCTGACCCGCGCTGAGGCCCGCGCGCTGCTGGTGGCCGGGGACCGCGTGGAGATCGATTCGCGCTGCGTCGCCATCTACAGCGAGATCGCCGCGGAGTGCGACGTCGTGATCGTGGAGGGCACGGATCTCTCCGGGAACGACGCCGCCGTCGAGTTCGATCTCAACGCGCGCCTCGCCAACAACCTGGGCGCCATGGTGCTCGCGGTGGTCAGCGGCAAGAACATGTCCGAGGCCGAGGTGGCCGACGCCGTGGACGTGGCCCGCCGTGAGCTCGACGCCGCCAAGGTGTCGCTGCTGGCCATGATGGTCAATCGCGCGGCGGAGGACGCCGTGACCGCGATCAGCGGGCACGTGCGCCCCGGGCGCTCCGGCCGGCCCGTGTACGTGATCCCGGAGCTGTCCGAGATCTCCCAGCCCACGGTGTCCGAGGTGTCCGAGGAGCTCGGCGCCCGTCAGATCGCGGGCAACCCGAACCTGGAGCGCGACGTCACGAGCATCCGGGTGGCGGCGATGAACGTGGGGAACTTCCTGCACCTGCTGCAGGACGGTTCCCTGGTGATCGTGCCCGGTGACCGCGCGGACGTGATCGTGGCCACCCTGGCGTCGTCGTTCTCCGCCGAGTTCCCCGTCCCCTCCGGGATGTTCCTCACCGGCGGGCTGGCGCCGGATCCCAACATCCTCGCGCTCCTCGCGCAGGCCCCGTTCCCGGTGTTCATGCTCGACGACGACACCTACACCGTGGCCCGCCGCGTCAGCGAAGTGCGCGGCGAGATCGCGAGCGGCCTGCGGCGGAAAGCCGCCTCCGCGCTCGGGGCCTGGTCCCGGCAGGTGGACGAGAACGAGCTGCTCGAGCGGCTGGAGCTCCCCCGGCCCGTGAGCATGACGCCGCTGCGCTTCCTGCACGAGCTGATCCAGCGGGCCCGTGCCGAGCGCAAGCACATCGTGCTCCCCGAGGGTGAGGACGTGCGCGTGCTGAAGGCCGCGGAGATCCTGCGCCGGCGCGACGTCTGCGACCTGACCGTCCTGGGTGCGGAGCCACGGATCCGGGAACTGGCGTCCGGGCAGGGCATCGACCTCACCGGCCTCACGCTGATCGACCCGGCCGCCTCCGAGCTGCGGGAGGAGTACGCGGAGGAGTACGCGAGGCTCCGCGCCCACAAGAACGTCTCCCTCGACGAGGCCCGCGAGCGCATGCTCGAAGGAGCATACTTCGGCACCATGATGGTGCAGCTGGGCCGGGTGGACGGTATGGTCTCCGGGGCCGCCCACACCACGGCCAACACCATCCGGCCGGCGCTCGAGTTCGTGAAGACCAAGGACGGCGTGAAGATCGTCTCCTCGGTGTTCCTCATGCTGCTGCAGGACCGCGTGCTGGTGTACGGGGACTGCGCGGTGAACCCGGACCCGGACGAGGAGCAGCTCGCGGACATCGCCGTGGCCTCCGCGGAGACGGCCACGCAGTTCGGCGTGGACCCCCGGGTGGCCATGCTCTCCTACTCCACCGGGGAGTCCGGCTCCGGCGGCGCCGTGGAGGAGGTACGCCGTGCCACCGAGCTGGTGCGGAAGCTCCGCCCGGACCTCGCGGTCGAGGGACCCATCCAGTACGACGCCGCGGCGGACGCCTCGATCGCCGCCTCCAAGCTGCCGGGCTCCTCGGTGGCGGGCCAGGCGACCGTGTTCATCTTCCCGGATCTCAACACGGGCAACAACACGTACAAGGCCGTGCAGCAGTCGGCGGGCGCCGTGGCCGTGGGCCCCGTGCTGCAGGGTCTCCGGAAACCGGTCAACGACCTCTCACGCGGTTGCACCGTGGAGGACATCGTGAACACGGTGGCCATCACCGCCGTCCAGGCGCAGCAGCCGGCGTGACGGCCCGACCCCGACCTCCCCTACCGGACAGGACCCCATGATCATCCTCGTCATCAACTCAGGCTCGTCCTCGCTCAAGTACCAGGTCCGTGAGGGCGATGACGTCCTCGCGGAGGGTCTCGTGGAGCGAATCGGCGAGGCCGAGGTCCCCGACCACGCAGCGGCCCTCGACCGCGTGGACCGTGACGTGGCGGAAGCCCTCGGCGACCGCGCGATCGACGCCGTCGGGCACCGCGTGGTGCACGGGGGCGAGCGCTTCAGCGAACCCGTACTGATCGATAACGAGATCACCCGCGCCATCGAGCGCCTCAACCCGCTGGCGCCGCTCCACAACCCGGCCGCCGTGACCGGCATCCGGGCGATCACCGAGAAGTGGCCGGGCCTGCCGCAGGTGGCCGTCTTCGACACGGCGTTCCACCGCACCCTGCCCGAGCGTGCCTGGCGGTACGCCGTGCCGGACGAGCTGTACCGGAAGCACGGCATCCGCCGCTACGGCTTCCACGGGACCTCGCACGCCTACGTGGCACGCGGCGCGACGGAGCTGCTGGGCGCGGACACCTTCACCGGCGTGATCGCGCACCTCGGCAACGGCGCCTCCGTCACGGCCGTGCGCGACGGCGAGAGCATCGACACGTCCATGGGCTTCACCCCGCTGGAGGGCCTGGTCATGGGGACGCGCTCCGGTGACGTCGACCCGTCGATCCTGCTGTTCCTGCTGCGCGAGGGCTACTCGGAGCAGGACCTCGACACCCTGCTCAACCGCAGCAGCGGGCTCAAGGGGCTCGCCGGGACCAATGACATGCGCTCGGTGGCGGACGCCGCGGAAGCCGGTGACGATCGCGCGAAGCTCGCCATCGAGGTGGCTGCGTACCGGCTGGCGAAGTACGTCGGCGGGTACCACGTGGCCGTCGGTGGTGCGCAGGCGCTCGTGTTCACGGCGGGGATCGGCGAGAACGCCGGGGCCTTCCGTGCGGCCGTGGTGGAGAAGCTCGGCGCCCTGGGCCTCGAGCTCGACGCCGGGGAGAACGGCCGGCGCAGCAAGGAGCCGCGCGTGATCAGCACGCCGGCCTCGGCCTTCCCGGTCCTCGTGGTGCCCACGGACGAGGAGGCGGCGATCGCGGAGGCCACGGCCGCGGTGGTCGGCGGCACGTCCTAGCCGCCGGACGGGCCGGTCGGCCCCAGAAGTTCACCCGGTCGCCGCCGCGCATGTGTTGTGCGTGGGCAGTCCGCATCCCTAGGGTGATCCCGTGCCGGCGTCGCCGAGCGCGCACGGGCCCGTCCGGGCCCCCGACCCCCGGGACACTCCATGAAGACTTCTCTCGTACGACGCGTCATCGCCACCCTCGGCCTCACGGCCGTCCTGGCAACCGGTGCCGTAGTGATCACCCCGCAGGCAGCGCAGGCCGCCTGCACCGATATCGACATCGCCTTCGCCCGCGGATCCGGTGAGCCGCAGGGCTTCGGCTTCGTGGGGCGCCCTCTCGTCGCCGCACTGACCGACCAGCTCTCGGGCTACACGGTGAGCAGCTACGCCGTCGTGTACAGCGCCAACACCTCCCAGACCAGCGCGGGCCCCGGGTCGACCGACCTGGTCGACCACATCACGAGCGTCGCCGCTGCGTGCCCCGACACCCGCTTCGTGCTCGGTGGCTACTCGCAGGGAGCGACCGTCGTGGACAAGGCGCTCGGCATCCGCACCTCCAGCGGTGGTACCGGCTCGGCCATCCCAGCAGCACTCGCCGACCGGGGCTCGGCGGTCCCGGCTTCGGCAACCCCCCGGGGCTTCAGCGCGGGGCGACGATCGCATCGTCCAGCTCCGTGTACGGCGCGCGTTCGGCCGACTACTGCAACACCTCGGACACCGTGTGCGGTAGCCAGCCGAAGAACGGTACGGGCGGTCACACGAGCTACCCCGGTAACGGTTCCGTCGCGGCTGCCGCCCAGTTCGCCGCCACCCTCGGGCGCTCCACCACCGCACCGACAACGCCGGCCGGTGCCTGCGTGCGGGACGACACCGTCGACCATGTCGATGCCGGCCGTGCCAGGGATGTCTTCGGCCAGGCCTACGCCGTCGGTTCCCGGGACTCCCTCGGCCGCACCAGCCGCTTCAACATCGTGTCCCTGCGGGAGACCGCGCCCGGCACGTGGACACAGGTGGAGGCCTGCTGAACCACTCGATCTCGAGGGCGGTCCCGTGGCGAACCTGCTGCAGGGCCGTCCGCCCTCACCGAGGGCCCCGGACAGTGCGGAAGGCCATCCATCGGTTCGGCGGTCCGCTTGGTCGGTGTCGCACTGATCGTGCTCGTCCCCTCCGAGGTGCCGCTGCGAGGGATGGTCGACCACCCCTGCGGTGAAAGGATCCTCGGCGGAAGGGGATGAGCCCGGCCGAAGGGTCAGGCCGCGCCGAGCAACCGGGCCACACCCGCCGCGAGCGCACCGACGAGCACCACCACGAGGAACGGCGCCTTCAACCAGAGGGCCACGCCGGCCGCCACCAGGGCCGCCAGCCGGGCGTCGAGCACCAGGGCCTGCCCGGAGGCGAAGGTGTTCACCGCCGTCAGCGCCGCGAGCAGCCCGATGGTCAGGGTACCGGCCACCCGCAGCGTCCTCGGGTCGTCGAGCAGCTTCGCCGGCACCAGGAAGCCGGCGAACTTCGTGGCGATCGAGATGGCGCACGCGAGGAGGATCCAGCCCCAGAGACTCATGCGTCCCCCTCGGTGGCGTCCGGGCGCCGGACCGAGCCGCCCTGCCGCGCCGCAGGGTCACCGAAGCCGGACGACCGGGGCCCGCCGTCGGAGGGCCCGGCGGGATACGGCTCGACGTCGGGCTCCAGGCCCTCCGTCCGCGGCCCGAAGCCGGCGAACCCGAGGACGCCGGCCACCAGGGCGGCGACGAGGATGGGGATGCCGGGTGGCACGAACGGCACGGTGAGGAGCGTGACCACGGCGCAGACGACGGCGATGGCCGCAGGCTGCCGGGCTCGGATCCGCGGCCAGAGCAGCCCGAGGAACGCGGCGACGGCCGCGCCGTCGAGCCCCCACCGCGCCGGATCCCCGAGGGCGTCGCCGGCCAGGGCACCCACGAGGGTGAAGAGGTTCCACAGCACGAACACGCCGAGCCCGGCGCCCCAGAAGCCCCTGCGCTGCTCGGCGGGATCACCTTGGCCGGTGGCGGTGGCCACGGACTCGTCGATGGTCACGTGCGCCGCCGCCAGTCTCCGCCAGCCCCGCGGCCGCAGCAGGAGATTGACCTGCATCCCGTACACGCCGTTGCGGATCCCCAGCAGGGCGGCCGCGGACATCGCGGAGATGCCGCCGCCACCGCCGGCCAGTACACCGATGAAGGCGAACTGGGACCCGCCGCTGAACAGGAGCAGGCTCAGGGCGAGGGTCTGCAGGACGTCGAGGCCCGCGGCGACGGACAGCGCGCCGAAGGAGATGCCGTAGAGGCCCGTGGCGATCGACACGGACAGGGCGATGCGCAGCGCGGGCGAACGGGGAAGCAGCACCCGTCAAGGGTAGGTGAGCCGGCGGCCCTGCTTCGCTTTCGGGCTCCGAAGATGAAACACTGGAGAAGGAAAGCGTACTTACTATCTTCGAAGGAGCATCCCATGAAGGCAGTGACCTGGCAGGGTAAGCGCAACATCAGTGTGGAGAACGTCCCCGATCCCACGATCCAGGAGCCCACGGACGCCATTGTCCGCATCACCTCCACCGCGATCTGCGGCTCGGACCTCCACCTCTACGAGGTGCTCGGCCCCTACATGCACAAGGGTGACATCCTCGGGCACGAGCCCATGGGGATCGTCGAGGCGGTCGGCGCCGGCGTCACCAACCTCAAGGTGGGCGACCGCGTGGTCGTGCCCTTCAACATCTCCTGCGGGCACTGCTTCATGTGCAAGCGGGGTCTGCAGTCGCAGTGCGAGACCACCCAGGTGCACAGCAAAGGTTCGGGCGCCTCCCTCTTCGGCTTCTCGGAGCTCTACGGATCCGTGCCGGGCGGACAGGCCGAGTACCTGCGCGTGCCGCACGCCGACTACGGGCCCGTCAAGGTGGGTTCGGAGCTCCCCGACGAGCGCTACCTCTACCTCTCCGACATCATCCCCACCGCCTGGCAGGGCGTGAAGTACGCGGACGTACCCGACGGCGGCGTGCTCGCCGTGTACGGTCTCGGCCCGGTGGGTCAGTTCGCGGCGCGGATCGGCAGGCACCTCGGCCACCGCGTCATCGGGATCGAACCGGTCGCCGAGCGCCGCGCCATGGCCGAGCGCCACGGCATCGAGACCGTCGACTTCACCAAGGACCTCACCGAGGAACTGCGCAGCATGACCGACGGCCGCGGCCCGGACGGGATCGTGGACGCCGTCGGCATGGAGGCGCACGGCTCACCGGTGGGCGCGTTCGCGCAGAACGCCGTGGGCATCCTCCCGGACAAGGTGGCGCAGAAGGTCATGGAGACCGGCGGCACCGACCGCATGACCGTCCTCCACTCGGCGGTGGACGCCGTACGGCGTGGAGGCACCATCTCCCTCAGCGGCGTGTACGGCGGGACCGCGAGCCCCATGCCGCTGATGACCATGTTCGACAAGCAGATCCAGTTCCGCATGGGCCAGTGCAACGTGCGCAAGTGGACGGACGAGCTGCTGCCGATCGTGGAGGACCCGACCGATCCCCTGGGCACCATGGACCTCATGACCCACGAGGTCGCGATCGACGAGGCACCGGCCGCGTACAAGAACTTCCAGAAGAAGACGGACGGCACCATCAAGGTGGTCCTCAAGCCACAGGGCCTCACCGTCTGAGCAGTACCGCTCGAACGGCACCACACGATGGCCCGGGAGCTACTCCCGGGCCATCGTCTCGTGCGAGCTCGTCTCGCCCTGGCCCACCTGCAGCGCATCCGCGGCACGCACCAGACCCAGGTGGGAGAACGCCTGGGGGAAGTTCCCGGCCATGCGGTGGTTCACGGCGTCGTACTCCTCGGACAGCAGACCGAGCTCGTTCGAGTACCCGACCAGCTGGTCCATGAGCCGCCGGCCGTCCTCCTGCCGCCCGCTGCGCGCGTACTGCTCCACGAGCCAGAAGGAGCAGGCCAGGAACGGGTACTCGCCGGGATCCAGGCCGTCGTCGGAGGCGTGCGTGCGGTAGCGCAGCAGGAGGCCCTGCTCGTCGAGCAGCTCGTCCTCGATGCGCTTGACCGTGCTGCGCATCCGCGGGTCGTCGTAGTCCACGAAGCCCACCTGCGGCAGCTGCAGCAGGGAGGCGTCCATCTCCGTCCCGCCGTAGACCTGCGTGAAGGCGTCGAGCTCGCGGTTGAAGCCGTGCTCCATGATCTCCGCGTGCAAACCGTCGCGGATCTCGGTCCAGTGCTCCTGCGGACCCTCCAGCCCGTGGTCGCGCACGGCACGGACCGCGCAGTCGAAGGCCGCCCACATCATCACCCGGGAGTGCGTGAAGTGCTGCAGCTTCCCGCGCATCTCCCAGATCCCGTGGTCCGGTTCGTGCAGGTGGTTCTCCGCGAAGCCGAGCAGCGCACGCTGCAGCGGCCAGGAGAAGCTGTCCTCGGGCACCCCGTGGCCGCGCAGCTTCTCCAGTGCCACCATCACCTCACCCACGACGTCGGCCTGGTACTGGTCCACGGCCCCGTTGCCCACCCGCACGGGTACGGAGTCCGCATACCCGGGCAGGTGGTCGAGTTCGCGCTCGGTCAGGCGCCGCTCCCCGCCGAGCCCGTACATGATCTGGAGGTCCTCCGGGTCACCGGCCACCGCCCGGAGCAACCAGTTGCGCCACTCGAGGGCCTCCTCGGCGAATCCGTGGGTCATCATGGCCTCGAGCGTCAGAGCGGCGTCGCGGAGCCAGCAGTAGCGGTAGTCCCAGTTGCGGGCGCCCCCGAACTGCTCGGGCAGCGACGTGGTGGGGGCCGCGACGATGCCCCCCGTGTCCTCGTGGGTGAGGGCCCGCAGCACCAGCAGCGAGCGCTTCACGGCGTGGGAGTAGTCGCCGTCGTCCACGGAGCTGGCACCCCAGGCGCGCCAGTAGCTGATGGTGCTGTCGAGGACCTCGTCGATGTCGAGCGCCGCGGGCTTGTCCCGGTGCGAGGGGTACCAGACCAGCTCGAGGTCGACGACGTCGCCCGCGGACACCTCGAAGGTGCCCTCGTGCCGGTGGTCCGAGGCGTGCAGGCGGGGCCCGCGCAGGAGCAGCGCGTCCGGCCCCGCGATGGCCAGCAGCACCGGGTCCTCGCCCTCCATGTCCTGACTGACCCAGGGCACGATCTCCCCGTAGCCGAAGCGGATCTCCAGCTCCTGCCGCACGGTCACCGTGCCGGTGAGCCCCTGGACGCGGCGGATCACGTTGGCGCGGCGGTCGCCGACGGACATGAAGTCGGTGACGAGGACCTCGCCGCGCTCCGTCCGCCAGTGCGTCTGGAGCACGAAGGTGGAGTCGATGTAGCTGCGCTCCACCACCTCCGCCGCCGCGTCCGACGGCGCCACGAGCCAGCGCCCGTGCTCCGGGGTGCCGAGCAGTGCGCCGAAGAGCGACTCGGAGTCGAAGCGGGGGAAGCACAGCCAGTCCACGCTGCCGGTGCGGGAGATCAAGGCACCGGTGTGGAGATCGGACAGGAGCGCGTAGTCCCTGATCGGAGTTTGCATTTCCCCACTCAACCACAACGCGCTCGATCGGCTGCCTGTACGTCCTCCGCACCGGGACCCGCACGGGGAAGAGGGTCGCCGTCGATACACTCGGGAGGGTGAACGAGACCACCATGAGCGATGTGGAGCGTGCGGCCGCCCTCCGCCGCATGAAGACCCTGGCCACCGGCCTGCTGGTGATCATGGCCGTCATCTTCCTGGTGGCGTTCGCCCTGCAGGACACCTACCCGTGGCTCCAGTACGTCCGTGCGGCCTCCGAGGGCGGGATGGTGGGAGCGCTGGCCGACTGGTTCGCCGTCACGGCGCTCTTCAAGTACCCGATGGGCCTGAAGATCCCGCACACCGCGATCATCCCGCGGAAGAAGGACCAGATCGGGGAGTCCCTGGCCCACTTCGTCGAGGAGAACTTCCTCTCCGAGGACGTGGTGCGCAGCAAGCTGGACTCGGTGGGTGTGGCCCAGAAGGCAGGCGCCTGGCTGGAGAAGCCGGAGAGCGCCGACCGCGTCGCCGCGGAAGGGGCAGCCCTGATCCGCGGGGCGTTCACGGTACTGGACGACGATGCCGTGCAGGGCGTGATCGAGTCCATGGTCCGCAAGCACCTCCTCGACCCGCCGTGGGGTCCGCCGATCGGCAACATCGCCGAGCAGGTCTTCGCCGACGGGCACCACCACCGCCTCGTGGACCTGCTGGTGGACCGCGCCGCGGACTGGGTGGACGCGAACTACGCCGTGGTCACGCGGGTGGTGGCGCAGCGCTCCCCCACCTGGGTCCCGCGGCTCGTGGACGGCGTGGTGGGTGACCGCGTGCACGCCGAGATCTCGAAGTTCGTGCGCGCCGTGCAGGAGGACCAGCAGCACGACGTCCGCCTGGCGATCGACAAGTACCTCCGTGACCTCGCCCAGGACCTCCAGCACAAGCCGGAGACCATCGCGAAGGCCGAGGAGATCAAGGGCCAGCTCCTCGACGATCCGCGGGTCCGCGACATCACCGCCCGCACCTGGTCCACCATCAAGAAGGCGCTGCTCGAGGCGGTCAGCGATCCCGGGAGCGAGCTGACCACCAAGTTCAAGGCCGCGGTCCGCGACTTCGGCTCGCGGCTCACGAGCGACGTCGAACTCGCCGACAAGGTGAACAGGTGGATCGCCGACGGCGCCTCCTACGCGGTGCGGACCTACCGGAGCGAGATCTCGGGCGTCATCGCCGAGACGGTGGGCCGCTGGGACGCGGCCGACACCTCCCGGAAGATCGAGCTGCAGGTGGGCCGCGACCTCCAGTTCATCCGCATCAACGGCACCGTGGTGGGGTCCCTCGCGGGACTCGTGATCTTCACGGTCGCCCACGCGATCTTCGGCTGACCCGGCGCCCGCGGTGCTGGGCGGACGCCGGGCCGCCCGGGTCAGGAGTCCGGCTGCTGCAGTTCGTTCGCCAGCTCGCCGGGAAGGGTCCGGGGAAGCGGACCGAATGCCTCACGCGTGGTGCGCACGACGCTCTTGCCCATCAGGTGGTTCCCGGTACCGCCCACCACGGCGCCCACGCCGAACGGCAGGGGGCGGCCCCGCATGAAACCGCCCTGCCGCGCGAGGAACTTCCGGAGGAAGCGCCGCTGGATGGACCCGGTGAACGTCCTGATCAGCGACGTCGGCGCGGACTTGTTGACCAGTTGACCCCAGTGCTGGGTGGCACCCTGCCCCGCGGACGCCCCGAGGACGGAGCGCACCAGCGCGGACCCCTCCTCGCCCATGAGGATGGCCATCACCATGGCCCGTGACCGCTCGGGGTCGTCGGTGTGGATGCCGTGGAGTTCGGCGATCGACTCGGTGTACAGGGCGGTGGCCTCGAGGAACCCGACCGTCGCCACGGCGGACAGCCCCAGGGACGCGATGGTCCCGACCGCCGGGACGGCTGCCGTGGCACCGACGGCGGCACCGGCGGCGGTGGTGGCCCGGAGGTAGTCACGCTCCAGCAGGCGCGCCAGCTCCGCCGGCGAGGCCTCGGGATGACGACGCCGGAGGCGGTCCAGGTTGGACACGATCAGGGGGTGCTGCACGTCGAGTGCCCGCTCGATCGCGCGGAGGATGGCCGGCTTCGGCTGGCCGTCGCGGTTGAAGATGGTGTCATTGGCAGCCTTCACGGCTGGGTTCTCCTTGTTTCGGCCTCGCATGGTGCTCCTTCCGCGGGTGAACCGCTGATGCATGGTGTGGGTCCGGTGAGTGGTCGCCCCGCTGGTGGAATGCTCGCACCCTGCTCGTCGGGAGCACCAGGGGAGCCACGGGGGATCCACAGGGACGAGCGAAGGGCGCCACCGCTCGTGCGGTGACGCCCTTCCGCGGCCGGCTCCCCCTGAGTCAGCCGATGATGCGGGTGCTCAGGCGCGGGTGCCCTTGCGACCGGTGACCGCACCGTAGATGACGAGGACGATCAGCGAGCCGCCGATGGCCAGGAGCCAGGAGGACAGGCTGAAGAAGCCGTCGACGTCGGAGTCGAACAGGGCCCGCCCGATGAAGCCACCCACCAGTGCGCCGATGACGCCGAGGACCAGCGTGATGACCCATCCACCGCCCTGGCGACCGGGGAGGATCAGCTTGGCGATGGCACCGGCGATGAGGCCGAGAAGAAGAAAAGCGAGAAAACCCATGAGAATGCTCCTTGAGTGATGCGTGACCCTCCGCCCGGGGGCTTCAGGTCGTCCGATAAGATGATGCACGGTGATGCAACTACCACCGACTGTACTTCATCAGCTTGCTTAGGGTGCAAGCGTAGCACCGGACTAAGCCTGCTTAGCAAGACTCCGGGGCAATTCGCACCATCTTTCCCGGCACCTCCTCCCCGCACCGGAAAAGGCCACCGATCCCCGTGCTGGCGCCGATCGTGGGGTGGCCCCGGGCGCTCAGGACACTCTCCGCGCGGCATCGTCGCGGTCGGCGTCTGTAGACCTCCTCACAGTTCCCTCTCGCGCGTGTTCCGAGCAGGAACATCACATTTCTCGTGCACGGTGCAATTGTTTATTCGTTATTCGAGCGGATAACACCCGCACCACTCGGGCCGAAAGACTTGCCCCTACTCCTTTTGACGCATGAGCTACTCGTGAAGACTCACGATGTTCACTCGTGGGGTACTGCGATGCCGAGCAGGCCCTCCACTACCCGTTCCGTTCATCTGCTCCTGTCTTCGTTTTCGCCGGCAAAGGCTCTTGCCAACCGGCAGGAGCAGGGATAAAGTCACTCAAACACAGACAAAACCACATGCCCGCTCTGCGGGTGGAAGACGACGGAGTCCTCATGTTCGCGGAAGAGCGGTATCGCCGGATCACCGACATGGTGGGCAAGGACGGTCGCGTCACCGTCGCAGGTCTGTCATCCCACTTCGCCATCACCAAGGAGACGGTCCGCCGTGACCTCGCGCTCCTCGAGAACGACGGCGTGCTGCGCCGCGTGCACGGTGGCGCCATCAGGGGCACCGGGGCCACCACCGACGAACCGAGCCTCACGAGCCGGTCCGCCCGGCACACCCCGGAGAAGAAGCGCATAGCCCAGGCGGCGCTGACGCTGGTACCCACCACCGGCGCCGTGGTCCTCGATGCCGGGAGCACCACGGGCTCCCTCGCCGAACTGTTGGCGGCGGATTCCCGCAACGCGGTCACCGTGGTCACCCACTCCGTCCAGATCGCCGCCTCGATCGCCGGGGCGGGCCTGAGCGTGGAGCTCGTGGGAGGCCGGGTCCGCGCACTCACCAGCGCTGCCGTGGGCAGCAGCACCGTGGCCCAGCTCTCCCGTCTCCGCGCCGACGTCGCGTTCGTCGGGGCCAACGGGGTCGCAGCACCCTTCGGCCTCAGCACACCGGATGTCGAGGAGGCAGCGGTGAAGACCGCGATCGTCCGTTCCGCCCGCCGGGTGGTACTGCTCACCGACTCGTCCAAGTTCCACGAGGAATCACTCGTCAGCTTCGCACCCCTGGAGGACATCGATGCACTCATCACCGACCGCGCACCCGAAGGTTCCCTGGCGGACGCACTCTCCGACGCGGACGTGGAGGTGATCGTCGCGTGATCCTGACACTCACCGCCAATCCGAGCATGGACCGCACCGTCACCCTGGACGCCCCGCTGAACCGTGGCGCCGTGCAGCGCGCCACCTCGGTGGTCCAGGAGACCGGGGGCAAGGGCGTGAACGTGAGCCGGGCCCTGGCCATGTCCGGCATCCGGACCCTCGCGGTCCTGCCCGGGGACGACGACGACGCCGTCCTGGCCGGGCTCCGCGCGGCCGCCGTCGACTTCCGGAACGTGCCCGTGGGCACGGGGCTGCGCACCAACACGGCCATCACGGAGGCGGACGGCACCACCACCAAGATCAACGAGCCCGGGCCGGAGCTCTCACCGGCACAGATCGAGGCACTCCTGGACGCCGTGGTGGCCGAGAGCAGCGGCGCGGACTGGGTGATCCTCGCGGGTTCGCTGCCTCCCGGCGTCCCGTCCACCTTCTACACGAGGATTACGGCCGCGGTCCGTGAGGCGCACGGCGCCTCCGCGCCGCTCGTGGCCGTCGACTCCTCGGGCGAACCCCTGATCGAGGCCGCCGCCGGTGTTCCCGCACCCGATCTGCTCAAGCCCAATGCCGAGGAGCTCAGCGAGCTGACGGGCATCGGGACGGGCGACGAGCTCGAGCGGGATCACGAACTCGCCGCCAGGGCCTGCGCGGTGCTCATCACCGCGGGGGTCGGGGCGGTGCTGGCGACCCTCGGGTCCGAGGGTGCTCTGCTCGTCACGAGCGCGGGGGCCTGGCACGCCGTGCACCCACCCGTGACGGCACGTTCCACGGTCGGCGCGGGAGACTCCGCACTGGCCGGCTATCTGCTGGCGCACTGCGCAGGGGAACTGCCGGAGAACTGCCTGCGCCAGGCCGTGGCCCACGGGTCGGCTGCAGCCTCCCTCCCCGGGTCCACCGTCCCGTCCCTCGACCAGACGACGCCCGCCGCCGTCGTGGTCACACCCCTTCTGATCACACTCCCCGTGATCGAACCGAACCTCATCGGGTCCACCGCCGGGCCAGATGCACAGGAGGAATTCTGATGTCAGATCTCATCACCCCGGAGCTCGTCGCTCTGGACAAGGACCTCGGGACCGAGCGTTCCACGGTCATCCGTCACCTCGCGGAGCAGGTCGCCGCGCAGGGACGCTCCACGGAGGTGGAGGGTCTCTACGCCGACGCCCTGGCCCGCGAGGAGAAGACCGCCACCGGCGTGCCCGGCGGGATCGCCATCCCGCACTGCCGCTCCACGGCCGTCTCGGAGGCCACGCTCGCCATGGTGCGGCTGGCACCGGCCGTGGACTTCGGCGCGAAGGACGGCCCCGCGGACCTGGTGTTCTTCATCGCGGCCCCCGACGGCGCCGACCAGGAGCACCTGAAGCTGCTCTCCAAGCTGGCCCGCTCGCTGATCAAGAAGGACTTCACGGCCGCGCTGCGTGCGGCGCGGACGCCGGCCGACGTCGTCGACCTCGTCAACGGGGCCCTCGGCGTCGGTGGAGCGCCGACGACGGCAGGCGCCGGGGCGCATGCCGCAGGTGCCGGCACCGCGGTGGGTGTCGCAGCCGGGCACGACGCCCGGGCGGGCGAGGCCGCTGCCACGCTCGGAACCTCACGCGACGGCACGGACACCACCGGACCGGCCGTGGAGCACCCGAGCGGCACGGACACGAGGACGCGCCGCCTGGTGGCCGTCACGGCGTGCCCCACCGGCATCGCCCACACCTACATGGCCGCCGATTCGCTCGTGGCAGCGGCCGCCGAGCGCGGCGTCGACCTGCAGGTGGAGACCCAGGGGTCCTCGGGCGCCACTCCCCTGGACCCCGCCGTGATCGCCGCGGCGGACGCCGTGATCTTCGCCGTGGACGTGGACGTCCGCGACAAGCAGCGCTTCGCCGGGCTGCCCGTGATCAGCTCCCCGGTCAAGCGCGGGATCGACGAGCCGGGTGTGATGGTGGAGGAGGCGCTCGCCGCGGCGCAGAACCCGAACGCCCGCAGGGTCGCCGGCACCGCCGGTGGTGAGCAGACCGACGACGACGGCGGCCGCGAGGGCATCGGCAGCACGCTCAAGCGCGCACTGCTCACCGGTGTCAGCTACATGATCCCGTTCGTGGCCGGTGGCGGCCTGCTGATCGCCCTCGGCTTCCTGCTCGGCGGGTACCTCATCACCGAGACCGCGGACACCATCACGCTCGAGAACAGTCTCGCCAACCTGCCAGACGGCGGACTCGCCACCTACCTCGGGGCGGTGGCCTTCAAGATCGGTCAGCTCTCGCTCGGCTTCCTGGTCCCGGCCCTCGCGGGCTACATCGCGTACGCCCTGGCGGACCGTCCGGGCATCGCCCCGGGATTCGTCGCGGGAGCCGTGGCCGGCTTCATGGGCGCGGGCTTCCTCGGCGGGATCGTCGGCGGCCTGCTCGCCGGGTACGTGGCCCTCATGATCGGGCGCCTCGCGGTACCGCGCTGGCTGCGGAGCCTCATGCCCGTGGTCATCATCCCGCTGGTCGCGTCGATCATCGCCTCCGGCCTCATGTTCCTCGTGCTCGGCGGACCCATCGCCGCGGTCACCGACGGCCTGAACACCTGGCTGTCCGGACTCACCGGCACGGCCGCGATCGGCCTCGGCCTCATCCTCGGTCTCATGATGGCCGTGGACCTCGGCGGGCCGATCAACAAGGTGGCCTACTCCTTCGCCGTCGCCGGCCTGGGCACCGGGTCGATCGACAACCAGGCGCCCTGGCAGATCATGGCCGCCGTCATGGCTGCCGGCATGGTCCCGCCGCTGGCCATGGCCCTTGCCTCGACCCTGCTCGCCAAGCGGAAGTTCACCGTCGCCGAGCGCGAGAACGGCAAGGCCGCGTGGCTGCTCGGCGCAGCGTTCATCTCCGAAGGCGCCATCCCGTTCGCCGCAGCCGATCCTCTCCGTGTCATCCCGGCATCACTCGTCGGATCGGCGGTCACAGGAGCGATGATCATGGGCTTCGGAGTAGGATCACAGGCTCCGCACGGCGGTCTGTTCGTGCTCTTCGCGATCACCAACTGGTATCTGTTCATCCTGTCGATCCTCGTCGGGACGATCATCTCCGCGCTGGTTGTCGTCGCCCTCAAACGGAATCTCGACAGCAAGACCGACACCCCCGTCACCGAGCCGGTTGCAGCCTGACCTCCGGTCCGGTTGGCTGTACCTGAACCCCCTCTACGAACAGGAGCACAACATGGCAGAACGTAAGGCAACCGTGGCGAGCCGCGTGGGACTCCACGCACGTCCGGCAGCGATCTTCGCGGAGGCCGCGGGAGAGCTTCCCCTCGAGGTCACCATCGCCATGGACGGCGAGCCGGCAGAGGAGGCCATGGACGCGGCCAGCATCCTCTCGCTCATGAGCCTCGGAGCCTCGCACGGCGACGTGATCGTGCTGCGGTCCGAGGGCGAGGGCGCCGAGGACGCGCTGGAGAGCCTGGCCCGGATCATCGAGACGGACCACGACGCCGCCGAGTAGCACGCACGGACAAGGGCACCATTCGCCGTGGATACGTGGCGGATGGTGCCCTTCCGTGTCCCCAGCACTCCGGGACAGGTGGGTGGGTCCACCCGTTCTAATGAACACAACCACCTGCCGGTAACACCCGATGACCCCCCACGGTCAGCGGCAGTTACATAATCATTATTTTTGCACAGCATCATGAATACGTGAACATTCCCAGGACACGATTGGGTCACTGTCCGTTCCCACGCCGTCATCGCGGGGAAGCGCTTCCCTAGGGATCGGACCTCAGGCCAGCGGGTTGGAGCGCGTACCGTCCCGCCGGTTGAACGCATGCTGCAGCCAGATCAGGCAGAGCCCCAGGACCGTGAGAAGAATGGCGGAGAAGGGCAGCACGATGTCCCAGGTGCCCAACTCGAGCGGCAGGAGCCGCAGCACCACGAAGAGCACCACCAGGAAGAAGCCCGCAGCGAGGCAGGCGGAGGCGATCCGGTGAACCACTCGCGCGTGCGGATCCAGGACGGATGCCACGGAGGGGACCACCAGGCACGCGGCGACGTACCCGGGATAGATCCGGCCGAGGGAGGCGTAGTGCCGTACCGTCCGTTGCTCGTCGAAGGCCCTCAGTCCCGTGGAGCTGAAGGGCAGATCGCTCGCCAGGAAGAAGTACACGGTGGCGGCCACAGCCCCGCCCAGGATCACCAGGCCCGCCGATCCGCTGATCAGCCGACGCGCGGGCGAGGAGCCCAGCGCCGCGGCCACCCGCACGCCGAGGAGCAGGAACGCGGCATAGAGCGTCAGGCGCAGCACCAGATTGGCGGCATTGGCGCCGCCGAGCACACCGTCCACCAGCTCGTAGACCGGTTCGAGGGACAGCGCGACGGCCACCGTGACCAGCACCAGGGCGGAGAAGATCAACCGTCCCCGGCCCCTCACCGCACCCGGGACCCTGAGGGCCACCCCTCCCGCGCAGGCGACGAGCGCCACCCACTGGAGGGTGGTCGCGTTCATCCCAGGTTCTCCCACATGGCGCGGTCCTTGCTGTCATCGAGCTCAGCACGCCGGATCTGCTTGCCGAGTACGTCGAGGCGGTCCCGTGCGAGGAAGACGAGCTCCAGATCGGACATGGCACCCAGTGCCCGGGCCCGGCCGTCCGCGGCAACCACCCTCCTCGGCGGTGAGCAGCCCCGTCACCACGAGTCCGCTCGTCAGGGACACGCCGGCGATCCTCGCGGCCTCCACGGCGATCGCCGGAGCCAATCGTCCGGCCGTGAGCTGCGCGGAGAGGTTCTGGCGGGCTATGCCCGTGCTGGCTGCGAGCCGCTGACGGAGGTCCCCCGGGTCCACGGCGTCGATCCAGGCCCGCACCGAGTTGCGGTGCACCAGCGGCGCGAGGTCGAGGAGGAGATCCGTCCCCGTACCGTCGCTGTCCTCGCTCCGGGCCACCAGCAGGCGGAGGATGTCCACGTGGGACACCTGGCTGACCAGCTCCGCGTCCGTGGGGTCCCTGATGCCGTCGGGGAGGTCCTCGTACCCCTCGAAGGTCGCGAGCGCCCGCACGGGGGAGAGTCCGTAGCCGCGGGCGATCAGGACGACCGTGGCGGCTGAGACCTTGCCCCGCACCAGTTGCTGCGCGAGCGTGGAGCGCTTGATGCCCGCGACCCTGCAGACATCGGACACGGTGTCCTCCGGTGCGACTTCGGAACGCCACAGCTGGAAAGCTCGCGCTGTGACCGCCATCATCACCTTTCGATTGGACACGTCGGGCATTCGTAGAAGTATACTGAGGTTGCTGGCCCCGATTTCTGCGATTCCCCCATACGCAGAACTCGGGGCCAGCTCCATCTAACGGTATCCCCGACCGACGCCTGCGACTACCGGGATCGCGAGCCGCCGAGTGTCACGTCCACGAACACCAACCGGTGATCACTCGCGGGGAACGGGAAGATCCCTGTCAGCTCGGCCCCGGGCGTACCGAGGAGCGGCCAGAACACCCCCGAGTCCGCCACGCGGAGGTTCCGGGACGGCAGGACGTAGTCCACGCGGAGATTGCCCGCCGACCTGTCCTCGAAGTCGGCCGTGTGCAGCCGGGGATCCCCGCGGTGGTTCGCATTCGCCCCGCCCTGGAGGGCTGCGGCCTCGGCTGCGCCCTTCGAGGAGGGCAGGGGGTCCTGGACCGACCTGTGGCCGAGCAGCTGGTCGATCGCGCCGTCCAGGGAGCCGCCGTCCTCGGGGTCGCTGTTCTGGTCACCCATGACCACGAAGCGCTCACCGCGCCCGAGACCGCCCGTGCCGCCGTCGTCGTCGTAGACGTACGCGGCCGTGGATCCGCCGGTGACGTAGTCGGACCAGAATCTGATCTCGTCACTGTTGCGCCTGCCGTTGCGGCGCTCCGGGCCGTCGGAGGCCGCCGACGTGGGATTGCTCGCCAGCACGTGGAGGGTCTTGCCCGCCACCCTGATCGGCACGTCCCAGTGGGAGGTACCGGACAGCGGGAGGACCGCGAGCTCCTGCTCGGTGTACCAGTCGCCCGTGGCCTCCGTGGCGGGGTTGTCCGGGAGGAGCGCGCCCGGCATGTCCTGCCACAGGAAGGTCCGGAACGTGCGCACGGCCTCGGTGCCGATGGGGTACCTGGAGTAGATCACCATGCCCGACTGGCCCTCGAAGGCCCCCGTGCCCAGGGCGTCCTCGGGACCACCCACCCTGCCGTCCCTGTCGAGATCGAAACCGCTACCCACACCGCTGTTGACCGGGGCGGTGTACAGGTAGGGGTACTCCAGCGCCCGCTTCCCGTTCTGCCCGACGCCCAGGTACCCGGTGTTGAACAGCTCGGCGGCCCGACCGCCCGGATCGTGGTCGAACTCGTTGAGGAGCAGGACGTCGGGGCGGCTGAGCTGCACGAGCTCGGCGGCCGCGCTCGCCTGGGGGCCGTCCCGCGTACTGATATCACGGACGAGCTCACCGGGGGCCGAGCGGTTCAGATCGGCGTTGTAGGTCGCGAAACGGACGTCCTGCGTACTGCCGAGGCTCTTGATCGGCTGGATCCGCCGCGCGTCGTCACCGGAATCGGCCACTGCCACCGGCGCCGTACCCAGGAGGAGGGACGCGATCAGCAGGGTGGCCGAGCACAGTGCGCTGCCTCGCATGGTTCCTCCCCTGATGTCCTGTCACGTTCTCGAAGGTGTCCGCGATGGTTCGCTTCGGTAACTTGAGCCTAGCTTCCAGGAGTCCGCGGAGACCGTCCTGCAGGTAACGATTCGAGGTCGGACCGGTGACGTCCGCGAGGCGGGGGAAGCGGCGCCCCCCGGACCCCGAGCGCCTGTTCCGCCTCGTCGACAGCGCGTTCCAGCTCGTCCACCGCATCGGTGTAGCGCAGGGGCGGGGTCCCGGCGCCCTCCGCGTCGGCGCGCTCCAGGCGTGCGGCGCGCAGGGCTCGGATGACCGGCCGGCCGGCCGGGCTGGCGGGGTCGTGCATCGCCGGGTAGTCGATCGCCTTGGCGGGGGCGACGGCGGGGCCCGCCCCCCCCCGCACCGCGGCGTCATGGCGCCCGTGCAGGCCCGCCGAGGCCCCGGCGGCGGTCCCCGCCCGCCGCCGTCCGTGCTGCCGTGACGACCAGGCCGCCGCGGTGACCACGGAGCCGACGCCCACACCGAGCGCGAGCAGGGCGCCGGGAGCGCCCGTGGGACCGGCGACCACGCCGGCCCCGAGCACCACCCCACCGCCGCCGAGACCCCCCAGAAGTAGTCGTCCGCCCCACCCTTCCTTCGGGAGACGGCATCGACGCGCCACGCGGTCAGGGCCACCGTGGCAGCCATCACCACGCAGGAGATCAGGGTTCCGGTCAGGGCGCCGATGTCCATGGAAGCCTCTCTGTCAGCCACGTCGGTGTTTTCCTCTGTCCAGTACGAACGAGCGGGGCCGCCCGGTCGATCCCGCTCCGGGCGACCGGTCCGGTGCACGATGTACCCTCTGGAGAAATCGGCCGGATCGGCCCGATGTCCGGTTCGGGTCCGGGAGGTTCAGGGCCCAGAGGGAGGTACACCGTGCCACTGTGGTTGCAGGCATTCCTGTGGGGCCTCGTCGCCGGGGGCGCGCTGCTGGTGGGATCCGCCATCGCCTGGAGGTGGAAGGTGCCGCCGCGCGCCGTCTCCTTCGTGATGGCCTTCGGTGCAGGAGTGCTCATCTCGGCCCTCGCCTTCGAACTCGTCGACGAGGCGCAGGCGACCGGGGGCCTGGTGCCGACGGCGCTCGGCTTCCTCGTGGGTGCCGTCACCTACGTGGGCGCGAACGCCCTCCTGTCCCGCAGGGGAGCCCAGCACCGCAAGCGCTCGGGGAACCAGCAGCCGTCCGAGGACTCGGACTCCGGCAGCGGCAACGCGATCGCCCTCGGCGCGCTCCTGGACGGCATTCCCGAATCGGTAGTGCTGGGGCTCGGACTCGTGGCCGGTGGCGCCGTCAACCCCGCCGTGCTCGTGGCCATCTTCATCTCCAACGTGCCCGAGGGACTCTCCAGCACCGCAGGCATGAAGAACTCGCACCGCAGCTCCCGCTACGTCTTCGGCCTGTGGGGTGGGATCGCCCTGATCTCCGGTCTCGCGGCCCTCGCCGGGTACGCCCTCCTCGACGGCGCCTCCGGGGGGACCATCGCCTTCATCACGGCGATCGCCGCCGGCGCCATCCTCGCGATGGTGGCGGACACGATGATCCCGGAGGCCTTCGAACGCCAGCACATGTTCACCGGTCTGATCGCCGCGCTCGGGTTCCTCACCGCGTTCGTGGTGCACAGCGTCTCGGGTTGACCGGGGTCCGTGCCCGTCGGGAGAGCCGGAGCCCGGGACGGGTCCTGGGGCTCCGGCTGCTGTGGGCCCTGTGGGGCTCGAACCCACGACCCACGGATTAAAAGTCCATTGCTCTAGCCAACTGAGCTAAGGGCCCACATCACTGCTCGGCAGTCGGCGGTTCCATGGGGAACCACCGGCCCGGGCGATGACCCGCCCACTTTATCGCACACACCCCTGGAACAGGGACCGGACGCAGGGACCGGACGCAGCGCGGACCCCGGTGGTCGGACCCGATACGCGACCGGCGGAGCTTCGCGGCGGCGATTCCGGCGGGAGTATCCTCGTTGCATGGATGGCGACTACACCAACAGGACCCCACGCCCCCACAAGCCGAAGCCGTTCAGCCCCGCCGACTTCGAGGTCTTCGCGGGAGGAGTGGACCCCTCACGGGTGTCCGAGGCGGCGCACCTGGCCGCGCACGCCCTCGTGCACCACGGACGCGAGGCCGACGACCCGGCCGTGACGCGCAGGCTCGTGGAACTCGCGGACCGCCAGGGTCTCGAGGCGATCGCCGAGCTCTGGGCCGAGAGCCCCGCGCGGTCCCTGCCCGGAGCCCTCTGGAGGCTGTACGCGCTGCGCGCCGCCACCCAGCAGAACCCCGAGCGGATCGCCGCGTTCTTCGCCTCCGGCAAGGAGGTGGCCCAGGTCTCGCAGGTGGTTGCCGGCGTCGCCGAGCCGCCCGGGGCTGAGGAGATGAACCTCATGGCGGACACCATCCTCTCCGGTGCGTTCGAGGGCGAGTTCGACGTCGCCCTGGAGCGCTTCGCGGCCTTCTGCCGTGTGGTGGCGCTGGGACAGGCGAACCACGCGGACGCCGCGGAACCGTCCAACGAGCTCCACGCCTCGAAACTGACGAGGAACTCGCAGCAGCTGATCCGCACCGCGGAGGACCTCGAGCAGGCGGCGGCGTCGTGGCGGCTCGGGGAGCTCGACTGAGCAGCCCGGCACAGCTCGTGTTGACAGCGTGTGCGGTGCGGGCAAGACTTAATCCGGCGTCGGACCGTGGAACCCCCGGGCTTCAACACTCAGCCGCTCCGAGCGGCCTTCCGCCGAGAGGCGCTCCCGGTTCGACGCCACTACTTCGTTCTTCGGCAGCCGTCATGATGGTCGGAACACCGCCGTCCCCATCAGACCCTCCGAGGAAGACCCCGTGAGACTACGCCTCTTCCCGCAGGAGCATGCCGGGCTGGAACTGCTCGCCAGGATGGCCCAGCAGCTGGTGCTCGGAGTGGGGACCATGTCGGCGATCCTCGGGGCCTCCCCGCAGGAGTACGACCGCCTCTCCGAGGAACTGCACCAGCACGAATCGGCCTCCACCGATCTGCACTTCGCGCTGCTGACCTCCATGCGCACATCCTTCGTGAACCCCCTGCCGCGTGAGGACCTCTACGCGCTGTCCCGTCTGCTGAACGAGGCGATCGAGACGCTGGACGGCGCCGGCGAGCTGATAGCCCTCTACAAGCTGAACAAACTGAGCCGGCGCGCCGCGGACCAGCTCGAGGTCATCAGCAGGCAGGCCGAGCTCACCACCGCCGCTATGCAGCGGCTGAACTCCATGGAGGACCTCGAGGAGTACTGGATCGAGATCCTCCGGCTCTCCAGACGGGCCGAGCGCACCCATCGGAGCTGGTGCGCGGAGCTCCTGGACGATCACAAGCCCCTGGTCTACGCGCGGCACCGTGACGTGGCCGACCAGCTGGTCGGCGTGACGAAGGACCTCCGGAGGGTCGCGACGCAGGTGGGCAGCATCCTCGTCAAGGAATCGTAGGTGGAGCCCTTCCTCCTCGGTGCGGTGATCGTCGCCGCCGGCGGGTTCGCCTTTCTGAACGGCTTCCACGACGTCTCCAACTCGGTGGCCACCGCGGTACGCACCCGCGCCCTCACGCCCACGATCGCCGTGCTGCTCGCCTCCGCCTTCAGCCTGGTGGGGGTGCTGCTGAGCACCTCTCTGGCGCTGTTCCTCACCGATCTGGGGGTCGGGCTGCCCTCCGGCACCACGGGACTCGGGATCCTCCTCGCAGCACTGGGGGCCGCCGGCCTGTGGGGGGTGCTCACCTGGTACCACGGGAAACCGTCGTCCTCCACGCATGCCCTCCTCGGCGGGGTGATCGGCGCCGGCGGGGCGTCGCAGCTGACCCACGGTCCTGTGACGGAGGGCGTGACCCAGGCCCTCCTGCTCCAGATCGCACTCCCGCTCCTGATCTCGCCGGTCATCGCCTTCGTCCTGGCGTATCTCGCCGTGTTCCCCGCCACCTGGCTGCTGCGGCACAGGTCCCCCGCCAGCGTGAACCGGAGGAACCGCATGGGGCAGTCGGTGCTCGCGGGAGCCTTCGCGCTGGGTCACGGCCTCCAGGACGGCCAGCGCACCATGGCCGTGGTCCTCCTGGCACTCGTGGGCTCCGGGTACGCCACCGGTTCCAGCATGCCCCTGTGGGTGCAGCTCTTCGCCGCCGTGCTGCTCGCCGCCGGATCACTGTTCGGCGGCTGGCGCATCACGCATACCCTCGGCAACCGGCTGGTGAGCATCGACCCGCTGCGCGGCATGGCGGCCCAGGGGGTCAGTTCGGTGATGCTCTTCCTCGGCGCGATCTCGCTGCACCTGCCCCTCTCGAGCAGCCACACGATGACCTCGGCGATCGTGGGGGCCGGCGCCAACCAGCGGTTCGCGTCGGTGGAACGGCCGCGCGTGGCGGCCATCCTCGCCGTCTGGCTCGGCACGGCCCCGGTGACGGCGCTCCTCGGCGCCGTCTTCCTCCTGGCCGTCAGCCCGCTGCTGTAGGCGGGGCAGGGACGCCGGCGGCGGCCCCGCCCGCGGGGGCCGCCGTCGTGCTCGTGCCTGCCCGCCGGGTGTGGGGTGCTGTCTACCCGAAGCGGCCGGAGACGTAGTCCTCCGTGGCCTTCTGGACCGGGTTGTTGAAGATGGTGGTGGTGTCGCTGTACTCGATCAGCTTCCCCGGCTTGCCGGTCCCGGCGATGTTGAAGAACGCGGTCCGGTCCGAGACACGGGCGGCCTGCTGCATGTTGTGGGTCACGATCACCACGGTGTACTCGGCCTTCAGCTCGTTGATCAGGTCCTCGATCGCGAGCGTGGAGATGGGGTCCAGCGCCGAGCACGGCTCGTCCATCAGGATCACCTGCGGGGACACGGCGATGGCGCGCGCGATGCAGAGCCGCTGCTGCTGACCACCGGAGAGACCCGAGCCGGGACGCCCGAGGCGGTCCTTGACCTCGTTCCACAGGTTCGCGCCCCGCAGCGACTTCTCCACCAGCGCGTCGGCGTCCGACCTGCTGATGCGCTTGTTGTTGAGCTTCACCCCGGCCAGCACGTTGTCCCGGATGGACATGGTGGGGAAGGGGTTGGGCCGCTGGAACACCATCCCGATCTGGCTGCGGACGGTCACGGGGTCCACCGCGGAGTCGTAGAGGTTGTCGCCGTCCAGGAGCACCTCGCCCTCCACGCGGGCACCGGGGATCACCTCGTGCATCCGGTTGAGCGTGCGGAGGAACGTGGACTTGCCGCACCCTGAGGGTCCGATGAACGCCGTCACCGAACGTGCTTCGATGTTGATGTTGACGTCCTCCACCGCAAGGAACTTGCTGTAGTAGACGTTGAGGTCCTTGACGTCGATTCGCTTGGACATTGCTTCCTTATCGATTGTTACCGCGGATGGTCAGCGGGTGCTCAGCGGCTGGTCTTGGGGGCGAACAGGCCGGCGATGAAGCGGGCCACGAGGTTCAGGATCATCACCATCACGATCAGCAGCAGTGCCGCCGCCCAGGCGCGCTGGGTGCTCGGATCCGGTGAGGTGGGCGAGGTGGGGGTGAGGATCTGGTAGTAGATGTAGGTGGGCAGCGAGCTCATCCACCCGCTGAACACACCCCAGTTGATCGAGGTGGCGAAGCCGGCGGTCACCAGGATGGGCGCCGTCTCGCCGATCACGCGGGCGATCGACAGCGTGACCCCGGAGGCGATGCCCGAGATCGCCGTCGGGATGACCACCCGGGTGATGGTGCGCCACTTGCGCACACCGAGCGCGTAGGAGGCCTCGCGCAGCTCGTTGGGCACGATCTTCAGCATCTCCTCCGTGGAGCGCACCACCACGGGGATCATGAGCACCGAGAGCGCGACGGCGGCCACGAAGCCCATCCGCGTGCCGGGGCCGAGGAGCAGCCCGAAGAGCGCCGCCGCGAACAGGCCGGCGACGATGGACGGGATGCCGGTCATGACGTCCACGAAGAAGGTGATGGCCTTCGTCAGGCTCCTGCCCTGACCGTACTCCACCAGGTACACGGCGGTGAGCAGACCGATCGGCACCGAGATCAACGTGGCCCAGAAGGTGATCTGGAGGGTGCCGATGATGGCGTGGTAGGCACCGCCGAGCACCGGCGTGCCCTCCTCCACCACGCGGTTGTCCACCGCACCGGTGACCCCGTTCATGGAGGTGAAGAAGAAGTTGTGGCTCAGGCCGGGCAGACCGCGCTCGAGGACGGTCCAGAGCACCGAGACCAGGGGGAGCAGCGCGAGGATGAAGGCACCGTAGACGAGGTACGTGACGAGGCGGTCGGTGGCCTTGCGCCCGCCCTCCGCCATCGCGGTGACGAGGGTCGCCGCGAGGACGAAGACCACCGCGGAGATGATCGCCCAGCCCACCACGCTGAAGCCGATGAGGGCGGACAGCGCTGCGCCGAGGACCACCGAGGCCGCGAGCACCACCCAGACCGCGTAGGAGGGGAGCTTGCCGCGGGTGAGCTGTGACTGGCGGCGCTGGATGCTCTGATCGACTGCCATTAGTTCGCTCCCGAGAATTCTTTGTGACGGCTGATGATGATCCGGGCGATCATGTTCACGATCAGGGTGATGACGAAGAGCACGAGACCCGCCGCGATCAGTTCGCTGAGCCGGGGGCCGAAGGCCTCGGGGAAGTTCAGGGCGATCTCGGCGGCGATGGTCTGGTTGCCGGAGCGGATGAGACTCGGGGAGAGGACACCGGGTGAGAGGACCAGGGCCACCGCCATGGTCTCGCCGAGTGCGCGCCCGAGCCCCAGCATGGTGGCGCTGACGATCCCGGGGCGGGCGAACGGCAGCACGGCCATGCGGACCATCTCCCACCGGGTGGCTCCCATGGCCAGAGCGGCCTCCTCGTGGAGGTTGGGGGTCTGGAGGAAGATCTCGCGGCTGAGCGAGGTGATGATCGGGATCACCATCACGGCGAGCACTATGCCGGCCGTGAGGATGGTCTTGCCGGTCTGGCTCGCCGGGCCCTCGAAGAGGGGGATCCAGCCGAGGTTCTCCGCCAGCCAGGTGTAGATGCCGGACAGCTGCGGTGCCAGGACCAGGTAGCCCCATGCCCCGTAGATGACGGACGGGATGGCGGCGAGCAGGTCGACGACGTAACCGAAGATCCTGGCCAGCCGGCGCGGTGCGTAGTGCGAGATGAACAGCGCGACCAGGATCCCCACGGGCGTGGCGATCAGCAGGGCGATCGCCGCGGCGATGATCGTGCCGACGACGATCGGGAAGATGTAGGCGGCGAATCCCTTCCCGCCGGTCACCGTCTCCGGATCGGCGGGGAAGACGGGGGGGGCCTGGACCACGAGGAACATCGCGACGCTGAACAGGGTGACGGGGATCAGGACACCCGCGGCGAGCGAGACCCCGGAGAAGATCTTGTCGCCGGCACGGCCGCGATCCGTCGAGGCCTTCAGCGAATTGGTTGACACGTGTTTGCCTTCCGGGTGATCGATTTCAGGTGGGGAACGGGCCGTCACCGGGTCCGGCCGCGACAACGGACGGTCCCGTCCGGTCTCCATGAGACCAGACGGGACCGATCGGTTGCTACTAGGACGCGACCTCGATGGAGTCGATCGCCGCCTGGGCCTGCTCGCGCAGCGTCTCGGACAGCGGGGCGCTGCCCGCCGACGCCTCGGCCTCGGCCTGGCCGTCCTCGCTGACCACGTAGGACCCGAAGGCCTTGACGAGGTCCACGGTCTCCTGGTTGTCGTAGGTGGTGCAGTAGACGTGGTAGCTGATCAGGACCACGGGGTAGGCACCGGACTCGGTGGTGTCGCGCTGGAGATCGAGCGCGAGGTCGTTCTCGGAGCGGTCGGCGACCGGGGTCGCGACGTCCACCGCACGGGCGGCCGCCTCGGGACTGAGCTCGGTGTACTCCTCACCGACCTTGACCAGGGCCTTGCCGAGCGAACCGACGGCGGAGGCATCCGCGTAGGTGATGGCGCCGTCGGTGGTGGTGACGGTCTGGACCACGCCGGAGGTGCCCTTGGCGTTCTCGGACTGGTACGCCGTGGGCCACGTGCCGCTCGCCTCGTCGGTCCAGTCCTCGGGAGCCGCGGCGGCGAGGTACTCGGTGAAGTTCTCGGTGGTACCGGACTCGTCCGAGCGGTGCACCACGGTGATCGGGGTGTCGGGGAGGTCCACGCCCTCGTTCTGGTCCGCGATCGCGGGGTCGTTCCAGGTGGTGATCTCACCCTTGAAGATCTGCGCGATGGTCGGCGCGTCCAGGTTCAGACCGGAGATGTCACCCACGTTGAAGGCGATGGCGATCGGGGAGATGTAGGCGGGGATGTCGATCGCGCCGTCCGGACCGCACACCTCCATGGCCGAGGTCAGCTCCTCCTCGCTGAGGTAGGCGTCCGAACCGGCGAACTGGGCGCCACCGCTGAGGAACGCCTTCCGGCCCGCGCCGGAGCCGTCCGGGGAGTACTGCACCATGGCATCGGGGTTCAGGGACTGGAACCCGGCACGCCAGGCCTCCATGGCCGAGTTCTGCGACGAGGCACCGATCCCGGTCAGGGTGCCGGAGACCGCGGCGCCCATCTCGGACGGTGCGGCCGAACCGTTGCCCGGGGCCGGTTCACCGGTCGCGTTGTCGGAACCACAAGCGGTCAGCGCCAGCGCGGCCACGGAGATGACTGCCGCAGCACGGCCGAAGCGAAGAGCCTTCACGAGATTTTGCCCCTTCCAGGGATGTGTTCAGCGGTGTGCCGGTGGCACACGGTAGAAAGTAGTACGCGTCGGCGTACACCTCCGAAGGTAGGTAGTGCAGGTGAAGAGACTGACCAAGGGACATGAACGGAAGGTGAACAGCGCAGGTCCATCGTCCGGTTGACCGGTGGTTCGCCACCTGGGGACCACTCGCACCGTGCCGGGACAGTTCCTCCTACACTGACAGGATGACGCCGCGCCAGGGACTCTCCATCGTCCTCGCCTTCGTCCGCAAGCGGTCGAGGATCGGCTTCAGGCGCAGCTCGAACTCCCTGGTGCCGGCACTGCAGATGACCGTCTGCGCCGTGGGGGCCTACGCGTTCGCGGAAGTGGTGCTCGGGCACAACGGCCCCCTGTTCGCGGCGACGTCGTCGATGATCTCGCTCGGCTTCTCGAGGGATCCCCGCCTCCGCCGCGTGCTCGAGGTGGCCATCGGCTGCACCCTCGGGATCTCGGTGGGTGACCTGCTGCTCACCTTCTTCGGCACCGGGCTGTGGCAGGCCGCCGTCGTGCTGTTCATCTCCATCCTGCTGGCGCGCTTCCTGGACAGTGGGACCATCTTCACCACGCAGCTGGGACTGCAGTCCCTCCTCGTGGTGCTGCTCCCCATCCCGGACGGCGGGCCGTTCACGCGCAGCGTCGACGCGATCGTGGGCGGGCTCTTCGCCCTCGCGGTCACCATGCTGCTGCCACGGGACCCCCGCCGCGAACCCAAGGTCGACGTGCGAGGGTTGCTCGGCGAGCTCTCCGGCGTGCTGCGCGAGTGTGCGACGGCGCTGCGCGGGAGCGATTCCACCCTCGCCTGGCACGCGCTGGTCCGGGCGCGGAACTGCCAGGGGCAGCTCGACTCCCTCACGGGCAGCATGCGCGCGGCCCAGGAGGTCGCTACCATCTCCCCCGTCCACCGGCGCCACCGCGGTGAGCTCGTCTCCCTCCGGGAGGCGGTGGAGTCGATCGACCTGGCGATCCGGAACAGCCGCGTCTTCTCGCGCCGGCTCACCTCGGCGATCAACCACACCGCCCTCACGGACGACGCCGTGGAGAACCTCGGCCACACGCTCGAGGAGATCTCGGACGCGGTGCTCGTGCTCGGTCGCGCCCTCTCCGCGCGGGATCCCGCCGAGCGCCGGCTCAACCTGCGGCAGGCGCGGGACGACCTCGCCGCCGTGGCCACGGGACTCCACCCCGACACCCTGCACATCAGCCGCCTGGAGGGTGAGGGGCTCGTGCTGCTGCTGCGCCCCCTCGTGGTGGACCTCCTCGAGGCGACCGGTCTCCCGCACGAGGACGCTGCGGCCTACCTCCCCCGGCTCTGAGCCCGGTTCCCGGTCCTGCCGCCACCTGATCCTGTCGGTAGCCGCCGGTAGCCTGATGCCATGGCCACGAAGACCTCCACCGCACGCGCGAACCGCAGCAACACACCGAGCTTCCGGTGCGCGGAATGCGGGTGGACCACCGCCAAGTGGGTGGGCCGCTGCGGCGAGTGCCAGGCCTGGGGCACGGTGGAGGAGACCGGCCAGGTGGTGGCCCGGACGACGACGGCGAGCGCCGTCACCACCCCTGCCCGCCGGATCGCCGAGGTGGACGCGACCCTCTCCGGGTACCAGCCCACGAAGATCGACGAGCTGGACCGCGTGCTCGGCGGCGGCCTGGTCCCCGGTGCGGTGATCCTCATGGCCGGCGAACCCGGGGTGGGCAAGTCGACTCTCCTGCTGGACGTGGCAGCCCGTGTGGCCCGCCTCGGCAAGGACGTCCTCTACGTCACGGGCGAGGAGTCCGCGGCGCAGGTCAAGCTCCGTGCTGACCGGATCGACGCCGTGGCCGATTCCCTGTACCTCAGTGCGGAGACGGACCTCGGGCAGGCGCTGGGTCAGGTGGAGAAGCTCGACCCCTCCCTGCTGATCGTGGACTCCGTGCAGACGCTCAGCAGTGCCGCGGTGGAGGGCAGCGCGGGCGGGGTCACGCAGGTGCGCGAGGTGGCGGCGTCGCTCATCGGCGCCGCGAAGGCGCGCGGTATGACCACCCTGCTGGTTGGCCACGTGACCAAGGACGGCTCGATCGCCGGTCCGCGGCTGCTGGAGCACCTGGTGGACGTGGTGTGCCAGTTCGAGGGCGAGCGCCACTCGCGGCTCCGCCTGCTGCGGGCCGTGAAGAACCGTTACGGGCCCACGGACGAGGTGGGGTGCTTCGATCTCACCGACGGCGGGATCGAGGGCCTCGCCGATCCCAGCGGGCTCTTCGTCTCGCGGACCAAGGATCCCGTCTCCGGTACCTGCATCACGGTGACCCTCGAGGGCCGCCGGCCGCTGCTCGCGGAGGTGCAGGCGTTGCTCGCCGAGTCACCCAACTCGCAGCCGAGGCGGGCCACGAGCGGACTCGACAGTTCCCGTGTGGCCATGCTGCTGGCGGTGCTGCAGAGCCGCGCCTCGGTCAGCCTGCACAAGGACGACAGCTACGTGGCGACGGTGGGCGGGGTGCGGCTGAGCGAGCCCGCCACCGATCTCGCCGTGGCTCTGGCCATCGCGTCGGCGAAGACGGACTCCCCGCTCCCTGGTCGGCTGATCGCGTTCGGTGAGGTGGGGCTGGCGGGTGAGGTGCGCCCCGTCCCCGGGATCAGCAGACGCATCCAGGAGGCCGAGCGCCTCGGTTTCACCCATGCGATCGTGCCCGCCTCCCCGGGAGGTACCGGGCCGGTTCCCAAGGGGTTCTCGGTGCGGGAGGTCTCCACCCTCGCGGAGGCGCTGGCGCTCCTGTTCTGAGCGGTCCCGGGCGCGCGGGCTCCCGCATACCGGTGGAGGAATGTACCCGTGCTCGGCCCCATGACGTGCCGCGACGACCGTGGTTCGGGGGAGGAGTTCCGCCCGCACTAGTATTGGATGCAGTTGCGCGGATATTTCCGACGCCACTGTCCGCCGTCCGGGATCCGGCCGCGGACGCCCGATCGCGCCGGGCCACTCGTAGCGCGGGCGGTGAAAGGATGGGCCCATGGTTCGCAGTCCGGAGGACTCACTCAAAGCCACTCTCGCCAGGGTAGCCCCGGGAACGCAGCTGCGGGACGGTCTCGAACGGATCCTCCGGGGCCGCACCGGGGCGCTGATCGTGCTCGGCTCGGACCGTACGGTCACCTCGATCTGCTCCGGCGGGTTCGAGATCGGCATCGAGTTCTCGCCCACCCGCCTGCGCGAGCTCGCCAAGATGGACGGTGCGATCGTCTGCGACAAGGACGCGAGCCAGATCCTCCGGGCGGCGGTCCAGCTGGTCCCGGACCACACCATCGAGACCCAGGAATCGGGTACCCGGCACCGCACCGCGGAGCGCGTGGCCAAGCAGACCGGTCTACCGGTGATCAGCGTCAGCCAGTCCATGCAGATCATCGCCCTCTACATCGACGGCCTGCGGCACGTGCTGGAGGGTTCGGAACCGGTGCTCGCCCGTGCGAACCAGGCGCTGGCGACCCTGGAACGGTACCGGGCCCGGCTGGACCAGGTCACCAACTCGCTCTCCGCACTGGAGATCGAGGCCATGGTGACCGTGCGTGACGTCGCGGTGACGCTGCAGCGCCAGGAGATGGTGCGCAGGATCTCGGAGGAGATCTCGCAGTACGTCCTGGAACTCGGGGTGGACGGTCGGCTCCTGTCGCTCCAGGTGGAGGAGCTCACCACGGGGCTGGGTCCCGGCAGCGAGATGGTGCTGCGCGACTACATGCACCCCGGATCCGGCAGGATCCCGCTGGAGGACCGTGTGGCCTCCCTGCAGAACTTCAGCTCCGCGGATCTGATCGACCTCGGGACCATCGCGAGCGTCCTGGGCTTCAACCCGTCCGTCGACTCGCTGGAGGCGGTCGTCCAGCCGAAGGGGTACCGTCTGCTCTCCGGGATCAAGGCCGTCCCGCCGGCCGTCGCGAACCGGCTCGTGGACCACTTCGACGGGCTGCAGAATCTCATGGCCGCCAACATCGAGGACCTCATGGCGGTGGACGGCATCGGGGAGCAGCGGGCCCGCACGGTGCGCGAGGGGCTCTCCCGGATCGCCGAGACGAGCCTCCTGGACCGCTTCCTCTAGACCGGCCGGTTCCCGATCGACCCGTGGAGGGTCCGCGTCAGGAGAGCGTGAAGGTCACCGGATCGCTGCTGCGTGCGCCGAGCCGCGTGACGAGGCTGTAGGTGCCCTCGGCGGCCTCCTCGCCCACGGCCTCGCAGCCGGGAACGGTCCGGTTCCGGGCCCACTCGAAGGTGGCACGTTCCTCACCGCCCGGTTCGATGGTCATCTCCAGGTCCTGCGAGCCGTCCTGGCAGTCCGTGGAGGAGAACACGCGCTCGTCGTCGAGGGTGAGGACGAACTCCATCTGGGAGGTCCCCACGTTGACGGTGCAGGGCGTGTCCGACTCGTTGCTGACCAGGAGGTACAGCACCGGCGTCTCCCCCGGCGCGTAGCTCTCCCTGTCCGTCTCCGCGCGGAGCGTCACCGCGCTGGGCCCGCAGGTGTCGCCCGGGGTCGACGACGGCTGCGCGGTGGCGGCGCTCGAGGCCGTGGGTGCGGCGGTCGAGGGAGGAGCGGTCGACGGCACCGGTGTCGGAGCCGGCGTCGTCGGGGCCGCGGTCGTCGGCGGGGCCGTCGAGGGATCAGGACCCGGCTCCGCCGCCGGAGCCGTGGTGGGCGCGGCGGGGCCCGCCTCCGCGCTGCGGCCCAGGAGCCCTCCGAGGAGGACGGCACCCACGACGAGCGCCGCGATCACCAGCAGCGCGAGGACGCCCACGGCCAGTCTCCGCCGTCGGTACACGGCAGGGCTGGTGCCCCGCCTGCCGTCCGTGCGCCCACCTGTACCGGGACCGTCCGCTGATGCCATCCCCCAAGGCTATACGGACGTCCTCCCCCGTTCCTCCCGGGGGCACCCCGATGGGTAGAGTAAAGCCGTCCGTCCTCCAGGAGACCCCGTGAATCCCGATCGTCCCACGTCCGAGCCTCGGGATTCCGAGCGCACCGGCACCACCCTGCCCGGCGGCCCTGCCCTCGACCGCACCGGGACCGCCCCTCCTCCGCCCGGGCCCGGGGCCCTCGGTGGTCTCCACACCCGGCTCACGGACTGGTTCGCGGCGCAGGCCCGGGACCTGCCGTGGCGGGAACCCGGGGGCTCCGCCTGGGGGATCCTCGTGGGCGAGGGGATGCTGCAACAGACACCGGTGGGCCGGGGGCTGCCGGGGTGGCCCGAGTGGCTCCCCCGGGGGCCCTCGCCCCCGCGCCCCGCCGCCCGGTTCCC
>NZ_LGIU01000037.1 GCF_001187915.1 Arthrobacter sp. RIT-PI-e | reverse complement strand
CTGACCGTTAGGTAAGTGGGCATGGTTCGCCCGCATGTGCAAGGTTGTCGAGTGGAAGGGGACAGATCGTTATGGCGGCACCACGGAAGTCAGCGCAGCAGGTCGCAGCACGGGAGAAAGCACGCGCGAAAGCGCAGGAGCTGACCGAGCGGCACGAGAAATTGATTGACCTTGCGGCGGGGTTCTTCGAGCAGCAGGAAAACGCCGAGCAAATCCGCGCCGAGGCGCAGGAGCGCGCGGATGCGATCCTGGCGAAGGCCGAGGAAGACGCGGCGTCTGCCCTGGCGGAGGCTGGGGCGAAGGTACGCGCAATGTTGGATACCGGGGAGTCGCGCGCGGCGGTCGCGGCTCGCCTGGGGTTGAGTGGCGCGGAGGTAAAACGAGTCCTCGACGGTGTAGGAACGACCATAAGTGCAAGTACCGGTAAGGGGACCGAGGACCGTGCGGCGACGATCACAGAATCAGCCACCGAAGTCGCTGACCAGGTCGCGGCCGAAACAGCAGCGGCCTAACGGTTTGACCCACGCATGACGGATTGTGAGTGCGGGGGGATCGACGTAGTCGGTCTCCCCCGTCGCGTCCGCGGGTGTGGTGGTTGATCGGGTGTCGGCGTGTTGACGCGGGTGCCCTGTACGGAGCTGGTGGCACGGTGTGGTTCTGGTGATGGCTGGGTGTGCGAGGGACGGCGATTCGTCGCCGGTGACCACCGTTTGAGGTAAGCCCGCCGGCGTCGAAGCGCCCCGCCCACTAACGGCGAGCTGACCGGCTCCCCCTCCCTCGCCTCGTACAGGTCCGGGGCCGGGGCAGGTGGTGCAGTTTCCTGCACCACCGGCTAGATGGTACTTGGTGACGGCGTACTCCTCGCCGGTCATCTCTTCCTGCTCTGCCTGCATGTCCTCCATGTACTCCACCGGCTCCGCGTCCTCAGTGATGTTCCTATAGACACGCTCCGCTCGAGAAGTCGTCACTGTGTAGGCCGAGCCTGAAGTCATCTACGGGGTAGTTTCCCTACTCAGACCCCGATGATGGTGAGCCAGCCAGCCAAGGCGAGGAGGGTGATGATCAGGACGGGGATGGTGAGGACGATGCCGACGCGGAAGTACTGGCCCCAGCCGATGTGGATGCCCTTACGGTCCAGGACGTGCAGCCACAGTAGCGTGGCGAGGCTGCCGATGGGGGTGATCTTCGGGCCGAGGTCCGAGCCGATGACGTTGGCGTAGATCATCGCCTCCTGTGTCACACCGGTAGCACCTGCGGCGCCGATCGCGAGGGAGGCGATGAGCACGGTGGGCATGTTGTTCATCAGCGACGCGAGGACCGCGACGATCACACCCACGCCGAGGGCCGTGATCAGGACGCCGTTGTCACTGATCGCCGAAAAGACGCCGGCGAGCTCGTCGGTGAGGCCCTGGTTCCGCAACCCGTACACCACCAGGTACATGCCGATGGAGAACAAGACGATCTGCCACGGCGCCTCCTTCAGAATCCGTGGAACCGAGATCCGCCCGTCCGGGAGCACAGCTACGCCGTCCCCTGTTGAAGTGAGGAATCCATCATCGATGTTCACATCAGAGGTGTTCACGTCGGCCGCAGAGGCATTGACCGTGGTGCTGTCGGTGGAGCGATGGGCTGCGCCAACGGTTTCGTCGTCGAGGTCCGCTGCCCGACCGGCACAATCAGTCCCAGCCGTCGGGGTCTGCGTCGCGGAACCTGCTGCCATCGGGTTTGTCACTGGGCCTAGCACTGATGCGGTGCGGCGGAAGAGGACTGCGGGTTTTCGGGAGGCGACGAGCATGAGGACCACGGCGCCGAGGCCGGCGACAGCCGAGAGAGGAATGTGGAGGGGTTCGGCGGCGAAGTACCCGATGAGCAGGACCACAAGGACGATCCACCCGGTCTTGAACGTCAGAGGATCCGCGATGGCTGACGTGGGTGTTCCCAGGACGCTCACGTCATAGGTACGGGGAATGACCTTGCGGAAGAACAGGAACAACATGCCAAGGCTCGCGGCCACCGAGACGATGCCGACCGGGACCATGACGACCGCGTAGCGGGCGAAGCCAATGTCGAAGAAGTCCACGGTGACGATGTTCACCAGGTTGGAGACCACCAGGGGCAGGCTCCCAGCGTCGGCGATGAAACCACATGCGATCACGAACGCAAGGGAAGCCTTGGCCGGGAACTTCAGGGCCAGGAGCATCTGGACGACGATCGGGGTCAGGATCAGCGCCGCCCCGTCGTTGGCGAAGACCGCCGCGATCGCCGCCCCCAGCAGCACGATCAGCGTGAAGAGTAGCCGGCCGTTGCCCCTGCCCCAGCGGGCGACGTGGAGGGCCGCCCAGCGGAAGAATCCGGACTCGTCGAGGATCAGGGAGATGATGACGATCGCAACGAACGCGAACGTCGCGTTCCACACGATGTCCCACACCACCGGGATGTCGGACAGGCTCACCACCGTGGTCACCAGGGCCACGGCGGCCCCTCCCAGGGCGGACCACCCGATCCCCAGGCCCCTGGGCTGCCAGATGACCAGGGTCAAGGTGGCGAGGAAGATCAGAACAGCGACCACGGTCATGGCAGTCATAGCGAGAGGGCTCCTAACAGGAGGGCAGGAAGAAACACACCAATGAACTCACTCACGAGCTCACCGGCGACGAAGTGACGGGGAGTCAGCTGGTGGTGAGCTTCCGGTGGAGGTCGGTGACGCGGGCGAAGATGTCGTCGCGGACCAAGCACATGCGTTCGATGCCATCGATCCCACGGTCGCTGGGCTCATCCGTCACCCACCGCTCATACAGGGTCCCTTCGACCCTCTCGATCTGCGCTTCGGCGCCGAGGATGACAACGACGTCCGCCTGGCTCTGGTCCTCCGCGGTGATCTGCCGGGGGACATTCTGGCTGATATCCACCCCTACCTCGGTCAGGACCTGGGCCGAGAAATCGTTGACCGCGGAGCCCGGCTTCGACCCGGCAGAGGCGGTGGTCACGGAGTCCCCGGCGACCTTGTCCATCAGACCGGCGGCCATCTGGGACTTACCCCCGTTCTTTACACACACGAACAACACCGAGGGCTTCTCAGCCTTGAAACTCATCAGGGGACACTCACTTCTTCTGGGCAGACAAGAACCGAACAGGAATGAAGCAGGGGCCAGGTAAGAACGGGCCCGGGAGGCTAAAGCGCCGTTACTTGGGTTCGGTGAGGACACCGGCGAGGGTGTCCAGGGCCCCGGGCATGATGGAGAAATACGCCCAGACACCACGCTTCTCACGGTGCAGGATCCCGGCGTCGACGAGGATCTTCAAATGATGCGACACCGTCGGCTGCCCTAGATCCAACGGCTCGATGAGATCACACACACACGCCTCGTTCTCCGGACTGGCGGAAATCAACGAGACCAGGCGCAACCGGTGCGGGTCGGCGATCGCCTTGAACTGCTTCGAGAGCTCCTCGGCCCGCTGCGCACTCATCGCCGGCGCACCCGAGGGCACACAGCACCGACCCCCATCAATCACCTCTGTGGTCGCGAAACCCGTGTCTGCAGCCCTGGTAACAGTAATAGTTCGGGGCCCGGAAATCGTCGTCATGCCACCCAGCATACCCAGACATTGACAACCGTCGATATGGTTTCGCATACATGAGATCAGGGGTAATACGTCTTCGATGTACTACCCCTGATCTGGTTGACCAGCCCACCGGTGATCTCGCCCTGAAGGAGCTTTAGAACAGAGTTGGCGCACTGGGGTCACGGCCTATGATCAACGGCCGAATGATTGGCTCGTTCCAACCGTGCTCAAGCAGAGCAGCACGCAGTTGCACGGACTGGGCGTGGAACTGGGCGCGGCCGACCCCGCGCCACCGAAACGTCGAGGCGTTGGCATGACGGCCCTTCCGCGACCGGTCCAGCATGTTCAACGCCTGAGTACCCGGCAGTAAGTGGGAGTCTCCTCCAGTGCTGGCGTGGACGCACAAGGGCACATCACACATGTGCATCAAGGCGATGCCGGGGTGCAGGGTTTCACCGGTGAGGTGTTCATAGGCGTAGCGTTGCGGCCGCACTGCCCGCTGTCCCCCGTCGCGGGGAACCCAGAACCGTCCGTACCCGTCGTCCGCGATCGCGCCGACCCAGATCCAACAGTCCTGCAGGCGAGGGCCCTTGACGCCTTTCTCCCAGAACCGCTCCGTTTCTATCCTCGGCTGCCGCGCCACTGCCCTACCCTCCTCTAGTCATCGTCATCGTGCCGGAACCGGGCGTGACAGGGACATGGGGCAGGGGACGTAAGTGATTCAACGGTAGGCCAGGACATGGCGCCTCTCCATGCACACGGTCCACCCAATGACCAGGACTAAGACGCCACCGACCAGCAGTAATCCCCACGACGGTGCGTCGGCTGTAACGACGATGACGAAGGCACCAAGGAACCACAGGCCGACGGCCAGGGCGCCGGCGACCTGGTGACGAACCCGCCGACGCATCGGCAGCACGAGCAGTGGAAGCAGGAACAGGGAGCGAACGAGCAGGTAACTGTAGCGGGTGCTCGCGGTCAAGACCCACAGAACGATCCTGGTCATCGCGCTCCCCCGTCCTCGCCAAGGTGGCGGTAGATCGTCGCCCGGGACACCCCGAACGTGTCGGCGATCTGCTGCACCGTGTACGTCTTCTCCTCATACATGGTCCGTGCCTGCCGGATCTTCGTCGCACTCATCTTCACCCTTCCCCCACCCTTACGCCCCCTCGCCCTGGCAGCGGCCAAACCATCCTTCGTGCGTTCGACGATCAGGTCGTGCTCGAACTCGGCGATCGCCGCGAGCATATGGAAGAAGAGCCGCCCACCCGGAGTCGTCGTATCAATACCTTGCGACAGCGCCTTCAACCCGACACCCTGATCCTCGAGACTGTCTGCGACTTCCTTCAAGTTCCGCACCGACCGACCCAGACGGTCGAGCTTCGTCACCACCAGGGTGTCCCCCGCCCGCAGATACTCCAACGCATCATCAAGGGCCGGCCGCTTCGCCAACACCCCAGAGGCATGCTCGACGAACACCTTCTCGCACCCGGCGGCTTTGAGCACATCAGTCTGCCCGTCGAGTTTCTGCTCCCGAGTCGACACCCGCGCATAACCAACAGCTGCCATGCCCAAAATGTATTGCGAACGCACCTGACGAGACATAGCTCTCGGACACGAGCCACGAGACACAACACGCCGCTTTTGACGGCAAGTCTGCGAACTATCTCATGGACGGTCGTTTTAGGTAGCCGATCTCCTCTGCTTCGCGACGTCGCTTGGTTCATGACTTCCGGCGGGTGCTGGTTCCCGGGACAGTTTTGGCGGCGATCGCTGCGAGGTCACGGGCCGGCCCGGGAGGCGGTGAGGTGCCGGTCTGCCAGATGGCGGTCAGTGTGCGGCGTAGGGGCAGCCCGTGAACGGGTACGGCGACGAGCCGGTGCAGTGCGAGGTCGTCGCGGACGGCGAGAGCGCTGAGTACTCCGGGGGCCGTGCCGGCTGCGATGGCGGAGCGGACGGCCGCCGTCGTGGAGAGTTCTACCATTGGTTCTACCGGGGGCGGGGCCCCTGCGGTGGTGAGCAGGTGCTCGAGGGCGTCCCGGGTTCCGCTGCCGTGTTCCCTGGTGACCAGCGCGGTTGCTGCCAGCTCGCGGGCCGTGACGGGTGTCTGGCGCCGGGCCCAGGGGTGCTCCGGTGCGACGACCAGGACCATGTCATCCTCCTGCACCGCCGCGGCACTCAAGTCCGGGGGAAGGTGTGGGCTTTCGATGAAGCCGATGGCTGCCTGTCCGGATCGGACCCGGGCTATGGTGGCTTCACTGTTGTTCACCGCCAGCTCCACGACGGTGGGGACGAGTTCGAGGCTCTCCTGCTGGCGGCGCAGCGCGACCAGCCAGAGCGGCAGCAGGTGTTCGGCGATGGTCTGGCTGGCCGCGACCTTCAACTGCCGGGCGGTGTCGGATCGGAGCGAGGCGATCCCGGCATCGAGCCGTTCCCCGGCTGCGAGGACCTCTGCGGCCCACTCTGCGACCAGTTCACCTGATTCTGTCAGGGTGGACCCCCGCGGGGTCCGGGTCAGCAGGACGAACCCGATCTGGGACTCCAGGGAACGCATCCGGGAGGAGACAGCCTGCTGGGACAGACCCAAGTGTTTCCCGGCGGCGGAGAGGGATCCCAGATCATGGACCGCGGCGAGCATTTCCAGGGCGGAGAGCTCCGGTATCCGGGGGCTGAGCATCGAGATTCTCCTTCAGACACGGTGCATTAGATACAAGTCCGGCTTGTAGCCTGACAAGTGTATGCCCCCTACTGCGCCAGGTCCGAGACCGGGAGCATGGAAGGTATGGGAACACTGCTGCTGACCGCCGACAAGGACCACACCACACCACCGGCACAGACCCCGGGTAGCCGTACCGGGGGCCGGCGCGTCCTGCGCCGTCTGGAGAAGCCCTCGGAGCTGTTCGCGAACCTGACCCCTAACTGGTTCGCCTCCATCATGGGTACCGGGATCGTCGCGACCGCCGCCGCGACGCTGCCCCTGCAGTTCCCCGGCCTGCGCACCGGCGCCACCATCGTCTGGGCCCTGGCGTCCTTGCTGTTGATCCTGCTGAGCGCCGCCACCGGGGTGCACTGGATCCGGTACCGGGAAACCGCCCGAAGCCACCACAGCCATCCGGTGATGGCACACTTCTACGGCGCACCCCCCATGGCCCTTCTCACCGTCGGCGCCGGGACCCTGCTGCTGGGAAAGGACATCCTCGGCGAACAGCTGGCACTGAGCATCGATGTGGTGCTCTGGACTGCCGGGACCCTGCTGGGGTTGGCCAGCGCCGTCGCCGTCCCGTATCTGCAGTTCACCCGGCACCAGGTCACACCGGACAGTGCGTTCGGCGGCTGGCTGATGCCTGTCGTCCCGCCTATGGTTTCGGCCTCCACCGGGGCGCTGCTGCTGCCCTACGTCCCGGCCGGGCAGGCACGCCTGACCCTGCTGATGGGCTGCTACGCGATGTTCGGACTGAGCCTGCTGGCCTCCATCATCATCACCACCCTGATCTGGAACCGCCTCGCCGGGCACAAGATCGGGGCCGCGGCGGCCGTTCCCACCTTGTGGATCGTGCTGGGCCCGCTGGGCCAGTCCATCACTGCCGCGAATCTCCTGGGCGGAAACGCCCACCTCGCCGTGTCCGGGACCCTGGCCCGGGCGATGGAAGCCTTCGGGGTCCTGTACGGGGTGCCGGTCCTGGGCTTCGCGCTCATGTGGGCCGGCCTCGCAACCGCCATCACCATCCGCACCGCACGCCAGGGCCTGCCGTTCTCCCTGACCTGGTGGTCCTTCCCCTTCCCCACCGGCCCCTGCGTCCCGGCCCCGACTGGCCTCGCTGCCCACCCCCGCCCCGCCGTGTTCGACGCGATGGCCGTTGCCGGCTACACCCTGCTGGTCGCCGCGTGGATCATCGTCGCCGCCCGGACCTTCCACGGCAGCATCCTCGAAGGCCCCCTCTTCCAGAAACCCGCAACGACCACACCGTAGGCGCGGCCGCAGCGCACCGTAGGCGGGGCCGCAGCGCACCGTAGGCGGGGCCGCAGCGCACCAGTAAGCCCCCCACGGAAACAAGCAACCGGTCACAGCACCCGAAGGCGGTCTCATGAAACCCCGGACAACACCCGGCTCACAGCAACGCTCACCCACCACCACAAAAGGGCCAAGTCGCCCGCCCGATTCCAGCGGCCGCTGATCGCCGTCGGCGTGCCACTCTTCCTCGCAACCGGCGCGCTCACCCACGGGCTCGCCGTAAACGGCGGCGGTCAACACCGACCCCGGCAGCAGAGAAGGACCCGACCATGATCGAAGAAGTCACCAGCTATCCCGGCCCGAGCAGGAACCACGTCCAGACCGCGGTGACCTATCCGCAACGTCCCGGCGCCGGCGGAGACCACTCACCGGTGTGGACGAACTGCGGAGCCAACGACCGGCCCGTACAGAAAACCCCGGGCAGTGCACTCCCTTGAACACGGTGCCCTCTGGATCAGCTACCAACCCAGGCTTCCCGCCGATGACATCGCCAAACTCGCCGGCTTGCAATCAACCACAGCCACGTGCTGGTTAGTCCCTCTCCCGGCCAGGAATCCCGCATCGAAGCAACCATCTAGGGAAAACGACTAAGCGTCACAGACCCCGCAGCTCCGCGGCTGTTCGCATTCATCAAAGCATCTCAGCCAAGGTCCGCAGACACCCGAACCCGGCGAGACCTACAGCGGCGGAATCAACGCAAAAATCAGGAGACATACTGCCGCTCGGCCGATCAGCCATCCAACGCCCACCGTCCCATGAACTGCCGATCACCCATTGATGGCTCCCCGGACGGGACGACAAACCGCCAATCTAAACTGCGATTTAACTGCCATCTCCGACTAAAAGTCACACACCAGCGGACGCTCCAACAATGATGCACCACACCTTGACGTATACCCCTGGGGGGTATACATTCGGTTCTACCTCAGAAGGTAGTCTCCCCTCCCCGGGACGTACGCCGTACAGGTCAACTGCACCGCGCGATGGAACCAGAACCTCACCAGCGCTCACGCGTTCTTCGCCGCGGCTACCTCGACACTTCGTTGCTCACCGTTTGCAGGAGACCACCATGACTGACCCTGTCAGGACCCCGCTGAACCTCACCGACATCAGCGGACCCCAGAACGTGGATGCGAGCTCCCCCATGGGAGGGTCGTGTGGGTGCTGCGCGCCCCAGCAGGCCACTGCAACGCAGCCGACGACTGAAGGCTCGATCTCTGCCGACTATGCGGTCACCGGCCTGACCTGCGGTTCCTGTGCAAGCCGTGTCAGCGGCGCTATCAGCGCCCTGGACGGTGTGGACAATGTCCGGATCGCTCTCGTTCCTGGCGGCGTATCAACCGTCAGTGTCACCAGCAGCCAACCCCTTGATGCGTCGTCCGTCCAGGACGCCGTCGAGAAGGCCGGCTATCAGCTCACGACCGCCTAAGATCCACCGCGCCTAGGCACGGGTCCCTCCCCTCGAGAGGGCCCAAAGGAAGAATCATCATGAGCAAAAACCAGAACATCAACAACCAGCACCACCCGGGCGAACCGAAATCAACACACGGTCAGGCCATGCCCGAAAGCCACGCCCACTCAGTAATCTCCACCCAGGAGCAGCCCGAGGGAGGCCATGAACCCGATCAACACACGAACCACGAGGCTCACGGCGCGGACCAAGGCACAGATGAGGATCATCAGGTCCATTCCCATGGGGAGCATGCCGGGCACTCGACGGCGATGTTCAAGAACCGGTTCTGGATCAACCTAGTCCTCGCGGTTCCCGTGGTCGCGTTCAGCCCGATGTTCACTATGTTCTTCGGGGTCATGCCGCCCGAGTTTCCCGGCTCCACCTGGATCGCCCCCATCCTGGGCACAGCCATCTTCGTCTACGGCGGCGCCCCGTTCCTGAAGGGCGGGCTGACGGAGCTGAAGTCCCGGCAGCCGGGCATGATGCTGCTGATCGCGATGGCGATCAGCGTCGCGTTCATCGCCTCCTGGATCACCACCCTGGGCATCGGCGGGGTCGACCTGGACTTCTGGTGGGAGCTCGCCCTGCTGGTGGTCATCATGCTCCTCGGGCACTGGATGGAGATGCGCGCCCTCGGCTCCGCCGCCGGCGCCCTCGATGCCCTGGCGGCCCTGCTGCCCGACGAGGCCGACAGAGTGACCAGCACTGGCCCCGAGACCGTGCCGGTCAGTGCATTGGTCGTCGGTGATGTCGTGCTCGTACGCTCCGGCGCCCGTGTACCGGCCGATGGGCAGATCACCGACGGGACGGCCGAGTTCGACGAGTCGATGATCACCGGCGAATCCCGCACCGTGTCCCGGACGATCGGTGACACTGTCGTCGCCGGCACAGTCGCGACCGATAACGCGGTCCGCGTGCAGGTGAACGCCGTGGGGTCGGAGACGTCCCTGGCCGGGGTCCAGCGCCTGGTCACCGAAGCCCAAGCCTCATCCTCGAGGGCCCAAGCCCTTGCGGATAAAGCCGCGGCCCTGCTGTTCTACTTCGCCCTGGGATCCGGGATCCTGACCTTCATCAGTTGGATGCTCCTGGGCAGCCCGGATGATGCGGTGATCCGCACCGTCACCGTCCTGGTCATCGCCTGCCCCCACGCCCTGGGCCTGGCGATCCCCCTGGTCATCGCCATCTCGACCGAGCGGGCCGCGAAAGCCGGGGTGCTGATCAAGAACCGCATCGCCCTGGAGCGCATGCGCACCATCGACGTGATCCTGTTCGATAAGACCGGCACCCTCACCGAAGGACAGCACGCCGTCACCGCGACCACCACCATCACCGGGACCACCGAGCCTGAGCTCCTGGCCCTGGCCGGGGCGGCCGAGGCCGACAGTGAGCACCCCGTCGCCCGGGCCATCGTCACCGCCGCCGGCACCAACCCGGACGCAGCCGACCTCGGCTACACGGGCACGGGCTTCTCGTCCATGACCGGCCGCGGTGTCCGCGCCACCGTCAACGGGTCCGACATCGCCGTGGGAGGCCCGAACATGCTCAAAGAACTCGGACTGGAGACCCCTGCCGACATCGCCGGGACAGTGCAGGACTGGGTGGGTCGCGGCGCATCGGTCCTGCACGTCATCCGCGACGGTTCCGTGATCGGCGCGCTCCGCCTCGAGGACAAAGTCCGTGAGGAATCCCGGGCTGCCGTGAAGGCTTTGCAGGCCCGCGGGGTGAAGGTAGCGATGATCACCGGGGACGCACGCCAGGTCGCCGACGTCGTCGGCAAGGAGCTCGGCATCGATGAGGTATTCGCCGATGTCCTACCCAAGGACAAGGACTCCAAGGTCACCGAACTACAGTCCCGCGGATTGAAGGTCGCGATGGTCGGCGACGGGGTGAACGACGCACCGGCCCTTGCCCGGGCTGAGGTTGGTATCGCGATCGGCGCGGGTACGGACGTGGCGATGGAATCCGCCGGCGTCGTCCTTGCCGGAAACGATCCGCGGGCTGTACTGGCGCTGATCGACCTCTCCCGGGCCAGCTACCGCAAAATGATCCAGAACCTCATCTGGGCCACCGGGTACAACGTCCTGGCCGTCCCCCTGGCCGCAGGAGTGCTGGCCTTCGCCGGCATCCTGCTCTCCCCTGCCGCTGGAGCGGTCCTGATGAGCGTGTCCACGATCGTGGTCGCACTCAACGCCCAACTACTGCGCCGGATCGACCTCAGCCCGGAACGGATCAGTACCAACTAGAACCGGCAGCACCCGCGCCAGTCCTGCAAGGCCCCGTACCGACCCTGCTCGATGACCTGTTCGTCGAACAGGTTCGGTTCCCGTGTCTGGCCCTGGTTACGCTGGAAACCAGGATCAGACGGCAAGACCTAGAACCCGCCGGCGACGAATGATGACGACGACATAGTCCGGAGCAGTAGGACGCCGCCTTGAGCGCAGCAAGGGCAGTCATGGAAGAGGTGAGGACGGTGAAAGAGGTGAGGACGCGTCGTTTCACGCTGCTCCGCGTACCCGTGGCTTCCTTGCTTCCTGCCCTGCTTTCGTTCATCGGGCTGACCGCTGTGATCGTCGGGATCCTCGCCATGCACGTATGGATGGGCGGCCACGTGGCAACAACCCACCACAGCGCCGGCACCCCGACGTTGCGCATCACGACGGTAAGTTCCGCCCATGCCCACTCTGCTTCCACAACAGTGCTATCAGGAGGCTCTTCAGCGGTCTCAGCCAGCGACACGGATAACCAGTCGGTGACGCAGCTACTACCTGCACTGACCCAGCTGGCCGGTGATCACACTGATCAAGGAATGCTCACAGGGTGCGGTGGGGACTGCGCAGAGATGGCGTTGGGCATGTGTGTGCTGGCCCTGGTCCTGGTCGGTATCGCCTGGCTCCTCACCCCGACCGGACGGGCCCTCACCTTCTCGCTGCTTCGCCGCGGACCGCCCGTGGTGTACTGGGCGTCCAGACCAGCTCCTACCCCTTCACTGACTCAACTCTGCATCAGTCGCACATAGAATCCGCGGCCCATACCCGCACCTCACGGGCGGTCGGGCTGCCGATATTCCAGCACACTCCGCGCGCCCACGACGCATCCACGTCGATTGACGGCGTCGCCGACGCTGCCTCACCCCTTGGCCCGTGCCCGGGCAAGGGTGAGCAACTGACAGCACACCACTTTGAGCTTTGAAGGATCTGACCACTATGAAGCATTACCTTTCCCTCGCCGCACTAAGCCTTACCACAGCCCTCACTCTCTCCGCCTGCGGCACAGAATCCGACACCACCAGCACCGACACGACCAGCTCCGAGGCGGCTGCTCCTGCCTCGAGCGCAGCTACCGAACCCTCCCCGCCGGCTGACGCGTCAGCGACCACCGGTCCGGACGCCGTGTCCGAGGAGCACAACGACGCGGACGTGATATTCGCGCAGATGATGATTCCCCACCACCAGCAAGCCGTGGAGATGAGCAAGATGATGCTCGCCAAGGACGGCATCAGCCCCGAGATCACAGACCTCGCGACGAAGATCAAGGACGCCCAAGGACCCGAGATCGAGACCATGACCGGCTGGCTCGAAGCCTGGGGTGAGCCCATCGAGCCCGAAGGCGGAATGGACGACGGTTCCGAAGGCCACGACACAGGCGACATGGGATCCGACTCCGATTCCGGGTCCATGGGCAGCATGGAGGGAATGATGAGCGAGGAGCAGATGTCCGACCTCGAATCCGCCGAAGGCACCGAGGCGTCCGGCATGTTCCTGGAATCCATGACCGCCCACCACGAGGGCGCGATCGGCATGGCCCAGACCGAGATCAACGACGGTGAGAACCCGGAGGCGATCGAGCTGGCCGAAACCATCATCGACACCCAGCAAGCCGAGATCGACGAGATGGAAGAGCTCCTCGCGGGCCTGTAGACCTCACGCCAGCAACACCACGCAATCCACCCCTCGGACACGGCTCACGTGAGGACCGGGTCCGAAGGGACGTGATTGCCCTCTGACAGGTGCCGGTGTGGGGGGGCCCGTCCCCTCCACACCGGCACCGTTTCAACCCCTCCCCCGACTCCTCAGGTCACCGGTCAGCTACTCAGCGATTCGTTCCTGTGTCGACTGATCTTTTCGACGCTATCTCCTAAAGACTGCCTGTTGTCTTCGTCCCTGTCCCGCATCGCACACCTCGGCTCGATCGCCGCTCTGGCCGTGCTGCTCAGCGCCTGCACCACCCCGACCCAATGTCCCAAAAGCCATCAGATAATAAGTGATGCGCTAGGAATTCAGGCGAGGGCGCGGGGACTGTCTGATAAACGGTGTGTGGGGTCCGGGGGGATACCGAACCTTCGTATGTTAGTGCGTGGAATGGGGTTGGTGGTCGGTGGGTGCTTTTTCACGGTGCCGGACGATCTGGCTGAGGGCTGCCAGGATCGGGAGCTCGATCAGGGGCCCGATGACCAGTGCTACCGCGATGAGGGGCCGGTCGGGGAACGCTGCGACGGCGATGCCGAGGGCGATCGGGGAGTTCCGTGCAGTGGTGACCATGGTCAGGGTCACCCGTAGCGGTCCGGACAGGCGCAACAGCTTGGCCACCCCTGTCGCGACGATCGGGAGGGTGATGAAGAAAACCGCCAGCGATGGGAGGAGCATGAGCATCTCGGCCCCGTTCTCGGCTACTACGGGTGCCTGCCAGGCGAACATGGCGAACACCGCCAAGCACAGCAATGGCATGACCAAACGATTCGCGGCCGTGCTCACGTGCTCCTGGCGCCACGTATCACCCTTGGTCCGGGTGATGATCCAGCGGAGCCCGAACGCCACCACCAGGGGTGTCAGCAGCATCAAGAACACCGCCTCGAGGAGGGTTCCGGTGTCGACCATGGCCGAGGTGCCGCCAAGGAGCAGCACGTAGACCGGAAGCAGGAGCAGTTGCAGCACCAGGTTCACCGGTAATAGCGCGGTGGCGATCCCGGTGTGGCCCTTGGCCATGGCGGTGAAGACCAGGTACCAGTCGGTGCACGGGGTGACCAGCAGAAGCAGCAACCCGATCCGCAGATCAGGCTGCCCGCCCAGGAGACCGGCGCCCAGAGCCCATGCCAGCACCGGTGTGAACGCGTAGTTCAATACCAGGCTGGCGGCGACGAGGCCCTTGGCATTGCCGACGGCTTTGAGGTTCGAGGCATCCAGCTGCACGAACACCATGGTGAGCATCACCAGCAGGGCCGGGACCACCACGTGTTCCCCTAGTTCCCCGACCGGGCTAACCAGCCCGAGGCCAAGCCCGGCCAGGGCCGCAACACCGACGAAGACGCTCTGCAATCGTTCGGCCCAAGTCATCGTGAAGCTCTCCATCCGTGAAAGTGATCAGATCCCGCCCAGGTGTGCGGAATGAACATCCGCGCGGCGTGTCTGCCCGATCACCGTAAACGTTGGAGTCAACTAGAAGGTCAAACCAGCTCGTCGGGCCTGAGGCTTGGCGCTGATCTTCCTCAGCAGGGGTCTTGATCCGTACACGAATCTGGGGTGCCCTGCAGGAGGGCGCACTCGGTGCGGCACCGGCGTCCACTGTCCGGGCAGGCGGTCACATTGCGGTTCGCCTCCGCCAGCCGGCCCCGAAGACGCTGTAACACTGCTAGGCGTTCATCGACCTCACGCAGGCGTTCGGCCAGTTTCGGACGCAGCGTCTCACGCACCTGCGTACAGCTCTCGTCCTCCACGACCGTGAGTAGGTCCGAAATCTCCGGCAGGGACAGATCGAGTTGCTTCGCCCCGTCGATGAACGACAACCGCTCCAACACCGCCTCGTCATACTCCCGGTACCCATTCATGCTCCGCCCGGCGGCGATCAGCCCAGCCGACTCATAGAACCGCAGCGTCGTCGCCGGCACCCCGGACTTCCGCGCAACCTCTGAAATCCGCATCCCCTAAACCTAAACCCTCGATCTGAAGCGAATGCCGGGGCTTATACGCTCGACAAGCGAGAGGTAGAAGAGCCCCTTGCATGCGGCCAATGTTGCGCAGGGCGTACCCCAACGCAACACCTGCAGCGAGCTAGCTGTGCGACCGACCGTGTCACGGAAAAGGCCACCCTTACCGGGTGCGGTAGGGGTGGCCTGTTCCTGTTTCGTGTGGGTTAGGCGAGGGTGGCGGCGTCGATGACGAAGCGGTAGCGGACGTCGGAGTTCAGGACTCGCTCGTAGGCGTCGTTAATGTCGTCGGCGCCGATGAGCTCGGTCTCGGGGTGGATGCCGTGCTCGGCGCAGAAGTCGAGCATTTCCTGTGTTTCTTGGATACCGCCGATCATGGAGCCGGCCCAGCTGCGCCGGCCCGGGATGAGAGCGAACGCGGGGACCGCGAGGGGCTCGGACGGGGCCCCGACGTTCACGAGGGTCCCATCGACCTTTAGCAGGCCGAGGTAGGCGCCCATGTCGACCTTCGCTGAGACCGTGTTGATGATCAGATCAAATGAGTTCGCGAGTTCCGTGAAGGTCTCCGGATCCTTTGTCGCGTAGTGGGCCTTCGCGCCGAAGCGTAGGGAGTCCTCCTTTTTGGAGGTTGTCTGGGAGAGCACGGTGACCTCGGCGCCGAGGGCTGCGGCGATTTTCACGCCCATGTGGCCCAGACCGCCTAGGCCGACGATGGCGACCTTCGTGTCCGGGCCGGCCTTCCAGTGGTGCAATGGGGAGTAGAGGGTGATCCCGGCGCATAGCAGCGGGGCGACCTTCTCGAAGTCCAAGCTCTCAGGCACCCGCAGGACGAAGTCCTCCGTCACGACAACAGCCTGGGAGTAGCCGCCCTGGGTGATCGTGCCATCAGCGGGGTCCACACCGGCGTAGGTTTGGATGTTTCCCTTGGCGCAGTACTGCTCATCGCCGCGGACGCAGTACTCGCACTGGCCGCAGGAGTTGACCATGCAGCCCACACCCACACGGTCGCCGACCTTGTGCTTGGTGACCTCGGAGCCGATCTCGCTCACGGTGCCGACGATCTCGTGGCCGACGACCTGGGGGTACTGGATCTCTCCCCACTCCCCGCGCACGGTGTGGATGTCGGAATGGCAGATACCCGAGTAGGCGATGTCGATCAGCACGTCCTTCGGGCCGACGTCGCGGCGCTCGATGGTGGTCCTGATCAGCGGTTCCGTGGCGGACGGTGCCGCAATGGCGTTGACGGTGCGCATGATTCTCCTTGAGAACGGGTGTGGGGTGATCACGCTGTGCGCGTGGGTGGGGCATCGAGGTGTCGAGACCGACACGTCAGCAGATCCGCAGGCTCCGGGTCGGAGCCGCCTTGGATGCTGCTCTCAAGTATATCGACTGCGATGAGCTCCTCCCGGGTGAGGGAGACGTCGACCACATCAGAGTTTTCCGCGATGCCACCACGGGAGCGTTTGCCGGCGTCCCACCACAGCTACGCCGATCGTTGATCTGGGATCAGGGACAAGAGATGAGCTCCAACATCTAGTAGCGAGTTCGCAGGTGTGAGCTTCTTCGAAGGTGGCGGGGTTGTCGGTGGGTAGCTGGCGGTCGAGGTCACCGCGGTATCGTCCGGGGCTTCCGGGGGCTGGGTGCACGGTGCGGTCGAGGGAAAGTATCTGGGTCACCCATCCGATAGACAGCGTGCTGACGAATACTGTGGGTATGTCACGTAACCCACGTCTTCACCCTTTGGAGGTACAGCTATGACGGAGATCGTCGCTCATCACGGTTTGTTCAAGGACACCAACCTGCATGTCGATGACACCGGTGGGACCGGTCGTCCCGTGGTCCTAATTCACGGCTGGCCGTTGTCCGGGGAGGCGTTCAAGAACCAGGTGCCGGCGTTGGAGGCTGCCGGGTACCGGGTGATCACCTATGACCGGCGTGGTTTCGGTCGTAGTGACAAGCCGATGACCGGGTACACGTACGACACGCTCACCGAGGATCTGCAGGCTCTGCTCGAGGAGCTCGATTTACAGGAGGTGACCCTGGTGGGGTTCTCCATGGGTGGAGGGGAGGTCGCCCGCTACTTCTCGAAGTACGCTCCGGAGCGCATCCGCAGTGTCGTCTTCGCCTCCGCGGTGCCGCCGTTCATGATGCAGGGCGAGGACAACCCGGACGGGCCCCTCACCAAGGAAGCAGCCGCCTCGATGACGAAGGATCTGACGAAGGACCAGGAGTCGTTCTACGACGGGTTCACCACCGACTTCTTCACCGCCAACGGTGAGCTGAAGGTCACCGAAGCCCAGCGTCAGGAAGCCATCGAGTTGTGTCTGCAAGCGGATAAGAAAGCAGCCCTTGCGTGCATGGAAGCCTTCGGCACCACAGACTTCCGCGATGACCTGACCAAGATCACCGTCCCGGCACTGGTCCTGCACGGCGACGCCGACGGCGTCGTACCGTTCGAAGGCTCCGGGCAGCGCACTCACGCCACTGTGCTCGGCAGTGACCTGCACATCATCAAGGGCGCCCCGCACGGGTGCAATGTCAGCCACCCCGATGAGTGGAACCAGGCCCTGATCACCTTCCTCGCGAAGTAAGCCAGGGCGTGCTCGTCCGGATCAGCCAGGAGAGGACCGCACTGCCCGGCCATGCAGGCCGGGCAGTGCACTGCTGCTCGCAAGACCCCTTGGTTCTGCTATCGCGTAGCGGTCCACCCAAGACCTTCCACACCGACAGTCAGACCTCATCCTGCGTTCAGCGCCGGCTCCAGGATCCAGTTCCGCAGCCGCTGGACTGCTAACGGGTTCCAGTCAGGATCAAGCCTTTCCGGTACGAGCTGGTACTCGTGCACCCCAGGCTGGGGCGCTATGTGGACTCAACATCGTGGCGTACATCGGAAATGAGTAAGCACACTGATAGATTTTCGTTTGTCTCACTCATGCATCAAAAGGACTTTTTTCATGAAGAACAGCATGCGTCTCCTCGCAGTCCCGACCCTCGCCCTCGGCGCCATCGCCCTGGCAGGATCCCCGGCCATGGCCGCCCATGACGGAACCTACTCCTCCACCCTCGGCCAGCTCAACGGCACCACCGGCACCGGCTCGATCACCCTCGACGTCACCGGCGACCAGGCAACCGTGGACCTGCAGGTCTCCGGCCTCGCCGAGACCTTCATGGACGGACCCTACCCCCACGTCCAGCACGTCCACGGCGGAGCAGCAGGCACCTGCCCCACACCCGACGCCGACGCCAACGGCGACGGCATCATCAACACCTCCGAAGCAGCAGCCAACTACGGCGACATCCTCACCACGCTCACCACCTCCGGTGCCACCACCCCGGCCGAGGGCCTCAACCTCGAACTCGGTGGCCAGGGCGGAACCTACTCCATCCAGCGCACCATCACCCTCGACGACGCCACCCAGGAAGCCCTCGCCGCCGGCACCGCCGTCGTCGTGGTCCACGGCCTGGACCCCGCCACCGCCGGTGTCTCCGAGGACGTCTTCAACTCGCCCAGCGACCTGGACCCCGAACTCCCCCTCGGGGCCACCTCGCCCGCACTGTGGGGCACCCTCGTCGCCGCCCAGATGGCCGCCATGCCCGAAGGCGGGGCCGACCCCGGTGTTGCCACCTCGTCCTCCAACACGGCCGGCATGATCGCCCTCGGTGGTGGCCTCATCCTCGCCGCCGCAGCCGGCGGAACCTACATGGTGCGCCGCAGTAACACCAAGGCCTAACACCCGCGCAGCCAGCGCCGGGAACACAATCGGCCTGCAAGGATCTGCTGGGCACACAGAAGCGCCACACACCCTCACAACAGGTGGTGGCGCTTCTGTGTGCCCGGGGTGAGCGTGCCCGGGGTCAAGGAGTTCCGACCACCACCATCATGGGACGCGGCTCGTCCTCGGTCCGCGTCTTACCGGTAGTGCAAACAGTTCGCCCCGCACCAGGTGATCGAGCCCACGACGAAGCTGTCGGTGTTCTTTCCTTCCCTCCTGACACTCAAACGCGCATGGCTGCAGCAGTGTAACCACTGCGGGCGCACATCCTGGATCAGCACCTCGGAGCCACGGAACCTTACACACTCGTCGCGGGAGAACCAAGAACGGCTAGCCCGATGCTGATGCACCCCCCACCAACTCGGTCAACCGTTATCAGTATCAATACTGATACTCTCGAGTCATGGTTACTTCTGCTGCTCTTTTGCATCCGGTACGGCTCCGGGTAGTTCAAGCACTTCTGGCCGGTGAGGGTCTGACGACTCATCAGCTGCATGAGCGGTTGTCGGATGTCCCGATCGCGACCCTGTACCGGCATGTGGGGTACTTGGTCACCCATGGGTTACTCGAGGTCAGTAGTGAGCAGCAGGTGCGTGGGGTGAGCGAGAGGACCTATCGGGTGGTCGAGGAACTGGCGAACCCGTCGGCGGAAGAGTTGGGGGCGTTGTCGCCGGAGGAGCTTCTGGCGACGTTCACGATGTTCACCTCCGGCATGATCCGAGACTTCAGCACCTATGTAGATCAGGGTGACCATGATTTGGTCGAGGACCGGGTGAGTTTCGCGCAGGCCGATTTCTGGGCGACGACGGGCGAGGTTGATGCGTTCTTCGACACCGTGATGGTGGCGTTGCGTGAGCTGATGAGCAACGAGCAGGCCCCGGATCGTCCCCGCCGTGTCCTGACGACGGTACTGCTTCCCCGGCCCGAGAAACTCGTTGCGCGATGACACCGTCTGAGATGGGATCGGCAGGGATTGTCGTTGAGGCCCAGGACCTGGTGGTCGGGTATGACCGGGCGGTAGTGGGTCCGATCACCGGGGGTCGTGGGCCGGGTGTGACCGCGTTGCTCGGGCGGAACGGTGCGGGTAAGACCACACTGATGCGGACCCTGTGCGGGGTGATTCCTGCTATGTCGGGGCGATGCGCGGTCTTCGGTGAGGACGTCAGCGACGGGGCGGCGGTTCGCTCCCGGGTCGGTTACCTCGGTCACGAGCTTGCGCTGGCCAGTGCACTGACCGTGGAGCAGAACCTGAGCTTCTGGCGTGAGGTATGGGACAGCATTCCAAAGAGCACACTCATCGACCACGATGAGCTGATCGACCGGTTCGACCTCACCGAGGTCCTCGGCCGACGGGTCAGGTCGCTCAGCCGCGGTCAACGTCAACGCGTCGAGATGGCCCGCCTGGCGATGACCGACCCCGACGTCGTCATCCTCGACGAGCCGTTGACCGGGTTGGACCCGGTGTACGCGGCGCAGATCCGCGACCTCCTCCGTGACTGGGGTAGGACGCGTACGGTCCTGTATTCCACCCACAGTGTCCCTGAAGCACTGGAACTCGCCGACAGGTTCCTCCTGGTGCGCGGAGCAGACCTCATCGACCTCAGCCCTGACAACAACCAGGGTGAGGACGCTGTCACCGAACAGATCATCCTGAACCACCTGGAGCCAGCGGCATGAACGGCACCCGATACTTAGTGGGCCCTCGTGTGCGCGCCTTTACCCGGCGGGCGTGGATCCAGCAAGGAACCATGGCGCTGTGGCTCTCCGTCCTGATCGGCGCCGGCTACGGCCTCCTCGTTCTCCTGGCCCCATCGGGCATGGACACGATGCCTGAGATGAGCGAGGTGATGGGCTCTCATGCATCCGGGCTGGCAGCGGTGCTGGGAGCCGACGGCCAAGTACAGGTGATGGGTTCCTACCTGCTCGTCATGGCCCCGGCCCTGCTCGGCGCTCTGGTCGGCATCATTGCCACCCTCACCCTGCCCGGTGTGGTCGCCGATGATGTCAGCGGAGGTGGTATCGAGGTGCTCCTCGCCAGCCCTATCCCCCGCCGGAACCTGTTCCAGGCCTACCTCGGCGCCGGCTTGGTTCTGGCGGGTGCTTCTTGGATGGCAGCGACCTTCAGCTTCGCTGTCGCGGTCGCCCTCAGCACTCTTTTCACGGATGCGTCGGTGACGATGACCGTGCCTTATGTCCTTGCTCTTGTCGTCCTACCACTGTCCATGGGCATCTGGTCGGCAACCATCACGCTCTTCGGGGCACTCCTGTATCCGCGCGCCCTGGAGTCCCGGGCCGGCATGAACGGCGGACCCATCCGCCTACTCGCCATCATGCCCACACTCTTCGCTGTCCCGTCCGTCGTGTTCCTGGACCGATGGATCCTTCCTGCCCTCGGCGCCGTCCTCCTCACAACACTTGTCGCGAGCATTCTCATCACTGACCTGACAGCCCGACGATTCCGCAGCACCCGACTCCTCGGCACCTGAACCCGCGGCATCTGAACCCATGACAGCCAATCGATTCACTGGTCACCGCTAAAAATGGAAGCGAGCTGACACTTGCTCCACCCACGTCCTTACTGCCATCGCTGTCCGGTTGACCATGTCCAGTAGACCGGCAAGGCTCGGTTGATGGCTTCTCCACCTGATCAGACCCGCGTGATCGTGAAAGAACGATCCGGATGTGCACTCCACGCATGGGTACATGGCCCTGGGAATGCGCCCCTGGTGGTGCTGACTCATGGGGCGACGATGGATCACCGGATGTTCGACAGCCAACTACCACCGCTGCTGGCTGCGGGATATCAGGTCATGACGGTGGATCTTCGCGGCCACGGGCACTCCAGACCACTCGGTGGCGCACCTCTGTCGGTTCCGGCCCTGGCAGAGGATGTCCTTGCCCTCATCGATGAAGCAGGAGCCGACCGGTTCGTCGTCATCGGCCAGTCCCTCGGCGGGTACGTGGCCCAGGACCTCGTTCTGCGGTATCCCCACCGTGTCATCGCCCTGGGAGTCATCGGGTCGACGGCCACCACCACCCCGATTTCGCGCCTGGACGCATACCTTCTCAGAAGCTCGGTGACCTGGTTCCGTTTCTGGCCGTATAAGCATCTGCGGAAGCTTATGGTGACGTCTCTCGCCCATGACGAGGAGGTCCAGGCCTACGCCCGGGAGGCCATGAACACGCTGACGAAGGAGGAGTTCCTCACCATCTGGACTGCGGTGACCCACGTCCACCAGCCACTGCCTGAGTACCGTATCGAGCATCCATTCCTGCTGACGCACGGGGACCAGGACCGCACCGGGAACATCCGTGCAGTCGCACCGGCCTGGGCTGCACGCGACCCGCAGTCCACGTACGTGGTGATCCCTGACGCCCGCCACAACGCCAACCAGGACAACCCCGACTTCTACAACCGGGCCCTACTGAACTTCCTGACCCAGCATGCACCTACGGATCCATCCCAGCGGAAATGAGCACTTCCCCGGACCAGCATGTTAGGCGAGAGCGCGGGCGACGTCGTAGCTGGCCGACTTCACCAGGTTGTTCCGAGCCCTGTCGTACCGGCGGGTGGTGCGGGGGTCTGCGTGGCCCATGCTGTCCTGCAGAGCATGGAGAGACGTGCCGGTGTCGAGGGCGATGGTGGCGAAGGTGTGCCGGAGACTGTGCGGGCTGACCCGCCCCTCAATCCCGGCCTTAGATGCCAAGCGTTGAACCGTGCGGAAGGCTTCGCTGCGCTGCCAGGGCTTTCCGGTGCTGGTGGTGAACAACGGCTGCCCACGGAGGTGAGCGGCGCCGTCGCCAACAACGTGGATGAGTTCAGCCCCGTTGGTCTCGAGGTAATCGTTCAACGCCACCGCAGCAGGCGCCGGCACGGCGACCTTCGCGCTTTTCCCACCCTTACGCCGGATGGTCAGGGTGCGGTGGCCTGAGTCGTGCCCGTAGTCGGTGGTACTCGCACCCAACGCCTCCCCCACCCGGATCCCGGTAAACAGCAGCAACGCGACGAGGGCGTGGGACCGTGGGTCATCGACCCGCGCTGTGGCGAGCAACGCCCGGGCTTGGTCGCGGGTGAGGCCCTGGGTCGAGCTGTGATCCGCATCGACCACAGGCCGGGTCACCGTCGCCACCGGGTTCAGGGTCGTCACCCCGTCGGCGATGGCGTAGCGGTAGAAGCTCGATAGAGCAGCGAGGTTACGGGCGATCGTGGTGGGGGCGCCTTGGAGGGTGTGCCGGTACCCATCGACGTGGACCCGCCGGACGCTCAGCAGATCGAAACCCATGGCGTCGAGCCAGGTGCAGTAGTGCTCGAGGTTCCGGGTGTAGGCGGTAAGGGTGTGGGGCGAGGTCTGGGCGAGCTGCCACGCGGCGATAGTGCTGGCGTGTCGCTCCCGATTCGGGGCAGGGGCGCTGGTATAAGCAGCACTGAAAACAAGGTCACTCATACTGACCACATCATAAGCGACATTATGGTGTGGATCCTGGACGTAAGCCAGGAATCGAGAAAAGCAGCCATTTCACCCTCGAAAACTCTTGACTCTGAGAGGCGTAAGGCTATATGGCCTATCGCCGATCCGGTGGTCAGGACAGAAGACGACACCTCCTAGTGATGCAGGTGCGTGTCTTACTCGTGCTGCTCATGGCCTATACCGGCTGGGGTGAGAACTACTGACAGCTCCACGTCCCGTGACAGAACTACAGTATTTGAGACCCAATAATGAGACTTCACCTAACCAGTGAGTCTGCGAAGTGGCTCGTCTTTGTCAGCTACGGATTACAGCGGTGAATGGCGTGGTTTTGCGGTAATTGGTAGCGGGGGTGCATCTCAGTGGAAGGTAGGATTCTTGTTCTTCGTGGGGGATGCGGTTGATGACCTGGTCACGATGGTGATGGGAAGCTCGGTGAGCGAGGGGAGCGTTCCTCTCCTGCCTTCGTGGGTTTCGGCGAGTTCATCGAGGAGTGTGTGAGCTGCTCGTGTTCCTTGCTCTTCCACGAATTGGTCGATGGTTGTCAGTCCGAAGACGACGCCGAGCGGGTGCTTGTCGACGCCGATGACGGACAGCTGTTCCGGAATGTGGAGTCCGAGGTCGCGAGCTGCGAGGATCGCGCCGATGGCCATCTCATCTGAGGCACAGCAGATTGCGGTGGGCCTGTTGTGGGGATCTGCCAACAGTGATTTGGCCACTTCGTATGCGCTGTTGACGGTGTAGTCGCTGATGACTGACCAGGCGGATCTCTGCTCGAGGCCAGCGGCTTCCATTGCTGCTCGGTAGCCCTCTCGTCGGTCCCAGGAGACATGGAAGTAGAGGTTGGACTCGTGTTCACCACCGATGTGTGCGACTCGCGTGTGACCGAGACCGATGAGATGATCTGCTGCTAGACGACCAATTGCGTGTTCATCGATGGTCAACGAAGCGATGCCTGGAAGCGATCCGCCGATACTCACGACGGGAATATCTAGTGAGAGAAACCTTGTGGTGTCAGCCTCATTGAGACGAAGACCGACGGTGATGACCCCGTCGAGTCTTTTTCTGAGGAGAAAATCATCCAGGACGGTTCGGCGGTGAAGATCACCCTGGAAGTCGTACAGGGTGAGGTCGTAGCCGGCGTCGATCAGTGGCCGTGTGAGTCCCTCGAGAACTGTTGAGAAGTACCAGCGATTCACGTAGGGAAGGACGACGCCGATATTACGGCTACGACCGGTGGCAAGACTCGATGCATGATAGGAGATCTGGAAACCGAGGTCAGCTGCTGCGGCTTGAACCCGGGCGCGGGTTTTCGGGGACACACTGCCGCGTCCGCTCAGCGCGCGTGAAGCGGTTGCCTGCGAGACACCAGCGGCAAGAGCCACATCTTTGATGCCGAGTACGGGCACATCCCCTCCGGGCGTCACTGCCCGCGACCGTGGCGTGGGCTCACTTGAATCGCAGCCAGATGCACTGCTCAGGGACCAGTGTATGGCTCGTCTTCGGCGTGCCTGGGATGACGTTGTCGCTGTCGAGCAGCACATCGAAACCGGGAAGAGCGACCTCACTGGATCCGAGGTTCATGACCACCAGTACCTCACGGTTCACGAACGCGAGCACGTCGTCACCGAAACCGTCGTACCAGGCAAAAGATCCTGAGCCCAGGTTCAGGGCTCGGCGCTGATCGAGTGCGGCGCGATAGAGAGAGAGCGTTGATCGACGGTCGTTCTGCTGCTCAGACCGCGCGTAATTGCCCCAACCGGTTGGTTGCGGAAGCCATGAAGCGCCGGTGTCATTGAACCCGGCGGTTTCACCGTGCTGCGCCCAGGGAAGCGGGATACGGCAGCCGTCCCGACCAAGACGCGCGCCGTCAGTGCGAGCAAATGTCGGATCCTGTCGCACCTCGTCCGGGAGCTCTGTGTGGTCGGCAAGTCCCAGCTCCTCCCCCTGATAGAGGTACACACCTCCTGGGAGGGCGAGCATCAGCATCGCCGCGGCGCGGGCGAGGGTGAGGCCTCGTTGCGTGTCCGGCTGAGCATCGCCTGTGCCGATTCCGTCGCCGTCCCGGATGCCGTCAGGTCGTCCGCCGTGGGGATAACCGAATCGTGTGGCGTGGCGGACCACGTCGTGGTTCGACAGGACCCAGGTGGTGGGTGCGTTCACGGCATCGAAGCCTCGTAGTGAGGTCTCGATCACGCTACGAAGTGATTCCGGTTCCCACTTCGTGCCGAGGAAAGCGAAGTTGAAGGCCTGCTGCATCTGGTCCGGCCGCACCCAGTCGGCGAGTCGCTCCACGGGGGAGATGGATGCTTCAGCACACAGCACCCGGTCGCCGTCGTATTCGCGCATGATCGCGTTCCAGCGGCGGTAGATGTCGTGCAGTTCGGGTTGCCCGAACATGGGTGCTTCGTGCCCTGGGAACCCCTCGGAGCTGTTGCCGTCGGCCCGTCCGCCCCAGTCCGGCAGTTCGGGGTGTTTGACCAGTGAGTGTGCAACATCGACCCGGAAGCCGGCGACGCCCCGGTCGAGCCAGAAGCGAAGTGTCTGCTCGAATTCCTCGTGTACGACGGGGGCGTGCCAGTTGAAGTCCGGTTGGGACGAGTCGAAGAGGTGCAGGTACCACTGGCCCGCAGTGCCGTCGGTCTCGGTGATCCGGGTCCAAGCCGGGCCCCCGAAGTGGGACTGCCAGTTGTTGGGCGGTAGCTCACCGTTCTCGCCTTTGCCGTTGCGGAAAATGAAGACCTCCCGCTCGGCGCTTCCTGGCTCGGAGCCGAGGGCGGCTCGGAACAGTGCGTGTTCGAAGGAGCAGTGATTTGGAACGAGGTCGATGATGATGCGAAGACCAAGGCCGTCGGCACGGGCTATCAGGGTGTCGAAGTCCTCGAGGGTGCCGAACATGGGGTCGACATCGCGGTAGTCGCTGACGTCGTACCCTCCGTCGCGCTGCGGTGAGGGGTAGAAGGGCGAGAGCCAGAGGGCGTCGACGTCGAGTTCACGGATGTTCGCCAGCTCGGCGGTGATTCCCTGGAGATCTCCTTCGCCGTCTCCGTTCGCGTCACGGAAGGACCGCGGGTAGATCTGGTAGATCACCGAGGACCTCCACCACTCAGTGCCACGATGGGCTTCCTCGTCCGATTGACGGATGTGAATGAGGTTGGCGGTATCCGGTAGCCCGGTAGCGGCGTCGATCGACATGATGGCGAGTGTACCGAGAACCGCCCTACAGTGGAACCGCTTCCAACTACTTGGTAGTTACCGGCCCCCCCTGTGCGGGGCCCACTCAACCGTTTGGAGAAAGGGCCAGAGATGACCGGAAACGCTCAACCGAAACCAGATGCCGCCGATGCTGACCAGAAGCAGCCAGGAGCTGTCGGGTTCACTGATCTGTCAATGGTCCCCCATCACGACGGATCCGCCCTGTACGTTTCGGATCTCGCCCCGAATCTCGGCGATACGGTGTCGGTGTTTTTGCGGGTACCCCGTAGCAGTGGAGTCACTCAGGCGATGCTGCGGACCTTCATCGACGGCGAGCAGGCACTGACAGCGACGACCGTCGCCCGTGACAGTGAGCACGAGTTCTGGTTGCGTGGAGACATCCGAGTCGAGAACCCGGTGGTGACGTATCGGTGGCTCCTCGATGGGCTGCCGGGCGGCTATCAGTGGTTGAACGGTGAGGGGATCCACGCCCGGGACGTCACCGACGCCGCTGATTTCCGGATCACGACTCATCCGGCTCCGCCGTCCTGGGCCGCAGACGCCGTCCTGTACCAAATTTTTCCCGACAGGTTCGCAAAATCCATGGACCGTCCTGCACCCGAATGGGCAATCCCGCAGGAGTGGCATGATCCCGTGATCGGGGTGGGACCGGAGACCCCGTACCAGTATTACGGCGGTGACCTCGACGGCATCATCGCTCATCTCGACCACATCGCCTCCCTCGGAGCGAACACCGTCTACCTGACACCGATCTTCCCCGCGCGGTCCAACCACCGTTACGACGCGTCGACGTTCGATGAAGTCGATCCGCTCCTGGGCGGGAACGCAGCTCTCGCACGCCTCACAGAAGCGATTCATGCACGCGGTATGCGCATCATGGGGGATCTGACGACGAACCACTGCGGTGCAGCGCACGAATGGTTCCAGCGCGCCACCGCGGATGCGGAATCACCCGAAGCAAGCTACTTCACGTTCACGCATCACCCCGATCAGTACGTGTGCTGGTTCGGCTATTCCTCACTTCCCAAGTTCGACCACCGGAGCCAGGAACTACGCAGCGCCCTCTACGAGGGGCCCGAGTCCACAGTGGCCACCTGGATCAGCGAGCATGGCCTCGATGGGTGGCGTATCGATGTCGCCAACATGACAGCCAGGCTCGGCACCATGGATCTCAACCACATGGTCGCAACCACTATCCGCGCGACCATGGCCGAGGCGAACCCCGAGTCCCTGCTTCTGGCAGAACACTCGCACGACGCCTCCGGTGACCTGCTCGGTGACGGTTGGCACGGGGTCATGGACTACGCAGGTTTCTCCCGACCTGTGTGGCAATGGCTCAAACGACCGGAGACGGTCCGCTTCGAATCCGGCCCCTTCACCCCGATGCCCTCCTTTGGTGCCACGTCGATGGTCCCTGCGATGCGCGGCTTCAGCGCAGCGCGCCCCTGGCGTGCGACCGCGCACGCACTGACCCTCATCGGCTCCCATGACGTGCCGAGAATCGCCGAGTACTTGGACCGGAACGAGGATCTGATCACCGTCGCCTTCGGGCTCCTGGCCTCCATGCCCGGTATACCTATGCTCTGGGCAGGCGATGAGATCGCTCAGGAAGGTTCCAACGGAGAAGACGGACGACGCCCCTTCCCCTGGCAGGACACCGACCAGTGGGATACCGCCCGACTCGCGACCACCCGGGCCCTGTTCACCACCCGTGCCCAGAGGCACGCGCTGCGTCACGGAGGACTGCGCTGGCTCGGTTACAGCGATGCCGCCATCCCCTTCCTGCGGGAATCACCCGAAGAGACAGTCCTCATCCACGCCGCCCGCGCCGCCCCGACCCCGCCCGGCTCCCCAGCACGATCATCGGAAGGACCCTCACCGGCCTGGCCGGCACCCCCGATCTCCAGGCCGACGCCGATGGAATGCTCACCCTTCCCGCTCACGGCCCGGCCTTCTCGATATGGCTCAGCGAGAACGACTGAATCAACGGCCAGCGAGGTCCGCCGAAATTGCTGAGAGCGAATCGGACACGTCCGCGTCCAGGGCCGGCCACCTCACAGGGTCGTGCGCAGAGGGGGGAAACCGAGTCATCTTGAGGAAGTTTTTGTAAGCGGTTCCATTTTGTTCTCTGGCGCGTTACTGTCGTCCTGTCCGCAGCGCAGCGCTCTCGCCTCAATCGGGGCCCGCGCCAACCGATTATCGTGTGAGGAGCAACATGCGCACCAGAACTACGCGCACCACTGTCCGGTCATTTGCCGTCGTCGCAAGCGTTTCCTTCCTTCTCACCGGATGCTCCGGTGGAGGCGGGGAGACAACATCGGCCGATACCACCGCAACAACCGCTGCCGCCCCTGCGGCCGGTGAAAGCGCCGCTCCCGCTGTGCGAGGCGATGAAGACCTCATCATCTGGGCCGAACCCCCTCGTGTGGAGTACATCCAGAAGATCGCTGACGTCTTCGCCGAAGAGAACGGCATCACGGTCGGAGTGCAGGGGATCGTGAATCCGCGGCAGGAATTCATCACCGCGAACTCTGCAGGTAACGGACCCGATGTGATCGCCGGCGCCCACGACTGGATCGGGCAACTTGTTCAGAACGGTGCTGTCGATCCGTTGCAGCTCTCCCCGGATGATCTCGCTGGGTATTCTGAGACAGCAGTGGACGCCTCCACCTACGAGAGCCAGCTCTACGCCCTGCCGTACATGGTGGAATCGGTAGCGCTCTACTGCAACACCGAGTACGCACCAGATACCTACGCCTCGATCGAGGATGTCGTCGCGGCCGGCCAGCCAGCCGTGGACGCAGGCACTTTGGACCTCCCATTGATCCTGCAGCAGGGCGAACTGGGCGACGCCTATCATATGCAGCCCCTGTTCACCTCAGCAGGCGGATACATCTTCGGCCGTGACGCCGAAGGCAACTACGACCCGACCGATCTGGGGTTGAACAAGCCCGAATCGATCGCTGCGGCCGAGAAGATCGCATCACTGGGCGAAACCGGCGCGGACACCATCCGGCGCTCGATCAGTAGTGATAACTACCTCTCGCTGTTCACAGAGGGCAGGGCTGCGTGCATGGTCTCCGGCCCCTGGGCGCTGCCTGATGTGCAGGAAGCACTGGGAGAGAACTACTCGATTCAGCCCGTACCAGGTTTCGCCGGTATGCAGCCTGCGCAGCCGTTCATGGGCAGCCAGGGCTTCATGGTCGCCTCTAGCGGTGAGAACAAGGCCTTCGCTCAGGAGTTCGTCGCCAACGGCGTCAACAACGAAGAGGCCATGCAGATCCTGTTCGAGGCGAGCAATCAGCCACCCGCCATGGTCTCTGTCCGCGAAGGCGTGACGGACGAGGACGTGCTGACCTTCGCTACCGCCGCGGACCAGGGCGCCCCGATGCCGGCACTTCCCGCGATGGCTGAAGTCTTCGCTCCGCTTGGGCAGGCATGGTCAGCGATTGTTGGCGGTGCCGACCCGACCGAGACGATGAACCAGACCAGTGAGACGATCTCGCAGGCCATCGCCGGTCAGTGATCTCAGCTCACATCCAGGGGCCCGGCTTCCCGGCCTGGCCCCTGGATGACCTGGGGACGTTTGACCGTCTCCACCCAAACAACCCGTAGAGGTTTCTGAAGCGATTTTTGGAGCGTGACGGCGTGGACCAGCGTCTGACAAGTAGGGCCGAGAAAAAATCACAGCAAGCCGATCCACCTGGGCAAATATCCGCCGGTAAAGCAAGAGGTACCAGCAGCGTCATCGGTCTGCTGGTGAAGATCGTCGCTCTTGGCACGATCATCGGTTTGGCCGTCATGCTCACCCCGGCCTTGATCAGCACTCAGCAGTGGGGATTCCTCGCAGTTATCTGGGGCGTCGTGATCGTCCTCGCGGTGACGTATGCAAGCCGCCGCTTCGTACCCGCCAAGTACCTCGTACCAGGCACCCTGCTGCTCGTGTTGTTCGTGGTGTACCCGATCCTCATGACATTCCAACTCTCGACCACGAACTACGGCGACGGAACACGCACCACCAAAGAGGTTACCGTTTCGCGCATCATCGGCAACGCCGCCCAGCAGGTCCAAGGCGCCCGAACCTTCGAGCTCTCCGTCGGCAGCGAAGGCACAGCAACCTCCGGCCCTTACACCTTCCTCCTCGTGGACACGGCAACCAACGATGTCTTCGCCGGCACCCCCGACGGACTGAGTGAACTCGACCCGGGCGCAGTCCCGATAGAAGGCGGGACCATCACCGCCGCGGAAGGGTTCACCCTCTTAGACCGCCGCCAGATCAACGAGTTCAGCCAGCAAGGCGGTGACCTCGAGGGCTTCGCCGTCCCTACCGACGATGGTGTCATCACCGCCCAGGGTTTCAGCGCCGTCGAACTCTTCTCGCCGCTGGAGTACGACGAAGCCGCCGACACGATCACCAACGTCGAGACCGGCGTCGAATACACACCCGTCCAGTCCGGTGACCGGAAATTCTTCACCAGCGCCGATGGTGAACGCCTATCCGATCAGTCCTGGGGCGAGAACGTCGGCATGAACAACTATGTGCGGGCCTTCACCGACCCACGCATCAGCAGCGACTTCGTCGGGATCTTCATCTGGACCCTGGTGTTCGCGGTCCTATCCGTCGGCACCACCTTCGCGCTCGGCCTGTTCCTCGCCACCGTCCTCAACGACGCCCGGGTACGCGGACAGCGGGCATACCGGTCAATCCTTCTCCTGCCCTACGCCATCCCCGGATTCATTGCCCTGCTGGTCTGGTCCAGTTTCTTCAACTCGGAGTTCGGGCTCATCAACAACTTGTTGAACCTCGACATCAACTGGCTCGGCAACCCGTTCTGGGCGAAGGTCGCCGTCCTCATGGCAAACCTGTGGCTCGGATTCCCCTACATGTTCCTGGTCTGCACCGGTGCGCTTCAGGCCATCCCTTCCGACTACAAGGAAGCCGCGTCGCTGGACGGAGCCACCGGGTGGACGAACTTCAGCAAGATCACCTTCCCGCTGCTGCTGGTCGCCATTGCACCCCTGCTGGTGTCAGCGTTCGCGTTCAACTTCAACAACTTCAACGCGATCTTCCTCCTCACCGAGGGCGGGCCCTTCAGCCCGGACAACCCTACCGCCGGTGGTACGGACATCCTGATCAGCTACACGTACCGCTTGGCGTTCGGTGGCGGCGCCCAACAGATCGGTTTCGCCTCGGCGATCTCAGTGATCCTGTTCATCATCACCGGAGTGCTCGCCGCACTCCAGTTCCGTGCCACCCGGGCACTCGAGGAAGTTGGCTGACATGACACAGGTAAACCCACAGGCCGGTCAGGTGGTCTCACCCTCCGACCTCGCAGATCCCGCCCAGCACGCTGAACCCTTCGAGCACCCGCGTGGGCGAAGTAAAGTCCGCCGCGGCCGCTGGTTCAAAGAAGTCGGTTGGCGCCACCTCGTCGGCATCATCGCGATCATCTACGCAATCATCCCGATCCTCTACACCCTCTCCGCGTCCCTGAACCCGGTCGGCAGCGTATCGGGGTCCTCGATCCTGCCGCAGACCATCAGCGTCGATAACTACGTCGCGCTCTTCACCGACCCTGAACGGCCCTTCGCGCGGTGGTTCCTCAACACGCTGATCGTGGCGGTCGCCGTGGTCATCGCGTCGATCTTCTGCAGTGCGCTGGCAGCCTACGCGTTCTCCCGTTTCCGCTTCAAGGGCCGCCGCGGCAGCCTGCTCACGCTGCTGCTCATCCAGATGTTCCCGCAATTCCTTGCCGCTGCGGCACTGTTCCTGCTGTTCACGCAGATCGGTGAAGTGATGCCGGCCATCGGCCTGGACACACTCGCCGGATACATCATCGTCCTCCTCGGCGGGGCACTGGGCCAGGTCTGGCTGATCAAAGGCTTCTTCGATTCCATTCCCCGCGAACTCGACGAAGCCGCCCTCATGGACGGGGCCACACACACCCAGCTGTACTTCAAGATCATCCTGCCGCTGGTCACCCCGATCCTCGCTGTCACCGGTCTGCTCTCCTTCATCGGCGTGCTCGGGGAGTTCATCCTCGCCTCGCTCTTCCTGCGCGACAACGAGATCAAAACCCCCGCCGTCGGGCCCTACGGGCTCCTCGACGCGGACCGGACCAACAATCGCGGGATCTTCGCCGCGGCAGCCGTACTGCCCCCCATCCCGGTCATCCTGCTCCTCCCGTACCTGCAGAAGTTCATCGTCGGCGGTATCACCGCAGGTTCGGTCAAAGGCTGATGAACGCCCCCCTGGCACCCGGAGGGGACCAGGCTCCGACGTACCCCGCTCACGTGCTGTACCAGCCGCACCACGACGGCTCGGTACTCTACGTCCCCGAACAGGCGCCCACCCTAGGAGATGTCATACCGGTGCGCCTATTCGTGCCCCATGGTCCCGACGGGTTGCCCGGGGCCACGGCGGTCACGCTGCGTGCCGTGCACGACGGTGAACCTCATCTCGAAGCCGCGGAACTGGAAACCAGTAATCCGTCCGGGTCCTGGTGGCGGGCCCCGCTACAGGTGGTCAACCCAACCACCGGCTACCGGTTCCTTCTCACCGGGCCACCGGCATCGTTAGCCGGCGCGTACACCTGGCTGAACGCCACCGGTACCCACCGGCGGGAAGTCACCCACACCGCGGACTTTCGGGTGCTCGCCCATCCGCCGGTACCCGGGTGGGTCGCCGACGCGGTGGTCTACCAGGTCTTCCCCGACCGCTTCGGCCGCTCAGCCGCCGCTGATACCCGAGCCCTGCCTGCATGGGCCAAACCCGCCGCGTGGGACGAGGCGGTCATCCATCAAGGACCAGACACCCCGTACCAGTTCTACGGCGGGGACCTGGCCGGGATCGTCGAACACCTCGACCACCTCACCGATCTCGGGGTGACGGTGCTCTACCTCACGCCGTTCTTCCCCGCGAACAGCAACCACCGCTACGACGCCTCCAAGTTCGACCATGTCGACCCATTACTCGGTGGGGACGAGGCCTTCGCGAACCTGGTGCGAGAGGCACACGCCCGCGGCCTGCGGGTCATGGGAGACCTCACCACGAACCACACGGGCGACTCCCACGAATGGTTCCTCACCGCGCAGGCAGACGCCGGAACACCCGAGACCGAGTACTACTTCTTCGGCGAACACCCCGATCAGTACGCCTCGTGGTTCGGTATACCGTCATTGCCCAAGCTCGATCACTCCTCGGCCGGGCTGCGGCGGCGCATGTACGACGGACCCGAATCGACCGTCGCACATTGGCTCAAAGCGGGCCTCGACGCCTGGCGGATCGACGTGGCGAACATGACCGGCAGGCGCGGCGCCCAGGACCTCGCCCACGAAGTCGCTAGGACGACGGTCACCACGGCCCGCGAGACGAACCCGGACGCGTGGGTGCTCGCCGAGCACGGCCATGACGCCGGCCCCGACCTCCAAGGAGGTGGCTGGCACGGCACCATGGACTACGCTGGCTTCACCCGACCCCTCTGGACATGGCTCGGCGGGGCTGAAACCTCAACCCGACCATTCTTCGGCCAGCCAGCAGCCTCCCCTGTGCTCAGCGGCATCGACGTCGTCACCGGGATACGCGAAGTACACGCGCAAATGCCATGGCGGGCGCAAGCCGCCTCCACGCTCCACCTCGATTCCCACGACCTGCCACGATTCCGCACCGCGACCGGTGGTGACGGCTCCGGGAACGTCTCCGAGCGGGGCCGTGAGAAACACCTGGTGGGATTGGCGCTGCAATTCACCATGCCCGGCATCCCATCGGTCTTCGCAGGGGACGAGATCGGTCTCACCGGCGTCGACGGCGAACACTCACGCACACCGTTTCCCTGGCAGCACCGCGATCAATGGGACCAGCTGACTCTGGACGCCTACCAGGCTTTGATCGCACTTCGGCGACAGCACGTCGCGCTGCGCCACGGTGGCCTGCGCTGGGTCCACATCGGGGATGACTCCATGACGTACCTGCGTGAACACGCTGACGAGCGGATCCTCGTACACGCCGCCCGAGCCGGACATCAACCACTTACTCTGCCCCTGACAGCCCTCGGCATCACCTCGGTGGACAACCTCGTTCCCGTCCTCGGGGAACCTTGCACCGCGGTCGACGCCGACACCACGCAGTTACCGGCCAACGGCCCGGCAGCCCATATTTACCGGCTTCCCGCGGCGCCCTGACAGCATAAGGACAACCCCCATGTCGACCAAAGAACCAAGCGAGGAACCACGGAGCTGCCCGCACTGCGGGCAGCTCCTGCACGACGAGCCCGTCGTGATCGATCACGCGCTGCGCATAGGACTGGCGTGCAACCAGCACGGCATCGCCTCCATCGCAGAGCCCTTCATCCGATAATGATGCGAGAGCTCGGCGGTTCATCCCTGAACGTTTCTGCGCTTGGCTTCGGTGCCGGCCACATCGACACCACAAACCTCAGCGAAAGGGACACGCAAGAGCTACTGGACACAGCCCTTGGGTTGGGCATCAATTTCTTTGACACCGCCCGCGGCTATGGTGCCTCCGAAGAACGGTTGGGACGATGGCTGGCCCCGCACCGCGACCACGTCGTCCTCTCCACAAAGGTCGGCTACGACGTTCCAGGACACACGGACTGGACCGCCGGAGCCGTCACAGCCGGTATCGATCGTGCCCTGAAAATGCTCAACACCGATGTCATCGATGTCGTCTTCCTGCACTCCTGCCCCCTACCCGTCCTGCAGCAGGGAGAAGTCATCGACGCTCTACTCGCCTCACGCGACGCCGGGAAAATCCAGGTCCCTGGCTACAGCGGCGAGAACGCCGAACTGGCGTGGGCCGCGGACGCCGGCGTCTTCGGTGTCCTTCAAACCTCGGTGAATCTGGCAGATCAACACTCACTCAGGCACACGCTACCCCGAGCCCAGGAACACCATCTCGGAGTCATCGCCAAACGCCCCTTGGCAAACGCCCCCTGGCGTCACACGCATCGCCCTACCGGGATCTACGGGGAAACGTACTGGGATCGGCTCCAAGAAATGGGCCTTCCCCCCGCCGACGGCGACTGGGCGGGCACCGCCCTACGGTTCTCAGCCTTCACCCCCGCAGTCAGTCCCGCCATCATCGGTACATCCAGCAAACGCAATCTCGAAGCCGCAGCGTCCGCCATCGACAAAGGCCCCCTACCCGCCCCCGAACGGGAACGATGGGAGCAGGCGTTCAACCCTCACGACAATGAATGGACCGGAGAAGTTTGAAACCTCCACACTCACCCGACCAGCCCTCAAAGCACAAGAACCCCGATACGACCAGCGTTGAAACATCCTCAGGTAACTCCACCACGAGAGCGACTCTGCTCTCTGACAGTGGGAAAGGAAACGTCGAAGTTCTCGCTGTTGTGTGCTGGGAGCCGTGGTGACCATCCACTCACCGGTCGAACCAGAACCTTCGACACATGAGCATCCCAACGGCGACCGTCCTTCGAACACGCCCAGATCGCACACCTGAAATCGGCGCCGTATTTCGCAGTCCTGTCAGAGAGCAACGTACCGTGAGCTGCGTCTGCGTAGAGCTAGCTGAACACCCAACACGATCCTGACGACACTTCAGATCACCCCATCCACCCCCAGACTCAGATACCGGTACACCGTCGCCCGACTGGCACCGATGATCTTCCCGATATCAGCCGGAGCAAGCCCTCGAGCCTTCAACTCCTGAGCGCGTTTGACCTTGGCGTGCTCGGCAGTGACTTCTCGTCGGCCAGCTTTCCGCCCGTGTTCCGCAGCCACCGCCATACCAGCCCTGGTCCGCTCAGCAAGCTGGTCCCGTTCGAGCTGAGCAAACGCCGACATCACCGTGAGCATCGCCCGGCCCATCGAGCCCGTGGTGCTGATGCCCTCAGTCACGCTACGGAAGTGCACTCCCCTAGCCTCAAGATCATCAATCAGCGCCAGTAGGTTGCGGGTATTCCGCCCCAACCGATCCAGCTTCCACACCACCACCTCGTCCCCGCTCCGTAGGTGATCGAGAAGCTTGTCGAGTTCTGGCCGGCTGACCGTCATTCCGCTCACACCGTGGTCGGTGAAAATCCGGGTACACCCAGCAGCGGAGAGTGCTGCGTGCTGCAGATCCGTGTCCTGCTCAAGCGTGCTGACCCTCGCGTACCCGATACTTCCCATCCCACCGCTCCTCACACTCATCAAAGGCACTTCTCGACTTTGTTGAGAATAGCTGACGTGAGACACAATGCTGGGACGAAATAGCGGTTCAAACTTCCCCGCAAATGCCGGGGCTGACCTAGCCCCCGCCAGACTCACTCGACGGTCCGGTCAAGGGATCCTTTGCTGAGATGACAGCTAATCCCGTTGTAGCCATGACAACGCTAGGTACGGCGTATCCGAACGTTCGCTACCAGGCACCGGGACTCCTCCGCCTAGGATGTCCTCCCTCAGGCGGCGCAGGCGGTAGTTGCTTTTTCGTCGGATGGTAGTGCTTCTTGTCATACAACTTGTCGTAGGCCTTGCCCGTGGCACACCAAGTGAGTTTTGGTGTTGGAGAACCAAGAACGCCAGTGATGATCGGCCAGATAGGAACGTGAATCACCATATAAAGGATGCTCAAACTCAAGAATGCAGTAATGATGATCTGAAGAGCGGCACGTATAGCTGGATCGTGACCGAACGGGACGGTGAGGTCAAGTTCAGTTGCTGAGTGGGTGAGGAGAGCTTCGCTATCAGGAAATGTTGAAAACTGCTTTTCGAGTTCCTTGGTGTAGACAAGGTTATTTTCTTCGCGAATTGACTTGACCAATGAGTCAAATGTCGTCCTATCGACGTTTTCAAGCATGTGAGCAATGCCCGGGAACTGCCCAGCAGAGCGGACCACCGACAAAGCGTCGGCCACCACCGATGATCCCAACCCGACCCACGCAAGGTCCGGCATCTCGACAACACCTTTGAGCGCGGAAGCGAACGTGTCCCCCAGAATCGACGACGACGTCAACGACTCGATGCCCGGGAACTGCCCAGCAGAGCGGAACACCGACAAAGCGTCGGCCACCACCGACATTGACTTGAAGGACGAAGTAAATTCGCTCGATCCCGCAGCGCTACCACCGCCGTCTTGCCCGTCTGCATGCTGGTTCATTCCCATGCGGCTGATTGTTCCGCACAGCGATGACAAACTGCCGTAGGACGAGTTGCAAGGTGAGGGCAAGGATCCTCTGCTGAGGGCAACGTTCGGGGCCGGAACGCCCTACTCCTTGAGAGAGGGCATTCCTAAGGAAGCAAACCTCTTGACAGCTGCAAGGCCGGACGGCCTTCGGTGTGTAGCAAACGTGTAGTGCGCAATCGGTCGCTTTTGCCATTCCAGGTTTCCAGCCACTAAACAAGCTTTGACAAGCCATTGACAGAGGTGTGGACGACGTCCACACTAAGTGAACCAGCCGTGAACGTCATCCACAGGAGCGCGATGTCCAACGACGATCTAGTCGGACTTGCAGAAGTAGCTGAACTCGCGAAGGTAAGCAGAACTGTTGTCTCCAACTGGCGTGTACGCGATCACAAGTTTCCTGCTGCTGTAGCCAATCTCAGAAGCGGACCTGTCTTCGATCGAGACAAAATCACCAGATACTTAGGAAAGCGAGCAAAAACTGTGGCACATGTGATTTCTACCATCAATCTTAAAGGTGGTGTTGGTAAAACCACAACAACTGTTGGGCTCGCTGAATTACTGGCGGTTGAGTTCGATAAGAAGGTCCTGGTTATCGACCTAGACCCTCAAACCAACGCCACTACGGTACTCATTGGAGAAGACCGATGGCGTGAATTGAACAATAATCACCACACACTTGCGACCTTGTTCAAGGATGCACTTCGCCCCCAGGATGAACCGGCACAATTCGATCTAGAGGGCACACTACAACGCGATGTTAGTTCTGTTGGCGAGGTGAAGAACGTTGATCTACTGCCCTCGTCCCTCGATCTTATAGATGTTCAGGACCGTCTTGCATCAATGCCGTCTGGTCAATTCTACTCAAACAATCCCACAGATCTGTTGCGACGAGCCGTAAGGCCGATTCTTAACAACTACGACTACGTGATCGTTGACTGCCCACCCAACCTTGGAATAGTCACACTGAACGGCATCCGCATATCTGAGAGTTACATCATTCCGACCATCCCCGATGTTCTTTCAACATACGGGATTCCTCAGATTCAAACCAGGGTCAAGGATTTTGCGGACAACCTCGGTGAAACGATCACGGAGTTGGGTATTGTCATCACCAAGTACCGTTCAGGCTCAACACTTCACAGGAACACATTGGACCGGTTGCAGACCGACCGCAGGTTGCCGTTGGTGTTCAACACCGTCATTCCCGAGGGCAATGCCATCGCCGCATCTAGTGAGTATTCCTCCACCTCGACCCTGAAGCAGAAGTATCAGTACCAGGGTGGCTACGAGGCTTTCCGAGACTTGGCTGCTGAGGTCATAGAGGCTGCGGAGGCAATCGCGTGACACACGAGAATATTGCAAAAGCGGCACAAGATGCTGCTGATGCCCTTGTAGCTCTTGGGAGCAGTCGGCCCGAACTGGCATGCACGCTGTCAGGCCTGATGGTAACCATTGCTCAGGAAGCTGGGCGCACTCCTCGTTTCGCCAACGCTTTACAGGCTTCAATGACAACGGGTTCAACAATCACGCCAAAGGTTAAAAGAACAGGCCGACGACCACCCGGAATCATCGACCCGTTCGCTATCTACAGTGGCGAGGATGAGCAGGGTCTCCGGCTGAAATTGACAGACCTCGACCTCGAACAACTTCGCGACATCGTAGCCGAGCACGGGATGGATCACGATCGACTAGCGATGAAGTGGAAGGATCCCCAAAGGATTATCGACCGGATCGTGGAGAAGGTGGTTTCAAGGACATCTAAGGGCTCAGCCTTTCGTCCTGACTCAACTTAGACCAGCTTCCGGGTAACGCTACAGGTTTCGACTAGCAGCGGCCTGGCATCCTGGGCTGAAGCAAGGAGCCCTTCTCAGATATCAACCCGTTACACCCCCTGACAGCTCAGTAGGTAGAGTGCATGAAACTAGCTTGTCTCAGGACGGCTCGCGACGACTGGGGATCCCTTGAATTTTGCACATGCTCCATCTGCGCTTTTCGATTTGAACAGACGAAAGGGTCGGTACGGAGTGACCTACCTGCGAAATATCTGTGCGCAGTTTGGGGTCGGCCTGGATGAAACATCGTCTGACGAAGATGTGCACGGATTCGATTGTGCTGTGAAGTATCGAATAGGCAGTGTTCCCGTACAGGTTAAGTGCACTTCTAAAAACTTCAGCAGGGACACGCATCTTACGATGCCCGTCGAGGATGGTTGGAAAGAAGCTTGGACTGGCTACACTTCCGGCCCCGCCTACTTCCTAGTCGTTCGAGTGCCGGATACAGCCGAGGAATGGATCGACCATGCCGTTGATCATCAGACAACTCATCGCGCTGCAGCGTATTGGGAGCGTATAGATGGACGTGACATTGGATCGAGTATCCAAGTTCAGCGATCCAACCGCTTCTCTGCCTCCACACTGCAGGGCTGGTACGAAGATGTACTTCGCGCCAACGGGGTGCCGGCATGAACCAAACGACATCGGACATCCAGGACCTCGTTGACTACTTGAACCTCACCGGCTGGGATCAACGCACCAATGGCGAGTCGGGCGGTCTATGGGAAGCGAAAAACGGCGATGTCATCGCAGTTCCACACAGGGCATCCGCCGGCGACTTGGCATGGAACGGTGTCATCGAACGTGTTGCTGACAGTGCTGGCCTCAGTAAGAAATCTATCGAGGCGTTGGTTCGCAATCTCTACGTCGATGTGACCGAATTTCGTGCTGCTGACGACATCCTGATTCATGGATCAATTCCAGTGGAAGCGGGGTTCTCGCTGATTTCCACCGCACGAACGCTTCTGCGTACAAGCGCGACTACATCTCGCGGCCCTAAAGCTCTCATCAACGGTAACTACTCCCGCCCTGGAGAACGGATCGTCGAACACGCCCGCTTTGGCCACACCATCCCGGGCTCGTACATTCTGCCGATGCTCGTGCCGATATCACGACCACAACGCATCAGTGACTCCCTCCTCCATGACCCAACATTGCCCAGCCTTTATGAGCCAGAGGAGCGCCGCGCTACGCGCACGATGGCTCAAGCGCTGAGCGCGATTCAAAACCGGGTTGTTGATCCCGATCGAGTGCCGGGACCCACGGTCATCAGTGACCTCATCATTGCGGGCGTGAGCCGGGAAATGGTGAGCGCTTTGCATCAAGTGGTCAGTGATGCTTCGGTCACGACCTTCGATGCTTCCTTCCGGTGGGCTTCGGGGTTTCAAGAGCCACAGAAGTTACCGTCGAAGATTGAGATCCCGGCAGGTGCAGCACGTGTACTGAAGAGCACGTTCGAGTTGATGCGACCACTGAAGAAAAGCCGCACTGAGAGCCTGACCGGTCAAATCGTTCAGCTTCGCGACGATGATTCAGTCGTCTTTGGTGATGTCAGTATTCGTACCATGCGAAATGGAAGAACATCCGAGATCGATGTTCGGCTAAGAGGACACGAACTACAGCAAGCACACCGATGGTTTGAGGAACGTGAAGTTCTCGTCGTCGAGGGCGAGGTGGAGTCGATGCCCGGCAAAGGCTTACGTATTGACGCACCCATACGAGTAGAACCTCTGACCAACACGCTGTTGTTCGACGGATAAACGCGTCTCGCGTGACCACCCGTAAGGTGGTCGCTGTGATTACACGTAGTGGGGATCCGGGCGTGCCGAGCTGGTTGCAGGAGTACGTGTCAGCTTTCGGAGCGGACTGCAAGAAGAAGCTCAAAGATCATGTCGGGCAGGCAGAGGCTTCGATTCGGAAGCCACTGGACGTCCTCATTACGTCCTTCGGTGCCCAGTTGGGACTCGCGGTCGTCGCATTCGACGAAGCCGCGGATGTGGAACGAAGCGTGCGGCCCGACTACGCGGTACAAGTCAATGGAGCCGTCACTGGCTACGTGGAAGTGAAAGCACCAGGCGAGAATCTGGACCCCACAGCGTTCAAGGGCCATAACTTGCAGCAGTGGAACCGCCTCAAGGACCTGCCGAACCTCGTCTACACCAACGGGATTGAATGGCGGTTATGGCGCGGAGGTGAAGCTGTCGGCGATCCGGTTCACTTGCTCGGTGGAACACTCATGTCTGCCGGATCAGCGCTGCTTCCAAACGAACGCTTCGAAGGACTCCTCACAGACTTCCTGAGGTGGGAGCCCGTCCCCATACACTCCGTGAAGAAGCTCGTTACGACGATTGCTCCCCTCACTCGTCTGCTACGTGTCGAGGTCTTGGATACCCTCGCTGCCGAACGGCGCGCTGTCAGCAGTAGCGGTGGCAGGCTGAGCAATCAGGTGTTCCTTGGCATGGCGAAAGAGTGGAAGCACCTCCTTTTCCCTGGCGCCACGGACGAGGAGTTTGCGGATGGTTACGCCCAAACAGTGACCTTTGCACTGCTCCTCGCGAAGTCCGAAGGACTCGATCTGAACGATCGGGGCCTACACGACACCGCTACTGAGCTCGGGGAATCACACGGCCTCATGGCTCGGGCCCTGCAACTGCTAACCGACACCGTCTCGAAGAAGTTCAGGGTCACCCTGGACCTGATGGTTCGAACCACCAACGCTGTTCACTGGAGCGGAGTCCGTTCCGGTGTAAGTGACATGTACCTTCACCTCTACGAGCACTTCCTCGCCGTCTACGACAACGAGCTGCGCAAGCAGTCAGGCAGCTACTACACGCCGGCACCAGTGGTCGAAGAGATGATCCGGCTTACCGAAGAAGTGCTCGCCGGCCGACTCGGCAAATCACTGCGACTACGAGATCCTGATGTTCGAGTGATTGACCCAGCCATGGGGACCGGCACCTTCCCCGTCCACATCATGGAGAGAGCCGCCTCTCAAGCAGCAGCTGAGATAGGCCCCGGAGCAGCCACCGAAGCTATTAATTCGATCGCCAGGCGGCTGTACGGTTTCGAGCTCCAGACTGGCCCCTACTCGGTCGCGGAACTCCGACTATCGGACCTGATTCGCGCTCACAATGCTCGGGTCCCCAGTAGTGGTCTCAACCTCTTCGTAGCAGACACTCTCGAGGACCCGACGGCAGCCGTAGGACAGATGTCCTACATGACCCAGCTCATTGCACAGCAACGTCAAAGAGCCAACCAGATCAAGGCCACAACAAACGTGACCGTCTGCATTGGAAACCCTCCGTACAAGAACAACGCGGAAGGCAAAGGGGCCTGGATTGAGAATGGTGCCATCGACAGCGAGGGTGAGGGCATCCTCCGTGACTTCCGCAAGGACGGAAACGGCCCTGTCGAGTACACACTCAAAAATCTTTATGTCTACTTCTGGAGATGGGCCTTCTGGAAGGTTTTTGAATCAACACCACCTCCCGGCGCTCTGGATGGTGACTCCGGAATAGTCTGCTTTATCACGCCATCCAGCTTCATGACTGGGCCAGGGTTTAAAGGGATGCGTGAGTACATCAGGCGCCATTGCACAGAAGGGTGGATCATTGACTGCTCACCTGAGGGTCTTCGACCATCAGTGAACACACGCTTCTTCCCAGCTGTTCAGCACCCCCTTGCTATCTCGATCTTCCTTCGAAAGCCCGACAACGATCCCGACGTCCCAGCTGCACTTCACTACACATCGCTTCATGGACGTCAGGCCGAGAAGTTTCGTCAGCTACAGGCGGTAACGATCGATGACTTTGAATGGACTCCAGTTCGTGCTGATTGGACTGCACCCTTCACCGCTGCCGCAGCTGGAGAATGGGACTCCTATCCGGGTATAGGGGACCTATTTTCATGGTTGACTCCTGGAGTGAAGCCCAACCGGAACTGGGTATTTGCACCTAGCACGGAGACGCTCGCCTCACGATGGCTCGAACTCGTGTCGTGCGACAACCGCGCTCGGAAAGAGGAGTTGTTCAAGAAGTCTCGCGACTCGTCCTTAGATCGGAGCAAGCCACCCCTACCTGGATCCGATGTGGAAAAACTCACTACGAAGCGATTCGCGGATGAGATCCGACTGGAACCCACCACCGTTAGAGTGGGTCACCGCTCTTTCGACCGTCAGTATCTCATCGCCGACCATCGTCTGATAGATACCCCCCGACCTGACCTTTGGCGCTCACGCATCCCTGGTCAGGTGTTCCTCTCCGAACTGCACTCGAGCTCGCTGAGAACAGGACCCGGCATAAGCTTCTCCAGCCTCATCCCTAGCGAGCATTTCTTCCGAGGTAGTGAAGGTGGACGACTCGCTCCTATCTATCACCCGGACGGCACAGCGAACACAACCCCCGGATTGCTCGAGGCCTTGTCCTCACACTTTGGAGTACCGGTATCGGTTGAGGACCTGACCGCCTACATCGCGGGCACTGTAGCCCACAGCGCCTACACCGCCACTTTCGGCACTGAGCTTCAAACGCCCGGAATCCGCGTTCCTCTCACTAAAGATCCCGAACTCTGGACGCAGAGCACTGAGATTGGCAAAGAAGTTCTGTGGTTGCACACCTTCGGACAACGCTTCGCAGGTCAGGGCCGGAGCCAAAGCGTGCTCTCTGCCAGCCCACACCAGGTCAGGTATCTCTCCACCGTTGAGCGACTGGACGACGAATACTCCTACGATGCACTCACCCAAACGCTCAATTTCGGTGGTGGTTCGTGGGGTCCGGTGTCACCACAAGTGATGGAGTACAACACGGCGGGTAAGCCAACCGTTGGAGCGTGGTTTTCTTACCGGAAGAAGGCACCGGTGGGTAAGAAGACCTCGCCCTTAGACAGCATCGTAGCGACGTACTGGCACCCTGAGTGGTCAACCGAGCTAACCGAGCTTCTCACCGCGCTTACACATCTCACAAGCCTCGAACCGCGCCAAGAAGAATTACTTAGTCAAATCATCGCCAGTGATCACTTCACAGTGGATGAGCTGAAATCACTTGGTGTGACACCCGGCACCGATCGAAGCAGCCGGTCCCCGCGGCTCAGCTTGTCCTCAGAATCCAGCGACGAAAGTCTCTTCTAACCAACTACTGGCTGCTTCACCAACTCCGCTGTCCGAAATCACCGCAGCAGCCTAGTCCGCTTGACGACGTAGTCCTTCGTCCGGGGGTCGATGTTTATCCGGACCAGGACGATGTGGTGCAACGCGCAGTTGGCCTGTCTGTCGCCACCACGGCTGAGCCGGTGCCGACTGGTCTTACCAGAGGACGCCTGAATGGGGGCAACACTCGTGAGGGCCGCGAACTGAGTTTCACTACCCATGCGTTCCGGTTATCACCGAACGTGAAGAGCCCGTTAAGGTTCGCCGGCTCGGCTGGACGTTGAAACAACGAGCCTCTGGTGTCCTCGCGTTCTTCGACCGACCCGGCACCAACAACGGACCCACGGAGGCGATCAACGGGCGGCTCGAGCACCTGCGCGGATCAGCCCTCGGCTTCCGCAACCTCACGAACTACATCGCCCGATCCCTACTGGAATCCGGCGACTTCAGACCCCTTCTACACTCTGCTTCTTGAAGAGCCACTAAACTTTGGCAAGCTTGGAGAGTAGCTTGGAGTACTGAAGAATGAAAAAATCTGGTTCCCTTCGCTCGGAGTAGAACATGTAAGAATCTATACCATGCTCCTCGTCAAGCTCTAAATCGTGACGGATTGATTTTATCTTCGATTTTGGAACTTCTCGACCGTCTCCCGTATTCGTGAAGTAAGTGTCTACAGTTCTTGTTTTTCTTCGACCCGGAAAACGGCGTTTTTCATCTATTATTCGAACTATTTTTAGTTTTTCACCCCGATGTTGCTGTATCTCGCATTCTTTGCTGCGGAGTATCTTTGCAAGTTCTCGCCACGTCACCGAGCGTTCTTCTTTGCTCACGGATCGAGTATTCCTACATATCCAATCCGTTATTGCTGCAGTTTCACGGTCGGCAAAGTTATCGTAGGAGTAACCTTCCGGTAAAAGTTTATGAGCCGCAACACGCAACATCCACTTGAAAAGCTCTGTCTCGGTAGAGTCTAAAACTAAATTATTACGATCCAAGAAAACGAGTAAGCTCACAAGCGCAGTTCGTTTATTACCATTGTGAAATGCATGGTTTTGCACTAGAGAGTGCAGGAGTGCCGCCCCCGCAGATTGAATAGTCGAGTATTTATATTGACCACCCATGCTTGTCGCTGGCCTAGAAACCGCACTTTCAAGCAGTGCTATGCTGCGAACTCCAGGAGGACTGATAGGGTCGGCAGCTTCAGCGAAGTCCTTTTCTAGTTCTTCGTGTATTCCTAAAACTTCTTCAGGAGTTAGAAATTGGCTTTCGCGAGTAGTACCCTTAGCCAGCCATTCGTAGGGCTCAGCCGCCGGCATTAGACTGGTTTTTTTGCTTTCTCGACGTTGCCCGAGTTCCATAGCATTTTTGTCCGTACCGGACCTCATGTAAGAATTAAGGCGCCTTATGGAACCTTCAGGCATTCCCGTTGCGTTAGGTTTAAGGGTGAAACCGAGTACTTGAAGAAGTTCTGCGAGTTCACTTCTTTCTAAGCCGTACTCGTCGAGCCAATAAGCTACTCGGCGCTGTTGAATTCCACCGATACCAAGAGCTTTCAGTGCAAACCTGGCGTCAGCTTTACTGATTCGTGAGGTCGGACTTTCGACGTACTCAATACCTACCGCCCACAAGGAGACCAACACTTGCTCGGCATCCACATTGGCACGGGCCGCCAGAGAACCTACCGTCCATGATCGTTGACTCATCGTTATCCCCCGTGTTGCTGTCGTCTCACTGAAAGTTGAGCAGAAGCTTAGCCGGTCCAACACCAATGCTGCCTTGTATCCCATGGGATACGACACACCCCGTCGAGACACCACCCCTCCCCCGCCACCACAAGCCAGTCACCGTCTCGCTACTATGCTCTATAAGCAGGAGCCCCAGAACACGACTGTAGGGTTGGTTGCGAGACAGATTTGGAGCTTCCCGAGCGTGGTGGAGCATCTTGGTTAATCATGGCAACGACTGAGCAGGTTGTGGGTGGTTCGATCGAAGGAGCAAGCATGGGCAGGTTGATCGGGTACGCGCGGGTCTCGACCCGAGCACAGGACACCGACCGGCAACTCCAGGACCTCGTCGGTGCTGGCGTCCGACGGGATGACTTCTACGTCGACCAAGGGGTCAGCGGCGGCCTCGCTCGGCGGCCCGAGTTCGATCGGGCCCTCGAGGCCCTGCACGAGGGTGACACCCTCGTCGTGACCACTCTGGACCGGTTGGGTCGCTCGACGGCGAACATGCTCTCCCTCGCCGACACTCTCCGAGCTGGGAACGTGAACCTGCGGGTACTGAACCTTGGTGGCGGGAACGTGGACACCGGGACTCCCATGGGGTCCATGGTCTTCACCGTCATGGCCGCACTCGCGCAGATGGAGCTCGAGATCAAACGCGAACGCGTCAACGACTCCAACACCAAACGCCGCGCCGCCGGGATGGACCTCGGCGGCCGCCGCGAAACATTCAGTGACAGTCAGATCAGCAACGCCCGCCGGCTCATCAACCAAGGCCAACCAGCCTCCCACGTGGCCCGTGACCTGGGTATGTCCAGGGCGACCCTCTACCGCAGGATCAACAACCTCGAAGCCCGCGAATGGCTCACCACCCACCCCGCACCCGTGCCATCCCCCCCCGAGGACCCCGCCACACCAGGAGCCTCAGAACCTCTCACTCCCCCACCGGCCGGATAGGACAAGCCTCTTACAGATCGGCCCACCGGAATATTTCCATGAACGATCGCCGCTATCGGGTAAGACATCACCGTGGAAAACGAGTAGTCCACGGAAAAAGCGGGTTTTCTTTCACCTCACGGATCTGCACTAGAATCGATAGTCAGGGGAAAGAAAGACCCACACCACAACATTCTGGAGAACACAGTTATGGCACAGAAGGTACACGTACACCTCGTTGATGACCTCAATGGTGAAGATGCCCACGAAACCGTGCGCTTCGGGCTCGATGGCACCGAGTACGAGATCGACCTCACCGGAGACAACGCACACAATCTCCGCTCAACCCTGGGCGAGTACGTAGACAAGGCCCGCAAAGCCCGCACCGGCGGCCGGAAGAGCCAAGGTGGGCAGAAGAGCACCAGCACAGCCTCGGGTTCTGGCCGGTCCCGCGAGGAGACCCAGGCGATCCGCCAGTGGGCGCAGGACAACGGGCGCAACCCCAGCGCCCGGGGACGTATCACCCAGTCCATCATCGACGCCTACAACGAAGCCCACTAACCACACCGCGGCACTCACCGTCCGTCGTTCCTCCACCCGTCCCACCAGGGGCAGTAAAAGGGCTGGAAGATCATCGGCAAACAGTTCGGTACACCTCACTCACAAGAGATTGGAATCACTCATGGGCTTATTCAGCAGGGGAGCCAAAGGGGCGGCCCTCGCCGCCGCAGCAATGGGCTATGTGAAGAAGAACCCCGAGAAGATCAAGAACGGGCTGGCGAAAGCCGGGGACTTCGCGAACAAGAAAACCCACGGTAAGTACGCCCGCCACATCACCGGGGCACAAACCAAAGCCACCCAAGCCATCGACAAAACCACCCGGGGAAACGGCCAAAACGGGATCGATCCCACACCCCCCTCGAACAGATAACCGCCGGCACCGGACGATCACCCACCATGCTCTGCCACAAGACCGGGGCCATCGGGCAGGAACTCTTCCGGGCAGTGGGCCTCACAAAAGCTCCAGCGATACGCCAGGCACGACAGATCACGGCGAGGAGGCCCTCCCACCATAGTGGGCACCTTCGGGGTCTCTGGGAACCGGAGGTGCCCAGAGGGCCCCTTCCAAGCGCCCTATTCAACCTGGAGCTACCCGAGGCACCACCACCGAGCGGCGGACCCGAAACGGCGTTTCACTTAGGGTAGCCCTGCGCCCGTTTTCATCGCCCGGGCTAAACGTCCCTCCCGCGTCCTGATGCGGTTGTCGTATCAGGAGCTCCTGCACAGTGTCGGTGGACGACCGGTTTGTGGACCCCCGCAGTGCCGTTGCACGGCACTGCACAGTTCACTTGACACTACTCACAGTGTAAAGCACGCTATACGTAAAGCGAGCTATACACCAAGGGGAGCCGACATGACACTCGAACAAGCACGCACCAAATGGGGACGCACCAAATTCGGAACCAGTCACATACCGGCAATGACAATAGCCATTCCCCTCGGAATCATCATCGGAGCAACAGGCGGTCTGCTGTCTGTAATGGCCGGTGTCACCGGCCCGCACCCCCTCATAGGCTTCCTCGTATTCACCGCCTGTCTCGCACTGCCGGGCATAGCTTTGGTGTTCGCTATCGTCGTCGACCGCAACACCCTCCAGGGAGCAACCGACCGGCCTGACGATTCGATCGAGTCCGGGTGGTACGACAAGGCCACCTCACGTTCCTTCACCGACATCATCGGGGCTCTAGGAGTCACGTCCGTCGTCCTTGCATTCATCCCCCAGGACTTCCTCGTTGATCTAAAACTCGTACTACCAGCTGTGGTCGTGTTCTGTTTCGCTTCTTTCAGCATTCGCTACCTGGTGCTGCGATGGAAGAGCTGACGTGAAGAACCTGGTCAACGAATCACGACAGCGACTAGCTTGGTCTCAACAAAAACTCGCGGACGAGCTCGGCGTCTCACGTCAAACCATTATTTCCATCGAACGCGGCCGCTTCGACCCATCCCTACCGTTGGCCTTCCGACTAGCAGCAATCTTCGATAGCACCATCGAGGAGCTTTTCTTCCCCGACGACAGGCCATAGACAAACCTCATCAACCAAACGCAATAGTTCCGATGCACGAACGCTAGGGGATCCGCTTGTGAGCTACTTCGGGTTTATCTACGTCCGGGTATAGGCCGGGTCCGAACGCGTTCGAATAAACACTCCGATGATGAGCAGCACCGGAGCTATCAGGACAGTCAATCAACTTACGTTGTGACCAATGAGCCCGACGATCACGGGAACCAACACGGCCAGAAAGGCCTGACTAAACAAAGCATCACACGGGAACGTCGTACATCACCTCCGTGGGGACTTGACCGCTATCGAATCCACCGGCAAAGTCCTCGGCATGATCGTCGATGAGCCTGTGAAGGGGCCTCCGTGGGGACTTGACCTGCTCAATATGGCCACACCACCGTGGGAAGAGGACCTGCTGGTCACCGCTCGGCGCAAGGGAATCGTGGACGTATGGTCGCTGGTGCGCGGGGCGCGCTTCGCCACGCTCGAGACGGTCTGGGGCTCCGGCGGCTGGCGGGGGGCACTGGTGACCGGTGAGCATCCCGTGGTGGTCGCTGGCTCGTGGGAGCGCCACGGCGTGTGTGGGTATGACCTGACGGGACAGCGTTTGTGGCAAGACCGCAGCCGCACGAATGTAGAGGCCGTGACTGCCCTGACCGGAGGTCGCGTGGTCATCACCCACCTCCGCAGGGCCACCCGCGTGCTGGAGGCAGCGACCGGGGAGGAGGTGCGTACCCTCCGCGGGGCGCTGAGAGTGATCGCGCTGACTTCGGACCTCACGCTTGCAGTAGGTGGGGGTTGGTGCCGCTTACTGGACAGTTCCCTGGATCCGCTGGGGTCCCGAATCTCGACCGGACTGAACACGGTGTGGATCGCGGCCAGCGACGGGGAGCACCTAGTGATCGACGAGCTAGGCGAAGGGCCCTTACGCATTCTCGACTCCGACGGGCGAGAACGAGCGAGGATGGATGAGAGCTTCCGTCATATCCTCCACGACCCGGTGACGAACACCTGGGTCGCGGTCCAGAGTTTTGAAGCGGAGCACTCCCTGATCCGCTTCAACAACGACGGAGAGGTTCTGGAGCGACGTTCCCGGGACCTCTACGTCTACGATGCGGCGACGATGCGCGGAGGCAGAACCTTGATCCTGAACACGGAGGAAGGCGTGCGGGTCGTGAACTGCGCGGACTGGAGCGTGCAAGGGCTCGAAGCGACGTGAGCCATGGGCGCCGAGCAGCCCAAGGCATTGCCACGGACTGGCGGTTGTACCTGCCAGCACCATCGGCCACATCGCAGACTTCGAGCGAAACACCGCTGTCGACTAGTCGAGACGAGCGTCGTTCGGTAAAGGATCCGTCAGCGTGCTTGTTCGATGGTTGTCTGTGGGGCGTGGTCGCTTTGCCAAGCCATGTCGACCTGCGAGAAGTGTTCGGCGTAGCAGCGGCCTTCATCACCCGAGGTGACGGCAGCGGCCGGGTTGTTGTAGGTGATGACCGTGTCGGATTTGTTGATCGATCCTAGGGGGTAGCCGGCGGCGGTCATGCACTCGGAGTAACGGTCGAATTGCGCGTGGTACTCCGCTTCGTTGACCTCACCATCGGCTATCGCTTCTGTCTGTTCGGGCGATGGTGCAGGAGGAACGGCGCGAGCGGCCCAGGAAGCCCAGACCTCGTATCGCTCTCCATCACCGGCGTCGACCGTTACTGCGTGGGTGGGCCTGTCCTCCACGCTGAAGTAGCTCCCGCCACCCGCAGTGGCGCTCGAGTCCTCGTCACACACTACGGTCACCTTAGGTTGACCGTCGATGAAGACGTTGAAGGTGCCGGCACCCTGGCAGCGGAGGATGACGGCTAGCTCGGTTGCACCTTCTGGTTTCGCTCCGAGTGGGATGACGGTTTCGTCTTGTCCGCTGACTTGTACCGGCTCTCCGATGAGCTGCGTGTCGTAGTGCACGAACATGGCGACTGAGTTGTCCATGGAGACAGGCGGGTCATTCTGCGGTGCGTTCGTTGTATTCAGTGCGGTGGCGGACACCGTTCCCGTCAACGCTCCTGCCAGGGCGAAGGCGGCGATCGGGGCGGCGACCCTCCAGCGGCGTCGTGGGCGTATGGGGGCAGCTGAGGCGGTCGCAACGAGCATGTGTCGTAGCTTGGCGTCGCGAGTGGTGGTAGGCAATTCAGAGGACATGGGTCGCACCTTCCGGACGCAGTGCTGTGGTTGATTCGCTCAAGGACTCCCGCAGCCGCGCTCTGGCTCGTGAGAGACGGGACTTGATCGTGCCTGGGCGTACGCCCAGGACCCGGGCAGCGTCCTCCACACTGATGCCTTCGAGGACACACAGTGTGAGGATCTGCTGGTCGAGGAGGGAAAGCTTCCCGAGGGCTGTTACTGCTTCACCGTCGTCGAACTGCTCCGCGTGATCCGGTTGTGTGTCCCCTGGGGGAAGGCGTTGGAGCGCGGCTTTGTGGCGCCGCGAGGCTCGGGTCAAGTTGCTCGCTGTGAACGTCGCCGTTCGAAGGAGCCAGGGCAGCATCGAACCGTCCACGAAGCGGATGTCGTCGCGTTTGCGCCAAGCCTCCAGAAACGTCACAGCAACGACGTCGTCTGCGTCCGACCACGACGAGGCCAGTCCGCGGGAGTGCCGGTAAAGGCGGGAGCGATGACGGTCGAAGACCTCTCCGAACGCGTGTCCCCTCCCTGCCAGCACCTCGGCCCACACCTCTTCATCACTGACGCTCATACTCTGTAGTGTCCGCAGCCAGCCAAAAGGTTCCCCATTTCTCGAAGTATTCAGGAATCACCGTCAAGATATAGGACGTAACGACGAGCGATGTCCGCCACGGGTCCCGGATGAGGATCCATTACCGGAGCGCTCAGCGGTGACAGACTTCTGACCATGAGCACTCTCGAACAGGACGCGTCCTCGGCTTGGTCTGCTCTTCGCAATGTTTGGCCGGACCTTGCGTGGGCCAACTCTGTGAATAAACACGGGGCATTCCATCACGTCGCGGTTCTCGGATCGACCAGCGTTGTGCGTGTGTCTTTCGCCGGCAACCATCAAGAACTCACTGCCCGGAACAGCACCACCGTTCGCGTGATCAGCGATGCCGGACTCACAACGCGGGTCCCGCACCTCCTCCGCGTTCACACCGGAGGCACATGGTCAGCGATGGCTTGCACCTACGTCGAGGGAGCCCATGACACGGATCGGCCATGGGATGACGTCAAAGACCACGTCGCTGCTGTTCTCGACGATCTTCGGTCCGCACGAATACCCCCGTCGAGCTTGCCACCGGTACGCGCGTGGTGCGGTGCAGCATCCTGGCCTGACCTCGTTGAGCGGATCACCGCTGAATCAACTACCGCCGTGAAGGACGCTGCACGGGGCATAGTGCGGGAGGTGATAAACCTCGACGAACCAGTGGTGCCCTCGCTGGTTCACGGTGATTTCGGTCCGCATATCATTCTGTGGGACACCTCTGGCAGACCAGGCCTTATCGACTTCGATAATGCGTGTGTGGCGGACCCTGCCGTTGATGTCGCTCCTCTCATTGGGTTCTATGGCGCAGCGAACGTCCAGGACATCGTCGACGCTGACGTGTTTTCGCGGGCGAAGGTCCTGCGAGCCTCACTTCCCTTGCAGGTGGCCGCGGCCGCAGCGCTCGGCGGTGACTCGGCACTGCGAGACCATGCGCTCTCGAACTTCGCGCGTCGACTCGAGGCAGGATCGCTGTACGACCCTGCGGCCGCCGCCTGAGATGTCCGGTGCAGGATCCTCATACGAGGTGATGTGTAGTGGCCGAGAGTTAGGCTGACTCATGACAACCATCGTGCGCGCACCAGGGAACCTGATCGTTGCGACCATCGGGAAGGTGAATGTTCGCCTCGCAGGAATCGACGTCACGAAAGCTCCCCAGCACGTGGATGTTCCATCCGGTACCCCCTGCGTAGTGGTCTACTTCAGCGCAGCGCGAGGGTACGAGACAGTAAGTCACGACGCGGAGATGGCTCAGACCCGAAGCTTCGAGGACCTAGTGGCAGAAGCGGTGGAAGCCCAGAAAGACGGTCCTCCCAAGCTGAGCAACCTCAGCAGAGTAGCCGCCACCCTTACGGACGACGAGGGCACTCAGTACGAGCCGTCAGGGTTCCGGATGGTCGGCGACGGCACTGGGTGGGATGACATGCGCGTGTACACGCCAGCACCACCGTCACATGCCGTCATGCTGCACCTAGACTTCACAATCGACGGCGACTCCACCGGCAGAAGTTGCGACGTAGACCTAACGGCCCGCTGAGGGATCCCTTACTGGGCTGTTACTCAAGGTCAGTCATGGAGGAAGTCGAGCGATCGTCTCTTACTGAATACTCTTGTTTCCTACGCTGCTTCTGCCGGAGCCATCTCGTACTCCAAGTGATAATCAGCGTCGCGCCGGCAATCACAAGAAAGATGCTTGGGCCTGTCCAACCTTGTTCGTCGAGCCGCAGTAGTGGCGGGGTGATGACGCACACCCCGAGGGCTACGCCCGTCCACGTCTGGAATGGGTGATCATACGGTCTCTTCGACGGAGGCGACATATGGGCAGTATTCCTCACCAAGTGGTCCGCAGGAAGCCGCCTCGTTCGTATGCCGATCCCGCCGTTGCGGGACGTTTCTCATTCCGCCGTCTCAGATGGGTAGACGGATACTCTTCATCTGTGAGAGTAAGAGCGCTACCTTTCGCTGCGGTGTTCCTGGTTGCCATTGCGGTAGCTGCCCTTGTTGGATGGCTATTCGGGGCAGCAGCGGGCGGCGCGACCGCGACGATCTTGGCTGTTGCCGTTGGCGTTCATTTCGGAGCTGACTGGGGCAGCGAATCAGCTACAAGAACAGAGGAGTACCGTCAGACCCTCCTCCGTAAGCCGGCACCTCATACGAGGTACTACTACGACGATGGTTCCTCGAGCGATGATCCGATAGAAGGTAGCGAGGCTACTCGGAACGCTGACTGATAGAGCTACTTCGGATGCCCCTCCACGACATATGCTCGGGGATCCTTGTGCGTCCCCGGTGGAGGGTTCCCTTCCCAAAGGGTTTCTAAGTGGTGTGCTACGTGAGGGTCGGGTTTGCTGCTGCCGTAGCGTCATGTGATCTGCTCGAAGTACGTTCCGACCCGCTCCGAAAGGCCCCGTCATGTACTCGTTCCCGGCCCCGCCCCGTCAGGTCCTGATCGGTGACGCCGCGGCGTTCGTCGGCACCACGGCCAGGACGATCCGCCACTACCACCAGATCGGTCTGCTTCCCGAGCGG